>CALEBN010000060.1 GCA_937943045.1 uncultured Collinsella sp. | reverse complement strand
AAGCGTGGGACAGAGCGTAACCCAGCTCACCACCCTCGTGGATGGAGCCCGGGGTTTCCGGAGCGAAGTGGGAGGGGATGCCGCCCGGGTAGGAGAACTGGCGGAAGAACTTCTGCAGGCCAGCCTCATCCTTGGTAATGTTGGGGTACGTCTCGGTGTAGGTGCCGTCCAGGTAGGACTGGGAGGTACCGGCGGGGCCACCGTGGCCCGGGCCCATGATGAACACGGTGTTCTGGCCGTGGTCAGCGATGAAGCGGTTGATGTGGCCGATGAGGAAGTTCAGGCCAGGGGTGGTGCCCCAGTGCCCCACCAGACGGTGCTTCACGTCTTCACGGGTGAAGGGTTCCTTCATCAGCGGGTTGCTCCGCAGATAGATCTGGCCGATGGAAAGGTAGTTGGCAACGCGCCAGTACTTGTCCACGCCTTCAAGAGCTTCCTCGGAAACCGGAGCGTTCAGCTTCTTCCAAGGGGTGCCAATAACAGGACTCGTCATGTGTACTCCTGTACTCCTGCACAGTGATGTGCAATTGATCATTATCGTTCGGTCATGGACTCTCGCGAAGCCTTGCGATTTCGCGGTTGCCCAATCCCAATCGTTCATCATGGTACGTTGAGAGCAAGACTTTTGGCAGCTTTTTTGCATGTGTGTTCGAAAATGTTAGATTAATTGTATGAATTATGAGTGAATAACCGGCGTCCTCACAGGTTATATTACGGCTCCATCCAATGAGAAACTCTTATTTTCCAACGATTTCAGCGATCTACCGGCACGCCGCGTGTTCATGCAGGCAACAGAACATGCGGCGTGTTGTTCATATTAACAGCGTTAATTGTTCGGTTTTGTGAAACGGTGCGTCGCTCCCGGACGACACCCGCCCATCACACACGCCAATGTCGGCTCGAATCGCCACAATTGATGTGACATACTGTAAGAAGTCCACACAATACCAATGGCCGCAATCAACGATATCGCCCATACCTATGTATCCGCTATCGCGCGCGGCCGCATGAAGGGAGTCCCATGGCTAACGGCCCGGTGCTTGTCGTCGATTTCGGCGCCCAATACGCGCAGCTCATCGCCCGTCGCGTGCGCGAGGCGAACGTGTATTCGGAGCTTGTCCCCCATTCCATGCCGGTAGACGAGATGCTCGCCAAGGACCCGCAGGCCATCATCCTGTCAGGCGGCCCCGCATCCGTATTCGAGCCCGGCGCCCCGCGCGTCGATCCCAAGCTGTTCAACGCCGGCGTGCCCGTGCTCGGCATCTGCTACGGCTTCCAGGCCATGGCGTACGCGCTCGGCGCCGACGTCGACAAGGCCGCGCTCGGCGAATACGGCAAGACCGACACGACCATCGACAAGACGGACGGGCTGCTCGCCGGCTCCCCGGCCGAGCAGGACACGTGGATGAGCCACGGCGTCGCCGTCAAGACCGCGCCCGCCGGCTTCGAAGTGCTCGCCCACACCGAGGGCGCGCCCGTCGCCGCCATGCAGGACGAGTCCCGCAAGCTCTACGGCGTGCAGTGGCACCCCGAGGTCAAGCACACCCCCCTCGGCCAGAAGCTCATCGAGACGTTCCTCCACCAGTGCGCCGGCCTGCCCGACAACTGGGACGCCTCCTCCATCATCGAGGACCAGGTCGCCAAGATCCGCGAGAAGGTCGGCGACGCCGAAGTGATCTGCGGCCTGTCCGGCGGTGTCGACTCCGCAGTCGCCGCCGCCCTCGTCCACAAGGCCATCGGCGACCAGCTCACCTGCGTGTTCGTCGACCACGGCCTGCTGCGCAAAGGCGAGGTCGAGCAGGTCAAGCACGACTTCGTCGCCGCCACCGGCATCCGACTGATCACCGTCGACGCCGCCGACGACTTCCTCGAAGCGCTCAAGGGCGTCTCCGAGCCCGAGCGCAAGCGCAAGATCATCGGCGAGAAGTTCATCCGCACCTTCGAGAAAGCCCAGCGTCAGGTCCTCGAAGAAGCCGGCGCCCGCGGCAAGGAAGTCAAGTTCCTCGTGCAGGGAACCCTCTACCCCGACGTCGTCGAATCCGGCGGCGGCGACGGCGCGGCCAACATCAAGTCCCACCACAACGTCGGCGGGCTCCCCAAGGACATCAAGTTCCAGCTCATCGAACCGCTGCGTACCCTCTTCAAGGACGAGGTGCGCGCCATCGGCACCGAGCTCGGCCTGCCCGACGAGATCGTCTGGCGCCAGCCCTTCCCCGGCCCGGGCCTGGGCATCCGCATCATCGGCGAAATCACCAGGGAACGCCTCGACCTGCTGCGCGAGGCCGACGCCATCGCCCGCGAAGAGCTCTCCCGCGCCGGCCTCGACCGCGACATCTGGCAGTGCCCGGTCGTGCTACTCGCCGACGTTCACTCGGTCGGCGTCCAAGGCGACGAGCGCACCTACGGCTCCCCCATCGTCCTGCGACCGGTCAGCTCGGAGGACGCCATGACCGCCGACTGGTCGCGCGTGC
The DNA here is from genome assembly GCA_937943045.1 of uncultured Collinsella sp. Lineage (GTDB taxonomy): Bacteria > Actinomycetota > Coriobacteriia > Coriobacteriales > Coriobacteriaceae > Collinsella. The sequence continues at coordinate 36,635 of CALEBN010000060.1, read as the reverse complement.
CCTACGACGTGCTCGCCACGATCTCCACCCGCATCACCAACGAGTGCCGCCAGATCAACCGCGTGGTACTGGATTGCACTAGCAAACCCCCAGCAACCATCGAGTGGGAATAGTAGATAGCCCTTTGCGAGGGAGGTCGGAAACAGCCTCCCTCTTTTTTTATTTACATGCCATGGGTGTCTGCGGACTGTGGTGTATATGGTATATACAAGCCAGCTACGCAATCTCTCAAGCTGTTTAGCTGGGATAATTGTTTACTGGTACGTTTTAAAGTGCTTTCAATTACCGAAGCAACGCCATCAATTCATTTCAAATTAATGCTGACCGGCAGATTGCTTTTGCTCGCAAGGGATCGCTCAGGTTGGTACTCAAATTGTACTCACGACGTTTTGAGTATCGATTGGCTGGTGTTCATAGACGTCGGAAATGAGTACTGACTTCGGGGGTTTCGTTATCGCATATTGCATTTAACCCAAATAGAGGCGCTCTTCATTAGGCATAATGCAAATGAGGAGCGCCTCTGGGTTATTGCTTGCTGTTGGTGCAACGCCGTCCAATGCGTGTCTTGGGTGGATGCCCGCCAAGCAAGCTAGGCTCGTCGTAAGCGGAGGCGACGTGGGCGCGGGTTCGTGGCCGTGCACGAGCTGTTGGTTTTACGGGTTCTTGGCGCTTGCGCCGGTGGATGGCATGAGCGCGTTGTGGCGCACGGCGCGAATGTAACACGCGTTCAACTCGCGTTCGGCGCTGAAGGAGGCCACAGCCGTCACTTCGCGGGAGTTGTCGTTGAGCGGTGTTATCGCTTCGGGCACGTTCCGTAGCCTCAAGGTACTTATGAGCGGAAATGGGGCCAAATGAAGCTCGGGCATCAGCTTCGCGACGACGGGGATGGACGCCGTGGGGACGTCGGGGCATCTGAAGACAAGACAGTTGGTTGGATATGCCGAAAAGACGAACGAGCTGAATGGGAGAGTGCTACAATAGCCTAAACGGGAGTCATTAGTGAAAGTGTGGATACCATGAGACACGTATTCAAGGGCAAAAAGCTCGGCTGGGGCGATGATAAGACCGAGGGCGTTTGGTTCGATGCTGACCACTACACCAAAGAAGAGGCTGAGGCGGAGTTCAAGCCTTATCAAGGGGTTACTCAGAGAGGTTATGACTACACTGGGTACGAGTATGATGGGGAACGCTATCACCATTACACCTACCTTGGCGAATTCGAGGATGATGATATGCCTACCAGTGATGCCGACCTTTGGAATCGAAAATAGGCATTTTCCTTCCATATAGCCATCGGTGGCCCCGGCGCTTTGCTGTTGATTGCTTTTCGTTCTCCCCTATTAAAGAACAGTGTGGAGCAACGAGAAGCGCACTTCCTTTGTGTTGTGGCTTGATGGCCTTGTGGCAGTTCCAGCATGTTTGAGGCATATTGGTGAGCCGGTACATGGCGTCGCGGCTGATGCGCAGCATCGCGCACGCCTCGTCGGCGCCGAATATCGCGTTGGTCGATGCGATGAGCCTCATCTGGCTCCTGCTAATGCTCTTGGTCATGGTCGTCCTCGAGCTCCTCTCGTCTCGAGGCTCCCTCGCGTGCCCGGCCGCGGGCGGCTCCCGGGGCGGTCGCCGTCGTCATTTCCTGCCGCCCCTCGACTCGATGTAGGCGTCCACCGACGCCCTCGAAACCAGGAGCTTCCTTCCGAGCCTGTACGAGTCGATCTCTCCCGGCCAGATGAGGTCGTATGCCTTACTCCGGCTCGCCCCCATGTACTCCTGCATCTCGATCACCGTCATCCACTCGTCGCGGCCCCGGTTGCCCTCGGGCGCGGCGCATTTCGTAGCGTGCGCCATGGTTGCCTCCAATCTTTCCGCGCGATACGTCTGCGCGGTCCTGTGTGCGTTTACGTCTGCGCGACGATTGAACCGCCTGACGGCGATTGACACGCCCGACAGGAGCGGAGATGGGTCGAGGTGGGTCGAGCTGGTCGGGCCTTCACGAAACGGCCATGAGCCGTACGCCTTAGCTGGCAGCTAAGTCCCCGAAAAGCAAAAGGCGCCCGTGCGGGCGCCTGCCTAGGATCGAAGTTCGTTCAGTTGTGTTCGGAATGCTCGTCTTCCGCGGTGCTGTCGTCCGGGGTCCGGCATCTGTCGTTCGTCTCTTCTTTCGTGTTTGATGTTGCGTGTTCTGCGAGCGACCTTTCGAGGGCCTGCCGGCCCGTTGCCCCAGATGCACCCGGGTAAATGGTATCCATCCGTTGGACACGGCCTGCTGCGGTTGTAATTTCGGACGAGCGAAAGCAGACGAACGGCGCGAGAGGTTAGCGCGGCCTGCGGCTGGCCATGCGGTTTGGGCCGCGGAAAGGCTCTTCTCGCCATACCCGGAGCATCAATGGAAACAGGCGCATCGGGCGTTCAATCTACCTGTATAATGGCGGCATGTTGTTCGGGAAGGAGTTCTTCTTATGGAGCAGGCACTATCTGCCCTGGGCGGTGCTGTCCAGGGCGTTCACCCCTTCGTTATCTATCTTGCGGGCATTAATGCCCTCACGTTCATTCTCTTCGCGATCGACTACGCGATAGCCCGTTACAACCAGGACGAGGATACCGGCCTCATGGACGGCAGGATCTTGACCCTGTTCGCCGTAGCGGGCGGCGCCCTGGGGATGCTCCTTGCCCTTATGATCTTCACCAGGAACCACATGAACAAGCACAACATCGCCTGGTGGTTCAGCGCCATAGTCTTCTTGATTGTGTGGGTGCTTGTCGTGCTCGTTTGGGCCGGAGTCATCGTCGTCGATCTGGAACCGGGCGCTTCGTTCAACGCGCCCGTCATCGTCGCTCTCGGTGCATACCTTCTCGCCATCAACGTCATCACGTTCGCCGTTTTTTGCCTGGACAAGAAGAGGGCGATTGACCGCGGCAGCAGGTTCCCCGAAGCCACCTTGCTTGGTCTCTCGCTCGCGGGAGGGGCCCTTGGAGGCATCGCCGGGATGCGCGTCGCCCACCATAAGACGTCCAAGTGGTATTTCGCGGTGGGGCTGCCTGCCTTCATCATCCTCCACGTCGCGCTGTTTCTTCTTGCCCACGGCGCTGGGCTTGTTTAGGGGGACCTTGAACGGAATCTTTGGTCAACATCCTGACGACCCTATTTCCCGCTTTTGCTTTTCTCGGCATCATACTGTTCGCATGCGATAGGCAGGATAAGCGGAAGATCGAGCTCGAGAAGGTCAAGGCAAAAGCCGAGTGGGACCGTGCGAGCGAGTGTTTCAGGGACGATGTGACCCAGGAGGGGTTCGAGGAGATCGTCGAGGCTACGGGGTGATCCGTCAAAAGGCTCGAGTCCCTTTCCGTGAACGGGCACAAGGTTTACGGGACCGTCGCTTCGCTCAGCGGCATCAGTTCGTGGAAGTTCGTGATCGACTTCGACTACAAGGGCCACCTCACGAGCGACTACACCGTAGCGAGCTCTAACGACGGCTCGGGCATAGCCGAACGCGTGGCAGACCGACCGCCAAGAGGATTAGGTCTTGGACGCCGACGGACCGCATAGTGCGCGCGGCTTTCTGCCCCTATTGCGGTGTCAAGGCGTCCGGTGAAGCAGCGTTCTGCTCTTCCTGCGGGGCTAAGCTGCTGCACGTGCCGAAAAGGCCGTAGCTGGGTTTGCCCGGGGCATCTGACGGCAGGGCGAGCTAGCGTCTCCGAAGAAGCGCTCCCATTTGGGGACGCTTCTCGGATTCTTGGGTTTCTTCCTTTGGGGCCATTTCTTCTTCGCACTTTCCGATGATCGCTGTAGCCTCTTCGGCGGTTATCTCCTCGAGCTCCCGGTACTTACCCACAGCGATGCCGTCAAGGGCCCCTCCCGCGCAGCGAGCCCCCTGTGGGAAACCGTTCCCCGATGGCGAGCCGTCTTTCTAGAGAAACTTCTTGCGTGTCTCCTTAAATATGCCCTTCTTGAAATCGGACCACTTGCCGAAGAACTTCTCGTCCGTCGCGGTGGCTGTATGCTCCGCGTATTTGATCGCCGTGAGTTCCATGGTGCAGATGTAGTCCGCCGCCTGCGAAAGCCGGTACTCGGAGGGCTGCGCCGATCGGTAGACGACGGCGTCCTTCGAGAGCGCGTACTCGACCGCGCGATGGAGCGACTCGGCGATAGAATGCTGGCCGTTGTCGTAATAGACCTTGACCATATCGTAGGATTGCAGCTCCGCGAGGTTGTCGAAGAGGAAGTTCACGAGGTCCCTTCGCATCGTCCCCGCGAGCTTGTCGAGCGAGGCGAACTGCTTGGTCGCGTATGCAAAGGTGTGGTACCTCACGGGCATGTGGCGGAAGAAGACTCGGAACGAGCCGAGCAACATCTTGCGCGTCCTCAAGTCGAGCCCCGAGTACTGGTCCTTGCCGTTCATGAGCGGCGACGCATGGAAGGGTATGTCCGGGAGCCCCTTGGCGCGAAGGGCGCCCTCATATGCCGCGATCGAATCCGCGATGCTCTCGGATTGGTCGTGCATGACGACGGTAAGCAGGTAGTGGCGGTCGGAGAGACCGTCGCTTCCCGACTCGTCGACGAAGATGCTGAGTTCTCGCATTGTTCTCCTGGATAAGAAAAAAGCCGGGGAAAACGTCCCCGGCACTTGGAAGCCTTCCTAACGGAAAACCAATTACCTTATACCATATGCTGTCTGAAAATTCAAGGGAGATCGAAGCGTATCCGGACGTCAGCGGAATCTCAAAGGCGGTCCGCCGCGCGCTTTGGGACAAAAACAAAAAAACTCAAAGCCCTGAGTTTGAAAAAAGTTGTCCCCACTTTTGTCCCCGAGGCCGACGAAACACGACACGGTGTTACTTGGCGGCACTCGGCTCGAGACGGCGCCGAAAACTGGAGGCAACTGGAATGACGTGACGGCAGAACTGAAGCCATCGAATGGGAGTGAATTTGGAATAACGGAGTGTCCTCGTCGTTGCTCCTCAGTCGCGGTACCTTTGTACAGCTTCCTTCGGTGCGCCTAGAGGCCGCGCACATCGCCGAATTTCACTCGCAGATTCTTGTAAGACCCCCAGCCGCTTCGCGACTGGTGGGGGGTGGCCCTCGTAAAGAACCCGGTATAATCGTGCAGGTACAGCGCTCCGTTCGGAAGGGACTCTCACTGCACATGCGACAGGGATTCGACAACGAGAAATATATCGAGCTACAGGCCGCCAACATCCGAAAGCGCATCGCGCAGTTCGGCGGCAAGCTCTATCTGGAGTTCGGCGGCAAGCTGTTCGATGACTATCACGCGTCACGCGTGCTGCCCGGCTTCGAGCCGGATTCCAAATTCCGCATGCTCAAAAGCCTCGCCGACGACGTGGAGATCGTCATCGCCATCAACGCCAACCACATCGAGAAGGCCAAGATGCGCGGCGACCTCGGCATCACGTACGACGAGGACGTGCTGCGACTCATCGACATCTTCCGCTCGCGCGGATTCCACGTCGGCTCCGTCGTGCTCACCCAGTACGCGGGGCAGCCGGCCGCGGACACCTATCGCCGGCGCCTCGACCAGCTCGGCATCACCTGCTACCTGCACTACCCCATCGCAGGCTACCCCCACGACATCGAGCACATCGTCTCCGACGACGGATACGGGCGCAACGACTACATCGTCACCACGCGCCCGCTGGTCGTGGTCACCGCGCCCGGCCCCGGCTCCGGCAAGCTCGCCACATGCCTGTCGCAGCTCTACCATGAGAACAAGCGCGGCATCGCCGCCGGCTATGCGAAATACGAGACGTTCCCGATCTGGAACCTGCCGCTCAATCACCCGGTGAACATCGCCTACGAGGCCGCCACGGCCGACCTAGACGATGCCAACATCATCGACCCGTTCCACCTAGAGGCGTACGGGAAAACCACGGTCAACTACAACCGCGATGTCGAGGCGTTCCCCGTCCTCAAGGCCATGATGGAGCGGATCATGGGCGAAAGCCCCTATCAGAGCCCCACCGACATGGGCGTCAACATGGCAGGCTACGCCATCGTCGACGACGAGGCGTGCCGGGATGCCGCCCGCATGGAGATCGTGCGCCGCTACTTCGCTGCCACCGTGCATCTCAGGCGCACCGGCACCGGCGAGGACCAGGTCGAGCGGCTTCGCTCCATCATGAAGAAGGCCGGAGTGGACAAGGACCTGTCGCCCGCGCGGTCGGCCGCGCTGCTCAAGGAGGAGACGACCGGGGCACCGGCCGGCGCTATGGTACTGCCCAACGGGCGCGTGGTCACCGGCAAGACCGGCGAACTGCTCGGCGCGGCAAGCGCGCTGCTGATGAACGCGCTCAAAGCCGTAACCGGCATCGACGAGAACCAGCGCGTCATCGACGAATCCGCCATTGAACCGATCTGCCGGCTGAAAACCGAGCACCTGTCCAGCATGAACCGCCGCCTGCACTCCGACGAAACGCTGATCGCCCTGTCGCTGACAAGCGCGCAAAGCCCGACCGCGGCCCGCGTCATCGGCGGGCTGGAACAGCTGCGCGGCTGCGACGCATTCTTCTCGGTCATCATCTCGTCGACCGACGAGGAGCTGTACCGCAAACTCGGCATCAACGTATGCTGCGAGCCGAAATACGAGCGGCTGAGCCTGTATCACAAATGACGCACGCGCCCGGTCGAACCGCCCCGGCCGCGTTTACCGCCATGTCAACGCCCGGCAGCGAACGATCGGGTACTACAATGTCAGTAAGTGTGAAACAAGGCGGTCACACGAGCAGTACCATCCCCGACGAGGAGACAAACGTGACAACAACGAACATCTACATCGCAAGTCCTGAAGGCGCAAACGGACGCAACGTCGTGGCATACGGCGTGCTCAAGGCGCTGACCACCAAATTCAAGACCACCGTGTTCCGCCCCGCGGTCTCCAATCACGACCACTTCACCCCCATCCTGCTGAACGCCTCCAACGCCGGCCTCGGCGTCGCGCTGTCCACCGGACTGGACATTCACCAGGTGCGCAAGGACAAGGAAGGCTCCCGCGGCGACATCGTCGCGGCGTTCAACGACGCGATGAACGTGTCCCGCGCGGACGCGGCGCTCATCGTCGGCACCGACAAGTCACACGTCAACGACCCAACCGCCTACGAGTTCAACGCGAACATCGCCGCCGACCTGCAGGCCGGCGTCTTCCTCGCCGTGTGCACCATCGACCGTTGGCCTGACGAGCTCAAGGACACCGTCCGTCTCTCCATCGAAGGCATGGAGGCCGCCGGCAACAAGGTGCTGGGCATCTTCGTGACGGGCTGCGAGCCGCGCCACTCCGTCTCGGTCAAGGACACGCTCGCGGACTTCGGGCTGCCGGTGTGGACGATCCCCCAGATCCCGTTCACCGAGGCGTCGCAGGCCGATGCGGCGCTCGCCGCCTTCCAGGCGAACGTGCCAACCGAAGAGGTCCTGCGGGCCATCAACGTCGAGATCGACTTCCCGATCACCTCGTACGCCTTCCAGTACAGCCTGCTCGGCCGCGCCAAAGCGAACAAGAAAACGATCGTGCTGCCCGAAGGCGAAGAGGACCGCATCATCAAGGCGGCCGACTACCTGCTGGAGCGCGAGATCGCGAACCTCATCATCGTGGGCGACAAGGGCGCGATCCTCGCCCGGGGCGCGGAACTCGGTCTGACCCATCTGGGCAAGGCACGCTTCCAGGCCATGGACGACGAGAACATCCTCAAGCCCATGGTCGCCAAGCTGTGCGAGCTGCGCGCCAAGAAGGGCATGACCGAAGAGCAGGCCCGCAAGCAGCTGACCGACGCGAGCTATTTCGGCACGATGCTCGTCGTGCTCGGTTACGCCGATGGTCTGGTGTCCGGCGCGGTCAACTCCACCGCAAACACCGTGCGTCCGGCGCTGCAGGTCATCAAGACCAAGCCCGGGCAGAGGCTCGTCTCCGGCGCCTTCCTGATGTGCTTCAAGGACCACGTGACCGTGTTCTCCGACTGCGCCATCAACCTCAACCCGGACGCCGAACAGCTCGCGGAGATCGCGCTGCAGTCCGCCGTGACCGCCAAGGCGTTCGGCATCGAGCCCAAGGTCGGCATGCTCTCCTACTCCACCCTCGGCTCCGGCAAGGGGCCGGACGTGGACATCGTCGAAGAGGCCACGCGAATCGTCAAGGAGAAGGCTCCGGACCTGCCCGTCGTCGGCTCCATCCAGTTCGACGCCGCATGGTCGCCCGACGTGGCAGCCACCAAGGCCAAGGGCAACGACGTGGCCGGACACGTCAACGTGTTCGTGTTCCCCGACCTGTGCTCCGGCAACATCGGCTACAAGGCCGTGCAGCGTTCCTCCGGGGCGCTCGCCATCGGCCCCGTGCTGCAGGGCCTCAACAAGCCCGTCAACGACCTCTCACGCGGTGCGACGGTGCAGGACATCATCAACACCATCGCACTGACCGCCATCGAGGCCCAGTGACGCGGGTGTTTTAGCGGTCTCCACGCGATACAGCCGCTCTTTACGACCACCCCAGTCGATTCGCGACAGCCCCCGCCAGCGGGGGCACGTGCAATCTGTCGTTCGCTCTTCACCTATAACCAGCCCCGCTGTTTACTTCACGGCTCAGCCCGTCAGCGGGGCTTTTCTCTTTGGTGGCTCTCGGCGAAACCTGCGGCGCTGATTTGTAGCAAGCAGCGAGTAATCTATCAGATGGAAAGCCGTGTTTCGCGGTACGTATCAATCATGGAGGATGCCCACAATGGCGAAAACCGTCCTTGTCATCAATTCCGGTTCCAGCTCTATCAAGTATCAGCTGGTCGATCTTGAGTCCGGCGAAGGTCTGGCCTCCGGTCTCGTCGAGAAGATCGGCGAACCGGTCGACGGTCACTACAAGCACGAGTACAACGGCGAGAAGCACGAGCTCGAAGAGCCGATCCACGACCACGAGCAGGGCCTCAGGCGCGTGCTCGGCTTCTTCAAGGAGTACGGACCGGACCTGTCCGAAGCAGGCATCGTCGCCGTCGGTCACCGTGTGGTTCAGGGCGGATCCCTCTTCCCGAAGCCGGCCCTCGTGACCGACAAGACCATCAACGCCGTCAAGGACCTGGCCGTGCTCGCCCCGCTGCACAACGGCCCGGAGGCCAAGGGCGCCGAAGTCATGCGCGCGCTGCTGCCCGACGTTCCGCAGATCTTCGTGTTCGATTCCTCCTTCTTCTTCCAGCTGCCGAAGGCGGCCAGCACCTACGCGCTGAACAAGGAGATTGCCGACCAGTACCACATCCGCCGTTACGGCGCCCACGGCACCTCGCACGAGTTCATCTCCTCCGTGGTCCCCGGCGTCATCGGCAAGCCGGCCGAAGGCCTCAAGCAGATCGTGCTGCACATCGGCAACGGAGCCTCCGCCTCCGCCGAGGTTTCCGGCAAGCCGGTCGAGACCTCCATGGGTCTGACCCCGCTTGAAGGCCTGATGATGGGCGGCCGCACCGGCGACATCGACCCGGCCGTGGTCTTCCACCTCATCCGCAACGCCCACATGAACGTGGACGAGCTCGACACCCTGTTCAACAAGCGCTCCGGCATGATGGGCATGACCGGCTTCGGCGACCTGCGCGAGGTTCACCGTCTGGTGGCCGAGGGCAACGAGGACGCCAAGCTGGCCCTCGACGTGTACGTGCACCGCATCGTCAGCTACATCGGCAACTACACCTACCAGATGGGCGGCTGCGACGTAATCACCTTCACCGCCGGCGTCGGCGAGAACGACGACATCGTGCGCAAGATGGTGTGCGACAAGCTCGCCCCGTTCGGCGTCAAGCTGGACGAGGAGAAGAACGCGAAGCGCTCCAAGGAGCCGCGCATCATCTCCACCCCGGACTCCTCCGTGATCATCGCCGTCATCCCGACGAACGAGGAGCTGGCCATCGCCCGCAAGTCCGCCGAAATCGCCGAGAACGGCGCGGACACTTACGGCAACACGTTCACCAAGTGACGAACTGCCGTTAGCAGGCCGCAGTCCGTCTAACGCAAACGGACGAACATAAATGAGGGGCTGATTCCGCTGGGAATCAGCCCCTCATCGTATATCCGTGATATTCGTCGCGGTCACCGCTCCAACATGCCGGTCCACATGCCCACGAAATCGGGCAGTGTCTTGCGCGTGGTCTCCACATTGACGATTCGGACGCCCGGCACGGCCAGCCCGATCATCGCGGCGAACGTCGCCATGCGGTGATCAGCGTAGGATTCCATCACCTCACCGTGCAGACGCTCAACCGGCACAGGAGTGATCTCGATGCCATCCTCCAGTTCGCGGGCCTCTCCCCCGATGCGCGTGATCTCCGTGACCAGCGCCTCCAGACGGTTTGTCTCATGACCACGCAGATGACCGATGCCGAGCATACGGGTCGGAGCATCGGCAAACGCCAGTATCGCCGCGAGCGACGGCGCGATCTCCCCTGCCGCGGTCAGGTCGAAATCACCAAGACCATGCACATGGCCGTCGCCACTCACCTCGCAATACCGCACGCCGTCCTCTTCGGGGAACGAGACGCGCGCGCCCATGCGTTCCAGATATCCCGGCAGCAGTCCACCGGGCTGGGTGGTCTCAGCAGGCCAGTGCGGCACGCGCACCGTGCCTCCGGCGATCAAAGCCGCGCCGAGGAACGGCGCCGCATTCGACAGGTCAGGTTCGACGACCACGCGTTCCGGCAGCTGCAACGCGGCATGGCCGACTCGCCAGACGCGAGACTCCTCATCAGCGGTCGCATTGCCGCTCGCGCCGTTCACATCAGCGACGGTCATGCGGATATGCGGCAGGCTCGGCGTCTTCTCCCCCGTATGCCGCAACTCCAGCCCACCGGGCAGGCGCGACCCGATCAGCAGCAGACCGGAGATGAACTGTGAAGAGCCGGACGAGTCGATGCTCACCTTGGCGGCAGCGGAACCGTCATCGGCCTGTTTCCCATCATGACGCGGTGGCGTGATGGTGAACGGCAGCCGGCCGTGCTCGCCGTGGTATTCGACGCGGGCGCCAAGCTGTTCGAGCCCGTCGAGAACCGGCTGCATCGGCCTCGCGTATGCCTGATCGTCTCCATCGAACCGCACCGGGGCGTCCGCGAACAGCGCCAGTCCCGGCACGAAACGCATCACCGTGCCGGCGAGTCCGCAGTACACGCCCACATTGCCGCTGAATCGGCCGGATTCCGGCGGCGTCACCGTGACCGTGGTGTCGTTTTCCGGGTCGATGTCGCAGCGCACACCAAGCGCCGACAGCGCTCCCATCATCAGTTCGGTGTCGCGCGAGCGCAACAGCCCGACAAGCGTGACGGGCTTCGCGCCAAGCACGGCGAGGATCAGATACCGATTCGACAGGGATTTGCTGCCGGGGATGGTCACGGTCGCGTTCAGCGGGCCGTCAGCGGTCGGGGCCGGCCACAGGTTGTCATTGTTCGTTTCGCTCATGCGTCCAATCGTATCGTCTTCGTTCGAGTTATGGCATTTTCCGTCCGCATCGGCGGAATCGTTCGCGCCCATGTCGTCATTTCCGGCAACCGGGCCAGGCGAGCCCCAAACGCCACCGCGCGCATTCGACCTTTCATCTGTCAGCGCTCTCATGAACGCGGTCCTATACTGGGCGATACGAAAGGAGGCCAGGATGGCGACCATGATGCTCACATCGACGCTGCGCGGAGCCACAGGGATGATCCCGCATGCACTGCCCGGGCTGCACGGCGGTCGACTGGCGTACATCACGACCGCCGCGGCTGTAGAGCCATGGGGGTTCGCGCATACGATGCTGACCCGCCGCCAACTGCGTCAACTGGGATTCCGCGTCACCGAACTGGATGTTTCAACGGCCGCTGCCCCCGACGTGCGGAGCACCCTCTCGGACGCCGACTGCATATATGTCGGCGGCGGCAATTCGTTCTTTCTGCTGCAGGAACTGCGGCGGACCGGCGCGGATGCGCTGCTCGCCGAACGGATAGCCGACGGGATCCCGTATATCGGCGAATCAGCCGGTTCGGTCATCATGTCGCCGGACATCGGCTACTGCTCCATCATGGACCGCACGGATCGCGCCCCGGGTCTGCGCGACTACAAAGGACTCGGTCTGACGGATTTCCACGTGGTGCCGCATCTGGGCAATCCCACGATGGGTCAGGCGGCACGGCTCATCGTCGAACGGTATTCCACGGAGCTCGACCTACGCGCGCTCACTGACCGTCAATCACTGCTCGTCAGGGACGGCGGCACCACCATGTTGCAGTCATGACGGGGCATCACGGTTCGGGCACGACCCCTTTCCGGCGCGATTCGCCATCTTCTCTCCCCCGGTCATGGGCGAAAAGCCCGGAATCACATCGTCATTGAACCGTATCTACGTTTCGAGGGGTTGATTTCGGTCTCGCCGGACATCTATCTACGTTTCGAGGGGGTGCCAGCCAAGTATGAACGCTCCCAAAACCGTGCAATCCCAGCAGCAAAAAGCGCTTAATACTTCGGATATCGCGTTTGGGCAACCCCCTGAAATGCAGATAGATGTTCCTGATCCATCAGATCAACCCCTCGAAATGTAGATACCACCAATTTCGCCCACACTAATCCCGATTTCACACCTCAAACGGCGATTAGCGCAGCCCGGGACCGCGTTTCCATTCGGAATTATTCAGGCGGCGGCCCACTGGCGACGATAGGATGGTCAACAGCGGCCAGCACCGCAATCACCACCGGCGCCATTGAAGGAACCAGCATGGAATTCGTCCTCAAAGGCATCTTTGACTACGCCGTCTCGAACGGGTGGATCGGTGAGAATCCTGTGGACAGGGTCACCGTGCCGAAGATCGCCTCCGACGACGACGACATGGTGTTCCTCTCGGTCCGCGAGGTCGAGTTGCTCGCGGACGAGGCGGAGAAGATCGGGAAGCCGGTGGACGGTCTGCTGGTCAGATGGCAGGCCTATACGGGATGCCGCATAGGCGAATCGCTTGCCCTTAAGGTCGGTGACGTGGACGCGGCCAAGCGGCGCGCCAGGATAGGCCGCACATGGACTGACGACGGGCACGGCGGTAGCATGCTCGGCACCCCGAAGAACGGAAAGGCCCGCAACATCGCGATACCACGGTTCCTCATGCCGCAGATCAAGGCGCAGATGGATGGCATGGGTGATGACGACTGGCTGTTCCGTGCCACCCGTGGCGGGAACGTCTGGACGAACGCGTGGCGGACAAGGATATGGAACAAGGCCGTCAAAGCGGCCGGCATGGAGGACGAGGGCGTGACCATACACAGTCTGCGCCACACATACGCGAGCTTCGCGATCGCCCAGGGCGCGGACGCGAAGACCCTGCAGATGCAGCTCGGCCACTCCTCTCCCAGCATCACATTGAACACCTACACGGCGCTCTGGCCGGAACGATTGGACGACGTGGCCTACGCGATCGGAGCCCTCCGCGAGCGCGAACTCGTGTGAATCTGGCATGGAGATCCCGCGGCGTTTGTGTGCATTTGTATGCAGATTGTTTTCGACGGAAAAATAAGCCCTTGAAAACCTAATGTTTCCAAGGGCTCCGGTCGGGCTGACAGGATTTGAACCTGCGACATCCTGCTCCCAAAGCAGGCGCGCTACCAAACTGCGCCACGTCCCGAAGGTGTTGAGCAGCTAAGGTCTAAACCTTGCGTGTCCCAAAGCGAAGGAAATTATAAGGGAGACTCCCCGCCTGTGCAAGCGACGATACCTTAGCTCCTCGAATGTGCGACAAACCGGCCATGGAGCAGGCCAATCACAAACGCCACCACGGCAACCGGCGCCCACGCGGCTCCAATGTCCGCCAGCGGCAGTGCATCGAACGGCAGCCATGCGCCAGCAAAGAACGCATCGCGGACCGAAGTGATTATGCTCTGCACCGCGACCACGCCGCCGACCCAGACCCAAACCTGCGGATGCGCGTCGCAAAAACCATGCACCAGGCCCATGAGCACCAGCACGATGGCAACGGGATACAAGGCGTTGAGCATAGGCACCGAGAACATGAGGATCACGTCGAGGCCAACGTTGGAGAGCACGCACGAAAACGCCGCGAACACAAAGGCGAGAATCGCAAAAGGACGGCGCATGGCCTCCTCGGAGGCCTCCGCTCCCCCTTCGACCACATACGTCTCGCAGAAGTAACGCGAGCAGCAGCTGATGAGACCGATGCACACGTTCATGCAGGCGAGGAAAAAGATCGCAAAGACCACGACCGTGCCGGCAAGGCCAAAGTGCATGGAGGCAGAGCGGGCAAGGATGGCGGCGCCATTGGTGGCATCGGGCATCACGGTGCCGAGCTGCGTGCCGGCAAGCGCCAGGCCGCAGTAGATGGCTGCCATGAGCACGCCGGCAATCACACCGGAACGCGAAATCTCGAAGGCCACGCGCTTGTCATCGGTAACGCCCAGCTCGTGGATGGTCTCGGCGATGATAATGCCAAAGGCGAGCGACGCAAGCAGGTCCATGGTCTGGTAGCCGGTCAAAAAGCCCTGCACGGCGGCGCCTGCATCGTAGGGAGCCTGAGGCGCGGCAGCCGGTCCCAGCGGCGAGATCACGGCAGCACCCACGACCAGCACGATGAGCGCAATGAGCGCGGGTCCCGTAATGCGCCCGAGCACGCGCGTGATGACGCCCGGACGCAACGTAAGCGCAAACGCGACCACGAAGAACCCGATGGCAAACACCAGGCGAGCCGTGCCGAGCGAAACGCCCTCGGGCAGCAGCGGCACCAGCATCTCGAAGGCCGTGGAGCTCGTGCGCGGAATAGCCAGACACGGGCCGATGGCCAGATAGACCGCCGCGACAAAGAACTCACCAAACTTGGGGTGCACGCGGCCGGCAAGCTCGCGCGCCGTTCCGGCAAGCGCCACAGCGATAAAGCCCATGACAGGCAGGCCGATGGCGGCAATCAGAAAGCCGAGCATGGCGACCGGCGTGGCAGAGCCTGCCTGCAGCGCCAACAGCGGCGGAATAATGAGGTTGCCGGCGCCAAAGAGCATCGAGAACAGGGCGATGCCGACGGTGACGACGTGGTCGGAGCGCAGACCGCGCGGGGCGGATGAAGCCATGGGTCCACCTTTCGGGTTGAAACAAAAAATGGGACGGGCAAAAACACCCGTCCCGCAAGTATATACGCTCTAGCAGCTTTAGCAGGCTAAATCGCACAGAGCATCGATAGCCGTGTCGACTTCTTCGGTCGTGTTGAAATACCCAAATGAGAAGCGGACGACGCCCTGGCGCTCGGTCCCCAGCGCACGGTGCATGAGCGGGGCGCAATGGGCGCCGGGGCGCGTCGCAATCCCCCACCCTTGCATGAGCGCGTCCGAGATCTCGGCAGAGTCGATATCACCCACGTTGAGCGACACGATCGCCGAGCGCGCGGGTTGGTCAAACGCACCGTAAAGCGCAATGCCGGGTATTTCGCGAACGCCGGCGAGGAAACGCTCAGCAAGCGCGCGCTCACGCGCCGCAATCGCCTCGACCCCACCCTGGGCCTCGATAAAGTCGAGACCAGCGGAAAGGCCGGCGATACCGTGGCCGTTGAGCGTGCCCGCCTCAAGGCGCGTAGGCCACTCAAGCGGCTGCAACGCATCGAAACTGTGTACGCCCGTGCCGCCCATGGCCCACGGAGCCACGTCAATGCCCTCCGCCACGGCCAGGCCGCCGGTCCCCTGCGGGCCCATGAGCCCCTTGTGGCCGGTAAAGCACACAATGTCGAGCCCCACAGCTTGCATATCGATATGCGCCGTACCGGCAGACTGAGAGGCATCGACGATCACCAGCGCGCCGGCCGCATGGGCGATGGCAGCAACACGCGAAACGTCGACCGCGTTGCCGGTCACATTGGAGGCATGCGTCACCACCACGGCACGCGTACCGGGCGTGACCAACCACTCGAGCTCGTCGTAGTCGAGCACGCCGTTCGCGTCGCAGCCCGCATGATCAACGGTCACACCCTGCTCAGCCGCCAGGCGGTTGAGCGGACGTAGCACCGAGTTGTGCTCGAGCACCGTTGTGACCACACGGTCGCCGGGGCGCACCACGCCATTGATGACGGTGTTGAGGGCCGCGGTGGAGTTGGGCGTAAAACAAACATGGTCGGCCCGCGGGCAACCCAACAGGTGCGCAAGCTTGGCGCGACAGCCGTGGATGGTACGAGCGGCATCGAGGGCACCCGACGTAGCGCCGCGCCCGGCATTGCCGAGCGAGCACATCGCCTGCGTCACGGCATCGATGACCGTCTGCGGCTTGTGCATGGTCGTCGCCGCGTTATCCAGGTAGATCATCGCACGACCTCCCACATATCAATCACGGTATACCCCTCGGTGGGAACGCCCGCTGCGGTAAGCTCGCCGCGCAGCAGCTCCTCATCGGCAGGCAACGCCTTCCACGCCAGACCGCAACCGGCAGCGACCTCCCCGGGCACGGGAATCGTTCGCCCGGGAAGGCCGCGCTCGACGCACAGGGACTCGCAACCCATGGCGGCCGCCGTGGTAGGAAACGTGATGACAAGCGCCGGGCGCTTCTCCCTCATGGCAACTCCAACCAATACGCTACGGGCGCACGATGCGGCCGGCCTGCTCCATCTTTTCGACGATCACGTACATGTTCGTGACCTCGCCCACGGCAAGCTGGTCCTTAATGCCAAAGTGGTCCAGGCAGGTACCGCAGGTAAGGATCTCGACGCCCTGCTCCGCCAGGCCCTTCAGGTCATCGAGCACCGGAGAGCCCTCGACGGTGAGCTTGGCGCCGCCGTTGTAGAACAGCATGGTCGCGGGCAGCTCCTCCTGCTGCGTCACGGCAAAGATAAAGGCCTTCATGAGCTTGTGGCCCAGCTCGTCGTCGCCGCGGCCCATGCAGTCGGTGTAGACGGAAATGACGAGTTTGCCCTTGCCGGCGCTGGCATCACAGAAGGCAGCGCCATCCTGCTCGGGATCGACCACGGCAACGGCGCCAGAGGTCGCCACGCTCACGTGCCACTCGGCGTCAGAAACCTTCTCGACCGAGGCCGTGCAGCCCTTCTCCTGCGCCATCTTGGAGATGTTCTTGACGGCGGTCTCGTTATCGACCGAGGTCACGACGGTGCCCTCGCCATCGAGCTGCTTCAGGGCTTTGAGCGTCTTGACGACGGGCAGCGGGCAGGCATCGCCCATGGCATTGACTTCAATCTTGGTAGACATAGTTTTTCCTTTCGAAAGAACCGTTCTGGAGAACGGTAAACAGTTACATAAACGTGCGGGCTAGCGAACAACGTGGACGGCAGGACCGCCTGGCACCGGCTCGCACACGCGACCGACGACGGCGGCAATACGTCCTTCGGCATGCAGACGGCGCGCAAGCTCATCCACATCCGCCGCGGGCGCCGCAATAAGCAAACCGCCTGAAGTCTGTGGATCGTACAGCGCATCCAACATACCCGGCTCCAGGTCCTCGTCGGCAGCCACACGCGGGCCAAAGAAGTCCTGGTTGCGGTAGGAGCCCGCGGGGATAATGCCCAGACGCGCCATATCGAGCACCTGGTCAAAGAGCGGCACCGCTCCCGACGCAAGCTCAACCTGCACGCCCGAACCCTCGGCCATCTCGCACGCATGCCCAATCAGGCCAAAGCCCGTGACATCGGTGCAGCCGTGAAGTTCGAGCCCCTCGGCCAGACGAATCGGCGCCTCGTTGAGGGTGCGCATCGAGTCAAACATCGGGCTGGCCTCGTCCTGCTCGATGAGCTCGCCCTTGATGGCTGTGGTGATGATGCCCGATCCGATCGCCTTGGTCAGCAGCAGAACATCGCCCACGCGCGCGCCACTGTTGGTGAGCATGCGGTCGAGCGCGACAAAGCCGCTCACGGACAGGCCGTACTTGGGCTCGTCGTCGTTGATGGTGTGGCCGCCCGCGATGGTGCAGCCGGCCTCGACGCACTTGTCGGCGCCACCCGCCAGAATCTCGCCGGCAACCTCAACGCCCAGGCAACTGGGGATGCAGAGGAGGTTCATGGCATGGCTCGGCCGCCCGCCCATGGCGTAGATGTCCGACAGCGAGTTGGCCGCGGCAATCTGGCCAAACAGGAACGGGTCGTCGACCATCGGCGGGAAGAAGTCGATGGACTGCACGAGGCCCAGGTTTTCGCCAACACGAAAGACGCTCGCATCGTCGGAAGTATCGAACCCCACGAGCAGGTTGTCGTTATGCACATTAGGCAAGTCGCCCAGGACCTGGGCGAGGGCTCCGGGAGCCAGCTTAGCGGCTCAACCGCTCGCGGCAGTCATAGACGTGAGCTTAATCTGATCGTCAGCCATCGATACCTCCTCTCATCGGGCAATCATTTTCTCCCAGTATACGCATGAATGCGAGCCTACGGCGGATGCATTAATTGAGCGCCTGCGCGCGAATCGCCGCACCGATGGCACCGGCAAAGCGGGCCTGGGGCGAGGTGGTCACCGGCGACCCCAGTAGCTCGCCCAACCGTTCAACGACATAGGCGTTTTCGCACAGACCACCGGTCAGATAGTACGGGGCGCCCGCTGCCTGCCCGGCCATAGTGGCCACGCGCGACACGACACTCTCAATCACGCCGCGCGCAATGTTCTCACGCGGCTCGCCACGACCGATCAGGCTGATGACCTCGCTTTCGGCAAACACCGTGCACATGCTGCTGATCTTGGTGGGCTCGCCGGAACGCGCCAGGTCGGCCATCTGCTGTTGGGAAATACCTAGGCGGTCGGCCATGATCTCCAAAAAGCGCCCCGTGCCGGCGGCGCACTTGTCGTTCATGGCAAACTTGGCCACGCGGCCACTTTTAAGCTGGATGACCTTGGTGTCCTGGCCGCCCACGTCAATCACCGTGCCGTGATCGCCAAACAGGCGCACGGCACCGGTACCGTGGCAGGTAATCTCGGTCACGACCTTGTGCGCATAGGGCACGGCAACACGACCATATCCGGTCGCGATCACGCGCACGTCGTCGGCAGCCACGTCATAGCCAGCCGCGGTAAGCTCGCAGCGCAGACGCTCGGCCGCATCGACCGAGGAGAACCCGGTTGGCTGCACGCACGTCCACGCCACCGAACCCTCCCCGTCGACCACGGCAGCCTTAGCCGCCGTAGACCCGATATCGATCCCGATCCCTATCATGGCTCTCTCCCAATCTAAACATCAAAGACAGCGGCGCGTTCAGGCGCCTTAGCTCTAGGTTTCTCAGGTGCCCGAGGAAGCTAGAGCGTCTCGATAAAGGCGGCGATGCGGGTCTCGATCTGGCCCATGTCGCCGTTGCTGTAGTCGGTCTCGATCTTCATGTACGGAATGCCCGCACCCTCGACGACCTCCTGCATGCGCGCGCTCTCAACGTTGAAGGTGTGGCAGGCCTGTAGCACGCTCTCTACCACGCCATCGACATGATACTTCTCGCACATAGCCAGCGTGTTTTCCATACGACCGTCGTTGGGCGTCATGACCGAGCAGTTGATGTCCAGGTAGCGGTCGGCGATGGCGCGCAGGATGTCGGGAGCCTCCGGATCGATCATCATGGCCGCCGTGCGCTCGCCCGAGCAGTCGTCCATGCACACGACCACGCCGCCGTTGGACTCGATGGTGCGACCGATCTTGTTGATCACGCCGCCCACCGGGCAACCGGTGATCAGAATGCGCTTAGCATCTGCCGCGACCGGGCGCTCGCCCGCGTCGTAGGCCTCGCGCAGCTTGGCAACCTTTTGCTCCAGCTGCTGCGTATAGGCCTCGATATCAAAGCTGAACGTACCGGCAAACATGGTGCTCATCAGATCGACGCCGCTCATGGCCGCCGGCTGGTTGGCCTGCAGCGCAAACATCTCGAGCTGGGCCGCACGCAAGCGGTTGCGGCGACGGACGGCAGCACGAAGGTCGTCATCGGTGATCGTAATACCGTAGAAGTTCTCGAGTTCCTCCTTGAGCAGGCGGCACTCCTCGTACCAGCCTTCACGCTCGTAGGCGCGATCGCGACCCTGCGGCAGGTGCAGAATGTGCGTACGCTTGAGCTCGTTGAGCAGCTCGTACATCTTCTTCTTGCCGTCGCAGGTGGTCTCACCGATGATCATGTCGCTAAAGTACGTAAACGGGCACTTTTGCGAGTAGGCAAAGCCGTACGTCGACTTGATGAGCGGACAGAGATTTGCCGGCAGCACCTTCTCGGCCTCGGGAATCACCTCGTCGGACGTGCCGCACAGCGCCACGCTCGCAGCCCCCGCGGCATCGATAATCTCGAGCGGCGTGTAGCTGCACAGAAAACCGACCAGGCGATTACCCGCCTGCTTATAATCCTTGACGCGAATAAACGCCGCCTTGCGCTGCTCGTTGAACTCCTCAAACGTGGATGGCAACGGCTGCTCAATATTTTCCGACATATAACTCCTTAACAAACCTTTTAACCGACCAAGGAAACGGCTTTCCCAGGTGCCCGAGGTTGCCGTGAAAGATGAGCGCCGCATACTTTGGTAGCAAGCGACGGTTTGAACGGCAAGATCGGGTGCCTGGGGAAACCGCCGAGACGGATAGCCCTAAATGGTTTCCAAGAAAGCCTCAATCCTGGTTTGCAGCTGGCCGGCATCCTCGCCGGCATAATCCGTGGTGATATGCATAAACGGAATGCCCGCCTCCTCGGCGGCCTTCTCCACGGCAAACGACTCCATCTCGTAGAGCGTGCAGAACTGCAGGGCCACGTCGACGATACCGTCGGCATGCAGGTCCTTGGCCATCTGGACAATGTCCTTCATACGCTGGTCGTTGGGCGTAAAGACAGCGCAGTTGATCTTAAAGTAGCGCTCGGCGATGGCATCGAGCATCTCGTCGACCGTCTCACCGGACTCATTGACCAAGTCCTTGTAATAGCGCGAACCCGTGCAGGACTCCTCGCCCACCACGACGCCGCCGGCCTTCTCGATGAGGTTGAACAGCTTCCAGTTGGGCACGGCCATGGGCGTGCCGGTGTACAGGATGCGCTTGGTCCCCTTGGGCGCCACGCCCTCGCCGGCCTCGACACGCTGCTCGCACTCAGCCGCCATATCGTTAATGGCTCCGGTCAGACGCGGCGTGTCGTCCATAAAGGCGGCCTGAACGGTCAGCAGACTGTCGAGACCGCTGATGGGCGCCGGGTCGGCAGCGCGCGTGGCAGCGAGGCGCTGCAGGGCACGGCGCTTCTCATTGACGGCGTGGATGGCGGCCTTCAGACGCTCAGGCGTAATCTTGACGCCGCACTCGTCCTCAATCTTGGCGGCGAGCTTCTTGACCTCGGCTTTCCAGGTCACGAGCGTCGACTCGTCGTGTACGTTGGGAATATCCATGACGTACATGTTCTTTTGCGTGGCAAAAAACTCATAAGCCTTCTTCTTGCCATCGCAGGTGTTCTCGCCCACCACCAGGTCACTCGACTCAATGTAGGGGCAAACCTCGCCCAACTTAAAGCCGGCAAAGCTCTTGATAAGCGGGCAGGTATTGCGCGGCAGGTGCTCCTCGACCTTATCGGTTGCCCAATCGGCACCAGAGCACAGACCCACGGGGATGCCGTCACAGGCAAGCACAATCTCCTCGGGCACGTAGACACAGAACGAACCGACGATCTTGGTGGCCTCGCCGGCCTCCTTCTTGTCGAGCATCTCCTTAATACGGCCGCTGTGGATGTTGGTGGCGACAAAATCCAGGTAGGACGTGGACTTGGGGCGATTGTTCTGCGTCAGGAACATATCGCCGTACATCTGGCCCACGGCGCCCAGCAGCATGTCGTGGTCGGCAAGATTCATGCCGAGGCTCTCCCACATCGGATGGAAATCGAATTCTTCAGCCATGACGGTTCCCCTCTCGAACCAAAAATGAATAGCTACGGTATTGCTGCACGGTGGGTGGCGAAAACCCAGCCGCGCCTAAACCCGGAATTTTGGGGAACCTGCTTTGCGGTCGATTATTTAGCTGTGCGTCGTCTCTCCCGGAGCCGTGAACATACCTGCTCATATGCGGCTCCGAGCCATGTACAGGGCGCGCGCGGCAACGCGGCGAATGTATGTCGTCTGCGGCATGTGCGCACCCTCCTTTACAAGTTGAGGTCAACTATATCAACGGTCATCGACTATGCGAACACCGTTGACATTCGTACGACAGAGGTACCCGTTGCCATTTAATAAATTATTATCTTGCTTGATAATTAATTACCATTCTACATTCGGCGAACGGTAGGGAACGAAACGGCGGGCTGCCGAGAATCCTCGACAGCCCGCCCTCTGCCCTACCGACAAACCAGATGAATCCTGCTGGCATCAAAATGCATGCGCAGCGTCTCGCCTGCTTGTGGCAGCTCGTCGACAGGCATGCCCACTTTATTGACCTTCCACTGCAGACGCGTGGGCGCATCGGCACGCGGCACGTCCAATAGCACCAAGCGCTCAAAGCGCGAATCGCTCACTCGGGCCACGTGCAAATCGTAGCTGTTGCGACCCCGCTCCGCGCGATTGTCAACATGGAAGTAGCTTGCGCGAATGCCCAGGTACGCCACATTATCGGGAACCTCGCGACCCACATTAAAGGTCATGCCCCAGTCAAGGGCCTCAACTTCTTCGTCGCCGATCTTGCGCGCACGGCTCGTGTTTTTGCACCCCGTCAGACGCAGTGCTGCCAGCGTCTGCGGACGGCGGACCACGTCCTCAACGGAGCCGACCTCCTCAACATGACCGTTGTGCATCACGCAGATGCGCTGGCACAGGCGGCATGCCTCGTCAATATCGTGGCTCACGTAGAGCACGGTGCGGTTGCATACATCGAACAGGTCGAGCATGTTCTGTTCGAGGGCGCTCTTAAGATAGGAATCGAGTGCGCTCATGGGCTCGTCGAACATAAAAATGCCCGGATGCGCCGCCACCATGCGTGCAAGCGCCACACGTTGCTGCTGACCGCCCGAGAGTCGCGCGGGATAGCGGTCGGCAAAATCGGCTAGACCGAAAATGCTCAGATAGCGCTCGGCGAGCTTTTTGCGCGCGGCGGCGTCGCCCGCATCCTTTACACCGGCGCATACGTTATCGGCCACCGTCATGTTGGGAAACAGCTGATAGTTTTGGAACAGCAGGGCGCATTTGCGCTCCTGGGGCGACAGGTTGATGCCCGCCGCCGAGTCAAAAAAGGTCACGCCGTTGACGACGATCTTGCCCTCGTCGGGTGTCTCCACGCCGGCAATGCAGCGCAGTGTGCAGCTCTTGCCGCAACCCGAGGCGCCCAGCAGCGCCACGCGCTCCTCGCCGGCCTCAAGCTGCATGTCGAGCATAAACCCGGGATAGCGCTTTTTGATATCCAAAACGAGTGACATGGCCTATCGACCTCCCTGCAAAGCGGCATCATCGCGCATGAGCTCGGCCAGCGCCTCGCGATCGATACGCAAGGCATCGCCGCCTGCCGGGTCGAGCGAATCGCCCTGTCCGGCGAGCTCTTTGGCCTGCTTGCGCTCCGCACGGGAAAGGCCCCGCTCGCGATACTTTTGCGAATGAGCGGTATACATGTTGATGAACAGAATGACCAGGAAACTGAACATGATTACGACAACGACCCAAAAGAGCGCCACCGACGTGTTGCCGCCCATCCACTCAAAGTAGATGGCGATGGGGATGGTCTGCGTAATGCCTGCGTAGTTGCCCGCAAAGAAAAGGGTGCAGCCAAACTCACCCATGGCACGCGCGAAGGCGAGCACCGTGCCGGCGGCAATCGAGGGCCAGCCGAGCGGCATCATAAGCCTGGTAAAGATGCGGCGCTCGGACCATCCCAAGGTTCGCGCGGCGTCGAGCATCTGCGTGTCGAGGCTCTCGAAGGCTCCGAGCGCCGTGCGGTAGACCAGCGGAAACGACACAACGACGGCCGAAATGACCGCCGCGGGCCAGGTAAAGACGATCGAGACGCCGTGCGCGATAAGCCACTGGCCCACCCCGGTCGAGCGGCCAAACAGCATGAGGAGCAGAAAGCCGCAGACCGTGGGCGGCAGCACCATAGGAATCGTAAAGACCGAATCGAGCAGGCCCTTGATGCGACTCGTCGTACCCATGGTCTTCCACGCGGCGAACAGGCCCAGCGCAAAGGAGATCAGCAGGGCAAGGCCGCTCGTTTTAATGGACACCCAAAACGGGCGATAGTCGATGTCGCCCAAAAAGGAGGCCAGAGAGGTCAAGGGCCCCTGCTCATCCCGCAACGCGACAGACGATGCCTCTACCATTTGAGCGCTATCAAGCCAGCGCGCGCCGCCCTTGGCATCACCCGAGGCTGATGCAATCACCACATAGCGGTCCCCATCCGCACCGCGCTCGTCAAAGCCATAGGTATACCCGCCGGCATCAAAGGTTGTTTCCGCCGTGACATACCAAGGAAGATCCACGTCCCCTAGCTGCGCACCTCCCATGCAGTTTACGCTGTCGAGCTCACAGACGAGGGCCTTGAGACCCGATACGCACTCGTTGTCCTGCGGATCCAATCCATACTTCTCGACCGCCTTGGGCGATATCCACACCACAACGCGATCGGCAGCAGGCGCCACTACAAGGTCCACGTCCTCGTCAACGGGAAACCGGTAGCCCTCAGGCTGGCCCTCCATGGCACGAGCGGTCCCCTTGGCCAACCGCTCAAAACCCTCGATCCCATAGGAAAGCCCATGAGCGGTCGCAGCAACCTGGGCCCCGTCCTCAACGTCCCCAGCAAACGCAAATCCCGGCACCCAGCAAAGCGCGAAGGTCAAAGCACAGGTGACAAGCATGCGGAATCTATTAAGCACGAAAAGCTCCAAGCGAATACAAGGACGGAGTGAAAAACAAAACGATGGAATTATCGCGCCAAGCCGCACTACTCGGAAAGCTCAAAGCCGTACTTAGCCCAAATCTTCTGGGCTTTCTTGTTGGTCAGGCAGAAGTCGATAAACGCCTTGGCCTCGTCGGCGTGCTCGGAGCTCTCGGCAACGGCACCCGGATACACGATGGGCTTGTGCGAATCCTCGGGGCACACGAAGGCCTCCTCGATGCCGTCGTAGCGGAAGATATCGGAGCTGTAGACAAAGCCAGCCACGCAGTCGCCTGTGGACACATAGGCGGCGGCGGTGCCCACCTTATCGGCCAGGGCCACCTTGTCGGCGATCTCGGGCACATACTCGCCGTCGTCGCCCTCGGTACCGGTGTAGAGGCCCACGGAGGCCAGGGCCTGGTTGGCGTACTTGCCGGCGGGGACGGTCTTGGCGTCGCCGATGGCGATCTTGCCGTCCAGATTCGCGACGTCGGCGATGGCCTCAACCTTGGTGTCGGAGCCCTCGGCGCGAATAATCACGAGGTCGTTGACGAACATATCCTCACGCGTGTCGGCATCGACGAGCTCGGCGGCCTCAGCGTCGTCCATGGTGCCCTTGGAGGCCGTGATGAGCACGTCGACCGTGGCGCCGGCACGCATCTGCTCGACGAGGTCGCCGGAGCCCTTAAACTGCGCGTCGGCAAAGGTGGTGCCGGTCTGGTCGGTGTAGAGCTCCTGAACCTCGGGCAGAGCCTTCTCGAGCGAGTTGGCGGCAAAGACTTGCAGCTCGACAGCCTTCTTGGACGAGGCCTTAGAGGAGCCGGCATCGGAGCCAGTCGGCTCAGACGTCTTGTTGCCGGAGCAGCCGGCAAGGCCAAGGCCGGCAGCGACGACAGCAGAGAGCGAGACGAATCCGCGGCGAGAAACCATATCGAACATGTTCAACCCTTTCGAAGGCTACGCCCGGGCGTCACGCCGCGAGCTTTATTCTGTAATTAGATTATACTTACGTGCGAATAATATCAGTGATAAAGATCTCTTGTCTGATAATTATCTTTCGCTGATAGTCTCAGGACGTACCGCGCTGTCGCTGCATAAGAAAGGCGGAGTGACTCGCAAGGTCGCTCCGCCGCAGGTAGCGCGCTTATTTGGCGTGACCGCCGCCCGCCGTCATTTGGGCCGCATGCTCCAGCTGATCGCTCACGGCCTCCCAGCTTTCGCGGGCCGCTTTCGTGGATCCCGGAAAGTTGATGACAAGCGTATGCCCACGCTGCATGCACACGGCGCGCGAGAGCATGGCGCGGCGCGTCTTGGTCATGGAGTAGGCACGGATTGCCTCGGCGACACCCGGCACATCACGGTCACAGACGGCACGCGTTGCCTCGGGCGTTACATCGCGCATCGAAAGCCCCGTGCCGCCGCAGGTGAGCACGACATTGGCGTTGCACTCATCGGCGGCTTCCACAATTGCATCACCGATCTCGCTGGCGTCGTCGCGCACGACCACATGTGAGGCGACCGTCCACCCCTGCGCCTCGATAAGCTCCTCGAGTGCGGCACCCGCCTCGTCCTGGGCAAGGTTGCGCGTATCCGAGCAGGTCACGATCGAAATCTTCAACTCCATAGCGTTCCTCCTATAGCACCGTTCCCTCAGGCAGGTCGACGCGCGCAACGTCCACGACATCTCCCGCCTTGAGCTCACACGGCCCTTCGTCAATACGCAGCAGACAGTTAGCCCGCTGCATCGTGCCGAGTAGCGCCGAATTCTGCGTCTTAGCCTCGGTCACCAACAACTCACCGGTCTCGGGGTCGCGCAAAACCGTAGCGCGATCAAAGAAGCGGCGATGCTGGCGCTTCTTCACGCCGTGCGTGAGCGTCGCCTGCTGCACGGGACGCATGCCTTCGGCAAATCCGCGCATCTTGCGAATCGCCGGGCGGGCGAGCATCTCAAAGCCCACATACGCCGCCGCCGGATTGCCTGAAAGTCCCAGGTAGGGCTTACCCCCGAGCAGGCCAAACGTGATGGCCTTGCCCGGACGCATCGAGATGCGATCGAACAGCACCTCGCCCTCACGCCGAACGAGTGCCGTCACGTAGTCGTAATCGCCCGCCGAGGCGCCACCGCTCGTAATGACAAAATCGCACTCCTGCACGGCACGATGCACCAGCTCGGCAATCGCCTGCTCATCATCGGGCGCAACACCGTAGAACACGGGCTCGGCGCCGGCATCGAGCGCTTCGGCCATCAACGCCGACGAGTTGGAGTCGCGAATCTGCCCGCGCGCCGGCAGTTCACTCGGCGCGACCAGCTCCGTGCCCAGCGAAATAATGCCCACGCGCGGAGCGGCATGGACCTTCACGCTCGCGTAACCGGCGCTTGCTAGCAGGCCGGCGCCCGCAGGAGCCACAACCTCTCCAGCACGCATCACGACGTCGCCGGCATGGGCCTCCTCGGCGGCAGAGCGAACGTTCTCCCCTACCTTGGCAGGCGCCGAGAAGCGAACGTGCGAACCCTCGTTACCGTCGCCATCGATTACGTCGACGATCTCGTATTTCACCACGGCATCCGCACCCTCGGGCACCGGCGCGCCCGTCATGATGCGGACGGTCTCGCCCGGGGCAATAACGCCATCGAACACATGGCCTGCGGCCTCGTGCCCCACGACAGAAAGCGTCACGGGCGCATCGGCGGACGCTTCGACAAGGTCGACGGTGCGCACGGCATATCCATCCATGGCGCTGTTGGCAAACGGCGAGATGTCGATATCGGCCGTGGCGTCCTCGGCCAGGGGAAGACCGGCCGCCTGCCATACCGGGATCTCGACAGCATCGGTCCTGTGCACCTGTGAAAGAACGATTGCCTGCGCGTCCTCCAGCGGGATAAGCGTCTCAGCCATATACACCTCTTACATGCCACGGCGCGCAACGACGGCGCCGATTCTTTATATTTGATTCAGTATAATCCCCCTCCGCCCGCTCATGGCATTGCCCGCGACCGCGAATACACCTGTCGGCCACGCGCCCTTGGCAACAAATCCGAAACCTGCCAATCGCCTTAAGCCCAGGCCGCCGTCTTATAATGCATGCATCGCAACCAAAAAGAGGACGTTATGGCTTTTATCGATAAACGTGAAAACGCACACGACCCGTCTGATGATACCCGCCAGGACAAGGACGGCAGTACTTTCTCTCCCGCCGACCTGATCATCAGCGGCCGCAACCAGCTCACCCGCTCCGAGCAGCTCTTGGCTGCCGACACGCGCCGCAATGCCCGCAACATGCTCGCGAGCGCCAAGCTGCTCGTGCTCGTAGTTATCGTCTCGCTCGCCATGGGCGTTGCCGCCTGGGCGTTTTTAGCCTCGCTAGATATCGCAACCGATTATCGCGAGCACCATGCGTGGGTTTACGCCCTG
Organism: uncultured Collinsella sp.; assembly: GCA_937943045.1. Classification (GTDB taxonomy): domain Bacteria; phylum Actinomycetota; class Coriobacteriia; order Coriobacteriales; family Coriobacteriaceae; genus Collinsella. The sequence goes on along the minus strand of CALEBN010000060.1, from coordinate 8,479 downwards.
CTCCCCGTCGTGGGCGTGGTCACCGCGTGGATCTACAAGAACCACGGTCTTGCCGCCAAACGCGGCAACAACCTGGTCATCGACTCTGCCCTGGGCACACGACTCATCCACGCGCGCATGGCCATCCTCACGTTTGTGTGCTCCACGCTCACACACCTGACGGGCGGCTCGGCCGGCCGTGAGGGCGCCGCGGTACAGATCGGCGGCACCATCGCCAGCAATGTTTCGAACCTCGCTCATCTCAAAAAGCACGATCATCACGACCTGATGCTCGCCGGCATCTCGTCCGCCTTTGGCGCCGTGTTCGGATCGCCCCTTGCCGGAGCTTTCTTTGGCATGGAAATGTGCTTCATCGGCAAGATCGACTACACCGCAGGTATCTACTGCCTCGTTGCCTCGTTTACCGGCTACTTTACGTCACTCGCCATGGGCACGCAGTACGAGGCCAACGCCATCGCCAGCGTTCCCGATATGACGCCTAGGACAGTTGCCGTGGTCGTTATCGGTGCTGTCGCCTTTGGCCTCACAGCGCGTCTCTTTGCCTGGTCGGTCCGTACGGTCAAGAGCCTGTACGCGCGTTTTATCACCAACTACCTCGTCCGTGCGCTCATCGGTGCGCTCGTGGTTCTCGCGGCCTATGCGATGCTTGACGCCTGGGAGTATGCCGGCCTTTCCACGTGGCTTTCGGGCGCCGGATTTGCCGGCAACACCACCCTCGCCGACGCCGCCATCAAGCTCGTCGTAACTGCGCTCACCCTAGGCGCCGGTTTCCAAGGCGGCGAGGTCACACCCCTGTTTGGCATCGGTGCGGCGCTCGGCGGATGGATCGGCTGCCTCGCCGGACTCGACCCGAGCTTCATGGCGGCCCTCGGCATGCTCGGCGTCTTCTGCGCCGGCCTCAACGTACCCATCACCACCTGCATGATGGCCATCGACCTGTTCCATGGAACGGCCGCAGGCTTCTTTGTCATCGTTTCGTTTATTAGCTACCTTGCCGGCGGCCACCGTGGCGTGTATCCCGCACAGCGCATTGTGTCCCCTAAGCGCCGCTCGCTTATCGTGGACGAGGGCCACACGGTGGCAGAGGCTATCGAGCGCCACAATGACCTGATAGAGTAGACGTAAGTATTCGCCGTGCAGCCACAATCGGGGGCAATTCGACCTGAGCGCGACCGCACTGTCATGCCATACGCCGGGAGTCGCCCCATGCACGCAACTGATTTTGGTCGCACGCTCATCATCGCCAACCCAGCCGCCCAGTCGGGTGCGGCGCGCGAAGTTGCCGAGCGCCTGCAGCGCTTTTTGGATATGACCGCACGCGCATCCCAGTTTGACCTGGTACTGACCGAACGCACGGGGCACGCCAAGGAGCTTGCCGCACAGGCCGAGGGCTATCGCACCGTTATCGCCCTTGGCGGCGATGGCGTGATCCACGAGGTCGTCAATGGACTCATGACGCTGGATGAATCGGTCCGTCCCGCCCTTGCCGTCCTACCCGTGGGTTCCGGCAACGATTTTGCCCAAACGCTCGGTATCGAAGATTTCTCCGGCAAGGATTTTGGCGCGCTGCTCACCTGTGAGCTGCAGCGTCAGGACATCGGGCGGATTCGCTCATGGAACCCCGCAAGCGGTAGCGGCGAGGCCACCGTTGAATACTACGACCAGACGCTTTCGGTCGGTATCGATGCCGCCATCGGCCTTGGCACCACCGAGCTGCGCAAAAAGACCGGCTTGACGGGCGCTCCGCTTTACACTCTTTCGGGACTTGAACAGTTTGGCCTGCGCTATCGCAACTACCCCATGACAGCCAGCTTTGACGACGCGCCTGCCGAGCGCGTGAGGGCGATCATCATGGCGATTCAGCTGGGCCCCACGTATGGCTCGGGCTATCGCATCTGCCCCGATGCCGACCCCTGCGATGGCATGCTCGACGTCTGCTACGCCTGCGGCCCCGTCCCTCGCGCGGTAGCCCTGCCTATGTTCCTTTCAGCCAAGGACGGCCACCATACGCAGTTGCCGCCGGTTCGCATGCGCCGCTGCCGCCATGCCGAGCTCACCTTTGAGGAGCCAGACTACCCCATCCAGGCCGACGGCGAGCCCGTTGTCGCCTCGCGCATCGAAGTCGACATCCTTCCCGGTGCCCTCCAAGTCTGGCACCCAACCCGCTAACCCCACCTAAGTTGCGGTGAAATAGGGACTGTTTATGCAGCTAAAGCCGCAAACAGTCCCTATTTCACCGCAACTTATGAGGAGGCTATTCGTCGCTGCCCGGTTTGCGACGGTTGGCCTTTTTAATGGCGTTGAAGTGCTTGTCATTGAGCCTGCGCTGGCGAGAGCGCTGAGGCACCTTGGTCTTTACGCGTCGGCGCGGTGGACGCCCGCGACGCTCAAGCTCTGCCCTCAGCTTGTGCAGACAGCAGCTGCGATTCTGAAACTGGCTGCGGCTCTCGCGCGCCGTCACGGTAATTCCCGAAGGGATATGTTTCATGCGCACCGCCGAGTCCGTCGTGTTGACGCCTTGTCCGCCCGGACCCGTCGCGCGAAACACCTGCACCTCGCAATCGCGCGCCAACTCCTCGGCCGACATCTCGGCATAGCAAGCATACTCACGCCATCCCATCTTGTTCTCATCCATATCAACACCTCCCCTCATACAAAAAAATGTGACAAAGGGACGGTCCCTTTGTCACATCGCATACCAATCGCTTGTGTTGCGCGCTTAGGCGAAGGTGATCTCGCCGGTCTCGCAGTCCATATCGGCGATACGGGCCAGGCTCTCGACGCGGAAGCCGCGCTCGCGGAGCTTATCGCCGCCGCCCTGGAAGCCCTTCTCCACCGCAATGCCAATACCCGACACCTCGGCACCCGCAGCCTCACAGATCTTGATAAGACCCTCGAGCGCGCAGCCGTTGGCCAAGAAGTCGTCGATAATCAGGACCTTGTCGCCCTCGGACAGGAAGCGCTTACCAACGATGACCGGGTACTCCTTCTGCTTGGTAAAGGAGTAGATAGTCGTGGCATACTGCTCGCCGTCGAGGTTGATGGACTGCGCCTTCTTGGCAAAGACCACCGGTACGCCGCCAAAATGCTGGGCCGCGATGCAAGCCATGCCAATGCCCGAAGCCTCAATCGTCAGGATCTTGTTGATCTCGACGCCCTCGAACAGACGGGCCCACTCGGCACCCATGTGGTCAAACAGCTCAACGTCGCACTGGTGGTTGAGGAAGGCATCAACCTTAAGGACGTTACCGGCCTTTACGATGCCGTCATGGCGAATACGATCCTCAAGCTCCTGCATGGCGCAACCCCTTCTCGCGGCAACGATACCGCGCGATTAATAAACGTTGTTCGATAGTCTACCACGGACCGACCTCCGCCCGCCCCATAAGCCGCATCGCACCACAAAGCCGCAAGACAAGTAGATAGGCCCGATTCGTGGCAAGCCTGCCTCCACAAGCTAATGGTGGGCGCGTATCTTCACCAAACGCACCATGGCGAGCGAAAAGCCCACAGCGGCCACAGCCATGAGTACGTAGAACACCGAGCGAAAGCCGAATAGGAATACATCCGGACGGCCTGCAACGAAACTGGTCACGGCCTCGCCCATCGCCACGCTCATCTGCCCATACAGGATATGCGACGCCGCCGTAATGCCCACTGCCATACCCGCATAGCGCGCCAGGCTGCCCAGGCTGCCCGCAAAGCCGAGCGCTTCGCGCGGAGCCGAGCCCATGTACAGCGAGTTATTGGGGCTCTGGAAAATCGACGTACCGCACGACATAAACGCGACGCAGCACACGATCATGGGGATGGAAGAGTGCTCGTCGAGCGTGCTTACCGCAAAGAGACCGCATACGTACACGCCCAGGCCGACTGCCGTGGGGCCCTCGCAGCCAACACGGTCCGAAACCGTACCCGAAAGCGGGCCGATAAAGGCATTCACCATCGGCAGCGCCAAAAAGAGCAATCCGGAAATGTCGGAACCAAAGCCGTGGGCGTCCTGAAAATAGAACGGCAGGATAAACTCGGATGCGCCAATACCAACGAACACGATAAGCATGCAGACAAGGTTGATGGTAAAGGCCGAATTTGCAAAGCAGCGACGAGCAGCCTCGGCGAGGGACATGGGGCGCTCGCCGGCCTCCGGCTTAACATGCGGCAGCGTGTAGAGCCCCACGATAAACGAGATTACGCCAATGGGCAGGTTGATGAGGAAGATGCTCTCCCAGGGAAAGCTTGCCACCAGCATGCCGCCGAGCACGGGGCCACACATCATGCCGAGGGCCACAAAGGTCGCGAGAATACCCATGGCACGGCCTCGTTCGCGCGCCGGAAACGACTCGGTGATGATACCCATATTGTTAGCCATGGCCGCCGCGCAACCGACGCCCTGAACAATGCGCGCCAGGATAAGAACCTCGAGCGAGGCCGAAAGGCCGCACAGCAGCGAGCCGACCGTAAAGACGATTACGCCCAGCTGGAATACGCCGACCTTGCCGCGCACGTCGCCCAGGCGGCCAAACGGCAGCATGGCCACGCACGTCGCAAGCAGGTACACCGAGCTCACCAGCTGAATGCGATCGAGGCCCACGCCCAGCTCCTTTTGCATCACGGGCAGTGCCACGGTCACGACGGTCGAATCCAGACACGCCATAAACGTCATGATGAGCACCGTAAACAGAATCGCCCATTTGTTCTTGCCATGAGTATCGCCCTCTAGGGCAATGTGCTCGCGGCGCAGCTGCTCTGCGGTTTTCTCCATATCCATCCTTTCGAGTGGCCCAACGCAAAAAACGGGGCCCCAATCGCCTGCAAACAGCCGCGATTGGGGTCCCGCCTACGGAATCGGAACGAAAGGTCGCCGAAGCTTTCTGCCAGCATCGGCGCCTTGTGCGAACGCTAGCCTAGCACTGCTCGAGTGCCTGCTCAAGGTCGGCAATCAAATCGGCCGTGTCCTCGAGGCCGCACGACAGGCGTACCATGTCGGCGGAAATGCCACAGGCGATGAGCTCCTCATCGTTCATCTGGCGATGTGTGGCATTAGCGGGATGCAGGCAGCAAGTGCGTGCGTCGGCCACGTGTGTGGCGATCTGGGCGAGCTTGAGGCTCTTCATAAAGGTCTCGGCCGCCGCGCGACCACCGTTAAAGCCAAAGCTCACAACGCCGCAGGTACCGTTGGGCATGTACTTCTGAGCCAGGTCATAGTACTTGTCGCCCTCCAGGCCCGGATAGCTCACGAAGCGCACCTTGGGATGGCTCTGCAGGAACTTGGCAACGGCCAGGCCGTTCTCGCAATGACGCGGCATGCGCACATGCAGGCTCTCGAGCGAGCTGTTCAGGAAAAACGCCGCCTGCGGGTTCTGCATGGGACCGAGGTCGCGCATGAGCTGCGCGGTGGCCTTGGTAATGAAGGCGCCCTCGCGACCGAACTTCTCAGCATAGGTCACGCCGTGGTAGCTCTCGTCAGGCGTGGTGAGACCCGGGAACTTGTCCGCATGAGCCATCCAGTCAAACTGGCCGTGGTCGACGATCACGCCGCCCAGGTAGGCAGCATGCCCATCCATGTACTTGGTGGTGGAGTGCGTAACGATGTCGGCGCCCCACTCAAAAGGACGGCACATCACGGGCGTCGGGAAGGTGTTGTCGACCATCAGCGGCACGCCGTGGTCATGCGCGGCCTTGGCAAAGCGCTCAATATCGAGCACGGCAAGGGCGGGGTTGGCGATCGTCTCGCCAAAGACGAGCTTGGTATTGGGCTCAAAGGCCGCCTCGAGCTCCTCGTCGGTGCAGTCGGGGGCAACGAACGTGCAGGTCAGACCCATGCGCTCCATGGTATGGGCGAGCAGGTTGTAGGTACCGCCGTAGATAGCAGAGCTTGCGACCACATGATCGCCGGCGCCGGCAACGTTAAAGATCGCAAGGAAGTTCGCAGCCATGCCCGAGCTCGTGAGCATCGCAGCGGTACCGCCCTCCATCTCGCAGATCTTGGCGGCAACCAGGTCGCACGTGGGATTCTGCAGACGGCTATAGAAGTAGCCCGACTCCTCCAGATCAAAAAGCTTGCCCATGTGCTCGGACGTGTCGTACTTCCACGTGGTGGACTGGTAGATAGGCACCTGACGCGGCTCCGCATCTCCCGGGTGATAGCCGCCCTGAACACATGTGGTACCGATAGTCTGCTCGCTCATATCTAGCTCCCTTGCCTGGGTTTTAGTTTTATTTGGTTCACGATACCGCTACCCTGCACCCCTCTCAACCCATCCCCAAGGTGGGTTATGAGACAAATGAATCGAGGGTGTTTGTCTCAACCTTAGGCATTTGTTTAATAGACAAAAAATGAGGCATAGATGGAGCTCTCGATGATTACATGCACCGGCACGGGTACCATAGGCGGGTACACCGTGACCAAGGAGACAACGATGAAGCAGATCGATACCACCCAGCTCGACATCACCGCCTGTCAGGCTCAGGCTGCCGAATACCACGCCCGTGGCTTTAACTGCGCCCAGGCCGTCGCCTGCACGCTCGCGCCTGCCGTCGGGCTCGACCCCCAGATCGCCTTTACCCTCACCGAGGGCTTTGGCGCCGGCATGGGTGGCATGACCGAGACTTGCGGCGCCATCTCGGGCGCTGTGGCCATCATGGGCTTTGTAATGAGCGACGGCATGGAAAACCCCAAGACCAAAGGCCAGACCTACAAGCTGTCGCGCGAAATCGCCAAGCGTTTTGTCGAGAAGAACACGACGACCGTCTGCGGCACGCTCAAGGGCGTCGGATCGGATAAGGGTCCGCTCCGCAGCTGCCCCGGCTGCATCGACGATGCCATCGAGATCGCTTGCGATGTGCTAAAGCAGCTCGCCGAGTAGACGGCAGCAGCATAAAACGACGGCCGGCGCGCTTGGGATCCATCCAAAAGCACGCCGGCCGTCGCCGTTAGAACTCAGCAAATACGGGAGCGCTGGCCTCAATCTCCTCGCGCCCCGCCATAAGCTCGCGCATCTCAGCGCAAAACGGCTCCTGCTCCCCCGCTTTAAACACCAAATGAAGTGTCACGGCATCCGCGTAATCGGTATCCGAAACCTTGGCACCCGAATCCTGCGCCAAGCGAAGCACCTGCTCATACTGCGGATAGGCCACATGCACGTCAACAGGCACGACGCTTGTCATCTCAACGATCTGCCCGGCCTCCTGAGCACCGGCCACCGCCGCCTGCGTCGCCGCGGTATAGGCGCGTACCAAGCCACCAGGCCCCAACAACGTGCCACCAAAATAGCGCGTCACTACGCAGCAAACATTTTTGAGTCCCGCACCGCGCAACACCTCGAGCGTCGGCATACCGCTCGTGCGGCTCGGCTCACCGTCATCGCTCTGGCGCTCGCGTCCATCGACCAAAATCCACGCGGGCACATTATGTCGAGCGTCGTAATGACGCTTGCGAACCATCTCGATAAAGGCATTCGCCTCATCCTCGGACTCAATATGGACCAGCTGGGCAATAAACCGGCTCTTGCGGTCCACAAACTCGCCCGAAGCCTCAATATTCGATTGCAGAGTAAAATAGCTGTCCAACAAAGCCCCTCAACAAAACTAAGCGCGGCAACAAACAGCCTCAATAATACGGCAAAGACAGCACCGTTGCCCTCGCCAACAAGAGCGGAAACGCCAATGATACCGTCACCAACAGCGAGAACCCGTCAGCGCGAGCAAGGTGCCTTGAAAGACAAGGGCATTGACCTTATGGTCATGCCCGAAGGCTTGAAAGGCAGATTGCCGCGCTGACGGGTTCGCAGCGTCAACATAGTTGCCAAGTGGGCCTGTAAGCCGGGTTCTGTCGTGAACGGTCATTTATCTTGTCTGCACGTTACCATGCAGCTCCACGCACGCTACCCGAACGCGGACCGGGCCGGCCCATAGCGTTCCTATTCGCGCTTGCTCCGGATGGGGCTTGCCAAGCCGCCGTGTTACCACGACGCTGGTGGTCTCTTACACCACCGTTTCAGCTTTTCCCTTTACGCCTTGCGGCGCAGGTGGGAGTCTTCTTTTCTGCGGCGCTTTCCGTCGGATCACTCCGCCCGGCCGTTAGCCGGCATCCCGCCCTCTGGAGCCCGGACTTTCCTCACGCGTGCTGCAAGCAGCACATCGCGCGACCGTCTGGCCCACTCAGCAGTGCAAGAGTGTAGCACACCGTTGCCGCAGGCAACGGCACAACACAAGCGTTCGACACGATAAACCAAGAACCACGCCATGCAGTACAATAGAGTCGTCGATGGGCAACGTCGTCAGTCGAGACACGACCGCGCTCCGCACCCCTCCGTCTACTCGGTGTGTTCCCGCCTCCTCCCCGAGGCGGGATGTCGGCATTTTTTCATGCACCGACAATCCAATAGCCTGTGGACAGCCCGGCAGCATTGCGCATCTCGGCGCCAAATCAAAACCACCCCTAAAAGGGGTGGTTTGCTCTTAGGGTATAACCCTTGGA
>CALEBN010000059.1 GCA_937943045.1 uncultured Collinsella sp. | reverse complement strand
TGGTCGAGAAAAAAATTAACGATATCGTGATTGTGGGTGCAGGTCCTGCTGGGCTTACCGCGAGCATCTACGCTGCACGTGCTGGCCTTTCCGCGGTGGTTTTGGACGAACTTGGAGCGGGAGGGCAGCTTCTCTCTATCGACAATCTTGAGAATTATCCAGGGTTTCCCGAGGGAATCAATGGATTTGAGGCGGCTTACTCGTTGCAGGCGCAGGCGGAACGATTTGGCGCTGTTATTGAAAGCGACAAAGCTGTAGGCATTTCGGTGAACGAAGGGAATTCCGGCGATGCTAGATTCGTGGTTCAAGGAACGCAGCATTCCTATCCTGCGCGGAGTGTGGTGATTGCTACGGGGGCGAAACCTGTGCCTCTTCCTATTGACGGTGCTGCTGCCTTAGTGGGGAAGGGCATATCGTATTGCGCAACCTGCGATGGCAATTTCTTTCGTGACAAAGACGTGATTGTGGTGGGCGGTGGCGATAGCGCTGTTGCCGATGTGGTGTATTTATGCCGCATTGCGCAAACAGTTCATTTGGTGCATCGCCGCGAAGAGCTGAAAGCGAGCCCTTGGTATGCCAAGCAGCTTAAGGGCATAGAGAACCTGGTAGTGCATTGGAACTGTATTGTGTCGGATGTCTTGCAGGAAGAGGGCCGCGTAAGTGGTGCTCGGCTAAAAAGCGTTTTGACAGGGGAAACGAGCACGATTCGAGCCCAAGGGATCTTTGTTGCCATCGGAGCACGTCCCGATACGGCATGGCTTGATGGGATCGTTGAGCTTGATGAGTCGGGTTACATTGTTGCTGATGAGGGCGGAGCAACATCGGTTCCGGGCTTATTCGCCGCAGGCGATGTGCGCACTACGCCTTTACGTCAGGTTGTTACTGCGGTTTCCGATGGTGCTCTTGCTGCGGAGGCGGCTGCTAGTTTCTTGTCTTCATGCTAAAATATATGGCTGTGAATTTTCCGGGTATTGTGGTCATAGGCACGTGCTCGTGGGCTGGTTGGTGGAACCGGCGATTGAAATGCGAAAAGGAAGAACATGCGCGAAAAGCTTGAGAAGATCATCGATGCATACGAAGAGCTGGAGCAGAAGCTGGGTGATCCTCAGATTCTTGCCGACCAGCATGAATACAATAAGCTTGCAAAGAGCTATGCCGACCAGGGTCCGCTTGTTGTAGCTGCTCGCAAGTACGTGCAGGATCTCAACGATTTGGCAGAGGCTAAGGAAATGCTCTCTGACGCCGATATGAAGGAATTCGCTCAGGAAGAGATTTCCCGTATCGAAGGCGAGCTCCCTCAGCTTGAGGAAGACATCAAGTTCATGCTTATCCCCTCTGATCCTGCTGACGAGAAGAACATCATTGTTGAAATCCGTGCAGCCGCCGGTGGCGACGAAGCGGCAATTTTTGCTGGCGATCTGTATAAGATGTACCTGCGTTTTGCCGACCATCATGGCTGGAAAGTGGAGGCTATGGATGTCTCTCCTTCCGAAGCAGGCGGTTACAAGGAAATCCAGTTCAAGGTAACGGGTAACAAGGTGTACTCGGTTATGAAATTCGAATCGGGTGTTCACCGCGTTCAGCGAATTCCCAAGACGGAAAGCCAGGGTCGCATCCATACCTCGACGGCAACGGTTGCCGTCCTCCCCGAGGCGGACGAAATCGATATCGACATCAAAGACAGCGATCTTCGCATTGACGTGTTCCGTGCTGGTGGACCGGGCGGTCAGTGCGTTAACACCACCGACTCCGCGGTTCGCATCACTCACTTGCCTTCTGGCTTGGTGGTTCAGTCTCAGGACCAGAAGAGCCAGCTGCAGAACAAGATTGCCGCAATGGCTGTCCTTCGTGCTCGTTTGTACGAGAAGATGCTTGCAGAGCAGCAGGCAGCTGAAGGCGCAAAGCGTTTGGCTCAGATCGGTTCGGGCGACCGTGCTGAGAAGATCCGCACCTATAACGCTCCTCAGGATCGCGTGACCGACCACCGTATCAATCTGACGCTTTATAAGCTCAATGAGGTTGTTTCCGGCGATGCTCTGGGCGAGATTATAGACGCTCTGGTGATGGAAGACCAAGCCCAAAAACTTGCCGAATTGGATTAGTTTGTTTTGACGGTTCAGCCTCCTTTTGACGAATAAAAAGGAGGCTGAATAGTTTTTAGTCTACGATTTCGATGCGGACTTTTTTGCCGTAAAATTTCAGCAGCCGCCGAAATCCGGAAATAAGATAGCCTTTGCCGGCTTCTATTGTGTTAATGTCTTTGGTCGAAATGCTTGCCGCTTCGGAAAGCTGTTCTTGGCTCAGGGCTCTCTCGCGCCGGACGTTTTTCAGTTCAAGCCCTAAAGCGCGGCGAACCGCTTTAATATTGAAATTTTCGATAATCATTGTTTTAGCTCCGTTGTTTAGAGAACTTTTCCTGTTTAAGAAAAGTTATATATTAAAAACAAAAACCACCGTTTCTTAAAAAGAAAAGGCGGGGTTATTGTCTTAAAAAAGAGTATTCAAAAACGTACAAAAGGAGGAGAATAAGAAAATCGGAGAGGTGCCGTTTAGCTCCGGATATCCATTTAAGGAGTATCGAGGTGGGGTTAGGCACTCTCCGTCCCATGCATGAACCGAACAATAACGGGGGATGTTTAGGTAAATAAACAGTCCCGCACATAGGAGAGGTTAGTATATGACAAAAAATTATGTAGGTATAGATGTTTGTGAGAAGAAGTTGGATATATTTATCCATCCCTCAAAAAAATATGTTCAATTTAACAATACTCAACAAGGAATAATGCAGCTATACGAGTACTTAAAAGCTTTTGATATTGAGCTCATAGTACTGGAAGCCACAGGCAAATTAGAAGCTTTATGTGCAGATATCTTAATGGATTTAGGGTATAAAGTATCAGTGGTCAATCCAGCGCGAGTTTGTTATTATAGAAAGTCCTTAGGTTACAAAGCGAAGACAGACTTAATTGATGCAGAGGTTATCGCCAGATTTGCGGAGGCGCTGCGGCCGGATGCCAGCAATCCGTCATCTGCCACAGAGAGAAGATTACGAGAATTATCAGCGCGTCGCAAACAATTGGTTATTCTTAGAGACAGTGAAAGAAACCGATTGAGGCGTGTCAGGGATGAATATGCCAAAGAAGATTTGCAGATAAATATAGCATTCTTAAATGGGCGTCTTCATAAAATAGAAACGGTAATGGTGGAACTGATAAAGCAAAATAAAGCTAAAAAAGAGGTATTTGAGATTTTGCAATCAATTCCCGGGATAGGCGAGATTATGGCTTTAACTTTGATGAGTTATTTGCCGGAATTGGGACAACTCAATCAAAAACAAATAGCATCTTTGGCCGGAGTATTTCCGTTAAATATGGAAAGCGGGAGCAGCAAAGGGCATCGGAAGATGTGTTGGTCTGGACGTCCAAAGATACGCTCAACTCTTTATCTGGCAACATTGGTAGGAATTCGACATAACTCATTTATTCGAAGCAAATTTAACGATTTAGTCGCAAAAGGAAAAGCAAAAAAAGTTGCTATGGGCGCTTGCATGAGAAAATTAATCATAATTGCTAACTCTATGATCAAAGAGAAAAGATGTTGGCATGATTAACTTTTTTATTGACGCGTTTCAAGACATAGGAGCTGAAAAACTGTGATTATGCAGTCAGCCTTATTCGACGTACGAATACGCTTATGTCGGCCACTCCACCAAAACAGTGGATTCTATGTGAGATGTTTGTAGACACCACAGCTCACCTCTGAGCTGCAAAAAACATCTTAAAGCAAATCAGGCGTTTTGCAACTAAAATCGCTATCTTATTTTACTCATTTAACATCTGCGATTTTTTGATTGTGCCTGTCGTTAAAACTTCTTATAATCATCCTCAGGTTAATTTGAGGAATCACCAATGTCGGCACCACAGTTCGTACATCTTCGCGTTCATACCGCCTATTCTTTGTCGGAAGGCGCAATGCTGGTGCCTAAGCTGATTCATAAACTTCACGACCAGGGGGTTCCGGCGATTGCCGTAACCGACACCGCCAATATGTTCGGCGGCAAGGCTTTTTCCAAATATGCTTCGGATGAAGGGGTAAAGCCCATTTTGGGTTGTCAGTTCTACCTGCGCAATCCTGATGCCGATGATGTGCTCAAGGCTAAAGGACGGATTATTGAGCCGGATAAAATCGTTTTGTTGGTGATGAACGAAAACGGCTATCAAAACATTATGAAGCTGATGAAGCGCTCTTATCTCGACAACCCCAAACAGGGCGAAAAGGCACAGCTCAAAATGTCGGATTTGGAAGAACTGAACGGCGGGCTGATAGCGCTCACCGCCGGCGTAGAAGGGCAAATCGGACGGCTCCTGCTCGAAAACCGCAAGGCGGAAGCGGAAGAGGTCGTTGTTAAACTTCGCGAGATTTTTGCAGACCGCCTTTATATGGAAATTTCGCGTATCGGCTTGGAAACGGAACAAAAAACGGAAGACGACTTTATCAATTTTGCATATAAATACAATATTCCGCTGGTTGCCACCAATGAGGCTTTTTTCTTTGATGCCGATATGTATGAAGCGCATGATGCCTTAATTTGCATTGCCGCGGGAGAATATGTGGCCAACGATGACCGCAAAAAATATTCGCCTAACAACCGTCTTCGCAGCGCGGAAGAAATGGTTGAGTTGTTTAAGGATTTGCCGGAGGCTGTTCAAAGCACGGTTAACATTGCCGCCCGTTGCAACTACCTGTCACAGAAGGTCGATCCGTTGTTGCCTATTTTTGAATGTCCCGAGGGCAAAACGCAGGACGAGTTCATTACCGAACAGGCCTACAAGGGGCTGAAACAGCGTATGGAAGCCCAGGTTTACAATGACAGCCAAACGCCGGAAGAACGTGCGGAAATAGACAAGCGCTATTATGAACGTTTGGATTATGAGCTCAGCGTTATCAAAAAAATGGGTTTTCCCGGTTACTTTCTTATCGTGTCGGATTTCATCCAGTGGTCAAAAGCCCACGGCGTGCCGGTGGGGCCGGGGCGTGGTTCCGGTGCG
>CALEBN010000058.1 GCA_937943045.1 uncultured Collinsella sp. | reverse complement strand
CGACACCGTCTACGGCGGGCGCGAGATCTGCGCCGCCGCGAGCCACGGCAGCGTCCTCGGCTGCCAGTTCCACCCGGAAAAATCCGGTGCGGTCGGGCTGAAAATTATTGAGGAGTTTTTGAAATGACCGAGCGGTAGGGGCCGGACATGTCCGGCCCGGGGCTTTGCCATAAAAGCCGGCTTGCCGTACAGTTGCGGGCCGGGCATGCCCGGCCCCTACATAGCAATTATTTACAACGCCCTGTGCGATTCCGCACAGGGCGTTGCTTTTTCCCCCGCAATAGGCTATAATGTACCTTGTATAAATGTGCAAAGGGGAATTGCTATGTCCTGTGACTTGCTCGTCGGCTCCACCGGGTTTGTGGGGGGCAACCTGCTGGCCAAACATACCTTCGCCGCGGAATGCCACAGCAGTGACATAACCGCGCAGTACGGCACCCGCCCGGACCTCTGCGTCTACGCGGGCGTGCCGGCGGCCATGTTCCTGGCCAACGCCGACCCGGAGGCCGACCTTGCCGTCATGCGCGCCGCGCGGGAGAATATCCGCCAAATCGCGCCCAAAAGACTTGTCCTGATTTCCAGCATTGCCGTGCTGGCAGACAGCCGCGGCGTCTATGAGGACAGCCCCGCGCAGGACACCGAAGGTCTGCCCGCCTACGGCAAAAACCGTCTGCAATTGGAGCACTGGGTGCGCGAGGACTTCCCCGACGCGCTCATTGTGCGCCTGCCCGCACTGTACGGCGCCGGCATCAGGAAAAACTTCCTCTTTGACCTGCACACCATCACCCCGGCCATGCTCAGACCGGAAAAATACAGCGAGCTGGCGGCAAAATCGCCGCTTGTCAAATCAGCCTACGCGCTGGCGGACAACGGCTTTTACAAGCTGAACGGCACCGCCGACCCGGCAGCGCTGCGCGCTTTTTTTGCGGCCAATGACTTCAACGCCCTGGCCTTCACCGATGCCCGCAGCCGCTACCAGTTCTATAATTTAGGCCGTCTCTGGTCGGATATGGAGGCTGCCCGCGCCGCTGATGTAAAGCTGCTGCACCTCTGCACGCCGCCGGTCTCTGCCGCCGAGGTCTACACCGCTGTGACCGGAAAAGCGGACTGGCGCAATGAACTGCCCAAGCCCCCGTTTGACTACGACCTGCGCAGCCGCCACGCGGCGCTTTTGGGCGGCAGCGGCGATTACCTTTGCACAAAACAGCAGGAATTGGATGATATTACGCGCTTTATGCGCAGTTGGAGGGATTGACCCATGCCGAGCTATCAGCTTGCCATCTCGAACATTGCATGGCAGAAGGATGATGACGAAACCGTATACGCGGCCATGCAGCAGGCGGGCTTCACCGGCCTGGAGCTGGCCCCGACCCGCATTTTCTCCGAAGCACCGTATGAAAACCTGACGAGTGCGCTGCTGTTCGGCGGCTACCTCAAAAACCGCTGGGGCTTCTCGGTGCCCAGTCTGCAAAGCATCTGGTACGGTCAGAAAGGCAATATCTTTGACCCTGCCGACACCGAGCACCTGCTGGACTACACGGCGCAGGCGTTCCAGTTTGCCCACAGCCTGAACTGCCCGTCGCTGGTGTTCGGCTGCCCGAAGAACCGTATGCGCCCGCTGGGGGCCAACGATGCCGCCGCCGAGGCGTTCTTCATGCAGGCGGGCAACCTGGCCGCGCGGTACGGCGTGCATCTGGCGCTGGAGGCCAACCCGCCGATGTACACGAACTACCTGAACGGCACCGCCGACGCCTTTGCGCTCGTCAAGCGGCTGGACAACCCGGGCTTGTCGGTCAATCTGGACCTGTCCACCGTGCTGGCGCAGGGAGAGCACTTGCAGAGCTTCATTGATGATATGCAGTATGTCAGCCATGTCCACATCAGTGAGCCGGGTCTGGTCCCGATTGAGCGCCGCCCCGAGCACAAGGAGCTGGCGCTGCTGCTGGGGGCTGTCGGCTACCGCGGCTTCGTCTCCGTCGAGATGGCCCACACCGACGTGGATACGATCCGCCGCACGATGGACTATATCGCGGAGGTGTTCGCATGATCGAGTATGAGCGCACAAACTTGAACGGCGTGCCCGACTACACGGCTGTGGAGTTTGAGGGCCGCCGCCATGACTACTGTCTGCTGATCCCCGTCATCAACGAGGGCGCGCGCATCCTGACCGAGCTGGGCCGCGCCCAGAAGGCGGGCATCGACCAGCTCTGCGACATCGTCATCTGCGACGGCGGCTCCACCGACGGCAGCATGAAGCGGGAGACGCTGGCGCTCTACCACGTCAACACGTTGCTGACGAAAACCGGCCCCGGCAGGCAGGGCGCCCAGCTGCGCATGGGCATGTATTTTGCGCTGGACCGCAATTATAAAGGCGTCCTGACCATCGACGGCAACAACAAGGACTCCATCGAGGACGTGCCCGAGTTTATCGCAAAACTGCAGGAGGGCTATGACCTCGTGCAGGGCAGCCGGTTTATCCGCGGCGGCCACGCCATCAACACGCCGCCGGTGCGCTATGCCGCCGTGCGGCTCATCCACGCACCGCTCGTCAGCCTGGGGGCGCACCAGTGGTTCACCGATACGACCAACGCCTACCGCGCCTACAGCCGCGAGTACCTGACCCACCCGGATGTCCGCCCGCTGCGCGATGTCTTTGGCGGGTATGAGCTGCTGGCGTATTTAAGCATCCGCGCGACGCAGCTGGGCCTGAAGGCCTGCGAGGTCCCCGTGACCCGCGCCTACCCTGCCACCGGCAAGACGCCGACGAAGATCAGCGGCTTCAAGGGCAACAGCGACCTGATGAAGGTTCTGCTGAATGCGCTGGCCGGGAAGTATAATCCGTAAGTTCTATTTTGCAAAGATGCAGGGGCGAGCAGTGCTCGCCCGCGGCACTTGGCGGCAGCCGCAAAGTGCCCGGGTCGATGACGAGCATCGACCCCTACAATGCCGGGGCGGATCCCATGTCCACCCGGCAATCGTCCGAAGGAATGTAAAAAGGGGAAACGCTCTATGACCTACGATAAAATCATCCTCGGCGCGGGGCTGTACGGCCTGTACGCGGCGCAGAAATGCGGCGCGGCGGGGCAGCGCGTCCTTGTGCTGGAGCGCGACCCCGCGCCCTTCATGCGCGCGACCTACATCAACCAGGCCCGTGTCCACATGGGCTACCACTACCCGCGCAGCTACTCCACGGCCATCAAGTCCGCCCACTATTTTGAGCGGTTCTGCAATGATTACGGCTTCTGCCTGCACACCGAGTTTGACCAGGTCTACGCCACCAGCGCGCACTTCTCCTGGACGAACGCGGCGGAATTCCGCCGGTTCTGCGCGGCGGCAGGCATCCGCTGCGACGACGTTGCGCCCGAGCGCTACTTCAACCCGGGCCTCTGCGACGGCGCGTTCCTGACCACCGAGTACACCTACGATGCGCAGATACTCAAGCGCTGGTTTCTGGAGCAGCTCGCCGCACTGCCCAACGTTGAGGTACTGTACAGCCACAAGCCGACGGCCATCGAGAAGGTCGGCAGCGCGTGGCGCGTGCAGGCGGGAGACATCACCGCCGAAGCGCCCTACCTGCTCAACGCGACCTATGCGGGCGTCAACGACGTACACGCCATGCTCGGCCTGCCGCCGTTCGGCATTAAGTACGAAAAGTGCGAGATCATTTTGTGTACCGTGGACAAAAGCCTGAAAAACACCGGAATCACGGTCATGGACGGGCCGTTTTTTAGCCTGATGCCCTTCGGCCGGACCGGCCTGCACAGCCTGACGAGCGTGACCTTCACCCCGCATGAGACGAGCTATGACAGTGTTGCGACCTTCCCATGCCAGCAGGAATGCGGCGGCGTGTGCAAGCCGGGCAGCCTGTACAACTGCAATGAGTGCCCGGCCAAGCCGCAAAGCGCCTGGCCCTACATGAGCCAGCTGGCCCGCAAGTATTTAAAGGAAGAATACGGCTTTGCCTACCACAGCAGCCTGTTCAGCATGAAGCCCATCTTAAAGGCCAGCGAGATCGACGACTCGCGCCCGACGGTGGTCCGCGTGATGAACGACGAGCCGAAGCTCGTCAGCGTGCTGTCCGGCAAGATCAACACGGTATACGACCTGGACGAGGTATTGGATGTATGACGCTTAAAGACAACAATTTTATTTCGGCAGTCGTCTACCTGCACAACGACGGTGCGCGCGCCGTGGAGTTCTGCCGCACGGTGGCCGCAGAGCTGGACGCCAACTTTAAACAATATGAGCTGGTCGTCGTGGACGACGCCTGCACCGACGACACGGTCAAACAGCTGCGCGCCTGGGGCAGGGAACAGGACGCCCCGCTGACGATTTTGCACATGAGCATCTACCACGGACTCGAGGACGCCATGAACGCCGGCCTCGATGCCGCCATCGGCGACTATGTCTATGAGTTCGACTCCACCGAGCTCTGCTACGCGCCGACGCTTATTATGCAGGCGTACAGGGCGGCGCTGGACGGCAACGATATTGTGTCGGTCTGCCCGCGCACCGTGCGCGGCGGCAGCAGCCTGTTTTATAAGGTGTTCAACGCCCACTCCCAGAGCGCCTACCGCCTGCGCACCGATGCGTTCCGTCTGGTGACGCGCCGCGCCATCAACCGCGTCCATGCGTCCAGCACGCACCTGCCCTACCGCAAGGCGGCCTACGCGACCAGCGGCTTACGGATGGTCGATCTGGAATTTGACGGCCAACTGACCGTTAAGCAGAAGGGCCGGTTCAATCTGGCGCTGGACAGCCTGACGCTCTACACGAACTTCGGCTTCAAGGCCAGCGTGACCGTCACGCTCTGCATGATGGCGCTGGCGCTGGCCGAGCTGATCTATACCCTCGTCATCTTCGCCACCGGCCACCCGGTAGAGGGCTGGACGACGACGATGTTCGTCATCACCGTCGGGTTTGCGGGGCTGTTCGCCGTGCTGACCATCGTCGTCAAGTATCTGTCGCTGCTCTTAAATCTGACGTTCAGGCAGCAGAAATATCTTGTGGAAAGCATTGAGAAGCTGCAAAAATAACGCATGAGGAAGTTACCGATGAAGCATTTTCGCCCGCGGCTGTCCCGCCGCGCTTTCTGGGTGCTCTGCGCCCTGCTGGTCTGCCTGCGTCTGGCGCTGACGGGCTTTCAGCAGGCGTACATCTGGGTGGGCGGTGCGCCGCTGGACGACGAGCTGATGTTCCGCGCGGCCAACCATATCACAGCCGGGCAGTGGTTGGGCGCGTATGATTATCTGACGCTGTCCAAGGCCATGTTCTTCCCGGTGTGGATGGCACTGCTGCACGCGCTGCACCTGCCGTATCTTATCAGCGGCGCGGCGCTCTGGTGCGGGGCGGCACTGCTGGCAGCGTTTGCCTTTTCGACGCTGTGGCGCAAAAAAGACCCCGCACAGGGCCGTGTGCTGACGCTTGGCCTGTTTGCGGCGCTGGCGTTTCTGCCGTCGAGCTGGGCGGCCTACACGCTGCGCGTCTACCGGGACAACATCTTTCCGGCGCTGTGTCTGTACTTCTTTGCGGGCATGGCGGGCATGGCGCTGCGCGCGGTGTTCACGCCGGAAAAGCCGCTCTGGCCGTGGCTGGCCGCGGCGGGCGCGGGTCTGGCCTGCGGCTATCTGGACCGCGAGGACGCCGGGCTGTTCCTGCTGCCGTTCGCCGCGGCGGCCACCGTCATTGTGGCCGTGGTGCTGGCGGGCAAGCGCCGCTGGAAGGCTCTGGCCGCGCAGGCCATCCCGTATGTCATGCTCGGCGTCGGCGTGCTGACCTTCTGCACCCTCAATTACATACACTACGGCGTGTTTGCGCTGTCCGACTTTTCGGAAGGCTCCTTTGCCGCGGCCATGGGCGCGATGATGCGCGTGGACACCGACAGCACTGCGCCCTACCTCTCCGTGCCCGCCGACGCCCGCGAGAAAATTTACGACGCTGTGCCGGAATTGGAGCCGCTGGCCTACTGGCTGGAGGAGGACGCCCAGCTGCAGAATGATTTCCGCGACCCAAATCTCGACGACTACCGCGCGGGCAGCTTCTATTGGGCCATCCGCCGCGCCGCGCAGTTTGAGGGCATCTACGCCGACGCTAAGACCGCCGACGCCTACTGGCAGACTGTGGCCGATAAGATCAACGCCGCCTGCGACGCGGGCACACTGCCCAGCCGCACCGGCAGGCGCGTGGCGACGAGCCAGCCGATCTCGGCGGCTTACGTCCCTTCGACGCTGGCCGAGACCTGGAACGGCTTTTGGCATGTGCTGGGCCTGCGGGACTGTGCGCCCTATGAGACGCTGCGGTCCATCGGCACCGAGGACGACTTTGCCGCCTGGTCCGGCTACCTGCACTGCGGCTTCAACAGCGCCGCCAACGCGGGGGAGGACACGCCCTACTACAGCCCGTACCAAAAGACGGTCTTTGCCGTCATGCAGGGCTGGACGCGGGTCTGCAGTATTTTGCTTACGGTGGGCGTGCTCTGCGCCGTGCTGTGCCAGCTGGCAGAGCTTTTGCCGCAGCGGCGTCAAAAATGCACGGCACAGACCGTTGTGCCGTGGCTGCTGCTGTTCGGCATCTTCGGCATTGCGCTGCTGCGCTGTGCCATGATCGCCTTTGTCGAGGTGTCCAGCTTCGGCATCGGCACCAGCACGATGTACCTGGCAACGGTGCATCCGCTGCTGGTCCTGTACGCATTTGCCGGGCTGCTTTTGTACGGCAGACCGAGAAAAATTGACAAACGAAGGGAGAACGCATGACAGATCTACTGGTCATCGGCGGCGGCGCGGCGGGCCTGATGGCAGCCGGGGCCGCCTGTGCCCGCGGG
The DNA here is from genome assembly GCA_937943045.1 of uncultured Collinsella sp. Lineage (GTDB taxonomy): Bacteria > Actinomycetota > Coriobacteriia > Coriobacteriales > Coriobacteriaceae > Collinsella. The sequence goes on along the minus strand of CALEBN010000058.1, from coordinate 45,797 downwards.
CTGACCGTGACCGTGCTGGAGCACAACCCCAAGGGACCGGGCCAAAAGCTGCTTATCACCGGAAAGGGACGCTGCAACGTCACGAGTGACAGCGACGTGCGGGAGTTTCTGCCCTATGTGCGGCATAACGGGCGGTTTTTGTATTCGAGCCTTTACGCCTTCCCGCCGTCGGCGGCCATGGAGCTGTTCGAGTCACTCGGCGTGCCGCTCAAAACCGAGCGCGGGCGGCGGGTATTTCCCCGGAGTGACCGCGCCGCCGACGTGCTGGCCGCGCTGCGCGATTATGCACGCGATGCGAAATTTGTGCGCGGCAGCGCAAAAAAGCTGGTCATCGAGGACGGCGCCTGCAAGGGTGCTGTGACGGACCGCGGCGAGACGCTGCGGGCAGAAAACACGCTGATCGCTACGGGCGGCATCAGCTATCCTGCCACCGGCAGCGATGGCAGCGGCTACAGGCTGGCGCGGCAGGCGGGGCACACGATCATGCCGCCGCAGCCCAGCCTGTGCAGTCTGGTCAGCCCCGACCCGGCCTGCCGCCGCATGATGGGCCTGGCCCTGCGCAACGTTACGCTGACGCTGCTTTGTGACGGCAAGCCGCTGTTTACCGAGCAGGGCGAGGCGCTGTTCACCCACTTCGGCCTGTCCGGGCCGCTCGTCCTGTCGGCCAGCACCTACATTGAGGATATAACGAAGCACCGCTATATCTGTGAGTTTGACTTAAAGCCCGCGTTGGATGAAAAAACGCTCTATGACCGCCTGACCCGCGACTTTGCGGAGCAGGGCAGCCACAGTGCGCAGGGGGCGCTGGCAAAGCTGCTGCCCAACTCGATGCGCCCCGTCGCCGTCGAAAAGTGGGGCATCGACCCTGCCACGAAGGCCGCGCAGATCACGCGGGAGCAGAAGCAGGCGCTCGTTGACCTGTGCAAGCACTGGCAGGTGCCGGTCAGCGCGCTGGGCGATAAGGAGCACGCCGTCATCACCGCCGGCGGCGTCGATGTCCGCGAGGTAGACCCCAAGACGATGGCCAGCAAGCTGTGCGCGGGTCTGTACTTTGCCGGGGAGGTCCTTGACGTGGACGCCCGCACCGGTGGCTATAACCTCCAAATCGCCTGGTCAACCGCCGTGGCGGCAGCCAAGGCGCTGTAACCCCAGCCTTCCCCTGAGGGGGAAGGTGGCCCCGCAGGGCCGGATGAGGGCAGACCTTACGGCAACCGCACGGGAAGGAGAAACCACCCGGTAGGGGCCGGGCATGCCCGGCCTGCGGCTCTGCGGCGGTAACCCTCTAACGGGCAGCCCCCGCAAGCCCTCCCCTCATCAGCCGCCTGCGGGCGGCAGCTTCTCCCCCAAAGGGAGAAGCCAAAGACGATTCTATTTAAAGGGATGATAACTATGATTTCCATCGCAATCGACGGCCCGTCCGGGGCCGGTAAATCCAGTCTCGCCAAGGCGCTTGCCAAAGACCTCGGCTATGTCTACGTTGACACCGGTGCCATGTACCGCTCCATCGGCCTGTACGCTGTCCGTGCGGGCGTTGACCCGCATGACGCCGACGCTGTCGCCGCACTGCTGCCGCAGGTCAAGCTCGGCATCCGCCTGATCGACGGTGCGCAGCACATTTATTTAAACGGCGAGGACGTCAGCACGGCCATCCGCGCCGAGGAGATCGGCATGGCTGCGTCCGCCGTGGCCGCACACCCCGCGGTGCGCAGCTTCCTGCTGGACACCCAGCGCGGCTTGGCCGAAAGCCAGAACATCCTGATGGATGGCCGCGACATCGGTACGGTTGTGCTGCCCAACGCCACGGTCAAGATCTTCCTGACCGCCAGCGCCGAGGCACGCGCCCAGCGCCGCGCCAAGGAGCTGGCCGAGAAGGGCCAGCCCGCGGATTTTGCCACCGTGCTGGCCGACATCCGGCAGCGCGACTACCAGGACAGCCACCGCGCCGTGGCCCCGCTCAAACAGGCCGACGACGCCATTCTGGTGGACACAAGCAGCATCGGCCTGCAGGAGAGCTTTGACCTGCTCAAGCGCACGATTCTTGCGCACATCTAAGGGGGCTGACGATGCTTTTATACTGGATTCTGCTGCCCATCATCTGGGTGCTGGCCCACATTCTGTTCCGATTCGAGGTCATCGGGCGCGAGAATTTGAAGGCCGTCCGCGATGGACGCGCCTACGTCATCGCACCGAACCACATTGCCAACCTTGACCCTGTCTTGATCGCTATAACGATATTTGACTGGAAGCGGCTGCGCATTCTGGCCAAGGAGGAGCTGTTCAAAAATCCGCTAGCCGGCTGGTTCCTGCGCTGCATGGGCGCTGTTTCCATCGAGCGCGGCAAGGGCGACACCACCACCGTCGAAAAGCTGACGAACGAGTGCAAAAATGGTACGGGCATCATGATCTTCCCCGAGGGGACCCGCACAAAGACCGGCAAGCTGGGCATGATCAAGAGCGGCGCATTTGTGATCGCCGCCGCTGCGGGCGCGGACATGCTGCCTGTGCGCATCATCTACGGCACCAAGGACGGCAGGCTGCACCTTTTCTGCAAGTTGCGCATCGTCTTTGGCGAGCCGATCCCCGCCGCGGACCTGCAGATCAGGGATCAGAGCCACAAAATGGCGGAGCTGCGCCGTATGAAGAACCGCCTGCGCGACGAGCTGGAGCAGCTGCTGGCCGACAACGCCTTTGCTGTGCGCCTGGCCGAAACGGCAGCGGAGGAACCCGCTGCACCGGACGACAAGCCGCAGCTGCCGGAATGACATTCCCCTTGGCCCCCTCTGGGAGGGGGCTCCGCCCGCAGGCGGTGGGGGAGAGAGCTTTGCTGAGGCCCGAAGCTTCGGATAAAGACACGGCTCTCTCCCTCCGGCCCTGCGGGGCCACTGCTCCCCTTCTGGCGCAAGCGCCATCTCCCCCGTTTCGGGGGAGTCTGTCTCGCAGAGGGAGGCAAGGAGTTTACAAAAGGAGCTTATCTATGGAGATCATCCGTGCCAAAACCGCCGGCTTCTGCTTTGGTGTGGACCGCGCGGTCAAGCTGACTTATGATTTATTGGCGCAGGGACGCAAGGTTGCGACCCTCGGCCCATTGATCCACAATGCCCAGGTCGTGGCCGATCTGGAGGCGAAGGGCGCTGTGACCTGCCCGGATATTGACGCCGTGCCCGACGGGTATGAGGTCATCATCCGCAGCCATGGCGTGCCCAGAAGCGTCTATGACAAAATAAGCACACGCAGCCTGGCGTATCACGATGCCACCTGCCCGTTTGTTGCAAAAATCCATAAAATCGCGATGGAAGCGGACAAAAACGGTGCGCTTTTGCTTGTTGCAGGCGACGCCGACCACCCCGAAGTACAGGGGATTGTCGGCCATACAAGCGGCCCTGTGCAGGTTTTTGCCAATCTGGAGGAGCTGCAAAAATTGCTCCCCACGCTTTTGCAACAAGAATCCATCTACGTCGTCGCGCAAACGACATTTCGCGTGGAAAGTTGGGAAAATTGCAAAGCTTTTTTAAAAAAAGAGTGTACAAAAGCCAGAATTTTTGATACAATATGTAATGCAACGTGGGCGAGGCAACAGGAAGCGGAAGACCTCAGCCAAAAATGCGATCACATGGTCGTCATTGGTGGTCATCATTCTTCCAATACCCAAAAGCTGTTACAGGTCGCCGCGCGGCATACCAAGGCCATCAACGTCGAGACTGCTGATGAACTCGACCCTGCATGGCTTGCTGGTGCGGCGCGTGTGGGCGTGACAGCCGGGGCTTCAACGCCTTCGTCTATAATTGAGGAGGTACTTAACAGTATGAGTGAAGAGATCCGTGACGACATGAGCTTCGAGGAGATGCTCAAAGCTACCGAAGCCAATGCAAATGTTTACACCGGAAAGATCGTAAAAGCCAAGGTCATCAGCGTTTCCCCGACGGAGTGCATCGTCGGTGTCGACGGCTCCAAGCACACCGGCATTGTGCCCCTGCGCGAGATGAGCCATGACCCCAACGCCAAGATGGAAGACCTTGTTAAAGAGGGCGACGAGCTGGATCTGGTTGTTGTCAAGACCAACGATCAGGAGGGTGTTGACACCCTGTCCCGCGTCCGTTTTGAGGCCCAGAAGGGCATGAAGGACGTCTCCGAGGCTGCCGAGAACGGCACCGTTATGGAAGGCGACGTCATGGAGGCCAACAAGGGCGGCGTTGTTGTCAACGTCAAGGGCGTCCGCGTCTTTGTTCCCCGTTCTCAGGCCACCATGCGCCGTGACGAGGACTACACCAAGCTGGTTGGCCAGCACGTTCAGCTGGTCATTACCGAGTGCGCAGGCCGCAAGATCGTCGGCTCCATCAACAAGGTCACTGCCGAGGCCAACAAGGCCAAGCGCGAGGAGTTCTGGGCCAATGTTGAGGTCGGCAAGCAGTATAAGGGCGTTGTCAAGAGCCTGACCTCTTACGGCGCTTTCGTTGACGTGGGCGGTGTCGATGGCCTGTGCCACATCAGCGAGCTGAGCTGGAACAACATCAAGCATCCCTCCGAGGTCGTCAAGGTCGGCGACGAGATCGAGGTCTACGTCAAGAGCTACGATCCCGAGAACCAGAAGGTCTCCCTGGGCTACAAGAAGGAAGAGGACAACCCCTGGGTCAAGCTGGAGAATGAGGTTCCCGTCGGCACCGAGTTCACCGCTCCCGTTGTCTCCATCACCAAGTTCGGTGCTTTCGTCCGCATCATGCCGGGCATTGACGGTCTCGTTCATATCAGCGAGATCAGCAATGAGCGCGTGAACAAGGTCTCCGACGTGCTGAAGGTCGGTGACGAGGTCCGCGTTAAGCTGACCGCCGTTGACTTTGACCGCAAGCGCATCAGCCTGTCCATGAAGGCCTGCCTCGACGAGAACGGCGAGGACGCTGAATAATTCTTAGTCATTGCGCAACCGTATGGGGCCTGCCTGTTGTAACAGGCAGGCCCCTTTTTGTACAAGTAACCTGTAGGGGGCGGCGTCCTCGACGCCCTGCGGGCGGGCAGTGCCCGTCCCTACAAATGTAAAACGGGTACATCATGCAAAAACTCAAAGACATCATCCAAAAATACTATGAGGGTCTGGCCTACCTGTTTTTCGGCGGGGTCGCAACGCTGCTGAACCTGGTCGTCTTTGCGGGCTTCCAGGCGGCGTTCGGTACAGACTTTGCCGCGGGCATCGGCAATATTCTGGACAACTGCATCTGCATCCTCTTTGCCTATTGGACAAATCGCACGTTTGTGTTCAAAAGCGCGAACAAGGGCAAGGCGGCCTGGGCGGAGTTCGGGCAGTTTGTCTCCTGCCGCATTGCCACGATGGTCATGGATCAGGTCATCATCTGGCTGGGCGTCAGCCTGCTGGGACCGCATGTCGTGTTTGCCGCGGCCAACGGCAAGCTGTGGGCCATGGGCGTCAAGTTGTTCAGCCAGGTCATCGTTATTGTGTCCAACTACGTTTTCAGCAAATTGTTTATCTTTAAAAAGAAGTAACGCATCATCCGGAAGGAGCATACCATGCTTATTTTTAAAGTGGCAAAATTTGTGCTCAAGCACCCGCTGCTGACCCATGGAGCCAGGCAGCTCGTGCACAAAAAACTACGTCCCCAAAAGGAGGCATCCCCTATGAAACAGAAAGTTCGCGGTCACGCATTCCGTCTGGTGGGGCTGATCCTGGGCATCATCGGTGCCACGGTCAGCATCACCTCCATCGTTTTCGCTGCCCTGGGCCTGCATCAGGCACGCCTGTGCAAACATTGTGAGAAAGGGGAAAATTTCCGATGAAATACACGAAGGAAGAAATGCTGAGCAAGGTCGACCACACCCTGCTCAAGCCTGAGGCAACCTGGCCCCAGATCCGGACCCTCTGCGATGAGGCCATCGCCAACCACTGCGCGTCGGTCTGCATCAACACCTGCTACGTCAAGCAGGCCGTCGAGTATATGGCGGGCCGCGTGCCGGTCTGCTGTGTCGTTGGTTTCCCCCTCGGCGCTATGGATACCAAAAGCAAGGCATTTGAGGCTAAAACTGCCATCGAGAACGGCGCATCCGAGGTCGATATGGTCATCAACATCGGCTGGCTGAAGAACAAGCAGTACGACGACGTCCGCAATGACATTGCCGCCGTCAAGGCCGCTGTGGGCGACAAGGTGCTGAAGGTCATCATCGAGACCTGCCTGCTGACCGACGACGAGAAGATCAAGATGTGCGACATCGTGCCCGAGGCCGGTGCCGACTTCATCAAGACATCTACCGGCTTCTCCACCGGCGGTGCGACCTTCCACGACATTGAGCTGTTCGCAAAGCACGTTGCGGGTCGCTGCAAGATCAAGGCTGCGGGCGGCATCTCCACCGTCGAGGACATCGAGAAGTTCCTCGACCTCGGCGCAGACCGCCTCGGCACCTCCCGTGCCGTCAAGCTGCTGACCTCCGGCGAGGCCGGCAGCGGGTATTAAGGGAATGCGGTGTTCCTTCTTTGCAAAGAAGGAACCGAAGAAATTCTAAACCAATAAATGCGGGAGACTGCTTTTCGTCAGCAGTCTCCCGCATTTTGTTTTGTGCAGCGGTAGGGGGCGGCGTCCCCGACGTCCCGTCAGTTGGCAGTTGCCCTCCGGGCAGGGTGTAGGGCGGCCAGCCCTCTGGCCGCCGCAAGGGGCGTATTGCCTTGTGGTGCGAATCTGTTTTTAAATGGGTGTGTGGGGGGAAAAACATGACCGCGCCAACAAACTGGAATTTTCAAATTAGTCTTTGCAAATAACCTTTGAACCTTCACCATCAATTACAATTCCCTGACGGTTGTTAATTGGGCATAGATTCAAATCCGAAAACTCAGTCATTATTTTCTCGGTAACTTTCTTAAATGGTGCTGTAAGATAATGCGGAAGAACATAGAAATCAATCAAATCAAGCCCTGCATCATCTTCTTGTGAGTAGTCCTCCGGCTTTTCATCCATTTGCTCGATATATTGGATGCTTGGAGCGCATATAATCGCACCTGCCGATTCACCAATCATCAGTTTTCCCTTTGCCAATTCTTTCTTCAACAGCTCATCCGTTCCCGTTTTACGGAGCTGGTCTATAAGGAAAAAAGAATTTCCGCCGGTAAAATATATCACATCCGCATCTTCAAAAACAGACTGTATCGTTGAATAAGCCTCCGTTGAAATATCAATTTCAGTTACGATTGCTCCCAACTTTTTGAATAATTTTCGAGCCGAGCCGACATAACCGGTGTAGCCTTCACGCAGCGAAGCTGTTGGAATAAATGCGACTTTCTTATTTTCAATTTCTTCCTTTATCAGACTTCCTACACTTGAAAAGTGCGAACATAAAAACATTTTCATCAATATTCTCCTTTATATATAAATTCTTATTTGTTGAACTAAGCCGTGTATACCATACTCACCAATGAAAGAACGCCCTGATATAGCGTAATTTGCTGTTTTCCTGCGTACGTGCGTACACACTCCACAGGAATTCTAAGGGCCCTGCCCCCTTAGCACACGGACTTTGGAACAAAGTCTAGTGTGTTACGCCTTGCCAGAGGTGTACAGGCTCCCGGTACGCACGTACGCAGCAATTGCCATCAATGCGCCATATAAGTGGCGATCAAGTTCGCATAAAGCGACCTTGGTTCCGCAAAACAAAAGGCAGGATACCATCACCACGATGGTACTCTGCCTCTGTTCGTTTCTGTTTACCGTTCCGAGTGGTCCTTCCGCAGAATTACCGATAAACAAAAAACGTACCCGGACCCTTTCTCGTATAGAATCGGGTTCGAGTGCGAACTGAATGTTGGAGCAATAAAAAACCACCACAAAGGTGCCTGTCCCCTTTGTGGTGGTTTTGGGCTTGGCCTAGAGCGTGTGGCCGTAGGCGTTGGCGGCCTTGATGGCGGCGGCGAACTTTTCGTCGGTGAAAGGCTCGGGGTTTCCCTGCTTCCATTCGTTGGTGGCATGCGCGTGCTCGCATAGGGCAGGGATGTCGGCCTCGGAAAGCCCGACCTGCTCAAGCGTCACGGGCAGCCCCATCTGCTTGTTAAAGGCAGCGTAGCGCTCAAGGTTCTCGGTATCGCCCGTATAGGCAAACAGCACGAGCACCCCCAGGCTCACGACCTCGCCGTGTAGGTAGGAGCTCTCACGCGGAATGCTGCAGGTGGCGTTGTAGAACGCATGCGCCACGCTCGAGTTGTAGTAGTAATCGTTTTGGTTGGTCAGGTTCGAGACATAACCCGTGTTGACCACGATGTCGAGCGCGATCTGCTTGACGGCTTCGGTCGACTGGTCCTGGCGCACGTCCTCAAGACCCTGCACACCATAGGTAAACAGCGGCTCGGAGCAGGTGTGGGCGAGTGCCAGGCCAAGGCCTGCCGTGTGCTCCAAGTTGCCGGCGCTCGTGGCGTACTCGACCTCGGGCTGCTTGGACAGGGCATCGCCTACACCGGCCCAGAAGTACTCCGCCGGCGCCTCGGCGATGATCTTGGGGTTGATGAAGATGTGCGCGGGGCGGTTGGGGTACGAATAGCCCTCGAGCGAGCCGTCGTCGTTGTAGACAACGGCAATGGCGGTAGCGGCGGAGCAGTTGGAGCAGATCGTCGGCACGGTAAAGACGATCTTCTTGAGCTCGATGGCCGCCGTTTTGACGGTATCGAGCGCCTTGCCACCGCCGCAGGCGATGAGCACGTCGGCTTCCTGGCAGGCGGGGGAGTTTACGACCTTGGCTATATTGGCACGCGTACTGTTGGTACCGTAGACGCGCGTCTCCAGAATCTCGACGTCGGTACCTGCTAGTGCAGCTTCGATGCCGGGAAGTGCTGCGGCCAGTGCCCGCTTGCCACCGATGATCGCGACCTTGGTCGCTCCGTATTCGGCCAGCGCGCCGGGCAGCTCGTCAAAGCAATCCTCGCCGACGGTATAGTCGCTCATTCCAATCGTGCGCATAGCAACCTTCTTTCGTTCGATAGAGTGCTTTCAGGTATTTTGCTCCTAGAGATGGGCTGTAATAGCGAGAAATTTCGAACGTATAAAACCAGTGTTGAGGGTTTTTCGACGGCGCGGAACGTGCTAGCATACAGCGCATAAGCGTTGATGGGGACGAGTAGTCGGCCGTCCGCATGCTACAGAGAGCGGGGAGCGCTGAGAACCCGTGCATGCGACCGATGAAAATCACCCCGGAGCTGCGGTCCCAACGGATATGCCGCACAGGCACGTCTTAGTAGATATCGCCGAGATGGTCGTCGATACAGGCCAGCCGAGTAACGGATGCGAGCGCGCGGATACGCGGGCGAGGGCATCTAAGCTGGGTGGTTAAGCGAAGAGCTTTTGCGGGCGTACAGTCCGTTTTTGTGGCGCTTCGTCCCAGCTTGCAGGGACGGGCGCCTTTTTGGTGCCTAACGGGCGTGCGCGCCCACGACATGAAAGGGGTACCGTGGCAAACGAGTACAAGCAGACGATGAATCTGCCCAAGACCGGTTTTCCCATGCGTGCCGGTCTTTCCAAGTCCGAGCCCAAGCGACTCAAGGACTGGCAGGACAACAAGGTCTACGAGCAGGTTCTGAAGAAGAACGAGGGTCACAAGAAGTTCGTGCTGCACGACGGCCCTCCGTACGCCAACGGCCCGATCCACATCGGCCACGCCATGAACAAGATCTCCAAGGACATGATCAACCGTTACTGGATGATGCAGGGCTATGAGGTTCCCTATGTCCCCGGTTGGGACTGTCATGGTCAGCCGATCGAGCATAAGGTCGAGGAGAAGCTCGGCACCGAGAAGTTCAACCAGACCCCCACGGCCAAGATCCGTGAGCTCTGCAACGAGTTCGCTGTCGAGAACATCGAGCTCCAGAAGGCCGGCTTCCGTCGCCTGGGCGTGCTCGGCGACTGGGATAACCCCTATCTGACGCTCTATCACCAGCACGATGCCGCCGACATCGAGGTCTTCAAGGCCATGTTCGATAAGGGCATGATCTATCGCGGTCACAAGCCGGTTCACTGGTGCAAGCACTGCCACACCGCGCTGGCCGAGGCCGAGATCGAGTACTCCGACGAGACGAGCCCCTCCATCTTCGTGCGCTTTGAGATGACCTCCAAGCCCGCCGGCCTCGAGAACTTCGACGGCCCGGTCGACTTTATCATCTGGACGACCACGCCGTGGACCATCCCCTCTGACCAGGCCGTTTCCCTTAAGCCCGGCGCCGCCTATGTCGCCGTTGAGCACGATGGCCGTGCCGAGGTCATGCTCGAGGACCTGGCTCCCAAGTGCTGCGAGGAGTTTGGCTGGGAGTACACCCCGGTTATGGTCGACGGCAAGCCCTATGTGGTTCCCGCCGAGACCTTCCACCACATCCACTACAAGCAGCCGATCTTTGACGGTGTTGAGGGCGTGGCGCTGCTGGCCGATTACGTCGGTGTCGACGACGGTACCGGTATCGTCCACAACTCGCCCGGCCACGGCGTCGACGACTACTTCGCCTGCCTCAAGGAGGGCATCACCGACATCTGCATGCCGGTCGATGACGACGGCAAGTTCTACACCGGCGAGGAGTTTGGCACCGGTGGTCCCTTCAGCGGTATGGATACCGATGAGGCCAACCCGCATATCATCGAGTTCCTGCGCGAGCGCGGCACCCTGGTTCTCGAGAAGAAGATCACGCACAGCTATCCGCACTGTTGGCGCTGCAAGCACCCGGTGCTCTTCCGTGCTACTGACCAGTGGTTTGTCTCGATGGACAAGACCGGTTTGCGCGAGCAGGCTGGCAAAGAGGTCCGCGAGAACGTCAAGTGGTATCCGGCCCACGCGGCCAACCGCATCGGTGCCATGGTCGAGCAGCGTCCCGACTGGTGCATCAGCCGTCAGCGCAACTGGGGCGTTCCTATCCCCAGCTACACCTGCGCCGACTGCGGCGAGAAGGTCATGAACGATGCCACGCTCGACGCCGTCATCAAGCTCTTCCACGAGAAGGGCTCCGACGCCTGGTTCACCGACGCTCCCGAGAGCTACCTGGGCGAGGCCTGCGTCTGCCCCAAGTGCGGCGGCCATCACCTCAAGGCCGATAAGGACATCCTCGACGTGTGGTGGGATTCCGGCGTCTCCTGGAAGGCCGTCTGCGAGTATCGCCCCGAGCTTGAGTACCCGGCTGACGTGTATCTCGAAGGCTCCGACCAGCACCGCGGTTGGTTCCAGAGTTCGCTGCTCACCTCTGTGGGCGCCAACGGCCATGCTCCGTACAAGGCGGTCGTCTCGCAGGGCTTCACGCTCGACGGTCAGGGCCGCAAGATGTCCAAGTCGCTCGGCAACGTCATCGACCCCAACAAGGTCTGCGACGAGATGGGCGCCGACATCATCCGCCTGTGGGTTGCCTCGGTCGACACCAGCTCTGACGTTTCCATCGACCACGAGATTCTCGCTCGTACGTCCGATGCCTACCGCCGTTTCCGCAACACGCTGCGCTTCCTGCTTTCCGAGCTCGAGGGCCAGTTTGAGCCCGAGACCGACGGCGTCGCCTTTGCCGATCTGCTGCCGCTCGACAAGCTCATGGTTGCCCGCCTGACCCAGGTCCAGGCCGAGGTCGACGATGCCTACGCCAGCTACGAGTTCCCGCGCGCCTACCGTGCGCTTTACGACTTTGTGGTTACCGAGCTCTCCAACGTGTACCTCGACGCCCTGAAGGACCGTCTGTACTGCGAGAAGCCCGGCTCTCTCGAGCGCCGCAGCGCTCAGACCGTGCTCGCCGAGCTCTTCTCGATGCTCATGCGCGATCTGCAGCCGATCTTGTCCTACACCGTCGACGAGGCCATGGCCTATGCGCCCGCCGGCTGCGTCGATCACCAGAAGTACGCCGCGCTGCTCGATTGGTACAAGTCACCTATCACGGTCGACGAGGCCAATGAGTTTGAGGGCGTGCTCGAGGCTTCGCTCGAGCTCCGTAGCGCCGTGACCAAGGCCCTCGAGGATGCCCGTTCTGCCGGCACTTTCACCAAGAGCCAGCAGGTTCGCGTCAAGGCAGTCGTTCCCGCCGAGATGTATGCGCTGTTGACCGGCGACAAAGCCGTCGACCTGGCCGAGTTCTACATCGTCTCCGATGTTGAGCTGACCCAGGGCGAGGAGCTTTCCGTTGCTATTGAGGCTGCCGAGGGCGAGTGCTGCGACCGTTGCTGGAACTATCGCACCACCGTCGGCGAGTACAACGGCCACGCTCACATCTGTAAGCGCTGCGCTGATGCGCTGTAGGTTACGGCGTTCGTAGAACGCCGTAACCTACCGACGCTGCAAACGCCCCTAAGCGGCAATCTGACGTTCAATCGTCGGTCGCGTACCAAAGTACGCTTCCCTCCTCTTTCACGTCACCTTGCTCGCTTAGGGACGTTTTCGCTGTTGGCGACGGTAATGCGGCGTTTCTATGGACCTAGTCGTTGGGGACGTTCTTAAACGACTAGTCAAACAAGAACGTCCCCAACGACTACCTGTGTCATATTCAAGCGGCATTCTGTTTTTCGGAATGTCGCTTTCGTTTTATGCTGATTATTTCGCTGGCGTTGGTGAATATGCTGCGTGTTTGGCGTTTGTCACTATAAGATGGTTACTTGCGTTAAACGGAATTCGATTGTTTTGAGGGTAGGGGATTTCTTTGGGTCGTGGTGCGGATATGACGCCGCCTTTGCGTTGGCGGTTGGGTGTTGCTGGTGGGGTGGCGCTCGTTGTGTTGCTCGTTGACCAGCTGACCAAGCTTGCGGTTCGTGCCGTGGGCGATGCTCTGCATGTGACCGTTATCCCCGGCGTGATCGATTTTCTGTTTGTCCGCAATATCGGCGCTGCCTTTAGCATGGGCGAGGGGCATGGCGTTGCGTTCGCCGTGCTGGCGCTTGCGGTTATCGTCGCCATTGCCGTGTACTTGCTCCGTGCGCCTCAGCTCGCTCGTCTTGAGGTTGTGGGCATGGCCATGGTTGCGGGCGGCGCCATCGGCAATGCGATCGATCGCCTTGCCTTTGGCTTCGTGACCGATTTTATTGCCACTACGTTCATCGACTTTCCTGTCTTTAACGTGGCCGATATCGGCATTACGGTCGGTGTCGTGCTCGCCCTCTTCGGCTACATGTTCTTGAGCCCCGCGGCCCGTGAGGTCGATGCGACCGCCGAGCTTAACGCCCGTGAGGAGGCCCGCGCCAAGCGCAAGGCTAAACAACGTGGGGAGCGTGCCCGCAAGATTCGCGAAAGGAATGAGCGCTAATGGCCGACATCCATATTCTTGTTGCCGACGATTCCGCCGGTCAGCGTCTCGACGCCTTTCTGGGCACCAACGATGGCTGCCCCACGCGCTCTGCCTGCGCGCATCTGATCGAGGGAGGCGCCGTTGCCGTCAATGGTGAGACCTGCCTGTCAAAAAAGTATGCCGTACGCGCCGGCGACCGCATCTCGGTCGACTTGCCCGAGCCGCACGACCCGACCGACGTGATTCCCGAGGCCATCCCGCTCGACATTCGCTATGAGGACGACTACCTTATCGTGCTCTCCAAGCAGCGCGGTCTGGTGTGCCATCCCGCCCACGGCCACGAGAGCGGCACGCTTGCGAACGCCTTGGTCTACCACTGCGGCATCGATCATCTTGGTACCGTGCAGGGTGAGGACCGCCCCGGCATCGTGCATCGCCTGGATCGCGATACCTCGGGCCTTATGCTCGCGGCAAAAGACGACGACACCCAGCGCGCGCTTCAAAATCTCATCCGCACGCGCACGCTCGACCGTCGTTATATCACGCTCGTTCACGGGCACATTGCTATGGACGAGGGCACTATCAACACCGGTATTGCCCGATCGACGCGTGACCGCGTGAAGATGGCGGTTTCTGATGACCCCTTTGCGCGCCAGGCCATCACGACTTTCAAGGTGCTTGAGCGCTTTGATTCCACGCGTTTCGACGACGGTTACACGCTCGTCGAGTGCCACCTGTTTACCGGTCGCACGCATCAGATTCGCGTGCACATGCGCCATATCAACCATGCCTGTGTGGGCGATCCACTCTACGGTAAGTGCAATGCACGCGCCGATCAGGGTCTGACCAGGCAGTTCCTCCATTCCTGGCGCGTGGCATTCGATCATCCCGTGACGGGGGAGCGCATTGAGTGCCGTGACGAGCTGCCGTGGGACCTTGCGGCGGTTCTGGATGATCTGGCCCCGCGTTCGCTCGGCCGTACTGCCGCTGGCGACGAAATCGTCCCGCAGCTCGGTCTGCTCGAAGCCTAGTCAGTATTAGGTGGTTTCTTGAACTCGGTAAGCCTGCGGTAAGATATACGGTTGTTTACGTAACGCGTTGCTGGGAGCCTGCATGCTCGCCTTTTTACAAACCAACACACCCATCGTGATCTTCAATCAGATTGTCGTCACGCTGCTCACGGTCTGCTTTCTGTACCAAGTGGTCTTCTTTGTCATTGGTGCTCTTCGTGGCGAGGTCGCGCCTCCCAAGGCCAAAAAACTTCACCGCTATGCCTTCTTTATCGCGGCGCATAACGAGGAGGCCGTGATCGCCAACCTCGTTCGCTCCATCAAGGACCAGGATTATCCGTCCGAGCTTATCGAGGTCTTCGTGGTCGCCGACGCCTGCACCGATAACACGGCGCAGCTTGCGCGCGAGGCGGGCGCCATCGTTTATGAGCGCAATGACCTTGCCCGCAAGGGCAAGAGCTGGGTCATGGACTTTGGCCTCGACCGCATTCTCAACGAGTATCCCGATACCTTTGAGGGCTATTTTATTTTCGATGCCGATAACGTCATCGCCCGCGATTACGTGTCCAAGATGAACGATGCTTTTGACCAGGGCTTCCATGTGGTCACGAGCTATCGCAACTCTAAGAACTTCGGCAGCTCGTGGATCTCGGCGGCCAACGCCACGTGGTATCTGCGCGAGGCGCGCTTTCTTAACAATGCGCGTAATATCTGCAAGACTTCCTGCGCCGTATCGGGTTCGGGCTATCTCATTTCCGCCAGCGTAATCGAGGGTATGCACGGCTGGCAGTTCCACACGCTGACTGAGGACATTCAGTTCACCACGTTCTGCGCCATCCACGGCATTCGCATTGGCTATGCACCTGCGGAGTTCTTTGACGAACAGCCCGTGACATTTAAGGCGTCTTGGAAACAGCGTATGCGTTGGACCAAGGGCTTCTACCAGGTGTTTTTTACTTACGGTAAGCACCTGGTCAAATCGACCTTCCGCTACCATCGCTTTGCCGCCTACGACATGTTTATGACGATCGCGCCCGGCATGCTGCTGTCGCTGATCTCGATGCTCGCCAATGCCACGTTTCTCGTCGTGGGCGGTCTTTCGCATGGCTTTTTGGCTACCGAAGTCGAGATGCAGGCGTGCGCCGCTTCGCTCATTATGACCTTCGCCATGATGTATCAGACCTTCTTTATCCTGGCGCTGCTTACGACCATCTTTGAGTACAAGCACATTCACTGTGCGCAAAAGTGGCGTCTGGTGACCAACCTGTTTACCTTCCCGATCTTTATGTTCAGCTATATCCCCATCACGGTGGCTGCTCTGTTCCTGAAGGTCGACTGGGTGCCGACGCAGCACGCCGTAAGCGTTACCCTCGACGAGGTCATGCAAGGCGCCAAATAACTACGATCAAAACCACCACAAATGGACAGTACCTTTGTGGTGGTTTTTGCGTTTGAGCTGCTGCCCAAGGAGGTGTTCGATAATCTATATCCCGTTTTGGATTTGCATCTTTGTTGGCGCGGCGATTGATGCCCGTGAGCGGCGGTTTCCCAATGAACTTGCCGGCGCGTGTGCCGTGGCGGCGTTTGCAGGCGTTTGGCTCGACAGGGGCATTAACACGGCGCTTGAGCACGCCGGTCTTGCGGTCATCGTCTACCTTGCCCTTGTGCTTACTGAGTCGCTCTGGCGTCGTATTCGCCACGCTCCCGGCATTGGCATGGGGGACGCCAAGGCGCTCTTTGCCCTTTGCATCCTCGACCCTCTGGGTGGCATCGTTGCGTTTGCTGTCTCGCTCCTTGCCCTTGCTGTCGCCTGCCTCATCACAAAATCGCGCTCCTTGCCATTGCTGCCGTTTTTAGTGCCGATATTTGCCATAATCGAGGTCGTGGGTAGTACGCTGTAATCGTTGCGCGCCCTTTTTAAGGAGCATGCCATGGCAATCAATCAACAGACAGCCGCCATCAAGGCGCGTATGGATCGCATTCCCTCGGCGTTGTCGCCCGAGCTGGTCGAGCGTATCGCTGCCGACCGTGCCTCGGGTGTCGTTAACCCTTATCGATGCAACGATGGTCAGGTCATCCGCCGTGTTGATCGAGCCGCAGACCAAGGCACGCTCATGCGTCCGGCCTTTATGCGCGATGCCGAAAAGATTCTCCATTTGCCTGCGTACGCCCGATACGCCGGCAAAACTCAGGTTTTCAGCTTTCGCAGCAACGATGATCTGTCGCGTCGTGGCCTGCACGTGCAACTTGTTTCGCGCATCGCACGTGATATCGGTTGCGCCCTGGGGCTCAACTGCGATCTGATCGAAGCGATTGGTTTGGGCCACGACTTGGGCCATACACCCTTCGGCCACGCCGGTGAGCGATTCCTCAACGATATCTATCACGAGCGCACGGGTCGTTATTTTTTCCATAACGTGCAGTCGGTCCGCGTGCTCGACGCGCTGTACGGCCGCAACGTGTCGCTCCAGACGCTCGACGGCGTGCTGTGCCATAACGGCGAGTACGAACAGCGCGTCTTTGAGCTCTCGGACATGAGCTCCTTTGAACAGTTTGATCAGACGGTTGAGGACTGCATTGCCACGGGTTATAGCGCAATTGAGCACCTGCGTCCCATGACGCTCGAAGGCTGCGTGGTCCGCATCTCGGATATCCTTGCCTACGTTGGACGCGATCGCCAAGACGCCATTGCGGCGGGCCTGCTGTCACCCGAAGCTTTTGATGACGGCCGGGGCGGAGCATACAACAGCTGGATCCTCACGCATGCCTCCATCGATATCGTTGAACACAGCTATGGCAAGCCGCACATCGAGATGAGCGAGGACCTGTTTGAGGAAATCCGTCGGGCCAAGCGCGAGAACTACGAGAAGATCTATAGCAAGGGCGGTATCGAGGGCGACTCCGAAGCGGAGCTGCGCGAGGCTTTCGAAAAGCTCTACGACCGTTGCCTGCAGGATATAAATGAAGGCGACGAGTCCTCGTATATCTTTAAGCACCACATTTCTCGCATTGACCAGCAGCTTTCCTACTACGATCGCACCTATGCATGGCAGGACGATAAGGACCAGGCGGTCGTGGATTACATTGCGAGCATGACGGACGGTTATTTCTGCGAACTCACGAGCAAGCTGTTCCCGGGATTGAAGTTTCCGCACCGTACCTATATTAACGAACGGTAGTTCGTATTAATTCGGTATACTGTTAGTGGAAAACGTTTTGATTGACGCACGGGATGGTTATGGACGACCTTTTTTCTGCTTCGACGCGTGAGCGTTCCTTTCAGAATGCGCCGCTTGCGGTGCGCATGCGGCCCAATTCACTCGACGAGTATGTGGGCCAGCAAAAGGCCGTCGGTAAGGGCTCGTGGTTACGTGCCGCGATTGAGCATGACGTACTGTCGAGTGTGATTCTGTACGGGCCGGCCGGTACGGGCAAGACGACGCTGGCCCACATTATCGCCAACCATACTAAGAGCGAGTTTGTCGAGGTCAGCGCCGTGACGGGCACCGTAAAGGACCTTCGTCGCGTGATTGACGAGGCCAAGACGCGCCTGAATACCTACGACCGCCGCACCATTCTTTTCATCGATGAGATTCACCGCTTCTCCAAGTCGCAGCAGGATGCCCTGCTGCATGCAGTTGAGAACCGTACCGTCATAATGATTGGCGCCACGACGGAGAATCCGTACTTCGAGGTCAACTCGGCGTTGCTCTCGCGCGGTCGCGTGGTGGAGCTTGAGCATCTTAAAGACGAGGATATCGCCACACTCATTGAGCGTGCGCTCGAGGCGCCGCAGGGTTTGAACGGCAAGTTCTCGGCCGATGAGGATACGGTTAAGACTATCTGCACGCTGGCAGCGGGTGACGCTCGCTCGGCGCTCACGACGCTTGAGCTTGCGAGCGAGATTGCCGTCACGCGTCCCGATACCGAGGGAACGCCCGCGCCGGCGGCGGGGGAGCGCTATCCCATCACTGTTGACGACGTGAAGATTGCCAACCCGCGCCGTGGCTTTTCGTACGACAAAAACGGTGACATGCACTACGACATTATCAGTGCGTTCATTAAGTCTATGCGCGGTAGTGACCCCGATGCCACGATCTATTGGCTCGCGCGCATGATCGACGCGGGGGAGGATCCCAAGTTTATCGCTCGTCGTATTATGATTCAGGCTTCTGAGGATGTTGGCAACGCCGACCCACAGGCGCTTTTGGTGGCACATGCCGCGTTTAAGTCTGCCGAGGTCATTGGCTATCCCGAGTGCCGTATTAATCTGGCTCAGGCTGCTCTCTATGTGTGCTTGGCGCCTAAATCCAACGCGTGCGAGGCTTCGATCGATGCGGCGTTGGCCGATATCCATTCAAGTGGGCTGCGCGAGGTGCCGAGTTATCTGCGCGATCGTCATCGCCCGGGCAGCGACGAATACGGTGTGTATAAGTATCCGCATGATTATCCCGAAGGCTGGGTCGATCAGCGTTATTTGCCCGAGGGGCTGGAGCGCGGTGCGTTTTGGCAGCCTGCGGGCCGTGGCTGGGAAGAGTGGCGCGTAGAGCAAAGCGAGCGCGACCGTAGCGGCAGAGCGCCCAAGTAGGTCCTTGGGACCTCGCACATTCCCTTTGGGTATCTTTCCCCTTCTTTGGGGTACCATGAACAGCGTCTGTATTTCGATTCCTTCGGGAGGCTTGTATGAGTCCCATTCAAATCGCCCTGCTGCTGCTCGCCGTTGCCGGTGTGTGGGCTGTTATCGAGCTCGCGCTCACACTGCGAAAGACCCGCACCGTCGTTGATTCGCTCGATAAGACGGTGACCGACCTTAACAACACTATCGCCGAGGCTCAGCCCGTGGTGGCAAAACTCGACGGCGCTGTCGACGAGCTTACGCCGGCGCTTGCCCAGATGGAGCCGCTCCTCAAGTCGAGCAAGACCGCCGTCGACGCCCTGACTTCTAATCTCGTAGAGGTTGAAGCCGTGGTTCGCGACATTTCCGAGGTTACGGGCAGCATGGCCGAGGCCAGCAATGCTGTGTCGAGTGTGACCGACTCTGCGGCCGGTGCCGTGCAGAAACTCTTTAACAAGGTGAAGGCTCCTGCAGCCGACGCCGATCGCAAGCTCGCCGCTGCCGCCACCGAGGCCGAGCAGCCTACCGAGCGCGTTCTGATTGGTGAGGCTGAGGACGAGGCCGCCGATGGTGCGGATGCGGCTCAGAAGCCCGCAGCCAAGCCTGCTCAGTATTACACCTATACGCCCGCCGAGACCTCCGAGGAGTCCTGCGATGAGTAGCGAAGCAACTTGCCCCATCACGCTGACTGTTTCCGGGGATCCGCGTCTGGCGCGCCTCGTGCGCATGACGGCGGCTAATGTCGGCGCGCTGTGTTCCATGTCCGTCGATCGCATCGAGGATATCCGTATGGCTGCCGAGGAGGCCTTCATCTTTGGCTGCACGGCCGTTGATTCCGACGATATCTCGATTAAATTCGATGTCGACGAATCGCATGTGGGCATGACCTTTACCTTTGGCGATCAGGCGACTGTCGATGAGGATGACCAGGCTGCCGTGTATGCCGAGCTCATTTTAGCGAGCGTGTGCGATTCCTACGAAAAGACTGCGGCGCCCCTGACGCTTTCCCTCGACCTCAAGGCGGATATCTAATATGACCGAACGTTCCCGGAGCGGTAAGACCGCTTGGGACAAGGAGAAAACCCGCGAGCTGTTTCGTCGCTACAAAGAGACCGGTGATCCGGACGCACGTGAGCAGCTCGTCATGTCCCATATGAACCTGGTAAGGTTTCTTGCCAACAAATTTAAGAACCGCGGCGAGCCGCTCGACGATCTCATGCAGGTCGGCTATCTGGGTTTGCTCAAGGCTATCGACCGCTTTGACCCCGAGCGCGGACTCGAGTTCACCACGTTTGCCACGCCTACCATCCTGGGCGAGATTAAGCGTCACTTCCGTGATAAGGGCTGGAGCGTGCGCGTGCCGCGCCGTCTGCAGGAGCTTTCTGCCAAGGTCAACCAGGCTACCGACAAGCTCACTAACGAGCTGCAGCGCTCGCCTAAGGTTGAAGAAATCGCTGAGTACCTGGGTGTGACCGTCGACGAGGTGCTGGAGGCCATGGAATCGTCTTCGGCCTATACCTCGGTGCCCATCGAGGCTCCTGGCGCGTCCGATTCCGATGATGCCCCCTCGATTCTCGACCGCTATGCCGATGACGACAACGAGCTCGATTTTACCGATGACCGCCTGGTGATCGAGGAAGCCATCCGCGATTTCTCGCCGCGTGAGCGTGAGGTTATCGAGCTGCGCTTTGTGAAGGGCATGACCCAGATCGAGATCGCTAAGAAGTTGGGTATCTCGCAGGTGCAGGTTTCGCGCCTGCTGCGCCGTACCCTTAAGAAGATACAGGACAAGATCGACCCCGACGGAGTGATGGTTCGTTCATGATTGAGCACCCCCAACAAACCGACCGCACGCTGCGCGATACTCGTATTCTGACGCTTCGCATTTGGGCTGTCGTCGGCTGCATTGTCATCGCAGCCGTCATCTTTAACCTTATGGGTATCCTGGCGCCGGTTATCGAGTTTCTCGCTGTCGGTTCCATCATCGCTTTTGTGATGTCGCCGATCACTAACTGGCTCGAGCATCACGGCGTCGGTCGTGGCATCGGTTCGCTCATCGCGCTGATCGTGGTTGTGGCAGCGCTCGTCGGCGTCGTCTGCATCCTGTCGCCTATTTTGCTCGGTCAGATTATGGAAGTCCTGAGCCGTCTGCCTGAGCAGCTTCGCGTTGCGGGCGGTGATCTCAACGAGATGATTTCGCACGCTAAGACGCTCAACAACACGCCGCTCAAGGAGTACCTGGACGATAATCTGTCCTCGCTGGTTACTGTGGCGTCCAAGTACGTATCGCAAATCGCCGCTGAGCTCGGTCGCGGCGTGTTCCCGCTGATCACCAACACGGCCTCGCAGCTGTTCGTAATCTTCCTGGGTTTGGTGCTTGCCTACTGGCTTGCCTGCGATTATCCCCGTATGCACCACGAGGTCTGTACCATCATCGGACAGGAAAAAGAGACCTCGTACCGCTTTATGGTCGCGATTCTTTCGCGCTCGGTCGGCGGTTATATGCGCGGCATGGTCGTGACGTCCATCTGCGGTGGCATCCTCGCCTTTATCGGCTTTACGCTCATTGGCCATCCCTACGCGGCACTCATGGCCATCTTTACCGGCATCATGCACTTGGTCCCGGTTGTCGGTCCCTGGGTAAGCGCGGCGATCGCCACGGTGCTCGGCTTTATGTTCAGCCCCATGCTGGCGTTGTGGACGCTCGTTGTGACCATGGTGGCTCAAAACGTCACCGATAACGTCATTTCCCCCAAGGTCATGCAGAGTTCGGTGCAGGTGCATCCCATCATGAGCCTGACGGCCCTCGTTATTGGTTCGGCACTCATGGGTCCCATCGGCATGGTCATCGCCATTCCGCTGTGCGCGGCCCTCAAGGGCATTTTCGTCTACTACTTTGAGAACGAGACCGGTCGCCAGCTCGTGGCATACGACGGCGCTGTATTTAAGGGCACGCCATATCGCGATGCCGAGGGCAACCCGGTCGCCGCCTACGACGCGCTTGGAGACGATACGTTCATTTACGAGTCCGAGCTCATCGGCAACGAGACCGCGCCCGAGGCCCAGGCGATGCCCAAGCCCGAGCTCGAGAATCCCTGGATTAAGCTCTCGGGCCTGCAGCCCGATGCGACGAGCTTTTTCAAGAATCCCTTCGCCAAGGACGATGACTCCAACTCGGACGACGATACCAAAACCGGCATCGACGGCTCCATGGACGATTCGGATTCCAAATAGGCACCGCTAGCGTTTCTTGAAGTTGTAAATGACAAGAAACGCGAGCAAAGCGATTGATAAGGGGCCGGCTACATAGAAAAAGAGAACGTCAATTGCGCGTAGAGTGTAATAGGCTTTATCGCCGGACATTACTGCATACAATACGTAGCCAAATGCTGGTTGGTTTGCGTACCAGCAGGAGAAAGCAAAAAGCGCTAAAAGTGCTACAACCAGAAGTGCATTCAGGACAAATCGTTTGCTTTTCATCGATCGCTCCTTCCGGGTGAATCTTATATGTAATTCTACAGTAGCCTTTTTCAAAGTATCGCATACTCCTAAATAACGTGCACTTTCGCTGTAGGGTCGGCTTTATGTCGGCCCTCTTTTTTGCACTTGCGCGGCGGGATGGTAATATCGTTACGTTTGAACTGTTTCGATGTGAAACCGAGGAGATTCCCTCTATGAGTGCTGACTACCCGTCAATGACTACGGCCGAGATCCGCTCCAAGTTCCTCAACTTCTTTGAGGAGCGCGGTCTTAAGCTCTATCCTTCTTCGTCCCTTGTTCCCGACGACCCCTCGCTGCTGCTTGCCAACGCCGGCATGAACCAGTTTAAGGAGTACTACCAGGGCAAGAAGACCATGAAGGAGATCGGCGCGATCTCCTGCCAGAAGTGTGTCCGCACCAACGACATCGACTGCATCGGCGAGGACGGCCGTCACCTGTCGTTCTTCGAGATGCTCGGTGACTTCTCCTTTGGCGGCGTCTCCAAGCAGCAGGCTTGCGCTTGGGCCTTCGAGCTCATCACCAAGGAGTTCAAGCTGCCGCTCGATCGCCTGTACTTTACCGTCTTTACCGAGGACGACGAGACCCACGACGTGTGGCGTTCTCTGGGCGTTGCCGAGGACCACATCTCCCGCCTGGGCGAGGACGACAACTTCTGGGCCGCCGGCCCCACCGGCCCCTGCGGTCCGTGCTCCGAGATCTACTTTGACATGGGCGAGGAGGTCGGTTGCGGCAGCCCCGACTGCAAGCCCGGCTGCGACTGCGACCGCTTCCTTGAGTTCTGGAACCTCGTGTTTACCCAGTACGACCGCCAGGAGGACGGCTCCATGCCGGAGCTGCCGCACCGCAACCTCGATACGGGCATGGGCCTGGAGCGCATGGCCGCCATCATGCAGCACAAGACCGCCAACTACGACGGCGATTTGATGCAGCACCTCATCAAGCTGGGCGAGGAGATCAGCGGCAAGACCTATGACGCCGACGATTACTCCGGTGCCAGCCGCTCCCTGCGCATCATCGCCGACCACTCCCGTGCCGTCGACTTCATGATCTCTGACGGCATCCTGCCCGGTAACGAGGGTCGCGAGTACGTCCTTCGTCGCCTGCTCCGCCGTGCCGTGTTCCACGGTCGCCTGCTGGGCATCGAGGGCGCCTTCCTGACCAAGTTCATCGACGAGGTCAACGCTCAGATGGGCGAGGCCTATCCCGAGCTGCTCAAGAACGTCGCACTCGTCAAGGGTATCGTCGCCTCTGAGGAGGAGCGCTTCTCCACGACGCTCGACAACGGCCGCGTCTACCTGGACGAGGCCCTGGCAGCGCTTGCCGAGGGCGCCGTGCTCCCGGGTGATGTCGCTTTTAAGCTGCACGACACCTTTGGTTTCCCCATCGACCTGACCGTCGAGATTGCCGGCACCGCCGGCCACGACGTCGACATGGACGGCTTTACCGCTTGCATGGAGGACCAGAAGGCCCGTGCTCGCGCCAATGCCAAGGGCGACGCCTGGGGCAGCTTCAACGATGTGTGGGTCGAGCTTTCGGACAAGGTCGCTGCGACCGAGTTCGACGGCTATGACAACGATGTGATCGAAGGCGCCAAGGTTGTCGCCATCGTGCGCAACGGCGAGTCCGTCGAGTCCGCTGCCGCGGGCGATGATGTTGAGGTCGTGCTCGACCGCACCCCGTTCTATGCCGAGATGGGCGGCCAGCAGGGTGACGCCGGCGAGCTTTCCGCCGAGGGCGTTTCGCTGACCGTTTCCGATACCAAGAACCACAACGGCCTGTATGCCCACGTTGCGCACGCCGCCGAGGGCACGCTGACCGTCGGTGCTACCGTGACCGCCGCGCTCGACGCCGAGCGCCGTGGCTTCCTGCGCCGTAACCACACCGCCACCCACCTGCTTGACGCCGCGCTTAAGCACGTCCTGGGCGAGCATGTCTCTCAGGCCGGCTCGCTGGTGACGCCCGAGCACCTGCGCTTTGACTTCATGCACTTTGAGGCCCTGTCCTCCGAGCAGCTCAAGGCTGTTGAGGACCTGGTTAACCAGCAGATCTTTGCATCTAAGCCGGTCGTGACCCGCGTCATGGGCATCGACGAGGCCAAGGCCGCCGGCGCCGTCGCCCTGTTTGGCGAGAAGTATGGCGACGTCGTCCGCGTCGTTTCCGTGGGCGCCGAGGACCAGCCGTTCTCCCGCGAGCTCTGCGGTGGTACGCATGCTGCCAACACTGCCGAGATCGGCCTATTCAAGATTATCTCCGAGTCCTCCACGGGCTCGAACGTCCGCCGTATCGAGGCCGTTACCTCTAAGGGCGCCCTCGACTACATGGCCGACCGCCTGGCACTCGTTGACGCCGCTGCCGCTGCGCTCAAGTGCCGCGTTGACGAGGTTCCCGCTCGTGTGGAGAACCTGCAGGCCGAGCTGCGCGAGACGTCTAACAAGCTCAAGAAGGCGCTGACCGGTGGCTCCTCCGACGCTATCTCCAGCGCCATCGAGGGTGCCGTCGAGCTCGACGGCTATAAGCTCGTCGTCGCTGAGCTCCAGGGTCTTGAGGCCGCCGACCTGCGCAACGTTTGGGATACCGTGCACCAGAAGGTCGCCGGCCCCGTTGCCTGTGTTGTTGCCAGCGTGACCGAGAAGGGCACCCCGGCCCTGCTCGCCGCCGGCTCCGATGACGCCGTGAAGGCCGGTTTCCACGCCGGCAACGTGATCAAGCAGATCGCGGGTCTGGTCGATGGTCGCGGTGGCGGCCGTCCCAACATGGCCCAGGCCGGTGGCAAGAACGCTGCCGGTATCGCCGATGCCCTCGCGGCCGCCAAGACCGCGCTCGGCGCCTAAGTAGTCGCTGTGGTCGCGCTCGCGCTGGACATAGGGGAGACCAGGATCGGCATCGCCGTCTCGAGCCGTGATGGCAAGATGGCGATGCCCGTCAAGGTGCTTCCGACCGCTGAGGTTACCGGTATGGCCAAGACGTTCCGTTACCTGGTCGAGGACTATGAGCCCGACATCTTGGTAAGCGGGCGTCCCCTGACCATGGCCGGCGAGCCTGGCCCCCAGGCCGAGCGCGTTGCCGCCGTAGCGCAAAAGATCGCCGACGAGCTCGATCTTCCGCTGGAGTTTGAGGACGAGCGCCTGTCCTCGCAAGAGGCCAAGCGTATCCTGCGCGAGCAGGGACTCAACGAAAAGCAGATGAGGGGCAAGATCGACATGATCGCCGCCAGCCTGTTCTTGCAGACGTGGCTCGATCGCAAAAACGAGGAGGTTTCGCATGTCTAGCGCTTTCGATCCGCGCCAGCCGAATCGTACACGACAGCCTGCGCCACGCCCTGTATCGTCCGGTCAGCGTCCGACGCAACCGACTCAGCGCGCGGCCCAACCCGCCGCACGTTCGGCGCAGCCCTCTTCTTGCCCCACTCAGCCCACTCAGCGTCCAAGCCAGCAGCCTGTTCGTCGTCCTGCTCAGCAGTCTGCTGCCCATACAGCCCAGCCCGCGGGCGGTTCCCGCTTTAAGCAGCAGGCTCCTGCCCAGCGCACGCAGGGACAGGCACCGCAATCACGCTCCCACGCACATCATGCTCATGGCTCGCACGGCGTTGCTCCGGCCACGCGCTCGAGCTATAACACGCGCGCTCGCCGTGGTGCCCAAAAGAAAAGCTCGCCGGTGCCTATGATTATCGGTGCTGTGGTTGCGGCGATCGTTCTCGCTGCCATCGCCTTCTTCGCCGTACCAGCTGTCAAGGGCTTTTTTGCTGGTGAGGATGCGAAAGTCACTGCTGGCCAGCAGGTTACTATCACTATTCCCGATGGTGCCTCGGGTGACAGCATCGCTTCGATTCTCTCCGAGAACCATATCGTCGAAAATCCCAAGGATTATTACGCGGCGGTCAAAAAGCTCAACGCCGACATGTCGCTCAAGCCCGGCACCTACTCGTTCACGACGCTCATGGACGCGACCAAGGTCGTTCAGCAGCTCATGGAGGGCCCCAATGCGGGCTCCGATGCACTGACTATCCCAGAGGGCCTGACGGTTGACCAGGTCGCCGATCGCGTGGCCCAGGCATACGACAGTATCTCAAAAGAGGACTTCCTCAACCAGGCGAAGGCCAGCAATTATGTGAACGACTATCCGTTCCTAAAAGGCGCTGCAAACGATTCGCTCGAGGGCTTCCTATTCCCCAAGACCTATTCGTTGGGTAAGGACCCGTCTGCCGATGATGTGATTCGCGCCATGCTCGATCAATTCAACACCGAGTACAAGTCGCTCGATTTTGCCGGTTGCGAGGCCAAAATCAAGGAGCGCTACGGCGTGGAGATGTCTGATTACGACATCATCAATCTCGCTTCCATCGTTGAGCGCGAAGGCCTCAACGCCGAGCAGCGCGCGCATGTCGCCTCGGTGTTCTACAACCGTCTTGCCGGCAAGCTCGATGGTCTGCGCTACCTCAATAGCGATGCGACCATGATGTATGTCACCGGCGGCGAGGTTACCGCCGACGACCTGCAGAGCGATAGCCCGTATAACACCTATAAGCACGAGGGCCTGCCGCCCACGCCCATCTGCTCTCCGTCACTCGAGGCGCTCAAGGCAACCCTTGAGCCCACCGACTCCGATGACCTGTATTTCTACATTACGCAGGACGAGGAGTATTTCTCTCAGACCTACGAAGAGCACCAACAGTCTTGGAATTAAACATGAGGATTTTCAGCCCCAAACGATATGTTGCCTCGGTCGACCGCATCGACCTTGATACCCTGTGGGCCGACGGCAAGCGCGCCATTTTGCTCGACCGCGATAACACCCTGGTGCCGCGTGATACCGAGCAGGTTCCCGCTGCCGTCTCGGCCTGGCTCGACGCCGCTCGTGCCAAGGGCTTTAAGCTGTGCATGGTGTCGAACAACTGGCATCGCGACCAGGTCATGAGCTCAGCACGCGAGCTGGGGCTCGAGGCCATCAGCCATGCCATGAAGCCTGCACCGTTTGCTCTCAAGGCCGGTCTTAAGCGCTTGGGCGCCACGGCCGATGAGGCTGTGCTGATCGGTGACCAGCTGTACACGGACGTGTGGAGCGGTAACTTTGCCGGCGTCGACACGATCTTGGTAAAGCCACAGGCAACTCAGGACCTGTGGTATACGCAGATCTTCCGTATCTTTGAGCGCCGGGCCCTGCGCGACCTTCCCTGCGAGGAATAGGTTTCGTCATGTCCCAGCACACCAAGCACGGCTGCGACCATATCTTCTTTATCGGGTTTTTGGGTGCGGGCAAATCGACGCTCGCACGCAACGTGGGCACAATGTTCAAGCGTCGGTTTATTGATACCGACCGCCTTGTCGTGCGCCGTTGCGGCAAATCGGTAACCGAGATTTTTGAAACCGAGGGCGAGGAGCGCTTTCGCGAGCTCGAAACCTCGGCGCTCCGTTCGCTCCAAAGCGAGCGCAGCTTGCTGGTTTCGTGCGGTGGCGGCATTGTCGAGACGCCGGTCAATATCGAGCTCATGCACCAGATGGGTACCTGTGTGTACCTCGAGGGCGATTTTGAGGATTCGATGCGCCAGATCCGCCGCTCCGACACGCGTCCCGATTTCCGCTCGCCCGAGCACGCGGCGCTGCTCTTTGAGCATCGCCGTCCGTTGTATCGTCAAGCTGCCGATCTTACCCTTGATATTCGCAACAAGTCCTTCGAGGACGTTTCCTACCTTTGTGCCGAGATGCTTTTGGAGCGTGGACTGCTATGATTCGCCGTCAACTTATCAATTTCCAAAACCGCAGTGTCGATGTCCGCGTCGGATTGGGCGCGTTCGAGGAGCTGTCGCGCATGTTTGCCTCGGCTGTGGGCAAACCCAAGCGGGCGATGGTGGTTTGGAACAGCGCCACATCCGAGCGTTTTGGCGAGGTTGTCGAGCATGCGCTGGTCGACGCCGGTTTTGCCGTGTCGCCGCTTGTCCTCGAGGTTTCGCCTGCCGGTGCTACGCTGGCCGATGCCGATACCGTTTTTGGCGCCCTGTCGGCTAACGGCATTACCTGCGACGATCTCGTTGTCGCTGTCGGCGACACGGCGACCTGCTCGGTCGTTTGCTGGTGTGCCAATCAGTGGTGCGGTCGCACCGAGTGCGCCTTGCTGCCGACGACGTTCGACGCCATGCTCACGGTCGCGACGACTATGAAGCCACTCGTCGCCTCGTCGGCGAATGCGCTTCCCGCTATCGCGTTCCGTCCCGAGCCGGGCTTGGTCGTGTGTGACCTCGAACTTGTTCGCGAAGCGGACCCCGAGGACCTCAAGCTCGGTTATGCGGTACTTGTTGGTACCATGCTTTCGAGCAGCAAGTCCCGTTGGAATCAGTTTACCGAGACCGTCCCCGAGATTCTCGCTGGCGAGGAAGTCGCGCTCGTCAATGCTGTGCAGTGGTCCCAGACCGCGCGCAAAGACGTGCTCATGGCCACGAACCCCAGTGCTCGCCATGCGCTCGATTTTGGCAAGACGGGGGAGCGCACCCTTCGCGCCTGCCTGGGCGATGCTGCGGCACACGTCCCCGCATACCAGCTCCTTTCCGAGGGCATGCGCTTTGAAGCGCGCCTAGCACATGATGCCTGCGACTTCGATATCGACTACGTGTTTGAGGTCGATGACTGCCTGGAGGACTTTGACATCGAGGAGCTTGCCTTCGACCTTGAACCGGCGGCCTTTATTGCGGAGTTCCGCAGGCAGCAGTTCGCACGCTCCAATCGCACGATGTTGCCGCTGCCCGCGGCACTTGGCGCCATTCGTCTTAACGCCGTGGACGACGATGTGCTCGAGCGCCATGCGCAGGCGTATTTGGCTTCTCGCAAGGAACTTCTCTAACTTTATTGACATCCATCGTCTTTCGTATCATTTTGAGGGACGGGTTTTCAATCGGTTGCGGATCGCGTGCGAATCTGTCTTCCGATCGAGGCCCGTCCCGCTCTTTTTGAGGACAAGAAGAAAGGAATCTGCATGTCAGAGTTTGCTGCCGGCCCTGCCGGTCGTATTGAGCGTGTCCGTGCCCTGATGGTCGAGCGCGGCTACGACGCCATCGTCGTGCGCGACGAGGCCAACCTCCGTTGGCTCACGGGCGTGAAGGGCGTCTTCGACTACACCTTCGAGTTCCCGCACGCCGCGTTTATTACGGCCGACCAGTGCCTGTTCCACACCGACTCGCGCTATCTCAACAGCTTTGAGGAGAACACGCCCGCCGGCAGCCCCTGGGTCTACGACATGGACGAGGGCACCATTCCCGGCTGGGTCGCCGGCAAGATCGCGGCCAACAAGTGCCGCGTCTGCGCCGTCGAGGATGACATGCAGATTAACTTCTACCAGGGTATCCAGCGTGGTCTGGAGGACCGCTCCGTCGCCTGCATGCTGCCGCTGATGCATGATGACATCCGCAAAATGCGCGCCATCAAGGATGCCGAGGAGATCGAGCTCATGCGTCATGCGCAGTCGATCACCGATGCCGCCTTCCAGCACATGCTCGGTTTTATTAAGCCCGGTATGACTGAGAAGCAGGTCCGCAACGAGCTCGAGAACTTTATGTTCGCCAACGGTGCCGACAGCCTGGCCTTTGGCTCCATCGTCGCGAGCGGTCCCAACACCGCCAACCCTCATGCCGTCCCGAGCGATCGTGTGATCGAGAAGGGTGATTTTGTCCTGATGGACTACGGCGCGGGCTACTGCGACTACCGTTCCGACATGACTCGTACCGTCGTGATGGGCGAGCCCACCCAGGAGCAGCTTGACCTGTACGCGCTCGTGCGCCGCACCCACGAGGAGTGCGTCGCCGCTATCCATCCGGGCGTCGAGGGCAACGACATTTTCAAGCTTTCCAAGAAGATCATCGGCGATGCCGGCTATGGCGATTACTACAACCATGGTCTGGGCCACGGCGTGGGTATCGATATCCACGAGCTGCCCAACTTCAACCGCAGCAAGAATATCATCGAGGTCGGCTCGGTTATCACCATGGAGCCCGGCGTGTACCTGCCCGGCGTGGGCGGCGTGCGCCTGGAGGACTACGGCGTCGTCACCGAGAATGGCTATGAGCCCTTCACCAAGACCCCGCATGACCTTCACATTATCGATTGCTAATCCACTCCGGCAGAATTTAGGGCATGTCCCAAAAGTCCACTTTGGAGGCGGGGCGTTCGGAATGATTCGGGCGTCCCGCGTTCTCTTTTTATGCGCACGCCGTAGGCGCCGCATGCAAGTGTATAATTTCGCTCGTATGTAATTTGGACGTTTGTGCGTCTAGCCAATAACAAGAAAGGTCGCTATGCCTACCATCTCTACCGCCGACTTCAAGAACGGCCTCGGTCTCCGCATTAAGGACAAGGTCTACACCATCGTCGAGTTCCAGCACGTCAAGCCGGGCAAGGGCGGCGCTTTCGTGCGCTACAAGACCCGCGACATCAAGAGCGGCCGCGTCGTCGAGAACACCTGCAACGCCGGCACCAAGTTCGAGAGCGTCATGCTCACCACCCGTGAGTTCCAGTACCTCTACAACGACGGCGCCGACTACATCTTCATGGATAACGAGTCCTACGAGCAGGTTCCCGTTCCCGAGGATATGGTGGGCGAGAACGCCAAGTGGCTGCGCGAGAATGACACCTGCCAGCTGCTCTTCGCCGACGACGAGCTCATGGGCGTGACCCCGCCGATGTTCATCGAGACCACCATCGTCCAGACCGACCCGGGCTTCAAGGGCGATACCGTCCAGGGTTCCACCAAGCCCGCCACCATCGACACCGGCGCTGTCATCCAGGTCCCCATGTACCTCAACGAGGGCGAGGTCATTAAGGTTGACACCCGCGACGGCAAGTTCGTCTCCC
The DNA here is from genome assembly GCA_937943045.1 of uncultured Collinsella sp. GTDB lineage: Bacteria > Actinomycetota > Coriobacteriia > Coriobacteriales > Coriobacteriaceae > Collinsella. The sequence continues at coordinate 14,630 of CALEBN010000058.1, read as the reverse complement.
GCGTCTAGCAACCAACTCTTCTAGGAGGACTCATGCCCCAGGAAATCAAGATTGACGGCATCGGCATTTCGCCCGATGTTCTGACCGCCATCGTCTCGCGCGCCGTCACGGATGTCGAGGGCATCGCCTCCGTGGGCGTCAAGGACCTTGCCACCAACCTTGTCTCCATGATGCTTTCGTCCAAGGCCCCGGCTTCCGAGCCGGCGGTCGAGGCCGAGGTCATCGGCGACAAGCTTGCGCTTACCGTGCGCGTCGTGGTGTTCTTTGGCTATCCGTTCAAGAAACTCGCCGAGGCCGTTCGCGCCGCCGTTGTTGCCGCCATCGACGCCCAGGTGGGCGTCGAGGTCGAGCGCGTTGACGTTTGCATCGATGGCCTCGTTTTCCCCAAGGAGTAACCTTTGAGCCTTAAGGTTTATCGCGGGCGTACGCTTGCCCGCAGTCAGGCGCTGCAGCTGCTGTTCCAGGCCGAGGCCACGGACAGCCCGCTCGAGCGCGTCCTCGAGGGCGATTTCCTGATCTCGAAGGGTCCCCTCGACCCCTACGCGCTGGAGCTGTGCCGCGGTGCCTACGAGCACATCGACCGCATCGACTGCGCCCTGCGCTCCGTCGCCAAGAACTGGGATCTTATGCGTATGCCCGGTGCCGACCGCAATCTGCTGCGTATCGCCGTCTATGAGATGCGTTTCCTTACCGACGAGGAGGTCTCGGACGCCATCGTGATCAACGAGGCAGTCGAGCTTGCCAAGGCCTATGGCACCGACCAGTCCGCGTCGTTTGTCAACGGCGTGCTGGGCAAGATCGCTCGTAGCGAGGAGCTGCCGGGCGAGGACCTGTATCAGGATTTGCTGGCCGAGGACCGTGCCCGCGAGGAGGCCCAGGCCGCTGAGGCTGCCGCCAAGGTTGCCGCCGCTCAGGCTGCGGCCGGCGTTCTCGACGAGGATGCCGAGGTCGCCGAGGTCGAGACCGGTACCGTCGAGGAGTAGCCATGCCAGAGGGTTCCGTCCGCAACTTCGACGAGATCTCGGACCGCTTGGACCAGATTATCGCGACCGTTCGCTCCAAGGATACGTCCCTGGAGCGTTCGCTCGATCTGTTTGACGAGGCGATCGAGCTGGGCTCCCGTGCGGTCGATATGGTCGACAAGTTTGAGCTGACGCCTCGTGAGGCCGATAAGCTCGAGCAGGAATACGATGAGGATGCGGCAAACGAATCCAAGGATAGCCAGGCCGCGTCTCCGGATACGAATGGTTGATGGCATTCATGAAACGTGTGCGTCTTGATGACGAACTGATTTCACAGGGCATCTGCGCCGATCGCGCGGATGCCCTTCGCACTCTTATGGCCGGCTTGGTCTCGAGTGGCGGCGAGCGTTTGACCTCGCCGGGCCTTAAGGTGACGCCGGGCCTGCCGTTGCACGTGAAGGGTCGTATTCCCTACGTTGGGCGCGGCGGGCTCAAGCTCGAGGGCGCGCTCGATGCGTTTTGTATCGATCCCACGGGCCTTGCCTGCCTCGACGTGGGATGCTCCACGGGCGGCTTTACCGATTGCCTGCTCAAGCGCGGCGCCGCACCAGTCGTTTCGGTCGATGTGGGTCGCGCTCAGTTTGATTGGTCGCTGCGCCAAGACGATCGCGTGACGCTCCACGAGCGCACTAATGTGACGCAGTTGCCCGAGCTCGGCTACGGCGGCGCTATCGACCTGGCCGTGTGCGATGTGTCGTTTACGAGTATCGCGAATGTCATCGACGCCGTGCTGGCGTGCCTGAAGCCTTCGGGTTCGTTTTGCACGCTCGTAAAGCCGCAGTTTGAGGCGCCGGCTGCGCTGGTGGGCGAGGGCGGTATCGTGACCGACCCCGCCGTCCGTCGCGATACGCTCACGGCGGCGATTGAGCTCTTTGCCGCCAAGGGCCTGTTCCCGCTCGACGTGTGCGTGTCGCCCATCCACGGCGCCAAGGGCAACGTTGAGTTTTTCCTGTACGGCACGAGGTTTGCACCCGGCGAACGCACCGACGATGAGCTTCAATCCCAGGTATCGGTTTTGAGCGAGAAAGCTGCAACGCTATGAAGGTCTTTCTGGTTCCCAATTACTACAAGCAAGAGGCGGTCGAGAGCGGCCTGATGCTCGAGCTTTGGCTTTCGCGCCAAGGTTACGAGGTCGCATGGGCTGCCGACCAGCGCTCTAAGATTCAGAGCGCGCCCGATGTTGACGATGCCGACTTGGTTATTACGCTCGGCGGCGACGGCACGCTGCTGCGTGCCGCCCGCATTCTCAACTACCGTGAGATTCCCATTTTGGGTCTTTCCTATGGTCATTTGGGTTTTTTGACGGCCGCGAGCCCCGAGGAGCGCGACATTTTGCAGGTCGTGAGCGATGCCCTGTCCGGCGAGCTCCATGTGAGCCGCCGCGCCACCATCGCCGCCGATATCGTTTCGGTTCGCGAAGACGGTACGAAGGATGTTGTGCGCACGTTTGCTCTCAACGATATGGCGCTTACGCGCGGGCCCCTGTCCGATATGGTCGAGTTCGATATCACGGTGTCCGGCCATCATATCGACCGCCTGCGCGGCGACGGCGTGGTCGTATCGACGGCGACCGGCTCCACCGGCTACGCGCTTTCCGCCGGCGGCCCTATCGTCAGCCCCGATTACACGGGAATGGTATGCGTGCCCATCGCCCCGCATACCATTCAGGCTCGCGCTTTTTTGACCTCGCCGAGCGATGTAGTGGAGATCTTTATGTCCGATGATCGCCCAAGCGTTCCGGCGATCGCCATCGATGGACAGTTTATTACCTGCGATGGCACGGTCGAGAGCGTGGCTGTGCGCCGTGGTCCCGGCGATGTGCTGCTGCTGGATTACGGCCCCGAGAGTTTCTATAACTCGGTGAGCCGCGTGTTCTACGGAGTGCGTCATGATCGATGAGCTGCAGGTTTCCAACATTGCACTCATTCGCGAGGCGACGTTGGTTCCGAGCACGGGTCTAACGGTTCTGACTGGAGAAACCGGCGCCGGTAAGACCGCGCTGCTCTCGGCACTCAAGCTCATTTTGGGCGAGCGCGCGGATTCGTCGACGGTGCGCGAGGGCGAGGCACTTGCCAGCGTCGAGGCGCGCCTGTTTGATGGCCCGCATGACACGGAGGGCGTCACCGTGCAGCGCAGCCTTTCTGCCGAGGGCCGCAGCCGTGTAAAAATTGACGGCCGCATCGCCAGCGTGCGCGAACTTTCGGAGCGCGTCGGTGTGATGATGGATCTTTGCGGTCAGCACGAGCACCAGCGCCTGCTCGACCCGGCGCACCACGTTGCCATGGTCGATGCTTGGGCTGGGCGCGCGGCGCTTGAGGCGCTCGGGAAGTATCGCACCTGCTTTAAGGCTTCGCGTGCCGCCGCCAAGGAGCTTCGCCGTGTGGAGGAAGCCTCACGCGCGCAGGGGAGTCGCGTCGAGGAAGCGCGTTTTGCTCTCGAGCGTATCACCGAGGTCGACCCCAAGCCAGGCGAGTACGAGGAACTCGAGGAGCTGCTGCCGCGTTCGGAGCACGCCGAGGTGTTGGTGGCGACGGCCAACGAGGCCCATGCGATGCTTGCTGCCGAAGGGGGAGCACTCGATGCCGTGAACAGTGCCGTGGCGGAGCTTTCCCGCATGGCTGCCGTCGATCGCAAGCTGGGCGACATTGCCGATGCGCTTTCGGATGCCTGCATTTCGCTTGAGGATTGTGCCAGCGAGCTGCGTACCTATCGCGATGGGGTCGCCTTCGATCCGCGCGAGCTGGCTCGTATGCGCGAGCGCTATTCCGATCTTAAGGCCCTACTGCGTCAGTGGGGGCCCACCATGGACGATGTCTTTGCCATGTGCGATCGCTCACAAGAGCTGCTGTCCCTAGTCGATGATGGTGATGCGCAGATAAAGAAGGCACGCGAAGCGCTTGGCGCGGCGGAGCACGAACTGTTCGCCGCCGCCAAGGCGCTCAAGCGTGCGCGCAATACGGCAGCCCCGCGTTTTTGTCACGAGGTTGGTCGTCAGATGGCGCGCCTGGAGATGGGCGGCGCCGAGCTCGTTTGGGAGTCGCGCGATCTTCCGCGTGCCGAGTGGACGCCGGCGGGCCCTTCGAGCTACGAGCTTTTATATCGCAGTGGTGCCGGATTGACGCCACGCCCCCTGCGCCGCATTGCGTCGGGCGGCGAGCTGAGCCGCGTCATGCTGGCGAGCAAGGTCGTTCTCGGTAACGCGGACGGCGTGGATACGCTGGTGTTCGACGAGGTCGATGCCGGTGTCGGCGGCTCTACAGCACGTGCCCTCGCGAGCGTGCTGGCAGATCTCGCCGCTACGCATCAGGTGATTGTCGTAACCCACCTGGCGCAGGTCGCTGTCATGGCCGACAAACACTACGTGGTGAGCAAAGAGCCCGGCGACGTTCCCCAGACGCATCTGGATGAGGTGGCCGGGGACGCTCGCATCGCAGAGATCGCCCGTATGCTGAGTGGCGATCAATCTGAGGCAAGCCTGGCACATGCCAAGCAGATGTTGGAAGAGGCTCGAGGTTAGAACGAGCTGACAGTGTTGGCGGGGACAAAATATCAGCAATTGTTGCACCGCCACTTGCTTGTCTGGCTTGACCGTCAAAAACTATGCCGGTTTACTACGATGAATCGGCGTAGCTCGAGCACAGCTAAAATTGTAAAAAGAAAACCGCAGGTAGAACCCCTGCGGTTTTCTTTTAAAACACGATGTGGTCACACATTGCGATTTCATCGTAGTAAATCGGCATAGTTTCATGCGACAAGCAACTAACGACTCCCTATAAAGTCTACTCCACGACCTTATCCGGCTGGATGAGCTCCTCGTAGAAGCTGATGTGCTCTCGGGCGTCTTCAATCTCGGGCAGCAGGAAGTTGTAGATAACCTCGATGATCATCGTGGCGCTCATCTTGGAGAACGCAAAGTCACCAGTGGTGAGCAGTGCCTCGTGGTTCACGGTATTAAAGGTGTAGTCGGCCAGGCGAGCAAGCGGCGACTTGCTGTCGCTGCTGATGACGACAACGGTGGCGCCACAGCCGCGAGCCGCTTTTGCCATGCGATTCAGTCGACGCGACTTGCCGGAGTTCGAGATCAGCACGATGACATCTCCGGGGCGCAGCGTAAGCGCAAAACCAATCGAGGTCTCGCTGATGGTGCTTGCCATACAGCGAAGGCCCAGCTGCGAAAACTTAAACGTCGCGTCGAGTGCGACGGCGTTGGTGTTGCCTACGGCTGCAAACTCGATAGCCCCTGCGTTCTTAAACGCGTGCACGACGGCTGTCAGCGTGTCGTGATCAATGCCATCGATAGTCGCATTGAGTTCGCTGACCTTGGCAGCGAGAATATTCTTGAGGCTCTGCTCCATATTGTCGAGCGAGACCTCGTCGGTGAGGCCTTCATTGCGCTGGCTTTCCAGATCGCGCGCCAGCGAAAACTGAAAACTGCGAAAGCTGCCAAAACCTAGTTTGCGGCAGAAGCGCGATACGGTGGCCTCGGAGGTTGCGGCTGCGCGCGAAAGCTGGGCGGCTGTCAGACGCGGGGCCTCGGACTGGTGCTCTAGGATATAGTCGACAATGCGTTGCTCGGACTCGCTGTACCCCCTGTGCATACTAATAAGGGAGAGTGCGCTCTTGCTGCTATCGGACATGGGATGGCTCCTGGCTGGCATGAAAATCGGACTTGTTTTGTAATGTCGTAGTATACGGGCATTTTCAATTACAAGATACACCTTGCCGTTTCAATAGTTGATGGTAAACTTTCATCGACCGTTTACGGTAATGAAAGAACCTTTCACCGGAGAAATGAGCTGTATTGCTTCTCATATAAGCGGTGGGTTGGTATCTTTCAGGTGTGGAAAAACGCGTATCGAAGCGCGTGTAGGGGAGCGCCCGCGGGCGCTGTACTCAAGAAGGAGGGACACATGGCTAAGTTTGACATCATCGCCGCGACCGGTTGCCCGACCGGCATTGCGCACACCTTCATGGCGAAGGAGGCGCTGGAGAAGGCAGCTGCCGAGCGCGGTCTGACCATTAAGGTCGAGACCCATGGCCAGGTCGGTGTCGAGAACGAGCTCACCAAGAGTGAGATCGCTGGTGCCCAGGCCGTCGTCGTCGCAGCCGATAAGGATGTCCAGGCGGAGCGTTTCGCCGGTAAGCCCATGGTTTCCGTTGGTGTTTCCAAGGCCCTGTCCGTCGAGGCTGCCGGCAAGCTGATCGATCGTGCCCTTGCCGCCAAGGGCGACGACACGGTTGCGGCTGCTGCCGATGTCGAGGATGAGGTCGAGGAGAAGGAGTCCATCGGCCACATCATCTATAAGCACCTCATGAACGGCGTCAGCCACATGCTGGTCTTCGTCGTTGCCGGTGGTGTCCTGACCGCTGTTTCGTTCCTGTGGGGCATCACGTCCTTCGATTCGACGGCTGCCGACTACAACAGCTTCGCCGCTATGCTCAAGATCATCGGCGGCATTGCCATGAACCTCATGGTTCCCGTGCTTTCCGCCTACATCGCCGAGTCCATCGGCAAGCGCCCGGCGCTCGTTCCCGGCTTTGTTGCCGGTATGATCGCCATCCAGGGCCTGCCCGTTAACGCCGATACACACATGATCGATGCTGGCGGCACGGGCGTGGGCTTCGGCTTCCTCGGCGGCATCGTCGGCGGCTTCCTCGCTGGTTATGTCATCTTGCTGCTCGAGAAGGTCTTTGCCGGTCTGCCCAAGAACCTGGACGGCCTCAAGGCCATCTTCCTGTACCCGCTGTTCTCGACTGCTATCGTCGGTCTGGTCATGCTCGGCATCTCCGGCCCCATGGCTGCCATCAACACCGCCATGATGGACTTCCTCAAGGGTCTGTCTGCCTCTGGCGCTGTTGTCCTGGGTCTTGCTATTGGTTGCATGTGCGCCTTTGACATGGGCGGCCCGGTCAACAAGGCTGCTTACGTCACCGGTACCGCCATGCTCACCGAGGCCCTGGCTGCTGGTGTCGGCACCGACACCTACAACTTCGGCACCAACTTCATGGCTGCCGTCTCTGCCGCCTGCATCGTTCCGCCGCTGATCACCACCTTTGCCGTCATCGTCGGCAAGAAGTACTTCAGCCAGGAGGATCATGACGCCGGTGTCGTCAACCTCATCCTTGGTTGCACCCACATCACCGAGGGCGCCATTCCGTTCATGACCAAGAACATCTGGCCCGTCATGCCCATCATGATGCTCGGTTCCTCCATCGCCTCGATCCTGACCATTATGTTCAACGTTCACGATCCGGCGCCCCACGGTGGCTTCCTGGTCCTGCCCGTTGTCGAGAACGGTCCGCTGTGGGTCCTCGCGATCCTCATCGGCGCTGTGGTCGGTGGCATCCTGTTCGTCGCTTTCAAGAAGTATGACTTCGAGAAGAGCCAGAAGGCCGCTCCCGCCGCTCCCGCTAAGCCGGTCGAGGCCCCCAAGGCCGCTGCCGTCGAGGCTCCCAAGGCCGAGGCTGCCGATTTCGTGAAGGTCGAGAACGTTTTTGTCGCCGAGAACTTCGCTTCTCGTGACGAGGCCCTGAGCTTTGTCTCCAACCAGGCTGTCAAGGCCGGTGTCGCTGACGACGCCGATGCCGTGATGAATGCCTTCCTGGCCCGCGAGGCCGAGGGCTCCACGGGCATGATGGAGGGCTTCGCTATTCCGCATGCCAAGTCCGATGCCATTACCGATGCCGCCGTCATCGTCGTCAAGGACGACTCTGGCGTGACCGGTTGGGACACCATGGATGGCGCTCCCGTCAACGTGGCTATCGCCCTGCTCATTCCCGGTGCCCAGGCCGGCACCACGCACCTCAAGATCCTGTCCAAGGTCGCCGAGGCGCTTATGGACGAGGGCTTCCGTGCCACCGTCAAGGGTTCCACCGACGCCGCCGAGATCGCCAAGACGATCAACGCCCGCTTGGTCTAATCTCGCATCTCGCGAATAACATCGCCCCTTGTATATAAGGCGGGGACTCCACCAGGAGTCCCCGCCTTTTTCTACCCTTCCCACAAGTTGCGGTGAAATAGGGACTGTTTAAACGATTCAACCCCAAATTCAATCCATATTATCACCGCAAGTTAGAAGAAGGGGATAGCGCGGCCTGTCTATCGGATCGTCCGTGCGGACAAATATTCAGCCAGAATTCCGTTCGCACGATATTACTCTGGACCGACCGAGTTTCCGCAGCTTGCTCGCCCACAGAGGGCCGGGCGCGGCCTGTGAGATTTATCGCGAGTTCCGCACGAGCCGAAGAGCACTTAATGTGCTCTTCGTGCGAGCAGGACTGTAGAGCAGGAAATCTCACAGGCCGCGCCCGGCCCTCTGTGGGCGAGCAAGCGGCCAGCAACGACATCCGTCCAATAATTCGTGCGAAACACAATGAAAAACAGTTTGATGTGAGTTAATATAAACAACGTCGTGAATCTGACTCCTGCCACATGTATGACAGGGGTTAAACACAAAAAGGAGTCAACTATGGTTTCTGAGAAGGCTACCCTCGTTAATCCTCAGGGTCTGCACATGCGTCCGGCTGGTCTGTTCGCCTCCACCATGGGCAAGTATGCCTGTGACGTGACGGTCGTTACCCCCGAGAAGGAGGTCAACGGCAAGTCCCCGATGGCCCTCATGGCTGCTGGTATCCCCTGCGGCACCGAGGTCGAGGTCAAGTGCGACGGCGCTGACGAGGCCGAGGCTCTGGCTGCTGCCATCGAGCTCATCAAGAGCGGTCTTGGCGAGTAGAACTCAAACGGGTCGCATGTTGAACAACTAAGTTCATATTTGGGGGCGCAGTGACCTGTTGTAAGGTAGCTGCGCTCTTTTGTCATGGATATGGCAAAACGCTTTATCACATGACACGGAGAGAGGAATGGGAATGTATCAGGGAGTCAACGCTTCCGAGGGCATCGGTATCGGCACCGTCATGGTCGCCGTCGATCCCGACTTGACGTTTGAGCCGCACGAGGTTGCTGATTCGGCAGCAGAGAAGGAGCGCTATCAGTCCGCTCTTTCGGTCTTCTGCGAGAAGACCCAGGCTCAGGCCGACCACATGAAGGAGACGGTGGGCGAGGCCGAGGCCGAGATCATGAGCGGACACATTGTCCTGGCTCAGGACCCGGGGATGACCGACGCCATCAACGCCGCCATTGACGGCGGTACCTGCGCCGAGCAGGCGCTCATGGACACCTCGACCATGTTCGAGAACATGTTCCTGTCCATGGACGACGAGATGTTCCGTCTGCGTGCGGCCGACATCGCCGACATCCGCACCGGTATTCTGGCTGAGCTGCTGGGCAAGGAGGTCGTCGACCTCTCCGTCCTGCCCGAGAACACTGTCGTTGTCGTGCACGACCTCACGCCGTCCATGACCGCCACGATCGATAAGGCCCACGTTGCCGGTATCGTCACCGAGACCGGTGGCCGCACGTCGCACTCCGCGATCATCGCGCGCGCCCTTGAGATTCCGGCTGTCCTTTCGGTTTCCAACAGCTGCACCGCGCTGCGCAACGGTATGACCGTTGTCGTCGACGGCGGCAAGGGTATCGTTGAGGCCGATCCCGACGAGGAGACGCTCGCTGCCTACACCGCCAAGGCCGAGGCCTTCGCTGCCGAGAAGGCAGCCCTCGAGGCCTTCCGTGGCAAGCCGTCCGTGACTGCCGATGGCATCAAGAAGATCATCGCCTGCAACATCGGTAACCCCGACGACGTGCCCAACGCGCTCGATCACGACGCCGAGGCCATCGGTCTGTTCCGCTCCGAGTTCCTGTTCATGGACTCTGCTGAGCTTCCTTCCGAGGAGGAGCAGTTCAACGCCTACCGTAAGGTCGCCAGCGCGCTCAAGGGTGCTCCGGTCATCATCCGCACGCTCGATGTGGGTGGCGACAAGGAGATTCCGTATCTGCATATGGTCAAGGAAGACAACCCCTTCATGGGCTTCCGCGCCGTGCGTTACTGCTTGGCCAATCCCGACCAGTACAAGGTCCAGCTCCGTGCTCTGCTGCGCGCTAGCGCCTTCGGTGACGTCAAGATCATGATCCCGCTCGTCACCTGCGTCGAGGAGGTCTTGGCTGTCAAGGAGCTCGTCGAGCAGTGCAAGGCCGAGCTGACCGAAGAGGGTCGCAAGTTCAACGAGAACATCGAGGTCGGCATCATGGTCGAGACGCCCGCCGCTTCGCTGCTCGCAGACCGTCTGGCCGAGGTCGCCGACTTCTTCTCCATCGGCACCAACGACCTGATCGGCTACACCATGTGCGCCGACCGTGGCAACGACACCATCTCCAACCTGTACCAGGTGTACTATCCCGCCGTGCTCCGCTCGCTCAAGAACATCATCGAGAGCGGCGTGAAGGCCGGCATCATGGTCGGTATGTGCGGCGAGGCCGCTGCCGATCCGCTGCTCGAGCCGCTGCTGATCAGCTGGGGCCTGGAGGAGTTCTCGATGAGCGCTCCGTCGATCCTGCGCGCCCGCAAGACCATCAGCCAGTGGACCAAGGCCGAGTGCGACGAGCTCGCCGAGAAGGCGCTCGCCTGCAACACCGCCGCCGAGGTCAAGGCACTGCTCGAGTCCGCAGCTCGCTAATTTGGTATCAGAGGTAACCGCGTGGTTGGAATGGGCCGGCCACGCGGCCCTCACATATACAGGGGGTACTGTAAATGTTCTACACGCTAACCGCTAACCCGGCTGTCGACATGACGGTTTCGAGCTCTCCGCTCGAGCCCGACGAGAACGTCCGCACCGGCTCGGCCAGCTACACGGCTAACGGCAAGGGCCTCGACGTGTCCTTCGCCTTTAAGAAGATGGGCGTCGACACCGTCGCGCTCGGCTTCTTCGCCGGCTTCACGGGCAAGTTCATCGTCGAGGAGGTCATGAACCTGGGTTGCCTCTGCCGCCCGGTCTGGACCGACGGTATCACGCGCATTAACACCTACGTCAACGATGGCCAGCACGAGTACGGCATTCTGAACCCGGGTGCTCCGATCACGCCGCAGCACCAGGAGGAGCTCTACAACATCCTGGACACCGCGGGCGATCTCGAGTGCCTGATCGTCTCCGGCTCCGTGCCTCCCAAAGCTACGCCCGACTTCCTGGCTCAGGTCATGGAGCACGCTCAGGCCCGTGGCGCCGACGTCGTCCTGGACCTGTCCTCCGACAAGCTCAAGGAGCTCGCTCACAAGAAGCCGCTGCTCATCAAGCCGAACCATCACGAGATGAAGGCCATCTTCGGCGTGCCGGTCGACACCGACGACGAGGTTCGCGTTGCCATGAAGATGGCTCACGACGCTGGCGTTCAGAACGTGCTGCTCACCCGTGGTAGCCGCGGCGACGCTTACTTCTCCAACGGCGAGGACATCTGGTACGCCAAGCGTGAGTTCAACATCAAGCTGGTTTCTTCCGTCTGCGCCGGCGACTGCACCCTCGCTGCGTTCCTGCACAAGTGGTACAGGGATCGCGACAACGTCGAGGAGGCCATGAAGCTCGCTATGGCCACCGGCGCCAACGTTGCCGAGTCCGTCGGCATCGGTGACTTCGGTCACGTCGACGAGTACAGCAAGCGCGTTGCCGTCCGCAAGCTCGACCGCAAGTAAGCGAAACTCATTATTTTCGCGCGTATGGCGCCCCGGTTTTCGCTGGGGCGCCATTTTTGTATATTGTGGGCGAGCGATAGGACAAGGACCCTGTTTCTTTTGCCCGTCATCCCGCCGCCCTGCACGCGTTCTACACCGTTCGCCGAGTTGCTATGGTCTTTTCCCGAAGCGTGGAATATACTTTCACTAACACGTTGCCTTGTGAAAGGAACTTACATGATTTACACGCTCACTGCAAATCCCGCCATTGACTACAACATTGCCTGCGACGGTCTTTCCGCCAACACCGTCACCCGCACGCGCAACGCGGTCTATACGCCCAACGGCAAGGGTCTTAACGTCTCGTTCACCCTCGATCACTACGGCGTCGACACCACGATCCTGGGCTTTTTTGCCGGTTTCTCGGGCGAGTTTATCGTCAAGGGTGCCGAGGCCCTGGGCGTGCCCGTCAAGCCCGTGTGGACCGACGGTATCACGCGCGTCAATGTCTTCCTCAACGCCGGTCCCGACACCGAGTACAACATGGTCAATGCAGGCGCTGCCATCAATGCTGCCAACGAGCAGGAGATGTTTGAGCTCATTGATTCGCTCGAGGACATGACCTGCCTGGTCATTAGCGGCTCGCTGCCCCCCAACACCTCCGAGGGTTTCCTGGCCGAGGTACTTCGCCGTGTTAAGGCAAAGGGTGCCGAGTTCGTGCTCGATATCTCGAGCCATCAGCTGGCTGACCTCATTGCCATGGAGCCGTTGCTCATTAAGCCCAACGACGATGAACTGCTCGACATCTTTGGCATTAAGGTGAGCGGTGGCGACGACGAGTCCGTTAAGGGCGCGATGACCGAGCTGCATGTCAAGGGCGCTAAGAACGTGCTGCTGACCCTTGGTGGCGCTGGCGCGTACTTCTCCAACGGAGAGCATATCTGGTTTGCCAATCGCACCTTTGAGGTCAAGCTGCTGTCGACGGTCTGCGCCGGCGACTCCTCACTTGCCGCCTTCCTGTCCGTGTGGCACGACGCTCCCGAGCGTGTTGAGGATGCCCTGCGCCTCTCGATGGCCACCGGCGCCAACGTGGTGGAGTGCCCCGGTCTGGGCGATTTTGCCAAGGTGGACGAATATAAGAAGCACATTGAGGTTCGCCAGGTCTGCTAGCCGCATCGATATGTCGTTGTCGAACACCCGCTTTGGATCTCCGAGGCGGGTGTTTTTTTGCGTTCTGGCCGCATGTGGCGCTTACTGTCCCGTTCGTTCGAATCGACGATACGATTGCATGTGCGCGCATGCTCGTTTCTTGCTAGACTTCTTGAGAACCATCGATTAACGTTTGCAGGCGCAGGAGGCCATAGCTATGTGCAATGTTTCGCTCAACGGTACGCAGCCGACCGATGCCTCCATCCGTGTCCTGCGTGCGCTCGAGGCAGCCGGTCTTGAGGCTTGGTATGTTGGCGGTTGGGTGCGTGATGCCCTGATGGGGCGCCCCAGCCACGATGTTGATATGTGCTGCAGCGGCTTGTGGCAGGAGTCCAAGGCGGCGCTCGAGTCGGCTGACATTGCCGTGGTTGAGTCGGGCATTAAATTTGGCGGCATCACGGCCATTTGCGATGGCGAGCGCATTGAGGTCACGACGTATCGCCTGGACGGTTTTTACACCGATGGCCGCCATCCCCAGAGTGTGGAGCGTGCGGCTTCGCTTGAGGACGATCTGGCGCGCCGTGACTTTACCGTTAATGCCATGGCTTGGCATCCCGATCGTGGTCTTGTCGACCGCTACGATGGCCAAGGCGACCTTGAGCGTAAACTTATCCGTGCCGTCGGAGATCCTAAGCGTCGCTTTAACGAGGACGCGCTTCGCATGCTGCGCGCGGTGCGTTTTGCCTGCCGTCTGGATTTTATGATCGAGCCTAAGACCAAACAGGCGCTTGCCGAGTGCTCGCCGCTGCTCGATGCCGTGGCACGCGAGCGCGTGGGCATTGAGCTCGAAGGCATTCTTTCGACCGGCCACGGGGGAGACGCGATGCTGCGCTACCCCGAGCTTATTTGTGCCGCCGTGCCCGAGCTTGTTGCGGGAAGGGGCTTTGACCAGTGCAGCGTCTACCATGCCTTTAATGTCTACGAGCATATCGCTCGCGTGTTGACGGTAGCGGGGGAGTTGGCACTGTGTGATGGCGTGGATCCTTCGCCGAGCTTAATGTGGGCAGCGTTTTTGCATGACGTCTCCAAGCCCGATTGCTTTACGGTTGACCATGCGGGCAGCGGCCATTTCTACGGTCATCCCGGGCTTGGCGCCAAGAAGGCGCGCGCCATTATGGATCGCCTGGCGCTTTCGCACGATTTGATTCGCGACGCGTGCCTGCTTATCAAGTACCATGACAAGCCGCTGCGTCCCGAGCGATCCTGCCTGCTCAATATGATGCGCGCGCTTTCGGGCGAGGGTGTCGATACGCCGCGCCTGATTGACGAGCTCATGGACCTTAAGCGTGCCGACACACTCGGCAAGGCACCTTCGTGTTTCTATTACGTCGAGACGATCGAGGAGATGCGTTCGCTCGCCCACGACCTGCTTGAGGCGGGGGAGCCCTATACGCTCAAGATGCTTGCCATCAACGGCGGCGACTTGATCCGCGCTGGCGTCAAGCCCGGGCCGGAGTTGGGGCAGCTGCTCAACGCCGCCCTCGACGCTGTGATCGAGGACAATGTTCCCAACGAGCGCGAAGCCCTCCTGGCCCACCTCAACCTAGGATGATTTTTCTGGGACGGGGCTTAAAAAATCATTTCTGATTACCGAGTGATTCTTTAAGACTACAACTTAATACAAAATGATTTTTTAAGCCCCGTCCCAGAAAAATCATCAGCTATGGTGTTTACCTGCGTGTTCCATAACCTCCCGACAAAAATTTGGACAATTTGGAATTTCTTCTTGCGCTCGCGTTTTTTGTCCCGTAATATATCTCCACGCAGCACGGCAGTGCAGATGTCATGTGGCCCGTTCGTCTAGCGGTTTAGGACGCCGCCCTCTCAAGGCGGAGATCACCAG
>CALEBN010000057.1 GCA_937943045.1 uncultured Collinsella sp. | reverse complement strand
TCGTGCGCTTCGCGAGCCTCATTATGATTCCGCTCGGTCTGGCACTCTTTTCCTCGAGTGTGAGCGAGCTGTGGGATGCCGCCGGTACGCCGGGCGATAGCGCGCTTTCGTGGTGCTTTTCCGAGCTGCTTGCCGGTCGCGTGCCTTCGTCGGCGCTGCTGTCCACGGTGGGCGCTCTTTTGGGCATGATTCCGCAGGGTCTGGTGCTGCTGACCTCGTCGGTGCTTGCCATCGCCACGGTGCGCCTGGCGCGCCGCAAGGTACTCGCACAGCAGCTCTACTGCATCGAGACGCTCGCGCGCGTCGACGTGCTGTGCTTGGACAAGACGGGCACCATCACGTCGGGTCGCATGGAGGTCGAGGGTATCTATCCGTTGCCGATTGAGGGTGTTGGTTTTGGCGCGGATTCGGACGAGGCGGCTGTTCCCGTCGAGACCACAGTCCTCGATTTTGCGCTCGCCAACGTGGCGCGTGCCACCTCGGCAGACGCCAACGAGACCTGTCAGGCGCTGCTTAACTATTACGCCGACCGCCCGGTAGAGGTGTCCGAGCCGCTGGCGGTCATTCCGTTCTCGTCGTCCAAAAAGTGGAGCGGCGCCTCGTTTGCGCAGGGCTCCTATGTGATGGGCGCGGCGCAATTTGTGCTTTCGGAGCGCGCCTTTGCGCAGGTCGAGAACCGTGTGGCCGAGCTCGCCGACACCTGCCGCGTACTTGTGGTGGCCTGTGTCGACGGCTTTACGCCCGATGGCGATATGGTGGGCGAGGCCGAGCCCGTGGGCTTTGTGACCATTCGCGACGAGATCCGCTCCTCGGCCGCCGAGACCATCGGCTACTTTAACGAGCAGGGCGTCACGCTCAACGTGATCAGCGGCGACGACCCGCGCACGGTGTCGTCGATCGCGCGCGTGGTGGGCGTTCCGGGGGCCGATGCCTACGTCGACGCCACGACACTCGATACGCCGTCCAAGATTGATGCCGCGGTGGATCGCTACCACGTCTTTGGCCGCGTGACGCCGCAGCAGAAGCGCGAGCTCGTGCAGGCACTCAAGCGTCGCGAGCATACCGTTGCCATGACGGGCGACGGCGTCAACGACGTACTGGCGCTCAAGGAGGCCGACTGCTCCGTGGCCATGGCCGCCGGTTCCGATGCCGCGCGCAACGTGGCCGAGATCGTGCTGGTCGACAACGATTTTGCCTCGATGCCCGCCGTGGTGGCTGAGGGCCGTCGCTCCATCAACAACTTGCAGCGCTCTGCGGCGCTGTTTCTGACCAAGACGCTGTTCTCGATGGGCTTGGCGGCGCTGTGTATCGCGTTTCCGCCGTATCCCTTCGAGCCGATTCAGATGACACTCATCAACTTCTTCTGCATTGGCGCACCGGGCTTTGTGTTGGGTTTGGAGCCCAATAATGCTCGCGTGAAGGGGTCATTCTTGACCAATGTGCTCAAGCGTGCGCTGCCGGCGTCGCTGGCGGTCATTATGGCTGCGGCGCTCGATATCTTTGTGGCGCGCGTGTTCGGCTTTAACCAGCTCACGCTTTCGACCATGTGCCTGCTTACGTCGTGCGCGGCGAGCGTGAGCCTGATCTGGCGCATCTCACAGCCGCTCACTCCCTTGCGCGTGGTGCTCTTTGTATTTGTCGTCGTCGGCATCCTGGTGGGCGTTATCGGATTCCCGGAGCTGCTGTCTATCGCTAACCTTTCGATGGGCGAGGCGGTTATCTTGCTGGCGATCGTCGTCTTTACCTTCACGGTGTTCTTTAAGCTCGCCGCGATGATGGATTCGCTTAAGCCGCGTCGTCGCCATGCTGCCACCGGCTTTGGCCGTGGCGTTCGCGTCCGTCTGGGTCGCGGTGGCGGCAAGGTGAGCTCGACGGGTTCAACTGCCCAGCGTGTTGCCAAGCGCGTCGCCGCCGATATGGCGCAGCGCCGTGAGGAGCGCACCGCTCGCGAGGCCGAGGCTCGCGCGCTCGAGGGTGTGGAAAAGGCCCAGCCCAAGAAAAAGAAAGGTTCGGGCACCAAGCGTTCGCGGGTGACCAAGTCCGCCCAGGGCATTAAGGTCTCGATGCCGAGCAAGAAGAAAAAGCCCGCAAAGAAAGCCTAGCCCCAGTTGCCGAGGGATGATTTTTCTGGGACGGGGATTAAAAAATCATTAGGTACAC
>CALEBN010000056.1 GCA_937943045.1 uncultured Collinsella sp. | reverse complement strand
GATGGCCTTGATCTCCACGTTGTCGCTCGGCATGGTGAACTTGTCGTCCCTTACCGTCACGTCGCCGCTCATAACCTGCCACTCCTTAAAATGGTAGCCCGCGTTTGGCGCAGCGGTCAGGGTGATTTCCGTTCCGGCCGTCGCCGAGGCGGGATCCGCGCTGCCCGTGCCGTGACCGTCGTCCCTGACGATGACGGCGTATTCCGTCTCGGGAGCCTTGGCTATCGTGATGGAAAACTCCTTAATATCTTCACCCAAAGCGTTGACCGCCATGACGGTAAAGACCTCGGTCCCTTCCCCGGCGGGCGTGCCGCTTATCTCTCCTGTGTCCTCGTTTAGGCTAAGTCCCTCGGGCAGGACGCCGCTCACAATGCTCCATGTGATGGGCGCGGTACCCTTGGCGGTCAAGCGGCTGCTGTAAGCCTCGCCTTCCATGCCGTCGGGCAGGCTTTCCGCGACGATTGTCGGTGGCATAGGGGGTCGGTTATCGATAAGCTTCACCCGAATCGCGGCTGTTACCGCAGGCTCCGGCTGCTGAAAGATGTCTCCGTCATCATTGCTAAGCACCGGCGTGCCGGTGATGGTCTGCCAATCCACGGACTCCGCATCATAGGACGATTCATCCCATGCCACGTCGACCCAGCGCCATGCGCCGTCAACGGCATTGATGCACACATTTTTCGGCAAGCCGAGCTGTGCAAAGGGCGTGCCGATGTGCTTATCGGTAATGGGATCCGGTTCATCGATATTCCTGATGGTGTTTTTGATGGCGTTGATTTTGATGGTAATCTCCGTCGGCTTGTGGAGACGCAGGTCGTCCGGCGTGAATACCACCGTCACATCGTGTTCACCCGGAGTCTGGAGGTAGAACGGCGGGGCATTCTTGAAGGAGAACGTGCCGGGGACGACGGTATCCGTTCCCTTGACCTTTGCCATGCCGTCCACAAGATCGGCGGTTTCCCCGCCTGTGGCTCCCATCTCGAAGATCCGATTGACGAACATGGTATTGTCGGGCAGCGTAAAATCGCCGTTTTTCCACCGGAATACGGGCGGCTGCGTGATCTCCGTCTCCACCGGGTCTGCCTGCAGCGTGACCTTTACCACGCCT
>CALEBN010000055.1 GCA_937943045.1 uncultured Collinsella sp. | reverse complement strand
CGATCAGGCCGGTGAGCTCGTCGCAAGCAAACAGGATCTTCTCCATCTGAAGCTCGGGCTTGGGCAGCGAGGCATTGAAATCGGACGTGTGCGTCTGAATAGCGCGAATGAGTTCGGGCGATGCGCCCTCGCCCTCGAGGATTTCTGCCGCATAGATGGTGTGGTTCACGGGGTCGTCCTCATGCTCCTCCCAATCCAAGTCGTGCAGCAGGCCGACGATGCCCCAAAACTCCTCGTTCTTGGGATCGAACTCGCGCGCAAAGTAGCGCATGGTGCCCTCGACCGTCTCGCCGTGGGTGATGTGGAACGGGTCTTTGTTGTGCTCGTTAAGCAGTTCGAACGCACGGTCGCGGGTGATTCCGGCGGAAAGCATCTGGGACATGGCAATACCTCCAGGTGAGTCGGTGCTAGGACACGGTGTCATTATCGTATATCGCCGTAGCTCAAGCCGAAAGGCAGAAAAGGTATACGGAGAAAAAAGCCGGGCAAACGTGTCGCCCGGCAAAACCGCAGATAAAACCTGCCAAAATAAACCTGTCCCTTTTTGGTAGGTTTAGGGGCGGACCTGGCCGGTGCCGCGGAGCTTGTATTTATAGGTGGTGAGGGCCTCGGCGGCAAAGGGGCCGCGGACATGGAGTTTTTGGGTCGAGATGCCAATCTCGGCGCCCAGGCCAAACTCGCCGCCGTCGGTAAAGCGCGTGCTGGCGTTGGCATACACGGCCGAGGCATCGATCTCATCCAGGAAGCGCTCGCAAGCGTCCACGTCCTCGGCAACGATGGCCTCGGAATGCATGGTGCCATAGCGGTTGATGTGCGCGATGGCCTCGTCCTCGTTCGCCACGACCTTCACGCTCATCTCGAGCGCCAGATACTCGCGGCCCCAGTCCTCCTCAGTCGCGGCAACATAGTCGTCGCCCTCGGCAAGACCGGCATCGGCGCATACGGCGCACGTGGCCTCGTCACCGTGAATCAGCACACCGTGGTCGTGCAGCACGGCCACGGCCGCCGGCAAAAACGAATCTGCCACGGCGCGGTCGAGCAGCAGCGACTCGGCGGCATTACACACACCCACGCGCTGGGTCTTGGCATTGACGATAATGTTGAGCGCCTTGTCAAAGTCGGCGGATTCATGCACGTAGATGTGGCAGTTACCCGTGCCCGTCTCGATAACCGGAACGAGCGACTCGCGCACGCAGCGCTGGATCAGGCCCGCACCGCCACGCGGAATGAGCACATCGACGATGCCACGAAGCTTCATGAGCTCGCCGGTTGCCTCGCGGTCGGTAGACTCGATCATCGAGACGGCTTCGCGCGGGAAACCCTGGGCCTCAAGCGCATCGGCCAGCAGCTCGGCAATCATGGCGCACGAGTGATACGCCAGCGAACCGCCGCGCAGAATGCAGGCGTTGCCGGTGCGGATGCAGATGCCCGCGGCGTCGGCCGTCACGTTGGGGCGCGCCTCGTAAACCATGGCAACCAGACCCAGCGGCACGCTCACGCGGGTCAGGTCCACGCCGCTTGCAAGCACGCGGTGGTCGAGCACGCGACCGACGGGATCGGGCAACTCGGCGAGCTTCTCCAAACCGGCGGCCATTCCCTCGACGCGCTCGGGCGTTAACAGCAGGCGGTCGAGGAGCCCTGCCGAGGTGCCCGCATCGCGCGCGGCGGCCATATCGAGCTCGTTGGCGGCAATGATGGAATCGGCGCCATCGCGAAGCGCCGCGGCCATGGCGCGCACGGCCTCCTGGCGTTGGACATCACTCGCCGTGGCAAGCGCGCCCGAAGCGGCCTTGGCCTCGACGGCAAGATCGTGGACATACGTGGCTATATCGACCGACATGGACGGCCCTTTCTCTTAGATGTTTGCCAACCATGGTAGCCGATTTGCACGCATCCTCGCCGACGGCGGTAGAATTGGTCAACCCGAAACACCGCAACGAATGGAAGCATCACATGGCGCTCATCACTTCGTACCACGTCCCCGGCCTGTATGTCGAGGACCACAGCATCGATGTCCCCCTCGACTGGCGCGGCCTTGAGCCCATGCTTTTGGCCGTCGGCAGCACCATGCGCCGCGGCGCCATGCCGGCGCCCATCGCCGGCGCACCCGAGAGCATCAAGCTCTTCTACCGCGTGGTCTGCGCGCCCGACCGTATCAACGACGACCTGCCGCTCCTCCTCTTTTTGCAGGGCGGCCCCGGCGGCGAGAGCCCGCGTCCGCTATCACCCACAAGCGATGGCTGGATCGAGGAGGCCGTCAAGCATTTCCGCGTCGTACTGCCCGACCAGCGTGGAACGGGGCGCAGCAGCTGTGTTGACGGGCGCACAATTGCCGCCTTGGGCAATCGCGCCGAGGCAGCAGGAGCCAATGCGGCCCGCTCGCAGGCGGACTTCCTCAAGCGCCATCTCGCCAGCTCCATCGTGCGCGATTTTGAGTACCTGCGCCTGGTGGGCTTTGGCGGCAAGCCCTGGGTCACACTCGGGCAGAGCTACGGCGGCTTTTTGACGCTGAGCTATCTGTCGCTCTTCCCCGAGGGCGTAGCGGCAAGCTTTACGTGCGGAGGCATTCCGCACGTGCCGGCGAGCGCCAGCGAGGTCTACGCGCACACCTTCCCGCGCATGGCAGCCAAGACCCAGCAGTATTACGACCGCTACCCCGCCGACGTCGAGCGCGTGGCGGCCCTGGCAGATGCCCTCGAGGAGCAAAAGCCCGTGCTGCCCGACGGCTCGCCGTTGACGGTCGAACGTCTGCAGCTCATGGGCAGCGACTTTGGCATGAAGCCGAGCTTTGAGCGCATGCATTGGATTATCGATCACGCTTTTGTTGACGGAGACGGCACGCTGACCTGCGGCGCCTCGGTATCTGACAGCTTTTTGATGCGCGCCTTCGAGCGCACCAACACGCGTACAAACCCGCTGTACTGGGCACTGCAGGAGTTCATCTACGCCGACGGCGACACGATGCCCATTCGCTGGGCCGCGGCAGAGGAGAAGGCCCATCGTGCCGAGTTCGACACCCTCGCGCGCCCGCTCATGTTTACCGGCGAGGCCCTGTTCCCGTGGATGTTTGAGCAGATGCCCGAGCTCAAGCCCTTCAAGCCCGCCATGGATCTGCTGATGGAAGACACCAGCTGGGACAAGATCTACGACCCGCAGCGCCTGGCGTGCAACGAGGTGCCACTCCAGGCCGCCGTGTACTTCGATGACATGTACGTGGATTCGGGTCTGCAGCTCGACACGCTCAGCCGCGTGGGCAACTCGCATGCCTGGGTGACCAACGAGTTTGAGCACGATGGCCTGCACGGCAGCGTGGTGTTCAAGCACCTCTTCGACGAAGCCCTCAACCGCGGAGACCTGCGCCAGATCTTCTAGCAAAGGAGTGTCCCCACCTGCCGGCACAAAAGGAACGCCCCCAAGTGCCAGGTTAATGAAGTCATTGTAGAAAGAGGACGGAAAGCGAAAACGCCCCTAAGCGAGCAAGGTGACGTGAAAGAGGAGGGCATTGACCTTCTGGTCATGCCCGACGATTGAACGTCAGATTGCCGCTTAGGGGCGTTTGCAGCGTCAATTGGTTAGGCGAAGACGATCAGATTATCTCGATGGATCGCGGGCTTCTCAGCAAGGTTTGCGAGCAGGCGGTTACCGGCAATCTGGTCCTGGCGGCGTCCGGCTGCGAGCTCCAGTACGTCCGAATCGGCTTCGGCGATACCGCGGGCGACGACCATGCCGCTCGGGTCGCACACGTCGAGCACATCGCCCTCGGCAAACGCGCCATCGACCTCGCGAATACCCACCGCAAGCAGGGAAGAACCACGGCTGACCAGCGCCTTTGCGGCGCCATCATCGACCGTCACCGAACCATGCGCCTTATCGCCCAGCGCGATCCACAGCTTGCGGGGCGCAATGTCCAGACGCTCCGCCGGCGGATCGAACAGCGTGCCAACGCTCTCGCCGCGGGCCAGGCGCACGAGCGCATCGGGCTCCTCGCCCGAGCAGATGACGCTCTGAATACCAGCCGTCATGAGAATGCGGCTCGCGCGAATCTTGGTAATCATGCCGCCCGTACCCACCGATGTGGAAGAATCACCCGCCGAGGCGATAATCTTGGCATCGATCTTATGCACGACCGGGACGAACTCGGCCGTGGGGTCCTCGTGCGGATTGGCGGTATAGAGGCCATCGATGTCCGAGAGCGTCACGCACAGATCGGCAGAGACCAGGCAGCTTACAAGCGCCGCCAGCGTGTCGTTGTCGCCAAACTTGATCTCATCGACGGTAACGGTATCGTTCTCGTTGACGACCGGCACCACGTCAAGCTCCACCAGGCGCAGCAGGGCGTCGCGCGCATGCAGGTAGGACGTGCGGCGGGCCGTGTCGTGGCGCGTGAGCAGCACGAGCGAGGTGAGCAGGTCGCGCGCATGAAACTCCTCGTCGTAGGCCGACGAGATGATGCACTGACCAGCCGAGGCGCAGGCCTGCAGGCTCGGCAGGTCGCCGACCGGCTTGCGGTCGAAGCCCAACACGGGATAGCCACAGGCGATAGCGCCCGAGCTCACCACGACCAGACGCCAGCCGAGCTTGCGCAGCGCTGCGGCCTGATCGGCAAGCCCGCCGATAAAGGCGCGGTTGACCTTGCCATCGGCACCCACCACCGTGGACGAACCGATCTTTACCACCATCGTTTTATAAGAAGTCGTCATGCGTCAAACCAATCGAATGTTGAGTGGGCGGGCGGGAAAATGATCCGTTTTCCTCCGTCCCCTTCGGATCATTTTGCCCAGGGGAAGGCCGAAGCCGCGGCCATGTTCTTGCGCACGAGCTCGTCGCGCACCTGCGCCAGGCCCTGCTCCATGCCCACCACATAGGTCTGCGGGTACAGGAAGCGCTTGTAGACCGGATCAAGATGGTCCAGTGCCCAGGTGCAACGCTCGCGTGCGTCCTCAATGCTCTCGCGCGGGGCAACGGCGTTGCCATCGCGCACGATCGGCGCCAGCAGCTCGCGATACTCGAGCTCGGACACATCGGTCACCAGGGCGGCATCGTTCACGGCCACGAGGGTATTGCCACGCGCGGCGCCCTCCCCCGCCAGATGGTCCTCGTCATAGATCATGTCGCAGATCGGGCCGCCAAAGCCGTCGTAATAGCGGCGCACGCGCTGCACGCCCGGGATCGTGCGCTTGTAGGGCTGCTCGGAGAGCTTGACCACCGGCGTCCACGGGTCCTCCTCGCTCGCACGGCGGGCGGAAAGCTTGTACACGCCGCCCAGCGCCGGCTGGTCATAGCAGGTCGCGAGCTTGGTACCCACGCCAAAGCTATCGATAGGCGCACCCTGGTCGAGCAGCGACTGAATCGTGTACTCGTCAAGATCGTTGGAAACCGAGATCCCCACATAGGGCAGGCCCTCGGCATCAAAACGGCCGCGCACATACTTGGAGAGTTTAGCAAGGTCGCCCGAGTCGATGCGAATGGCCGACAGACGCTCGCCCACCGCCTCCATCTCCTTGGCAACCGTAATGGCATGCTCGCAGCCCTCGCGCACATCGTAGGTGTCGATGAGCAGCGTACAGTTCTTGGGGCTCGACTTGGCAAAGGCACGGAAGGCCTCGAGCTCGGAATCGAAGCTCATCACCCAGCTGTGCGCATGCGTGCCAAAGACGGGAATACCGTAGCGGCGACCGGCGAGCACATTGGACGTAGAGGAACAGCCGGCAACGTAGCTCGCGCGCGCAACGGCCAGGCCGCCATCGGGACCCTGGGCGCGGCGCAGGCCAAACTCGGCCACGGGACGGCCGTCCGCTGCCAGCACCACGCGCGCCGTCTTGGTGGCGACAAGCGTCTGGAAGCCGACGATGTTGAGCAGCGCCGTCTCGAGCAGCTGGCACTCCAGCGCGGGGCCGGTGACGCGCACCATGGGCTCGCGCGGAAAGACGAGCTCGCCCTCAGGGACGGCATCGATATTTACATGCGCACGAAAATCGCGCAGGTAGTCGAGGAATCCAGGCTTGAACATCGCGCCGCCGGCCGGGGCCTGGAGCGAGGCGAGGTAGTCGATATCCTCGGGCGTAAAGCGCAGGTTCTCGACCAGCTCAGGCAGCTCGGCGGTGCCGCACATGACGGCGTAGGCGCTACCAAAGGGATGGTCGCGGTAAAACGCGGTAAAACAACCCTGCTCATTGGCCTTGCCGCTCTCCCACAGGCCCTGGGCCATAGTGAGCTCGTACAGATCGGTGAGCATTGCGATGTCGGTGGGATGCGAGATGTCGGTCAAAGCCATGGGGCGACCTTTCGGATGCGTTGTGCAGAGGTTGAGGGTTGGACGAGGCGGACGTGCGGGCATGGAGCCCGGCGCGAACAGGTTAGTGCAGGCCCATGCTGCCCGTGATCGTGTAGACCATAAAGACGATAAACGCGATGAGGGCGAGCACAATGATGATTTTTTGAGCCGGAGCCATGCCGGGGATCTCATTCTCACCCGTAGGCTCCTTGGAGGTGACCATGCGCTGGGCAAAGGTCATCTCGTCACGGCTCGGCTTGGGCTCGGCGGGCTTGGGATGAGCCACCTTTTTAGGTTGAGGTTTGGGTGTGGCAGGCGCAGGCTTCGCAGTGGCGGGCTTGGGCGCGGGCTTGCGCTCGGATGCGGCCCTCGTGGCGGCTTCCTCGGCCTTTGCGCGCTCGGCACGCAGGGCAGCCAGCTCCTCACGCTCGCGACGAGCCTCTTCCTGAGCCTCGCGGCGGGCCTTCTCGGCGCGGAGCTCTTCCAACTCGGCGCGCTCCTCGTCGGACAATGGTTGGGACTCAAGCTCGGCCATAGTACCGCCCTTTCTTTTTAAAAAAAGCCGCCGACACAATGTCAGCGGCTTATCAAATCCAAGGGTGGAGACGAAGGGAGTCGAACCCTCGGCCTCTGCCATGCGACGGCAGCGCTCTCCCAACTGAGCTACGTCCCCAGGACAAGTTGTTATTTTACCTACGGCTCGCCAACTGTCAACGCCCAATACCCAGTCTTTTTGGGACGGAGCCATTTTGACTACTTTTCGAGCAAGCAATCCTCCCGATGATTTTTCTGGGACGGGGATTAAAAAATCATTGTGAACCGAATGATTTTTTAATCCCCGTCCCAGAAAAATCATCGGCAAACACGCTACTTTGCGCTGGTAAGGACGCCGGTAGTGTCAAACGCCGGGGTAAAGCTCTCGTCTACCGCACCGCCCTCTTGCCAGAACATCGTCGTAAAGCCCAGGTCGTCGGCATGGTCGAGCACCTGCTCGTACTCCTCGCGCGTCACAGCACGCGCCAGGTCGCCGCCCTGCTCGCGCATGAGCGCATTGGGCGTGTACTGGTTCATGACCGAAATCGGCACATCGCCCACCGTCTGCCACACCAGGTCCAGCACGCGACACGAATCGTCTGCATGTCCCGGCAGTACCAGATGGCGCACAATCATGCCGCGCTTCATGAGCCCGTCCTCGTCCACCAGCTCTCCCCCGCGGCGCTCAATTTCGCGCGCCATCTGAGCCAGGCCCGACACGGCCACACGCGGGTAATCCTTAATGTGGGAGAGCGACTGCGCAAGCGCCGCATCGGCATATTTAAAGTCGGTAAGCCACACATCGACCAGATCCCCGAGCGCCGCCACGGCACTCGCACGCTCATAACCGCTCGTGTTGTAGACGATTGGGATGGCCAGCCCGCGCGCCCGTGCCGCGGCAATCGCAGCCGGCAGCAGGTGCGCGTAGTGTGTCGCCGTCACCAGATTAATATTGTTCGCACCCTGGTCCTGCAGCTCCAACATAATCTCGACCAGACGCTCGGGCGAAATCTCAAGCCCAAAATTGCCCGTCGAGATCTCGTGGTTCTGGCAATAGACGCATTTGAGCGAGCAGCCGCTAAAGAAGATCGTGCCCGAACCGGCTTCGCCCGAGATAGGCGGCTCCTCCCACATATGAAGCGCGGCACGGGCCACCCTGAGCGTGTCGTCGGCACCGCATACGCCGCGCGCGCCCTCATCGCGCGCCGCACCGCAACGGCGCGGACACAAATGGCAGGCGGGCGAAAAAAGTTCGGTCAACGACGTCGGCATAAAAACATGCTCCAAAAACAACGATTCAGCAGCTCAAACGCAAAAGGATCAAGCGCACAGACGGCTCGAGCCCAAGGCGCCGTAATCGTCCGACACGATTTTTGTAATGTCAAGACTGGAATCGATAAAGTGCCGCTTTATGATGTAGGTATTCCGCCCCCCGCGGAGCAACTGGGTGAACCGTCGCGTTTATTTAGGGAGCCCACACAGTCGTACCTAGTACAGGTATCCTTCGTTGTTAAGGACGCTGGAACAGTCGATGAGGGCACCCACCTGTTTTAGGTGGGTTCATTTTCGTAACGTGGGGGGTGGTTTTCTTTTGCCGAAAATCGCCATTGCAAATCCCGCCAAGGTCACCAAAAGGCACCAAGCAGAACCCCACCATCACTCGAATATCTGGTAAGCACGTGATTATCGCCCCGTGCAATTCCTCACACCCTCCTTGGTCGAGTATCATGGGTCAGCTATACCCTTTGCGGCGTGGCATCATTTGACCTTTTCCTTCGACGCTTGGCGGTTTATCGATTCATGGCTTCCTCCACGAGCTTCATACCGTACCTTTGCGTGGCGGTCGTGGCTTTTATCACGACCTTCCTTGCGGTGCCCCTGGTCAAGCGCCTGGCAATCAAGCTCGACGCCGTCGACTATCCTTCCAAGCGCCGCATCAACACTAAACCCATCCCGCGCATGGGTGGCACGGCGGTCTTTTTGGGCCTCGTCGTCGCCTGCATTGTTCAGATCCTAGGCACCTGGTACCTGGGCTGGCCGCCCGTTTTGGTGCCCCACCCCCGCCTACACATCAGCTACCCCATACTTGCGCTTTCTTTCACCGTCATCTTTGCGACCGGCGCGATCGACGACGTCTACCAGCTCAAGCCCAAGCAAAAGCTGGCCGGCCAGGTCCTCGCCGCGCTCATCGCCTGCGTGGGCGGCCTGCGCATCGGCGTCATCGTCAACCCGTTTGCCCCCGGCGAGATTATGCTCGGCTGGCTCGCCTACCCCATCACCGTGGTCTACTTGGTGGCGTTCACCAACATCATCAACCTTATCGACGGCCTCGACGGCCTGGCCACGGGCATCTGCGGCATCGCGTCGTTCACCATGTTTTCGGTCGCCGTGCTCTCGGGCCGCATCGACGCCGCCGCGCTCTCCATCGCGCTCTTTGGCTCGTGCCTCGCCTTCTTGCGCTATAACTTCAACCCCGCGAGCATCTTCTTGGGCGACTCGGGGTCGCTGCTTCTGGGCTTTGCGCTGGGTTCCATCTCGCTGCTCAACGTGAGCCGCACCGCCGCGCTCACCTCGCTCATCATCCCGCTCATCGTGGCCGGCGTGCCCATCATCGATACGTTTAGCGCTATCGTGCGCCGTAAGCGCGCCCACATTAGTATCGGGCAGGCCGACAAGGGCCACATCCACCACCGCCTCATTCAAGAGGGCTACAACCAAAAGCAGGCCGTACTGCTCATCTACGCCTGGTGCATTATGCTTTCGGCCGGCGCCGCCGCCATCAATCAGGTCGAGGTCCCCATGCGCGTGCTCATCTTTACCGTGCTCGCCATTGGCTCGGCGGCCTTCGCCAAGCACCTGCACCTGTTTGAGCCCGTGCTGCGCCACCATTACAACAAGCGCACGCATGAGGACGAGCTGGTAACCCCCGACGACCCCGCTTTTAAGCAGGAGGAGCAAGCAGCCGAGGAACGTAAAGAAGAGCGCCACCACAAGCTCTAGGATAAGCTGCCGAGGGTGCGCCCAGGCGCCGCTGGCCAAGCGCAGCCGCGCCGCACCCATCGCACAAGCCGCCCCTCTCCCGCCCCTCGCCTACTTACGACCCGCCCCTTCAATAAACGCGTTATCATCTTGACCCATGAATATACGTTAGGAGCAATCATGCCAAACGAGAACAGCTACGAAGTCGCGCTGCAAAAGAGCAACGCCATTCGCGAGGGCCTGGCCAAGACACCCGAGAAGTTCACCATGCTTACCGGTGACCGCCCCACCGGGCGCCTGCACCTGGGTCATTACTTCGGCACCCTCAAGGGCCGTGTTGAACTGCAGAACATGGGCGCCAAGACCAACGTGCTCATCGCCGACTACCAGGTCATCACCGACCGCGACACCACCGAGCATATCCAGGACAACGTGTACAACATGGTCATGGACTACCTTGCCTGCGGTATCGACCCCGACAAGACCATGATCTACGCGCACTCCGCCGTGCCCGCCGCAAACCAGCTCATGCTGCCGTTCCTGTCGCTGGTGTCCGAGGCCGAGCTGGCGCGCAACCCCACGGTTAAGGCCGAGATGGAGGCCTCGGGCCACGAGCTCACCGGCCTTTTGCTCACCTACCCGGTGCACCAGGCCTGCGACATCCTGTTCTGCAAGGGCAATGTGGTGCCCGTCGGCCGCGACCAGCTGCCGCACATCGAGCTCACCCGCACCATCGCCCGCCGCTTTAACAACCGCTACGGCAAGGTGTTCCCCGAGGTCGACGCGCTGCTGTCCGAGACCCCGCTGCTGCCCGGCCTGGACGGTCGCAAGATGAGCAAGAGCTACGGCAACGCCATCAACATCTCGATGACCGCCGAGGAGACGGCCAAGCGCATCAAGAAGAGCCAGACCGACTCCGAGCGCATGATCACGTTTGATCCCGAGAACCGCCCCGGCGTTTCCGGCCTGCTTTCGACCGCCGCGATCTGCACCGGCCGTTCCGAGGTCGAGATTGCCGAGGAGATTGGCATGGGCGGCTCCGGCCAGCTCAAGAAGTACGTGACCGAGGCCGTCAACGAGTACTTCGCGCCGATCCGCGAGCGTCGTCAGCGCTACGAGAACGATCTGGACTACGTGAAGGACGTGCTGCACGAGGGCAACCGTCGCGCCAACGAGATCGCCGAGCAGACCCTGGCCGAGGTTCGGGACGCCATGGGCATGGTGTACTAGACCGACCTGCTGGCTTGAACTTTCGATTGCTATAGGGCGGGCGCTACGGCGTCCGCCTTTTTTTGGTGCCCGACCGGTTCGGCTCCGCCCATCGCACTCCCCCGACAAACGGGAACGGGCCCGCCGGCAGTCAGTTGCCAGCGGGCCCGTTCCCGAAGTACACCGTTGAATCGCACAGAGGGGAGGGATGCGAATCAAACTCAACAGGGCAGGCTTTTTCATCGCCTATTGCCCGCTCCGTTGTTGAATAAAATATAGTTCACCGTGGTTTACTTTGCAGCATCAATATGAGCCGCCATAGCTTCTCCATAAGTTAGCCCCGGTAAACCTACAACGGAAAACCGCCGCAAAGGGGACAGGCACCTTTGTGGCGGTTTTGGCCACAGTAGAGCCGCTAGAACCCTGCTGGCCAGCGACAGGCGGCCAAGTCGACGTGCATGGAATCGGTAAACGCCACGCCCTCCCCCATTAAGAGCTCGCGCTGAGCATCGGGACCGCCAAAAGCAAAACCCTCGCATATGCGCCCGTCGGCAAACACCACGCGATGGCAGGGAATCTCGCCGGGGCGCGGATTGCTGTGCAGGGCATACCCCACGTACCGCGCACTTCGCGCGCGACCGGCGAGCAGCGCCACCTGACCGTACGTGGCGACCATCCCCTCGGGGATCTGCTCGATCACCTCGTACACCCGTTCAAAAAAGCCCTCAGACGCCATCGCTCGCTCCCTTCTCCGCATTAACAGCATAAAGAAATGATCCCTTGGGGACGGAGGAAAACGGATCATTCGCGGCCTCCGTGCGGTCGATGATCCGTTTTCCTCCGTCCCCAAGGGATCATTTGTTGGCAGGTTGGTTAGTTGGCGGGCTGGAAGAAGGCTACGGCTACGGCACCGGGGCCTACGTGGGTACCGATGGTGGCACCGATGGTGTGAACGGGCAGCTCGCCCTCGGTGTGGCCAGCCCACAGTGCCGCGCTGTCCTCGATATACTTCTTGAGCACCGCATCCGAAAGGCCCGTATAGCCGAGCGCCAGCGGCATGGAAAAGTCGATGCCGCCCGCCTTTTCGACCTTTTGGTTCAGCAGGTTGCGGCCGTTCTTGGAACCGCGCGCCTTTCCCAGCTGCACAATCAGACCGTCCTCGGCAGCTACCACGGGCTTTACGTTGAGCAGCGTACCCACGGCGCCGGCAGCAGCAGACAGGCGACCGCCGCGCACCAGGTACTCCAGCGTCTCGAGCAGGCCGATAACCACCACGCGGTCGCGCACGGCCTCGACCGCCGCCGCGATCTGGGCCGCGCTACGGCCCTCGTCCACCAAGCGCAGCGCATACTCGACCAGAATGCGTTCACCCAGGGTGACGTTGTTGCTATCAACCACGTACACATCGCCGCCCGGCGCCTCGGCTAGTGCGGTACGGGCGCTCTGATTGGTGCCCGACAGCTTAGCGCCCACGGTAATAATCACAGCCTCATCGCCGGCTTCGCGAACCTCGGCGATAGCCTGCGAAAACGCGTACGGGTTAACCTGACCGGTCTTGGGCAGCTCATCGCGCTCCACGAGCATCTCGTAAAAGCGCTGGTGATCGATGTCGATGCCATCCATGAACACATCGGTTCCAAAGGTGACGGACAGCGGCAAAACGGCCAGTGCCGGATGCTCGGCCGGCGACATATCGCTTGCGGAATCGGTAATAATGCGGACGGACATAGCGAATCCTTTCTTGCGCAGGTCCCGCGCAGGGAATTTTGACAGCAATGCCCCGGCACGGTATACGCGCTTAAACGGGACGATGCAGTTGATAATGGGAAGCAAATGCCCAGGCGGCCCTACAGCTCGCGCAAGGTGTTGAGAATCGTACGCAGCGATGCATACATCTGCTCACGCTGCTCCACGCCCATGGCCTTGCCGGTGGTGTCGAGCACTTCACGAATAATGCAATCGGCCTCGTTCATGCTCTCGCCGCCCAACGTGGTCAGGCGAACCGGGGCGCGATACTTAACGGCGGCATCAGCCGAATCGTCAACCTCGACGTAGCCTCCCTCCTCCAGATGCGCCAGCGTGCGCGAGACGGCAGCGCGGGTCACACCAGCCATGCGGGCGAGGTCGGCACCAGTCAGACCGTCCTTGCTGCGCTCAAGATAGTACAGGCACATGATATCGGAGCCCTTAAGGCCCAGCCTTGCGCCCTCAGATGTCTTAATGCGCTGGATCTCCTTGTAGAGTCCGCTGATCAGTCCGACAAAGTCCTCGAAACGTGTCTCGTCGCTCTGTTGCATGGGAGACGACCGCCTTTCGCTTGCATAATGCTAACGGGTAAACATCTTAGCCGTACTTAACGACCGCCAGCCCTGCACGCCCTATTTGTTAACCCATCAACATAAAAACCACCACAAAGGGGACAGGCACCTTTGTGGTGGTTTGGGGCATCAATAGGTTCTAGGCGCCGCTAGAGCTCCACGCGGGGATTGTCGCGGGTCACAAGCGTCTTAACGACAACCGTCGCTCCCAGATAGCGCTCGAGCAGATCGGCAAGACGGTCGATGGCAGCCTGGCAGTCCCCCATTCGCTCGGGCTCTACGCACTCAATCGCCAGGAATGCGTCGGCCGAATCGTCGGATAGAGCCGTTCGAACGCCGTCGCGCCAGTTCCAGCAGCGGCACACGGCGCCCGCATCGTCAATGTAGGCGAGCTCGCCGGGCAGCGTCGGGTCGTCCGCTTCCTCGCCAAGCGGCAGGAACGCATCCCCGCCGTCGGTCACCTTCAAGCGAAGGTCCCCCTCAATCGCATGCAGATCCTCGCCTCCCACGGGCAGTGCATAGGACAGCGACACCGTGTTATAGATATCCACCGCGGGCGTAATGTGGCCCACCGGCTTGCCCTTGAGCACGCGCTTGAGCAGGTTCTCGATTGAACAGCGCGCGCCCTTTTTGGTCTTGAACAGACGATAGGCCTCGCGCCATGCCTTGACCGGTGCGTTCTCGCTGATTGTATCGCTGGTCAGATGACGCTCCGCATCGATATTGGCACGGTCGAGCAGCGCCGCTATCGCGTCCACATCCTCTTGAGGTATCTGGGCCGCGGGCTTCATACCCTCCACGACCACAACACCGACCGCCGCCTGAGGAAACAGCTCCCAAAATGAATCCTCGGCAATAAAGCTCTTCATACGTGCTCCCTTCACGATTCGCGCCCGAGCGAGGGCACCCAAACAAAAAGCGCCCTTACGACGGCCACCTTCAAAGTCCTACGGTGCCGCCACAAGAGCGCTTGCGCTGTCCCCATCCGGAGAAGGGGACGATATGTCAGGCGTATTGTAACCTGAGTCATCCGCGCGAGCAAAACCACCACAAAGGTGCCTGTCCCCTTTGTGGTGGTTTTGGGTCTGAGGCGACGCTAGTGGCGGAGCCCCAGTAGGCCGCGTCCGCGATGACGGGCGTCGGCGTGCACCTGAGCGTGCGGACCGGCGGCCTTGACGGACTCGGGCAGGTGCGAGTACTTCTTCTCGAAGTTCTCCTCGAACATCACGGCCAGGTTGTGCGCGGCCTCGTCGTAGCGAGCGGTGCTCTGCCAGTACTGGCGCGGCACCAGAATGCCGTCGGGCACGCCATGGCACGTGGTGGGAATGTCGACGTTAAAGATGTCGTCGTGCACGAACTCGCTGTCCTCGATGGTACCGTCGAGGGCGCGGGCCACCAGGGCGCGCGTGTAGGCAAGCTCGATGCGATGGCCCACGCCATAACCGCCGCCAATCCAGCCGGTGTTGACCAGATAGACGCGGGTGCGACCGTCGGCGATACGCTCGCCGAGCATCTTGGCATAGACCATGGGATCGAGCGGCATAAACGGCTCGCCAAACAGCGAGGAGAACGTGGGCGTGGGCTCGGTGACGCCGACCTCGGTGCCGGGGATCTTGGCCGTAAAGCCCGTCACAAAGTGATACATGGCGGCGTCGGCCGTCAGGCGCGAGATGGGCGGCAGCACGCCAAAGGCATCACAGGTCAAAAACAGCACAACGCTCGGGGTGGTGCCCATGCCCTTGGTCCACGCGTTGGGAATGTGCTCGACAGGATAGGCCACGCGCGTATTGTGCGTGATCGAGACATCATCATAGTTAGGCTTGCGATTCTCATCGAGCACCACGTTTTCGCAGATGGCGCCAAAGCGGACGGCGTTGAAGATCTCGGGCTCATGGAACGCGTCCAGGCCCTCGCACTTGGCATAGCAGCCTCCCTCGATGTTGAAGATGCCCATGTCGGACCAGCCGTGCTCGTCGTCGCCGATCAGCAGGCGCGTGGGGTTGGCCGAAAGCGTGGTCTTGCCCGTGCCGGAAAGGCCAAAGAACACGGCCGTCTCGTGCGTGACGGGATCCATGCTGGCCGAGCAGTGCATGGGTAGCACGTCGTCCTCGACGGGCAGTAGGTAATTCATGACGCTGAAGATGGACTTTTTGATTTCGCCGGAGTAACCGGTGCCGGCAACCAGAATCACGCGCTCCTGGAAGTTAATGACCACGGCGGCGCTGGAGTTGAGGCCCTTAATGGCGGGATCGCACTGGTAGCCCGGCGCGGCGAGCACGCAGAAGTCCGGCTCGCCGGTGCGCGCAATTTCGCGGGCGAGCGGACGGGCGAGCATTTGCTTAATGAACAGCGCCTGGCTGGCACGCTCGCAGGCGACGAGCAGGCGACGCGTATGGTTGCGGTCGGTGCCGGCCATGCCGCGGGTGACGAACACGTCGCGCTCGTTGAGGTAGTCGACAATACCGGCCTTGATGGTCTCGTAGCTCTCGATCGAAAAAGGGCGGTTGACGGCGCCCCAGGCGATCTTGTCGTGAACATCGGGGGTGTCGACGAT
Organism: uncultured Collinsella sp.; assembly: GCA_937943045.1. Classification (GTDB taxonomy): domain Bacteria; phylum Actinomycetota; class Coriobacteriia; order Coriobacteriales; family Coriobacteriaceae; genus Collinsella. The sequence goes on along the minus strand of CALEBN010000055.1, from coordinate 42,770 downwards.
AAAGCGGTCATTGGGGGAACGGCCGGTGCGCTCCCCCGTCTCGATCACCAGCGCGCCGTTGGATGCCATGCGACCTTCTTCGCGGCGGATAGCGTGCTCGACGAGCTCCGCGGCGGGTAGATCGACCAGCAGACGGGGCTGGTTCTCGGCGGGGTCTTCGACCAGCGTAATGCCAAAGTTGGACAGAACTTCTGCAGGGGTAACACCAGGCATGGGGCCTCCTTTAAAAACGCGACACGTGGACGCGGCGCGCACTTTACTCACGTAAAGCCCGTTGTACCCGATATGCAAAAACGTTTTTGCGGCAACGGCGAAGCGCCCGCCCAACGGTCAAAAATCGCAGGCAAGCGGCCTAGACATTGGGACGTTCTTAAACGACTAGTCGTTGAGGACACTCTTGAACAGGCAACAACCAAGGAGTGTCCCCAGATGCCGGCACTTAGGGACATTCCCAAAGTGTCGGCACATAAGGAGCGTCCCTAAGTGCCGACTACTGAATGGCACCGCCTACAATATTGAACAACCTGTTCAAAAACACGAGCAAACGCCGTCGTGTCTATACTAGAGCGCAGCAATAGAAAGGACTCCGCCTTGAGCATCTCGCCTCTCGATAATATTCGCCGCGCCATCGCCCGCCGCAATGGCGTCGCCGACCCCGCCGTAGCGAGCAGCGACACTGCAAAGGCCCAAGGCGGACGCATCGAGAACGGCCTCTTCCCTGCCTCCCACACGGCCGAGGAGCTCGCACGCATCCAGGAGCTGAGCCAGCGCAACGCCGGCGGTCCCGACAGCAACCAGGCCACACGCCGTCGCCGCGAGCGCGATCGCCAGCCCGGCCCCATCCACCGCATGGTCAATGCCTGGTGGAACCGCCTGCTCGGAGCCGTCTACGGCGGCGGCTTCTCCACGCAAGAAGCCGAGTACGAAGATCATGCCACCCGTCGCGACTACCTTTGGAATACCCTGGGCACCGCCGTATGGGGCATGGCGTTTCCTCTGCTCACCATCGTGTCCACGCAGCTCGTGGGCGCCGAGGAAGCCGGCAAGTTCTCCATTGCGTTTGTCACCGGCACGCTCATCATGATCGCGTGCAACTACGGCGTGCGCAATTTTCAGGTCTCGGACATCGACGAGAAGGCGTCCTTTGCCTCCTACCAGCTCAACCGCTGGCTTTGCGGAGCATTCGCGCTGGCCTGCGGCCTTGCATACAGCAGTGCCCGCGGCTACGACGCGCAGATGGCAACGATCGGCCTGGGCGTCTACCTGTATAAGGTGATCGACGGCGTGGCGGACGTGTACGAGGGCCGCCTGCAGCAGGCCGATAAACTCTACCTGGCCGGCATGAGCCAAACGCTGCGCTCCGTCGGCGTCATCGCGGTCTTTAGCGTGGCGCTGTTCCTTACGCGCAGCATGCCCATCGCGGCCATGGCCATGGGTGTCACCGCCATCGTCTCGCTCGTGCTGGTCACCGCGCCGCTGGCCCTGCTCGAAACCGAAAAATCGCGTCGCGTGAGTCTGCGCGAGGTCGGCCACCTGTTTGTCCAGTGCGCCCCGCTCTTTGGCGCACTGTTCCTGTTCAACCTCATCGAGAGCATGCCCAAGTTTGTGATGGAAGGCACGCTGGCCTACAAATATCAGCTGTACTTTAATGCCCTGTTCTTTCCGGCGCAGGCTATTTTGCTGAGCATTGGATTTGTCTATAAACCGCAGCTTTTGCGTCTGTCGAGCATTTGGGCGAGCCCGCGCAAACGCCGCCGTTTTGACTTAATTATTGTCGCCGTCATGGCGCTGATCGTGGTCATCACCGGCGCATGCGCCGCGTTTATGGAAGGCCCTGGCATCCCCATCATGAGCTTTATGTACGGCCTCAGCTTTGAGCGCTACCGCACATTGGCGCTGCTGATGGTCGTCGCCGGCGGCGTAACCGCGGCCATCGATTTTATCTACGCCATTATCACGGTGCTGCGCCACGCCGGCGACGTCACCAAGATTTACCTCATCTGCTTTGCCGTGAGCGTGGTGCTCCCGGTGATCCTGATCAACCTGCTGGGCCTGATGGGCGCCGTCGTGAGTTACCTGGCTATCATGGCCCTGCTGCTGGTGCTGCTGATTGTCGAGTACGCCCACATCCGCCAACGCATCGAACGCGACCGCAACCCATACGGCGCCTAATTAGCTGCCCCCGCTCACCGGAATTTGCGATGGAATCACCCCGGCTGGGGTCTCGTTGCGGACAATATGCATCACGCAAAACTAAGTGAGTAGACTTTTACCGAATCCCCGACCACACCGACAAAGCACAAGTCTGTGACCTGCGGTTTTATTGAGGCGAACATGTTGAGTGCTCGGCATTTCCAAAAAAGTCTACTCACTTAGCCAGCGGGCGGCCAAATGATTATTTAATCCCCGTCCCAGAAAAATCAATTAGCGGGCAGAAGGGCAAAAGTAGTCAAAAAGGCCCCGTCCCAAATTAGCTACCCTTTGCAGCGATTATTCGCCCGGGTTGATGTTCGCATAAAACTCCGCCCCGTCGTCCAGGCGCAGGATGCCCACGCGGCCGAACTCGGAACCGGTGGCCGCCGCACAGTCGATATCGATGCGATCGGGCACGCCGGCGGTATCCTCGCCACCCAAGCGCACCATCCGCCCGCGGCCCGACTCCTCATCGAGCCCTGCCAGGCCGCCAACCTCGCAATAACGCCCCAGCGACACCGTGGGCGTGTGGCCGCTCACCACGACCGGGCCCTTGCCCTCGGCAGAAAGCAGCCCCGTCGGGGCATCCCAGTAGCCGTGACGAATCCACAGCAAGTCATCGGACGACTGCACGGCGAGCATTTGCTGCAGAAGCTCGTTATCGACATCGACCGCTCCCCTGCCGTCGCCGCAATCGACACCATGCTCAAGCAAAAACGCACGCGCCGCCTCGGCCTGAATGCCGGCGTGCACCAGCAGGTACGGCCGTTCGGCAGTCTCGGCCACCGCATAGAGCGGCAGGGCGGCAGCCCAGCGCACCAGCTCCTCGTATGCCTCAAATTCCATTTCGTTGAGCTGTTGGCGCGTAGTCCAACCGCCATTGATATCCCAGGTCTCGGCATCGAGCGGGTCCTGGCCAATAATCGCGTCGAGCATAATCTGCTCGTGGTTGCCCTTAAGCACGCGAGCGTTGGGCAGCGACCGCACCAAGTTGATGACGCCGACCGGATCGGGACCGCGGTCGATCATGTCGCCCAGCACATACAGCGTGTCGTCGGACGTCAGCGAGATCTTGGAAAGGGCCTCGTCCAGCGCGCGCACGTGCCCGTGAGCATCAGATGTCACATAGATCGCCATGGAACGCCTTTCCCTGCATTACGGCCGAAGCCCGATGCCACGACTAAAACTTCAAGTTGAACTTAAACGTTACCCATTGTACCCCGTTGCAATAAAGCTGGAAAGTGCCACCGCTGCCAACGGTCACAAGCGGCCGCCCGCACGCCCCGGAAATACCGCGCCACCAGCACCAACACCGCAAGCAGCACTGCCCGAGCCCCCGCCTCGTGTCGAAAATGCGAACACACACGGCTCGGCCCCATAAACCCACCACCTTTGGGTACAAATAACCACAAACAATTGACCGTGCCACGCAAACCACCCAGGAGCGGACACTATCCATGAACCAGATACTTCTCTTTATCGGCCTCGTCATCATTTTGTGCCTGACCATCAAACCCGTCGGCAAAAAGCTCCCCTTCCCTACCCTGCTCATCTTTATCGCGCTCGGCATGCTGCTGGGCGTCAACGGTCCGGCGCACATCGACTTTAGCGACTACGCGCTTACCGAAACCGTCTGCAGTACGGCGCTGCTGTTCATCATGTTCTACGGCGGCTTTAACACCAACATCGACCGTGCCAAGCCCGTCGCCGCGCCCGCAGTGCTGCTGAGCACGCTCGGCGTTGTCATCACCACTGGCATCACCGGCGCGTTTGCGCACTTCATGCTGGGCTTCGATTGGATCGGCGGCCTGCTGCTGGGGTCGGTCGTAGCATCCACTGACGCTGCCAGCGTCTTTAGCGTGCTGCGCGAGCACAACCTTTCGCTGAGGGGCGGCACCGACTCGCTGCTCGAGGTCGAATCGGGCTCCAACGACCCCGTCGCCTACATGCTCACCGCGGTGCTCGCGACCCTCGCGGCGGGCGGCAATATCGACATTCCCGTGCTGCTGGCCAAGCAGATCATCCTGGGTGTTGGCCTGGGCCTTGCCATCGGCTGGACATCCAGCCGTCTGATTGAGCGCGCACGCGCAACGGCCGAGGGCGCGCAGACTATCTTTTTGTTCGCCGTGGCGATCGTTGCCTACGCACTGCCGAGCTATCTGGGCGGCAACGGTTTTTTGGCCGTATACCTGGCAGGCATTGTGCTGGGCGCGAGCGACATCACCGGCAAGGTCGAGATGGCGCACTTCTTTGATACCCTCACCGAAATGGCCGAGATGACCATCTTCTTTTTGCTCGGCCTGCTCGTGACGCCCGCACGCCTGCCGCAAATGCTGCTACCGGGCCTGGCACTCATGGCGTTTATGCTCTTTGTGAGCCGCCCCGTCGCCGTGGGCATGCTGCTGGCGCCCTTTAAGACCAACCCCCGCCAAGTCGCACTCGTAAGCTGGGCGGGCCTGCGCGGCGCGGCTTCGGTCGTATTCAGCCTCTTTGCCGTGGTGGTCGGTGTTCCCGGTGGGCACGATCTGTTTGACCTGGTGTTTGTGATTGCCGTGTCGAGCATTGTGGTGCAGGGATCGCTGCTACCGGCGGTGGCGAAAAAGCTCGACATGATCGACGCGGAAGGCGACGTGCGCCGCACCTTTAACGATTACCGCGACGAGGACGGCATGTCGTTCGTTAAGCTCAAGGTGGGCGCGGGCCATCCGTTTGCCGGTCGATCACTCGCCGATATTGGCAGCGCGACGGACATGCTCGTGGTCCTGGTGCTGCGCGATGGCGCGCACCCGGTACTGCCAAACGGCGATACCGTCATCGAGGAAGGCGACCTGCTGGTTATGGCCGCGCCGACGTTTGAAGAGCGTGCCGAGGTTACGCTGCGCGAAGTCACCGTGACGCCCCACGGTCGCCTGGCAGGACTGCGCCTGCGCGACGTGCCACAAGGCAAGCATCCCTTTATCGTGGTGATGCTCAAGCGCGACGGCCAAACGATCATCCCCGACGGCAACACCCTCATATACGCCGGCGACGAAGCCGTCATCGCCACGCTAGCGTCGTAGCCATCCCCACCCATAAGTTGCGGTGAAATAGGGACTGAATAGGCCTTCTAGCAGCCTAAACAGTCCCTATTTCACCGCAAGTTATGGGTGGGGATAGGGTTGAGGGGTGGCTATGGCTACCAGCCGTCGTCCGTATCGTCGCCTGTGGCGAAGACACGGAGGTCGAGGCCTTCGCGTTCAGCTCGGGCTAGGAGCTCTTGGGGCGACTCGTCCTCGATATCCACTACGTCGAGCATGGCGGCCGGAAAGCCCACGCCAGCCGCACTCCCCGCGCGGTCGAGCAAGCTCTCGCGCAGCTGGTCTACATCAACGTCGATCTTCATGGTGAAACCTCCTACCGGCCAATCGCGATCGAACAAACCGCACACCCCAAATGATGTGCAATAAATACCAGATACTGCCATAATAAAACAATGAACATCAGGGAGGTTGCGGACGATGGATAAGCTCGATGCCATGACGGAACAAGTCAGGGACTTTTGTGATGCACGCGACTGGCGCAAATATCACACGCCAAAAGAGCTTGCCATCGGCATGGCAACTGAGTCCTCCGAGCTCCTTCAGCTCTTTCGTTTTGTGAGCGACGAGCGCATTGCAGAAATGTTCGAAGACACCGAGCAACGCCAAGCTATCGAAGACGAAGTCGCCGACACGCTCCTTTTCCTTCTGCGTTTCGCAGATTTAAATGAAATCGACCTGCCAGCGGCGCTTTCGTCTAAGCTCAAGCGCAATGGCGAGCGCTACCCCGTCGACGCATCATCTAACGAATACAGAAAGGCGAACCATCATGAGTAATGAGTTCGCCCTTCGGCAATACACGCTTCCCCTACCCCAGCCCTTTGAGACAAGCGAATCGCTTCAGGACTTTGGCACGCCAAAGCCTGGAGCCCATCATGACGAGAGTTGGCCTGTCCTTTACATTCTTACCAACAGCAGAAACAAGACGGCATACATCGGCCAAACAACCAATTACCAGCGCCGTATGAAACAACACGCTGCAAACGTGGACAAGGACTTCGACCGGACCCTTCTGATCGACAATCCCACCTTCAACCAATCCGCAACGTTCGAGTTCGAGAATCGACTTATTGAGCTGTTCTGTGCCGACGAAAAATACCAGGTCACCAATGCCAACAACGGCTATGCCCAATTCGATTATTTTGAGCGGCCTCAGTATCGCCAGAGGTTCCGAGACCTCTGGACAAAGCTTCGCGAAGAAAACTACGCGATTCATCCGATTGAAGAGCTCGAGAACTCCGATCTGTTCAAGTTCTCGCCTTTCAAGACGCTTACGCCCGACCAATACGAAACGATCGAGACGATTTTTAAACGTCTCGAACAGGAGCATGAAGACGTAAAACATGGCGGCTCAAAAAGAGAACGTATAACCGTCGTGAATGGCGCGCCGGGAACAGGTAAAACAATCCTCGCCATCAGTCTCATGTTCAAAATCAAAAATGAGCCCAACCTTTCCGGCCTGCGAGTCGGTTTTGTCACCCCCATGGATTCCCTGAAAAAGACCCTCAGGAAACTCACGCACTTCCTTCCAGGGTTAAAGCCTGGCGATATCTTGAGCCCCAGTGACGTAACCAAAAATGATCGTTATGACATCCTACTTGTCGATGAAGCACATCGACTGGGTAATTATCTAAGCATGGGCTCCGGCATCAAGGCCTTCTATAGCACTTGTGATCGTCTTGACCTTCCGCACACAAGCAACCAAGTTGACTGGATATTCAAATGCTGCGACAAGGCATATCTGTTTTATGACCCCAAGCAGCAAGTCAGGGCATCCGGCCTCAATCGAGACGGTCTTGAGCGGCGACTTAACCAACTCGAAGAAGAGGGCATTGAAACTGAAGAGTTCAGCCTAAGCACGCAAATGCGAGTACGCGGCGGCGATGAGTATCTCGACTTTGTATATGATCTACTCGATAACAAAGCGTATATGCATGCCGGCATGAAATTCAAGAATCTCTTTTCATCGGAGCCTTACGATTCGCGAACCGGGGATCCGAACAGCGATACCCCCAGATACCAGTTTGGAATCGTCAACCAATTTGAGGATTTCTGTTCCCTACAGCAAGCCAAGGAAGAAGAAGTTGGTCTATCCCGCATGACGGCAGGTTTTGCGTGGAAGTGGGAAACGAAGAAACACAAAGACGCGTTCGACATCGTCATTGAGGGCATCCCTAAACGTTGGAACTCGAGTCAAAAGGATTGGGTTAACTCCCCCAACGCCGTCAACGAGGTCGGATGCATCCACACGGTACAGGGCTACGACCTCAACTACGGCTTCGTAATTCTGGGGCCAGACATTTACTACGACAACGACAAAGGGGGCGTCTGCGTTAACAAGGCAAACTTCAAAGATACCGTCGCAAAGAAAAAGGCAAGCGACGACGACCTACGAAAGATTATCGTCAACGCCTACTACGTTCTCATGACGCGCGGCATGTTGGGAACGTATCTCTATGTGTGCAATACGGCGCTCAAGGAGTATTTGTCACGGTATATCCCGGTGATATAGACCTAACGACCGCCCTCCCCCATGTAACCATCCTGTAAATCATAGCGGCGCACTCGAGTTTTACCGTGATGCGGTCGCGCCTGGCGCTCCACTGTGCTAAAGTATCCCGAACGTTCAAACGACTACGAGGGGGAACTAGAAGATGGCACGTGTGCACAACTTCTCAGCTGGCCCGGCCGCGCTGCCCACAAGCGTGCTCGCCGAGATCGCCGACGAGATGATGGACTACCGCGGTTGCGGCATGTCCGTGCTCGAGATGAGCCATCGATCTAGCATGTACCAGCAGATCATCGACGACGCCGAGGCAACCCTGCGCCGCCTGCTGAGCATCCCCGACAACTACCGTGTCCTGTTTTTGCAGGGCGGCGCCACGCTGCAGTTTGCGGGCATCCCCATGAACCTCATGCGCCGCGGCCGCGCCGGCTACGTCGTGACCGGCAACTTTGCCAACAAGGCGTACAAGGAGGCCGCCAAGTACGGCGAGGCCGTGCTGCTCGCGAGCTCCGAGGACACCAATTTCGACCGCATCCCAGACATGGCCGACGTCAACGCGCGCATTGCCGCCGAGGCCGCGGGCGACGGGCTCGACTACGTCTACATCTGCCAGAACAACACTATCTTTGGCACCATGTACCACGAGCTGCCCAACTGCGGCGATGTGCCGATGGTCGCCGATGTCTCGAGCTGCTTTTTGTCACAGCCGCTCGACGTTGAGCGCTACGGGCTCATTTACGCCGGCGCGCAGAAAAACGCCGGCGCCGCAGGCGTGACCGTGGTCATCGTGCGCGACGACCTTATCGCCGAAAGCCCCGCCTTTGCGCAGACGCCGCAGTACCTGGACCTCAAGACCCAGGTCGCCAAGGGCTCCATGCTCAACACGCCCAACACCTTTGGCATCTACGTGTGCGGCAAGGTGTTCCGTTGGGTTGAGCAGACCGGCGGACTTGCCGCCATGGCCGAGCGCAACTGGGCCAAGGCCAACCTGCTCTACGACCTGCTCGAGCACAGCGAGCTGTTCCATGGCACAACGCAGGCCGACAGCCGCTCCATCGCCAACGTCACCTTCCGCACCGGCGACGCCGAGCTCGATGCGGCCTTTGTTGCAGGCGCGGCCGAGCACCAGATTCAAAACGTCAAGGGCCATCGCCTCGTCGGCGGCATGCGCGCAAGCGTGTACAACGCCGTCACCATGGAGGACGTGCAAGCGCTGGCCACGTACATGAAGGACTTCGAAGCGCAGCATAGTTTGAGTCCGCGATCTAACTAGCCCGCAACACGCGGGCCGACCAGCCACCTCAGACCACCCTGTTTAGATCAAAACCTGCTAAGGAGTTTTTCCATGCGTAAGATTAAGACCATCGACGACATCACCAAGGACGGTAAGGTCGAGTTTGGCGAGGGCTACGAGTTTGTGAGCACCGCCGAGAAGGCCGACGCCATCCTGATGCGCTCCACCGACCTGCACGGCTACGAGCTGCCCGAGGGCATCCGCGCCATCGCCCGCTGCGGCGCCGGCGTCAACAACATCCCCATCGAGGAGTACGCCAAAAAGGGCGTCGTCGTCTTTAACTCCCCCGGTGCCAACAGCAACGCCGTCAAGGAGCTCGTCCTGGGCATGCTGGTGCTTTCGAGCCGTGGCGTGGTGCAATCGATGAACTGGGTACGCGACAACGCCGACGACCCCGAGATTCAGGTCGACGCCGAAAAGGCCAAGAAGGCCTTTGTGGGCCGCGAGCTCAAGGGCAAGCGCATCGGCGTCATCGGTCTGGGCAACGTGGGCTCCAAGGTCGCCAACGCCTGCGTCGATCTGGGCATGGATGTCTACGGCTACGATCCGTTCATTTCCGTCGAGCACGCGTGGGTGCTGAGCCGCGAGGTGCAGCGCGTGGGCACGCTCGAGGACCTCTGCCGCGGCTGCGACTACCTCACCGTGCACGTGCCCAGCAAGGCCGACACCATCGGCATGATCAGTACCGAGCAAATCAACCTGCTGGCACCCGACGCCGTGCTCATCAACTACGCGCGCGAGACCATCATTGACGAGGACGCCGTCGACGCCGCCCTGCGCGAGGGCAAGCTTAGCTGGTTTAGCTGCGACTTTGCCACGCCCAAGACCGTCAAGATGCCCAATACGTTTATCACCACGCACTCGGGCGCCGGCACCGGCGAGGCCGAGGCCAACTGCGCCGACATGGCGATCAGCGAGCTCAAGGATTACCTGGAAAACGGCAATATCGCGCACAGCGTCAACTACCCCGCCTGCAGCATGGGCAAGGCGCGCGCCGCGAGCCGCATCGCCTGCCTGCACGCCAACGTGCCCAACATGATCGGCCAGATCACGGCCATTCTCGCCAAGGACAACGCCAACGTGCAGCGTATGACCAACGAGTCCGCTGGCGAGAACGCCTACACCATGTTCGACACCGACGAGCACCTGAACAGCAGCACCATCGAGGCGCTCAAGCAGATTCCGTCGATGTATCGCGTGCGCGTGATCAAGTAGCGTCGGCGCCAAGCCTGCCAGACAGACCACGAAGTCCATTCGGCCCCCCGTTTTCACGAAACGGGGGGCCGATTTCGTTGCTCCGGCTGGTTTTGAAAATGCTACCCATAATAAGTTTTTTCGGATAATCGACAGTGAGGCCCTAGTCGCTAAGCACAACTGCTTTTACAAACAGCTTTATCAGGGGTTTTAGTAGGTAAAAATCGATCTCTATATGCCAAACTAATGTTGACTGTCCATTTTCCGAAATAACTTGCTCTAGGTAGCACTTTTCAAGCCAATTCCAAGGAGCAATTGAAGGCTATTCGCAACTAAAACCCTAGCTTCCGCGACCGTTTTCCACCCGCGCGGCTACATTCCCGCCCAATCGATAAAAATCTCCTCACGAAGTCGCCGTTCGAGCTCTTGCTGCCGCGGCGTCTTGTCTTTCAACGGCATATCGAGATAGGACATGATAAGCTCCATCACCACGCGGAAGGCATCGGAGTCAACCAGCTGACCATAGGTCATCAGAACGACGGGATATCCCATCGTCTGAAGGGCCGTCGTTCGATCGGAGTCCGAGATCTTGGATTCTATGGATCCGTGAATGGCTTTACCCTGGCATTCAACCAGACACTCTCGGCTGCCATCCTTATTTGACAGCAAGATATCGGCGTAGCGCCTATCAAGCCCCGAAATCAGGCGGGCGCTGCGCGTCATGCGAATCTCGACGTTATTGGTAAGGCGCAGCCCTTCGCCACCGCGCAGCCTCGAAAGGCCAAACAGCATCGAAGCTTGGACCTCAAGCGGCGATGCCACAACCCCCGTAATGCATTTCGCGGCACGTGTGAATGATTTAGCACCGCGGAGTCCCTGGATCTTATTGGCGAACTCCGTAAGGTCAGAGAGCTCGATCAAGGGAGGTCGTTTCCACAAGTCCGTTGGATTCCCCGAGGCATCCTTTACGTTTTCCCAGCCCGACCGTGCGTCACCCCACCGGCTCCCATATGCCTGCTCAAGCGCCAACTTTACTTGAGGTGCAATCTTGCACACGGCAAAGGTGCCGCACATCTCAAACATGCACATGATCAGACGCTCGTTTGAAACCGAGGAAGCCAGGGTCAGCAGGGTAAAGAGCGGGGACGCGACATCAAGGCCAAACTCCGTCTGCTGCACGGAGCCAAACGGCCTCTCCCCGTTCCAAACATGTCTGACAATGCGACCGCCCTTACGTCCGCAGCCGCCCTGCGCCAACACATGTAACGGAGTGCGCAGGAAATGCTTGACGAGTGGATGTTCACAAAGGCGCTCCCTGCGCGGATCGTCCGCAGAATCGGGCAGGTCCGGCATTATCGCCAAGACCTGTGGGGGTATCCGGTGATACCGAAAGGCAGATATGTCGCACAGCATGTCGTCCATGAAGGGTACGTACCCGCTACGTCGTTTGCGAGCCCGCCCGGACGGCAAGCGCGATGGCTCGGCCTGCGAACGGTAAATGCTGCTACGTGCACGTCGCGAATCTGCAGGTGACTTACAATCGGTTTGCAAAGCAAACTGATTCTGAGGTTTCATATGGTTGATGATGACGAGGGCGGCTATCGCCCCTTTGTCGTGCCCGACCACGCCAAGGTCTGGGTCGACATGCGCCTGACGCCGCCGACCGATACGGCCGCCGCGATCAACATGGTCGAGCAGGCCACTGCCACCGCCGAGGCCGCGGTTCCCGGTTGCCATGGCAGTTTCGCCGTGACGGGCGATCGCCCCGCCATCGAGCGCGACCCAGGCTCTCCCCTCCTAGCTGCGCTCAAGCGTGTCGCCGATGACGTGACGGACGCAGACACGACCGTCGGCTTCTTTACCGGCTACACCGACACCGCCGTCATTGCCGGCAAGACAGGTAACCACAATTGCATGAGCTACGGCCCCGGCTCGTTGGTGCTCACGCATAAGCCCAACGAGCCGGGGCCCATGCCAATATCGTTCGCTGCCAGAACGTGCTCATCGCGCTTGTCGACAACACGCTCTGGGACGCAAGCGTCCAAGTTGGGGCATAATAAGCCGCGAACAAACCAACTCACGCGTTAGGACCGCCCATGAAAGCACTTCCGTTTCCCTGCATCCGCCCAGCTCAGGACCGCGTGCTCGAGGCGCTGCCGCAGATGGGCGACATCCTAAGCGGCAACGACGCCCTGCGCGGCGCCATTGCCGACGGGCTCATGCTCAAAGATCCGGGCGCAACGTATTACGTGTACGAATGCTCCGGAGAGCCAGGGCGCGTGACGGGCGTTGTGGCAATTTGCCCGGTCGGCGTACTGACGGGCGACGGCGCGACCCCCGCAGATGCGGCCGCAGCCGCCCGTGCAATCGCCGAGCTTAAGGTACAGCCGCGCCCCGTGTCGCTCGCCTACGAAGCCTCCCCGGTCATGGATATCATCCTCGGCGCCGCTAAAGAGGGCGCGTCGCTCTATGCCGTCACCGACCCCTCGGGCATTACGCACCGTGTGTGGGAGGTCAAGCGCGAGGACGCCGTTGCCGCCATCCGAGCCATGCTCGACCAGGCACCGGAGCCGGCGCCGGCAGACGACCCCACCTATGCTGCCGCGCTAGCAGGGGCGGCGCAGCTCCTGGCAGACGAAGCCCGCGCAGCCGGCGCCTACACGGGCAAAGAGCCGTTCAACTTTACCGTTGCCGCGTTATTCCCCGCCGCGCAGGTTGCCGGCGACGCACCGCAGGTTCCGACGGGTTTGCTGACCCACCAGATCGCACGGTTCTAACAGGGCCTAAACGCCCGGCACAAAGACTCGGCAGCTCGACAAACAAGGGGCGGGGATACATGCGCATGCATCCCCGCCCCTTTCGCATCGAGCAATGATGTCGGCAATCCGCATCGCCACGCCCGCGCTACCCGCGCTGCGGACCCGCTGCCGCCACGAGCGGCTCAAGACCCAGCTCGCGCGCATAATCTTCTTGCGTAAAGACTTCGACCAGTTCAAACGTATCCGTCGCATCGTCAAACGCAAAATGCAGCACCGAGCAGTTGCCCGGAACGCGCTCGCGCTCGTCGGCCGCCGCTCCCCTCACGTGGTCCAAAAATTCCTTGATGGACGAGGCGTGGCTCACCGCGAGCACGCACTCGTGGTCCGGACGTCGCATAAGATCGGTCAACGTCGCCACCATGCGCTCGCGCACCTGCATCTGCCCCTCGCCGCCAAATTGGCGGTAGAAGTCACGCCACGGACGCTCGGGCATGAGCGTCACGCGCTCGGCCTCAAAATCGCCAAAGAACCACTCGCACAGACCGTCCAGACGCTCGTAGGCAAGGCCCGGCCACAGGTTGGCGATAGTCTGCTCGGTGCGATGCAGCGTCGAGGTGTAGGCGTGGTCGGGCTCGATGCCACGCGCTCGCAAGAACATGCCAGCGCGCGCCGCCTGCTCGCAGCCCAACTGCGTGAGCGGCGAATCACTCCAGCCCTGAATAATGCGCTTGAGGTTAAATATCGTCTGTCCATGACGGACCAGATACAGGTCTTTATTCATAGGGGTCCTTTCGTTCGTTACCAGTCAAGGAGCGAAAACGCCCCGTCGCAATAGCCAAAATGAAGCACGGCACCGTTGTCGGGCTGTCCTCCCCCGCCGGCCACATACTCAAGAAACTCCTGGCAGGCGGAGCCGTGAGAGACCGCAAGCACACGATCGTGCTGCGGTCGGGCCATAATGCGGGACAGCGCCGCAACCATGCGCGCCCGCAGCTCGCCTTCCGACTCGCCACCAAAGGCAACCGGATAATCGCCCCAAGGCTGCGGCGGCATCTCGCGATTTGATGTGCCCTCCAACGAACCCAAATGCCACTCGCGTAGGTCGTCGACCAGCTCTATGGGAAGGCCCTCACCAACGATCAGCTCGGCCGTGTGGCGCGCCCGACCCAACGGTGACGAATACGCATGGTCAAAGGAGATGCTGCGCGCCTCAAACGCCGTGCGCGTCGCCCGCGCCTGCTCGCGCCCGCGCGCCGTAAGCGGCGAATCGTGCCAGCCCTGCAAAATGTTCTGCACATTGAGCTCGGTCTGCCCATGCCGTACCAAATACAGATCGGCCACACGCCCTCCCCTCGTACCACCACAAAGGGGACGGGCACCTTTGTGGTGGTTTACCGCCGGATCACGCCGCGGCGACGCTCAACTACACCAGTACGTCGGCGAGTGGACGCTTGGGTACGTGGTGTACCTGTGCCTCGTCACGCCAGTAATTAACAGAGCCGTCGGGGTTGGAATCAATTGCATCGATCACCTGTGTCTCGGCGGGAACGCCAAAGACCATGATCAGCTTGACCTCGTACTTGTCGCCGTCAAGTCCCATGACATCAATCGCACGAGGCGGAAAAGCCTTGAACATGCACGCCGCCACCTCGGGCGTAGCGCTGCGGGCGGCGAGCATCATCGTCTGCGCGGCGATACCAGCGTCTGCCTCGGTGATTGGCGCGGCAGGCTTGCCCGGAGCGGGACGCTCGGCAAGGATCGCGATATAGCCGGTCGGGCGCTCGCCCTCGACAGGACCCGACCAATCCTTGAGCGCACCAGCCCATGTGAGCTTTTCAAATAAGCTCGAACACTCCTCGGCGTCGCTCACCACATGAAAACGCAGACGCTGAGCATTAGCGCCGCAGGGAGCCAGGTGCGCCAGCTCTGCCAGCTCAAGCAAAAACTCGCGCGGCACGCGCATGGACTCGTCAAAACGGCGGCATGTGCGGGCGCGACGAACCAGCGCGTCAAACGATTCCAGACCGAGCTTTTCGCAACCTTGCTTTGCCATCGACTCCACGCTCGACGGCGCCGCGGGAACAGCTTCGTTCATAGAGACCCCCAATACAAGGCAATTGTTCTTAGGAAAATCTAACCTAAAACGCAGGCAATAACGAACAGGGCCGCAATGTTCTACACCTGTTGAATAGAAAAACGCGACATGGGGAACAACGAGAACAAATCGGGACCTTTGGGTTACACTTCGCCCTCCCCAACCCATACGCCGGTGCCTTTAGGCGATACTTGTTGTAGCAACTGCGGCATACGCCGCAAAAACAACAATGACGGCAAACGCCGTGCGGAAAGGAGACCTCATGGGCATCTTTAAGAACGACGACCAGCAGTCGAATCTGTTTGGATTTGACGAGAAAAGCATGGCAGGCAAGGCAATCAAGGCCGTGCGCTGGATCTACGCCGCCACGGGCGTCATCGCACTGCTTGCCGGCATCGCGCTGCTGTTTGCGCCCGCCAAGTCCCTCGTCTTCCTGACGACCGTCCTGGGCTTCTACTTTGTGATCACGGCTGGCGTCAGGCTGTTCACCGCCATTTTTGAGCCGCTGCTGCCCGCCGGCTGGCGCGTCACGAGCATCATCTCCAACCTGATCATCATTCTGGGCGGCGTCATAATCCTGCGCAACCAGGCCTTCTCGACCGCGACGCTCACCACGCTCGTGGTGGTCGTGGCCGGCTTTGGCTGGATTGTCGAAGGTGTCATGTCCATTCTGGAGTCCGAGCTTTCGTCTAACCGCGCCCTTGCCATCCTGAGCGGCGCGCTCTCCATCATCGCCGGCGTGTTCGTGTTTATCTATCCGCTGTGGTCGGCAAAGATGCTCGTCATCTTTAGCGGCGCCGCGCTCCTGGTGTTTGGCGTGACGCTGATTATTCGTGCTATCCGCTTTGGCAAGCTGGTGCGCTAGATGCCGCGAACGCTGTTTATTGATGGCGACGCCTGCCCGGTCACGCGTGAGTCGATCGACTGCGCGCGGCGGGCGGGCGTCGCCGTGGTTATCGCCGGCAACAGCACGCAGAACCTGGAACGCCACATTCGCCGCGACGATCCGCGCGATGCCGAGCACGCACGACACGGCTTTTGGGTCACGACGCTCGACGTGAGCGTGGGCGCCGATAGCGCCGACTTTGCCATTGTCGAGCGTCTGCAGGCGGGCGATGTGGTCGTGACGCAGGACATTGGCCTGGCGAGTATGGTGCTCGGCCGCGATGCCGCCGCCATCGGCGTGCGCGGGCGCGTGTACGACAAGGCGACCATCGACATGCAGCTGTTTATTCGCCACGAAGAAAAGAAGGTGCGCCGCGCTGGCGGTCGCACCCGCGGGCCGGCAGCCTTCACCGGCGAAGACCGCGCCCGCTTTAAGCGCAACCTCACCGAGCTGCTGCGCTAACCAAGGCAGATTTTTAGGCTATGCCCGGAAATTTGCCTTTTTGTTCTGACCGGTGTGAGCGCTCAGGATCCGTGGCTCAACAAAAAAACGGGCTTCAAAATGCCATGCGTCGCCGCATTGTGCAGGCGCCGGGCATGGCTATTTTGAAGCCCGTTTTGTTAGGCCTACTTAGAGGCCGAAGGCGGATAGGACGAGTCCCCAGCCGGCGCCGATGACGTACATCATGACCAGGAACACGGCATTTTCGCGAGCGCTGCGGTTGGTGCGGAACAGGACCAGGTAGCCCACGCCGGCGGAAATGAGCGTGCCGGCGAGCATCGGTGCCAGTTGCAGCGCGCCTTCCAGATACAGCTGCGTAATGACCACGCTCGCCGAGCAGTTGGGGATCAGGCCGACAAGCGCCGAACCCAGAACGGCGAGCGTCTCGTTGCCGCGCAGGAACTGCTCGATTGCGGACTCACCAAAGGTCTCGAGCACGGCGACCAGAATCAGTGTCACCAGGAAAATGAATACCGATACCTGCACGGTATGCGAGATGGCGCTGCGGATAATCGACAGGACGGGCGTACCTTCATGGGAGTGGGAATGACCGTGGCCGTGATGGTGTTCATGCTCGCCCTCATGACCGTGATCGTGGTCATGTCCATGTCCATGTTCGTGCTCGTCCTCGTCTTCATCACAACCGCAATGGTCGCGCTCGCACAGCTCATGGATGTGGTCGGCGCTCACGCCCGCCTCGGCCACCTCGTCGATGATGTCACCGCCGCTGTGGTCGTCATGCGCGCAGTTAACGTGCGCCGGATTGACAGTGGTCCCCAACACGGTACGGCGAATCGCCGCATGAGCACGGGCGTTGCGGCGCAGGCCGCGAATGGCAGCATCCACGATAAAGCCCGTGACCAGCGCGATCAGCGCTTTCGAAGCCAAAAGCATCGCCATAGTCTGCACGGGAACCTGCTCGGCAAGCAGCAGTGGCAGCATCTCGTCGGAAGTCGAGAGAAACACCGCCACCAGGGTGCCCAGCGTCACGACGCGACCGGCGTACAGCGTTGCCGCCATGGCCGAAAAGCCGCACTGCGGCACCATGCCCAGCAACGAGCCAACCACGGGGCCAGCGGCGCCGGCACGCTTGATGGTACCGTTGACGCGATCGCCTGCCACATGCTCGAGCGTCTCGAGGACCAGATATGTCACCAACAAGAACGGCACCAGCGAGAGCGTGTCCTTGCCGGCGTCGAGCAGAATATCAATCAGCAAATCCATGACGGATGGAACCTTTCGTGTCTTTCGGCAGCATTGTAAAAGTCCTAGCGGTCAACTAGGGTATTGTAATTGTCCTAGGCGTGATGCCAATAGTTGCCCATGGTAAACTATCATCTCGCCATAACTCGACAAACCCGAGCCGCGCGACGCGGCCCGTCCAAGGAGCAGCATATGAACGTTTCGCAAGCACTCGAATACGAGCGCCAGCCGTTTATCCCCATGTTTATCTACGGCGACCACGGCGCCATGGAATCCGAGCGTCAGAAAGGCGAAGAGGCCCTCAAGGTGCTCGAGACTGAGTACTTTACCGCCGAGGACGACCCCGGCTTCGACTTTGCCACTGTGCGCGACCTGGCCGACCGCAACCGCGACCTGTGCGACCAGATTGGCGAGGCGCGCCTGCGCAATGTGACGCCCGCGACGCTTTCGCGCGGCCTGTCCGACGCCGACACCTGTGCCGCCATCGGCAAGATGCAAAAGCGCACTGCCGCGTCCGTCATGCGCGAGATTCGCGGCGACCGCGACGCGCTCGGTGTCGCTTACGCTCGCAAGCCCATCCAGGGCACGGTGCTCGGCATCGACATCGAGACCACCGGCCGCGCACCCGAGCGCGGCTACATCATCAACGTGGGCTGGGAGATCATGGAGCTCACCAGCGACGCCGTCCCGCATGACGCCGAGGCACACTACTGCGGCCTGCCCGATATCTACCGCGGCGAGGATGTGCCGTTGTCGAATATCCACCACATCACCTGGGATGACATTGACGGCAAAACGCCCTTCCGCGAGAACAAGGAACTGCAAAAGCAGTTGCTCAAGCTTATGAAGAAGTACCCGTACATGGCGCACAACGCCGCCTTTGAGGACAGTTGGTTCAAGATCCACTTGGACGGTTACGCCGAGGCACGCCGCGCGGGTAAGATTATCGTCATCGACTCGCGCCAGATCTGCCGCAGCCTGGACGCCGATGTGCGCTCGCTTCCCCGAGAGTCCGCGCCCGCCGCACTCGAAAACTGGGCCCGCCGACGCGGCACCCTCGCCGCCGACGCCAACGAGCAGCACCTGGGCCTCGACGACACCGACCTCATGCTCCGCACGGTGCAGGCCGAGTTCAACCTCAAGAACCTGTTTGCCAAGTAGATTGCCAAGCAGAGGCGCCATTCGCGAGCAATACCTGCCGGGCCATAGCACCTCGTGCAAAAGTGACACGCCGAGACGTCCTCCTCAAGCGATGCAATGCGGGCCGATATCCAAGTGGATATCGGCCCGTTTTTGCACGTCGCTAAGGTACCCACGTTGGCATCAGCGGCCTTATTCGCGCCCACCGATGCCCTTAGCCGCCACCAGGACCAATCGATAGCAAAAAAACGCGAATTATATTGACATATGAACATGCGCGCATATACTCGGAAGTAAGTTATATGAGCGCATGTTCATATGAAAGGATATTGCAATGAGCGATCACGCTGATGAAATAGAGTCCGGCATCGACACCACCATCGTGCCCGACGTCCCCACCACCTGCTCGCCCGAGGACCTTCCCGACGAGGAGCTGCTGTACGACCTTGCCGACCTGTTCAAGGTCTTTAGCGACACCACGCGCATCAAGATCCTCTACGCCCTCATGGGCCGCGAGCTCTGCGTGGCAGACATCGCCGAAGCGACCGAAACCTCGCAGTCGGCAGTATCGCACCAGCTGCGCACACTCAAGCAGTCGCACCTGGTTAAATTCCGGCGCGACGGGCGCAATATCCTCTACTCGCTCGCCGACGACCACGTCTACACCATGCTCAACCAAGGCATGAGCCACATCTGCGAATAGCAACCAACCACGGTACCAGCGCGGCCTGCACCCAAGCCGCAAGACAGGGAAAGGAACCCACCATGAAAAAGCAGTTCAAGCTCGACGAGATCGACTGCGCCAACTGTGCGCGCGAGCTTCAGGACGAGCTGGCCAAGCTCGGGGGCGTCAAATCCGTGTCCGTTAACTTTATGACCCAGAAGCTGACGCTCGAGGCCGATGACGCCGAGTTCGACGAGGTGCTCGACCGCGTCGTGGAGTTTACGGCCGACGCCGAGCCGGACTGCGAGATCATTCTCTAGCCCAGGTTAACGCCAACCCAAAAGGCCGCGCTTGCCGCGGCCTTTGCTCGCGAAATTATATGAGCGAGTGTTCATACATTCAAATGGGAGGTTTGAATCATGGCAGCCGCCGATCCCACAAAGAAAAAGAAGAAGCGCAAGAAGAAAGAGTCCCTTGAGCATAAGCGCAATCGTATCCTGGTAGCGCTAGGCATTTTTGCGGTGGTGTACGCCCTCGAGGAGCTCGGTACCCTTACCGCCGCATTCGGCACCCCGGGTAACGTCTACGCCAGCTTCGTGCTGTTCCTGGTGCCGTTCCTAATTGCCGGCTACGACGTGCTCCAAAAGGCATACAACAACATCCGCCGCGGCAAGGCCTTCGACGAAAGCTTCCTCATGGCCGTCGCGACCATCGGCGCGTTTGCCATGGTGCTCTTCCCCGACACCGATCCGCACATGGCCGAAGGCGCCGCTGTCATGCTGTTCTATCAGGTCGGCGAGCTGTTCCAGGCCTACGCCGTGGGCAAGAGCCGCAAATCGATCAGCGCCATGATGGACATCGCGCCCGATTACGCCAACGTCGAGCAACCCGACGGCACACTCGAGCAGGTCTCCCCCGATGACATCGCCGTCGGCACCGTCATCGTCGTCAAGCCCGGCGAGCGCGTACCCATCGACGGCGTCATCGTAGAAGGCGAGACGCAACTCGACACCGCCGCCCTTACCGGCGAATCGATTCCCCGCCCGGCCAAAACCGGAGACGATATCATCAGCGGCTGCATCAACATGACGGGCCTCATCCACGTGCGCACCACCAAGCCATTTGGCGAGTCCACCGTCGCGCGCGTCCTGGAGCTCGTAGAAAACGCCAGCGAAAAGAAGGCGCGTACCGAGAACTTCATCACGCGCTTCGCCCGCGTCTACACGCCCGCCGTCACCGGCGCGGCCGCGGTACTCGCGCTCGGCGGCGGCTTGGTCACCGGCGCCTGGTCCGACTGGATCCTGCGCGGCCTGACCTTCCTGGTCGTCAGCTGCCCGTGCGCGCTCGTGATCAGCGTCCCGCTGAGCTTCTTTGGCGGCATCGGCGGCGCATCCAAGCTGGGCGTCCTCATCAAGGGCTCCAACTACCTCGAGACGCTCGCCGAAGTGGACACCGTCGTCTTTGACAAGACCGGCACGCTCACCAACGGCACGTTTTCGGTCGTGGCGGTACACCCCGAGGCAGGTTATACCGAGCAGTCGCTGCTCGAAGTCGCGGCCCTTGCCGAGTCGTTTTCCGATCACCCCATCGCACGGTCCATACGTGCCGCCTACCAGGGTGAGCTCGACCAGAATCGCGTGAGCGACTCCGCCAATGTCGCGGGTCACGGTTTCACGGCAACCATCGACGGCAAGCGCGTCGTCGTCGGCAACGCCAAGATGCTTGCTGCGGCCGGTATCGACGCTCCCAATTGCGAGGTCGTCGGTACGATCCTCCATGTGCTGGTCGATGACACGTACGCCGGCCATATCGTAATTGCCGACACCATAAAGGCCGATGCCGAGCAGGCTATTCGCGACTTGCACGCTGCCGGCGTCAAACGCACCGTCATGCTCACGGGCGACCGCGAGGAGGTTGCAGCGTCTGTGGCCAAGCAGCTGGGGCTCGACGAGTTCCACGCGCAGCTCCTGCCAGGCGACAAGGTCGAGCGTGTCGAGGCGCTGCTTGCAACCGAGAGCGGCAAGGGCAAGCTCGCCTTTGTCGGTGACGGCATCAACGACGCACCCGTGCTCACGCGCGCCGACGTCGGAATCGCCATGGGCGCCATGGGCTCGGACGCCGCAATTGAAGCTGCCGACGTGGTGCTGATGGACGACAAGCCGTCCAACATTTCCCGCGCGATCCGCGTGGCACGCAAGACCATGGCGATTGTTTGGCAGAACATCATCTTTGCGCTGGGCATTAAGCTGCTGATCCTGGTGCTCGCGGCGCTGGGCATCGCCAACATGTGGCTTGCCGTCTTTGGCGACGTGGGCGTGGCGATCATCGCCATCCTGAATGCCATGCGCGCGATGGGTGTCAAGAACCTGTAGCACTCGTGGTCCCTCCGGCCGGGACCGGGCTTGGTTTTGAAAACGTCCTCAACCAATGAAGTGCCCCCGTTCTGCTCCTTCGGAGCTACGAACGGGGGCACTTCTGGTCTGCGGAATGTTTTCAAAACCAAGCCCGGTCCCGGCCTGCGGTGACATTGCTGGCGGTTCTTGGGCATCGCTTGCTGGCGGGGTTCCTTGTCTGAATTGGACTTAGTTGGTGGGGCTACTGGTCCCAATCGCTGTCCCACGCCTTTGGCGCGGGAGGCGCGCCTCTTTGGGGACGCGGAAATAGCTCAGCCGCGGGGACATCGCGCACCGAATGCTCCACTTTGGGCTGTGTCGGACTCGTTGTTGTTCGAATCTCCTATCCCATTTTTCGCTGGTTCGCGCTTTGCGCGAACTCCGCGCTACAGGGGGTCAATTGGGCTTCCGTTGTTGGGCTCGCC
This sequence comes from uncultured Collinsella sp., assembly GCA_937943045.1. Taxonomy (GTDB): domain Bacteria; phylum Actinomycetota; class Coriobacteriia; order Coriobacteriales; family Coriobacteriaceae; genus Collinsella. The sequence continues at coordinate 20,440 of CALEBN010000055.1, read as the reverse complement.
GCATCTTCCCGGCCCAACATAGTCCTCAGCTTCTCGAAGCTCTCCTCACTCAGGCAGTGCTCCATGTGGCAGCCCTCTTGCGAGGCAACCTCGGACGATACACCTGCGTCCTCTAGCAGCCCCACAAAAAAGCAATGGCGCTCCCACATTTGACGGGCAACCTCAAGACCGCGTTCCGTCAGATGCACATCGCGTTTGCCCATCTCCACGTAGCCGGTGCTCTCCAAGGCCGCCATGGCTTTAGAGACGCTTGCTTTGGTTACGCCCAGGTATTCGGCAACGTCAATCGATCGAACGATGCCTTGGCGCTCCGAGAGCACATAAATAGATTCGAGATAGTCTTCTCCGGATTCACGCAGGGCCATGGGCCGCCTTTCGCGATGACTTCTAGTTAGCCTTTGGATACTTTTGCCTGATTTACTTTACCGCAAAAGTTGCCCATGTCTTACTAAGTTATTTAAAAAGTTAACCGTGTTTCACAAAATGCGCGGGCAAGCAAGGCGACACGGCACGCATCGCGCAAGGAGTGTCCCCAACTGCCAACAGAAAAGGAACGTCCCCAAGTGCCGAGCCGCAGCTATAGCAGCCCAAAGTGCTTTGCGGCGTTGTAGATTCCGTCGTCGTCCACGGCGGTCGTCACATAGGTCGCCGCAGCCTTCACCGTGTCCTGCGCGTTGCCCATGGCCACGCTCGTGCCCACGGCGGAAAACATCGACAGGTCGTTTTCGCCGTCGCCAAAGGCAATCGCCTCGCTCGCGTCGACACCCAGGCGCTCCAGCGTCGCTGCCACGCCCAGGTCCTTGCCGCCGTTAGCGGGAATAATGTCGCAGAACAGGTCGCACCAGCGCGTAGTGAGCGAATGCGACACCGCATCGGTCACGATATGCTCGTCGGCCGGGTCCACAAAGGCGCAAAACTGGTAGACCGGTGCGTCAAACGCGTGCTCAAACGGCTCCTCGTGGTAGACGATCCCCGCGTTGTTACCAGCCGTCACTACGCGCTCGGACAGGCGGTTCACAAACGAGTTCTCGCCCTGCATGCACAGCGAGTCGTAGCGCCCCTGCGCCACCTGGTCCACAATCACCACAACGTCGTCCGGATCGATCGGGCAGCTGCGGTAGACGCCCTCGGCATCAAAGCAGTGCTGGCCCGAAAGCGTGATGTACGCATCCCAACCCAAGTCGAACAGCCAATCCGGCATCTGGTAGGTCGGGCGACCCGTGGCGATCACGCACGCAATCCCCTGCTCGCGAAAGCTGTCGAGTACCTGCTGCGCCGACGCCGGAATCTGGTGGGTCTTAAAGCTCAGCAGCGTGCCGTCGATATCGAAAAACGCGGCCTTGATCATCCTCGCCTACTCCTCGCCCTCGAGCTTCTCGCTCGCCTCGAGCCACGCCATCTCCAGCTCGTCCATGGCGGCGTGGGCCTCGTCAATCTTTGCCTGCTGCTCGCCGAGCGCCGTGTAATTGGTGGGGTCGACCTGGGCCATAGCGGCCTCGGCCTCCTCAACGCGAGCGCGCTGCGTCTCCATCTTGCGCTCGAGCGAGCTCACCTCGCGACGGAGCTTCTGGCGCTCGGCGTTGGAAAGGCCATTGGGCTGGCCGCTCGACTTGGGCTTTTCGGCCGCAGCTGCCGCGGCACCGGTGTCAAACGTGCCGGTCTTGGCGCTCGGCGCACCCACGGGCTCGCCCTCGGCGGTAGCGTTGCACAGGCGCAAGTACTGGTCGACGCCGCCGGGCATATGCGTCAGGTGGCCGTCGAGCAGCGCCCACTGCTGGTCGGTCACGCGCTCCATCAAGAAGCGGTCGTGCGTCACCAGGATCAGCGTGCCGGGCCAGCCGTCGAGCAGGTCCTCGACAATCGCGAGCATGTCGGTATCCAGATCGTTACCGGGCTCGTCCAGGATAAGCACGTTGGGCTCGTCCAGGATCGTCAGCAGCAGCGACAGGCGACGGCGCTGGCCGCCCGAAAGATCGCCGATGCGGCTCCAGAGCTGCTGCGTCGTAAAGCCCAGGCGCTCGCAGAGCTTCTCGGGCGAAGTCTCCTTGCCGTCGATGACGTAGTACTTTTTATAATTGCCGAGCACCTCGCGGATCGTGTCGCCCATGTAGGGTTCGAGCTCCTCGAGCTGCTGCGACAGCACGCCGAAGCGCACTGTCTGGCCAATCTTCACGCGGCCGCGCGTGGGTTCAATCTTGCCCTGGATCACGTCGAGCAGCGTCGACTTGCCGGCGCCATTCTCGCCCAAAAGACCATAGCGGTCGCCCGCGCCGATGAGCCAGGTCACGTCAGAGAGCACCTGCTTGGGCGCGCCATCGGTATCCGCATAGCCGGCGTCCACGTCGACCACGTCGATAACCTGCTTGCCCAGGCGGCTCACCGCCAGGCGCTTGAGCTCCAGCTCGTCGCGCACGGGCGGCACGTCGGCGATCAGTTCGCGAGCGGCATCCACGCGAAACTTGGGCTTGGTGGAACGAGCCTGGGCGCCGCGGCTCAGCCACGCGAGCTCCTTGCGCGCCATGTTGCGACGACGCTCCTCGGTAACCGCGGCCATGCGGTCGCGCTCTACGCGCTGCAGGATATATGCGGAGTAGCCGCCCTCGAAGGGATCGACCTGGCCGTCGTGGACCTCCCACATGCTGGTGCAGACCTCGTCCAAGAACCAGCGGTCGTGCGTGACCACGAGCATGGCGCCCTGGCCGCGCTGCCAGCGGGCCTTTAAGTGACGCGCGAGCCAGTTGATGGTGCGCATGTCCAGGTGGTTGGTGGGCTCGTCGAGCATAAGCACGTCATAGTCGCCGATCAGCAGGCGCGCGAGGTCCACGCGACGGCGCTGACCGCCCGAGAGCTCGCCCACCGTGCCCTCCCAGGGCACATCGCTGATGAGGCCGGCCAGGATCTGACGCGTACGCGGGCTCGAGGCCCACTCGTACTCGGGCGTGTCACCGACGACGGCATGATGCACGGTGTCGGTATCGACCAGGTTGTCCTTTTGGCCGAGCAATCCGATCGTGGTGTCGCGGCGGTGCGTCACGCGGCCGTCGTCGGGCTCCAGCGTGCCGGCGAGCACGCTCAGCAGCGTCGACTTACCGTCGCCGTTTTTACCGACAATGCCAATGCGGTCGCCCTCGTCCACGCCGAGCGTCACGTTATCGAAAATATGCTTGGTGGGAAACTCTAGGCTGACGGAATCGCATCCCAAAAGAATCGCCATATGCCCTGCTCCTTCGTAGAAATTCAACGTTGTCCATGATAGCAGCGAAAAGGCGGGGCGCACACGACACAAAAAGGCGGGCCATCTCCCGCAAGAGATGACCCGCCTCTCCAATCAGTCCCGCGGCAACCGTGGCCGCCGCGGGCCTCAAGCATGTCCCGGACTAGGAGAACATGCCGGTGAGGTAATCATTCAGCCGCTTATCCTTGGGCCGTTGGAAAATCTCGTCGGTCTCGTCGTACTCGACCATATCGCCCATGTAGAAGAACGCCGTGCGGTTGGACACGCGCGACGCCTGCTCCATGTTGTGCGTCACGATGACGATGGCGCGGTCGGCAACGATCGATGACATGAGGTCCTCGATCGCCAGCGTCGAGATGGGGTCGAGCGCCGAGCAGGGCTCGTCAAACAGGATCACGTCGGGGTTGAGCGCCAGCGTGCGCGCGATGCACAGACGCTGCTGCTGACCGCCCGAAAGCGCGTAGGCGCTCTTGTCGAGCTTGTCCTTGACCTCGTCCCACAACGCCGCACCACGCAGGCTTTCCTCGACCATACGATCGAGCTCGTCGCGGTCGGTGATGCCGTGGCGCTTGGGCGCAAACGTGATGTTGTCGCGAATGGACTTGCGGAAAGGGTTGGGCTGCTGAAACACCATGCCAATGGACCGACGCAGCTCGTAGGTGTTCTCGGCCTTGATGTTCACGTTGCGCCCGCGGTAGTTGATCTCGCCCTCCACGCGGCAGCCGCGGATCTCGCGATTCATAAGGTTGAGGCTACGCAAGAAGGTCGACTTGCCGCAGCCCGAAGGCCCAATGAGCGCCGTGATCTCGCCCTTGTGAAAGTCGAGCGACGTATTGTGCAGCGCATGGTGATCGCCATAGTACACGTTGACGTCCTTGGTGGAGAGCACGACCTCGTCGCTCACGGCCTTGCCGCTCACGCGCACGCGCTTCTCGCTCTCCCCCACGCTCGACAGGAAGTCCTGGGTCTCGGACGTGGCCGCTTCGGTTGCGGGCGTTGCATTTATCTCGCTCATTCGGCCGTCATCTTCCTTGCCAATTGCTTGCCCACGATACGGGAGACTACGTTAAACAGCAGCACGCAGATCATCAGCAGCGCCGCGGTGCCCCAGACGATCTGCTGGGCCTCGGGGCTGCCCTCGCCATAGATCTTGTAGATGTGCACGGCGAGCGACTCACCGGGGCGGAACACGTTCCAGGCGCAGGTGGGGCTCGACAGGTTAAAGCTCAAGAAGTTCAGACGCACCGGCGAGCTCATGCCCGAGGTAAAGAGCAGTGCCGCGGCCTCGCCAAACACACGGCCGGCCGAAAGCACGATGCCGGTCACGATGGCGGGCATGGCCTCGGGAATCAGGATGTGCAGCGTGGCCTCCCAGCGGGTAAGGCCCATGGCCAGGCATGCATCGCCCTGGGCCTGTGGCACGTCCTCGAGCGCCTGCTGGATCACGCGCACCAGGATGGGGATATTGAACATGGTGAGCGCGACGGCGCCGGAGATGATGGAGTACTTCCAGCCCAACTGCACCGAGAACACCAGAAAGCCGAACATGCCGACGACGATGGAAGGCAGCGAGGACAGCGTCTCGATGGCGGTAGAGGCGATGTCGCGGATAGGGCCGTTCGGCGCGTACTCAACCAGGAAGACCGCCCCGCCCAGACTGATGGGCACCGAGATGACCAGAGTGATCAGCAGCAGGTAGAACGAGTCGAACAGCTGGTAGAGCACGCCGCCCTGGGTTCCGTTGGCGCGCGCGGGCTGCGTGAGAAATCCCGGCTGGAACAGCGTCGAGATGCCCTCGAACAGGATATAGGCCACCATGGAAATGACGACGAGCATGACGATGGCGACGATCGCCGTCAGCACGCCCGTGGCGATGCGGTCCTGTTTTTGGACACGCCCGAGTCTCGCCTCGTCGACGTGGATGCGCGTGCTAGCCACGAGCCTTCGCCCCCTTGCGGCCAATGAGATGGATGATCAGGATGAAGATGAGGCTCATGCCCATCAGCAGCAGGCCGAGTGCCCACAGAACATCGTCCTGGGCCGAGCCCTCGGCATAGACCGCCATGGACGTGGTGAGCGTGGTGGTGATGGTGGACGCCGGCGACAGCAGCGACGTCGGCATGGCCTCGATACCGCCGATGACCATGCGCACGGCGAGCGTCTCGCCAAAGGCACGCGTCATGCCAAGGATGACTGCAGTCATGAGCGACGGCATGGCGGACTTGAGCACCACGTGCCAGATGGTCTGCCAGCGGGTGTAGCCCAGCGCGAGCGAGCCCTGACGGTAGCTGTCGGGCACGGCGCGCAGGCCATCGACCGAAAGCGTGGTCATGGTCGGCAGGATCATGACGGCCAGCACGATGGCGCCGGGCAAGATGCCCAAGCCCGTACTCACGTGGAAAACGCTCTTCATAAGACCGACGACCACGTGAAAACCGATCAGGCCAAAGACGACCGAGGGAATGCCGGTCAAAAGCTCAATAAGCGGCTGAAAGATCTTGGAACCAAACTTAGGTCGAATCTCGACCGCAAAGATGGCAGAGCCGATGGCGATGGGCAATGCGATGAGCGTGGAGAGCACCATGACCGCAAACGAGGTGACGATCAGGGGCAGGGCGCCGGTATAGGGCAGGCCGTTTTCGGCTGTGTTGGCCAGGTCCCACTTGGTGCCGGTGAAGAACTCGACGACCGAAACGCCGTCCTTGAGAAAAGCCGAGAGGCCCTTTTGGGCGACCATAAAGATGAGCGCGGCAACGACAAACGTCACGAGCGCTACGCACGCGCCCGTGACGCCCAGGCCCACGTTCTCAAGGTCGCGCTTTGGCAGCTGTTTTGCCATTGCAAACCTTTCCGGGGGCGATTACTTATTTAGCAGAGACCTTGCCGCTGGCGTCCTTGACGACCTTCATAGCAGAGACGGGGATAAAGCCCTGCTCCTCGACGAGCTTGCCCTGGACGTCGTCGGAAAGCATGAACTCCAGGAATGCCTTGGTGGCATCGTCGGCGTCCTTTGCGCAGTACATGTGCTCGGTCGCCCAGATCTTAAAGGAGTCGTCGGTGACGTTTGCGCTCTTGGGCTCCACGCCCTCGACCTTGATGGCGTTGAATTTGGAGTCATCGAAGTGCGAGAAGTCCAGGTAGGAGATGGCGTTGTCGGTGCTGCCCATCTGAGTCTGGACATCGCCGGACTTGTCGAGCTCGGCGTCGCCCTTAAAGTCGACGGTCTCGTCGCCAAAGACGGCTGCCTCGAAGGTGGCGCGGGTACCGGAGCCGGCCTTGCGGTTGAGCACGACGATAGTGGCGTCGTCGCCGCCGACCTCCTTCCAGTTGGTGATCTGGCCGGAGAAGATGCCCTTGAGCTGCTCAAGGGACAGGTCGTCGACCGTCACGTTCTTGGAGACGACGGGACCCATGCCCACAACGGCGACCTCGTGGTCGACGAGGTTCTTGACCTGGTCGGCCTCGAGCTTGGTCTCGGCGAAGACGTCGGAGTTACCGATGGTAACGGTACCGGCGGCGACAGCGGTCAGGCCCTTGCCCGAACCGTTGCCCGAACCGGAGACGGAGACGTCCGGGTTGGCGTCCATGAACTTCTCGGCAGCGGCCTCGACGAGAGCCTGGAACGAGGAGGCACCGTCATAGGTCACCTCGCCGGAGACGGACTCGGCAGCAGCGGCGCTACCCTTGTCGGCGGCGTCGGATGCGCCTGCGCCACCGCAACCAACGAGACCGAGACCGACGATACTGGCAAGACCACCAGCGAGGCCGAGGAACTGACGACGAGAATAAGCCTGATCGAGCATGATCTTCCTTTCATACATGCGAATCGCGGGCACCCTGCCCGCTTTGCTGTTTGGAAAGATACGGCCCCGACCGGGCAGCGCTCGCGCCAACTGCGGTTTCTTACGGGCATCTGATAGACCCTTACCGCAAGCGCGGCTCGGCTTTACAAACGAATAACATTCCCCGCCCAAGCATGGCGCGCTTTTTACACCAATAAAAACAAAGTTGCGGTGAAATAGTTCCTGCTTGGCCGTCAAATGGCCCATTCTAGGAACTATTCCACCGCAACTTAGATTGGAAAACCGCGTAACCTTAAAGTTCGAGCTCGTTGAGGCGCAGGATCGCCACGATATAAATCTTGAGCGCCTGTTTGAGCTGCTCCTCGTTGGCGCACTCGTTGGGGCCGTGCATCTGGCCGCCCCATGCGGGCAGCTCCAGGCCGGTCTCCTCGGGGCCAAACGAGACGGCGCGGGCAAAGTTGCGCGCATACGTGCCGCCGCCCATGGCAAAGGGCTCGGCATGCTTGCCCGTAAACTCGTTATAGGTATCGATAAGCGCCTTCACGGCCGGATCGTCGGCAGACACCGAGAACGGCACCTTTGCGCGACCCACGCGATACGTCACGCCAAAGCGGCCCACGAGCGGCTCGAGCTGCTCGCAGATGGTATCGGCACTGGTGCTGTCGGGGAAACGCACGTCGATGACCTGCTCGATGTGGCCATCCGCCACACGGATGACGCCGGGGTTGCAGGTGAGCGGGCCAAACGCGGGGCTCGTCGCATCGATACCCAGGCCGCGGCCATAGGCGTCCGCATGCACAAAGGCCAGAAACTTGACAAACTCGTGCTCGGCAGGCGTCAGTAGACGCTCGTCACGGGCGCCAAACGCGTCCTCGGCCTCGCGCAGATACGCCACGATGAGGCCGACAGCATTGATCGTTCCCTCGGGCATCGAGGCATGACCGCCAATGCCGTGGGCGAAAATCTGCGCATGCCCGTTATCGAGCGTCGTGATCTCCAGGCGGTCGGCGTTCTCAACGGGTGCCGGAAGCTCATCGGCGGCAATCGCGAGCTCGCAGATAGACTGCGACGGAATGGCGTTGCTCGCCTCGGCACCGCTCCACGATACGATGCGCCCACCGTCGATCTTGGGGCTCACAAACGTCGCCCCAAACTGGCCCTTCTCGGCATTGCAGACCGGGAACTCGGCATCGGGCGTAAACAGAAAGTCGGGGTTCGCGTGGTTCTCCAGATAATGGTGAACGTCGGACATGCCCACTTCCTCATCGCAGCCCAACAGCGCGCGGAAGGTATAGCGCGGCACAATGCCGTGCTTGAGCAGGTAGGCGCCGGCGTAGAGCGACAACACCGCCGGGCCCTTGTCGTCGATCACGCCGCGGCCGAGCAGCCAGCCCTCGCGACGCTCCATCGCAAATGGGTCGGTATTCCAGCCGGGGCCGGCAGGCACCACGTCCACATGGCAGATGGTCGCAAGCTGCTTATCGCCGCAGCCCGGGATATCGGCAACACCCACATAACCCTCGTCATCGCTCGTCTGGTAGCCGAGCTTTTGCGCGATACCGAGTGCGCAATCGAGCGCATCACGAACCGGGCGGCCAAACGGCGCACCGGGCTCCGCATCGGCAGCAACGGCCACAGACGGATAGCTCACCAGCTGCTCGATATCAGCGACGACATCTTCCCAGACCTCGTCGACATACTCGGCAACGCTCTGCTCCACCTGATTCATGGACGACCTCCTTACCAATGAGCAGCGGGCACGCCCGCCCCTCACATCACGTCATTAGATAGCGAAAAGTTTAGCAAGCTCGGCCACCGAGTGCACCACCGCATCGGCGCCCGCGGCCTCGTGCTCGCCCGGCGCCGCCGCGCCCGAATAGATGCCAATGCACGGCACGCCCATCGCGTGCGCGCCCTCGACGTCGTTAAAGCGGTCGCCAATCATCACGGCATCGTCGGCCGTCGCACCGAGCGCCGCCAGGGCATCGCGGACCGAATCGGCCTTGGTCTCGCGTCCCTGCGGCGGATTCATGCCAACCACCGCCTCAAACTGAGAAAGCCCGAGCTCATGCACCATATCGATGCACTTCGCCTCCATGCGAGACGTCGCGACCGCCATGCGATGCCCCTGCGCGGCAAGGCTGTCGAGCAGCTCGGAGATTCCATCGAACACGGGGTACTCATCCGGCCCCAGCTCATCGAAAAAGGCACGGTACTCGTCGGCCACCACAAGCGATTCCTCGCGCGAGAAGCCATAAAAGTCGTGGAAGCTCTTCCACAGGGGAGGCCCGATCATGCGGCGCAGATCACCCATCTGCGCCTCCGAAAACCCGCGCGCAGTCAGCGCCTTGCGCGTCGAGGTCATCACCGCCCGACCCGTATCGGCCACCGTGCCATCGAAATCAAACAGCACGACCGGCCGCTTGCATATCTCCAGTGCCTCCATCGGCATCCCTCTTCCCCAGTTGATGATTTCCACACCGACACTTCAAACTGTTGACTATTCAACAATTGAACCTAGCAATGTGGAATGACTCTACTATACTTGTCGCACTTTGCTCTCAGAAGGCGGCGCGCAAACGCCCCAACGAAAGGTGCAATTATGTCTTTTGCCATCATAACCGACTCCACGTCGGACATCTCCCCCGCCCGTGCCCAAGAGCTCGGCATTTACGTGATTCCACTGCATGTGATTATCGAGGGCGAGGATCTGCTCGACCAGGTGCAAATCACCGCCGAGGAATACGTCGCCCGCATGGCAGGCTCCGAGCAGCTACCGCACACCTCGCAGCCGAGTGCCGGTGAATTCAAGGCACTCTTTGACCGCGTGCTCGCCGACGGCCACGATAGCGCCATCTTTATCTCGCTATGCAGCGAGTGGTCTGCCTGCTACGCCAACGCGTGCCAGGTGACCGATACCCACGAGCTCGACGTGCGCTGCATCGATTCGCGCACCGGCTCGGGCGCCGAGGGTCTGCTGGTAGAGTACGCGCTCGCCATGCGCGAGGACGGCCGCAGCCTAGACGAGACCGAGGCTCAGATCCGCGCGACGCTGCCCGACGCCCATCTGCTGCTGATTCCGCGCACGCTCGAGAACCTGGTCAAGAACGGCCGCGCGCCCAAGCTCGCTGGCCAGCTGACGCAGATGCTCAACATTCGCCTGGCCGTTTCGCCGGAGTGGAAATCGGGCGAGATCAAGGCCATCAAGAAGGGCCGCGGCGCCAAGCGCATCGTCGCCAACACCATGGCCGATTGCCTCGCATTTTTGGCCGAGCATCCGGGCTCCAGCGTGCGCGTGCTCACGACCGGCGCCGGCGAGGAGCAGGAGCTTGTCAACGAGGCGCTCGCAGGCCAGGACTACGTGGACGCCGGCACCGGCCCCATCGGCTGCACCATCGCCACCCATGTAGGCGTCGACGCCATAGCAATCAGCTACTGCCCCCGCTACCGGCCCATCCACTAGGGGCACCTTTACCATTTGCGGTGAAATAGGGACTGTTTTTGGCGTATCAGCCGCAAATCAATCCCTATTCCACCGCAACTTCTTTTGCTGAGCCATCCATATACAAGATATGCTGACGATCGGCGCATTCCCAGCTGTTTAGGGGAGCTTCGACTAGCCCCTAGCGGTACCCGGTGGGCAAAAAATGGCAAATATGAGTACTGTCATAAATTTAGTAACAGCAAAATTTCGCTGAAATTGCCCGCTCCCACCGATTTCAAGCTCCATAAAGCCCCGAATCGTCGTGTTTAGGGGGGTGAATATACTAAAACTCAGTCAATTGGTCTTAGATACTTCTCAAATGATATGAGACTAACCGAGCAACAGTACTCATATTTGCCATTTTTTGCCCACCGGGTCTGAATGAGGTCCGCTCTTTACGACTCCGGCTACCCATATGACCGCAAACCCTGATTATCAAGGGCCGTCGCGCGCCTTGGCATCGACCGAAAGCCGCTCGCAGAATAATCCCTTGCCATTAGCAAACTTGAATCGAAATTACATATCCCAAAAAGCCGTAATGCCGTACCCTCGTCTCAACAACTCCAATACAAGGACGGCATTCAAATGGGCAACGCCATGCATCAATACGCCCTCTTTGGGACCGCACAATTTAAATACGATCAGACGATCACACATATATCGGACCAACACCGACAAATCGTCATTTGCAACAACGGTTCAGACGTACGCTACGCAACGCTAGAAGAGTGGGAAGAAGCTGGCGCTTTGTTCGATGAACGAGCACAAATCGAGGGCATCGTCACCAGCGCGAGCCCAGCACGCGATAAACTCGAGCTCTTTCGCAGTCTCTTTACCGGGCGCAAAGATGTTTACGCTCATGGATATCGCAGAAAGGACGGGGGCATTGGCTATACGCCTGCTTGTGCTAATGAGTGGGAGCCAGGAATTTGCCCCAAAGCAGCCCATCAAAGAGTTAAATGTGTAGAATGCAGCAATCGCGTCTTCCCGGAATTAAGCGATGTCGCAATCATTGCTCACTTTAAAGGCAACGATGACCGGTTCCGCGATGTCCTCGGGCAATATGTTCTCGATAGGAACTGCAACACGAAAGTTCTCGTCATCGATTTTGACAAAGCGGACTGGAAAGAGGCAACAAATGCCGTACGGCTTGTTGCAATACGACGGGGCATTAACGCCGCCGTTGAGCGCTCAAGGTCCGGCAACGGCGCCCACATCTGGTTTTTCTTCCTCGAGCCAATCAGCGCAAAGGCTGCCCGAGAGTTTGGAAGTTGCCTCATAACCGAAGCTGCGGCGCATAATAAGACAATCACGTTCGAGGCCTTTGATCGAATGCTACCCGCTCAGGCCACTATTCCCGATGGAGGCTTCGGAAACCTCATCGCACTCCCCTTTCAAGGCAAGGCGCAACGTGAAGGAAACAGTGTATTTGTAGACGAACAATTCAAGCCCTTTCCCGACCAATGGCTCTATCTATCACAAGTCCAGCTGATTCCGCGCTCGACGGTGCAAGATCTGATTGAGGCCCCTGGAAACAACCCACACGGACCAGCAACAACTACGGTGGCAAACAAGGGCAAACGGTATGCCCAAAGACCACGAAAGCGACTACCACTCACATCGCGGGACTTTCCCTCATCGCTGCCCGTTATTCAAGCCGATATGCTGTACATCCCCGAGAAGTCTCTGAGTCCAGCAGCTCAAATGGAAATCCGCGGACTTGCGACATTTGCCAATCCGGCATTCTATCGCGCGCAGTCCATGCATCAATCAGTATTCGGCAAACCGCGACTCATAGACCTTAGCGAACTGAGAGATGGTCATGTTGCAATTCCCCGGGGCTGCAAAACTCAACTTGAGCAGCTAGTTCAAGAGACCGGCGTTACCGCCCACTATTCAGACGAGCGCAAATCGGGCAATCCGATTGTTATGGCATTTAAAGGAGTCCTTCGCCCTGAGCAGCAAATCGCCGCTGATCAGATGCTCATATACGAAGACGGAATCATGTCCGCGCCGACAGGCTTCGGTAAAACAGTCGTCGGAGCTTATCTTATTGCATCCATTGGTCTTCCAACGCTCGTCATCGTTCCCAAAACCGCACTCATAACCCAATGGAAATCCCAGCTCGAGCGATTTATCGACATTACGGACAACAGGGAGCCCGTCCGAACCCCAAAAGGACGAATCAGCAAAAGGCAGCCTCCGGTCATCGGACAAATAGGAGGAGGCAAAATGGCCGTAAGCGGCCTCGTCGACATCGCTTCGTTCCAGTCGTTATCTGGCAAAGACCGTCAAACCGGAGAGCCGATAGTTAAGGGCCTTGTTCGTAATTACGGCCTCATTATCTGCGACGAATGCCACCATGCCGCCGCACCACAGCTCGAGCTTATTCTCAAGTCCGCCCCGGCCAAATACGTATACGGCCTTTCTGCGACGCCCGAACGATCCGACGGCCTTACGCGGGCGCTCTCCATGCTCTGCGGCCCGCTCCGTTATGTTATCGATCCAAAAGCGCAAGCGATTCAGCAGGGCATCCAGCGCATCGTACGGCCTCGTTTTACTGGAATTCGACTACCCGCCTACGAGCCAGGTGCAAGCTTCAATCAGATTCTCGACCTGCTGTGCACGCATGCAGCTAGAAACGAATTGATTGTCAACGACGCTATTGAAGCTGCGTCAAACGGCCGGCATCCGCTCGTGCTGACTAAAAGGAAAAAGCATGCCGAGGAGCTGTTCGGGATGCTCAAAAACCAAGGAAACGAACCCGTTCTCCTGACCGGGGAAATCGACGCCAAAGAAAGAAAAACGATACTGAGCAGTCTTCCCCGCTTCGAGCATGAACATCGAATCATCGTCGCCACCGAAAGCCTTTTGGGCGAGGGCTTCGATCTGTCCTACCTTGACACTCTACTCATTGCCACGCCGATATCGTGGGACGGCAGCATCACGCAGCAGGCGGGCAGGCTCCATAGAAGCCACGAGGGCAAGCGACGGGTTGAGATATTCGACTACGTTGATTTATCTATACCCATGCTCGCCCGCATGTACCAGAAGAGACTCAAGACCTACGCCAAGCTCGGGTACGAAGTCTACGTGACCGGAGACAGCGAGCAGTCCGATCAAAACATTCTCATAGAACCGGCTAATGCCGTAGAGACTCTGGTTGAAGACATCGTTGGCGCCGCTAAGAGCATCTTCATTGCCGCGCCCTACGCATCCGCCGCCTGCCTCGCAAAGCTCGGCGATGCAATCAAAGGTGCCACTGCCCGAGGGATTGCTCTTGAGTTTTTCATTGCCTCGACTCCGCGCGAAGATGCAAGCGAGACTTTGGCAAAAATGAACGTCGAGCATGCCATTAGAGCAGAAGGACGTTTGTGTGCAGCGATAATTGACGAAGAAACTATCTGGTACGGAACGATCCCGCTACTAGCTTTCCCCAAGAAAGAAGACTGCAGCATCAGGTTCAAAAACAGCGAGATCGCAGCGGAGCTCTTAGACGAAATCAACCACAAGGGAAAGCCAGATGCCACGTCAACAGGCAGGACATCCCCACCACTTGCGGTGGAATAGGGACTGTTTTTTGGCGTATCAGCCGCCAATCAATCCCTATTCCACCGCAAGTTAAAAGCGAGTGGCTAGCTCAGTGGGCCCTGGAACAGTTCCTCATGCGAGCCCATTCTGACCAGTCGGATCACAGGATTAGTCTTATGCGGCAAGTACAGAACGACCACATCGACCAAGCCATCGGATAGATGGAAATCGATGTGGCCGTTGTAATTGCCGCCCGGGTTTGAAAGCTCATGGGCGCCATATTCCGCGGGAAGCGAGCCGCGAGCTGCAAGCTCTGCGACTGCCGCCTTAAACTCGGTTTTTAGCTGCGGATGGATGCGCATCGTCCGTTTGTAATCCGCCTTAAACTGAGCCTCGACTTTAATCTCAAACATCGCTAGTCCTCATCGAGGAACGATATAAGCTCATCAGCGTTAGTGAATGACGGGCCGTCGTCCGGCAGAATCCCCAACTCATGAGCCTCGGCAATCACCATGGCACGCCTCGTCGCCTCATTGGGAACTTCGGGCCGACCCACAATTTCAAAAGGAATCTTTCGCTGATTTACCAGCTGCCGAACAGCAAGGTTGAGATACGAATTGAGACTCAGACCAACCGTATCCAAGAACTCAGTCGCCTGTTCCTTGAGCCCCTCTTCGATGCGAACCGTCGTAGGCTTAACCGTTGCAGTAGACATACGCGACCTCCTCGCTCTCGTCTTTTGCATCAGTATACCCAATATAGATGGCAGTCTGATGTTAGCTAGCATCAGACTGCCATTATTCATCTATAAGCGAAGAAGCCTTGTCCCTACATCAGCCCACTTAGGGCAATGTCGACGGCTTCGTTGAGGTCATCGTTGATGTGCACCAGCTCCGGATCGAGCGGGCTAATCATACCGGCGTCCATCACCGGGCCGTTGAGCCAGTCGAACAGGCCCTGCCAGTACTCGGTGCCCACCAGCACGAGCGGCATGCGCTTGACCTTGTGTGTCTGCACCAGCGTGAGCACCTCGAACATTTCGTCGAGCGTACCAAAACCTCCGGGAAACACGATGGCGCCCGAGCTGTATTTGACGAACATGGTCTTGCGCACAAAGAAGTAACGGAAGTCCATGCCGAGGTTCACGTATTTATTGAGCCCATGCTCGTGCGGCAATTCAATGCCCAGGCCAACTGACTTGCCGTTGACACTCGCCGCTCCCCTGTTGGCCGCTTCCATGATGCCGGGGCCGCCGCCGGTGATGACCGCCACGCCGCGCTGGGCGATTTTGCGGCCGACCGTGCGCGCCGCCTTATAGAGCGGATCGGTCTTGGGCGTGCGGGCGCTGCCGAAGATGGTCACCGCAGGACCAAGCTCGGCAAGTGCGCCAAAGCCATCGACAAACTCGGCCTGGATGCGCAGCACGCGCCACGGATCAGCATGCAGCCAGTCGGTCGACTCCTCGGGCGCCAGCAGGTTGGCGTAGGTGTTGTCCTTAGGAATCATGGGGCCGCGCATAACCACGGGGCCGCGGCGGTACGTCTCGTCGTAGGCAGGCTCGCCCTCGACATTCTCGTTCTTAATCATGGGTACTCCTATCGAGAAAAAGAAAAACGGGCGGGGTCGACGCCATGCGCCAAACACCCGCCCGAACATCAACCATTCGGTATGGTACCCACGATGCATCAAGTGCTTGCAAGGCTTCGGTCAGCGGTCGCAGCTCTTAGTAATCCACCGCCGCAGGACTGTTCATCCAGTCGCTCACGAACGCACCGTAACGGCCCTCGATAATGGCCTGGCGGGCACGCTGCATAAGGTTGAGCAGGTAGTAGATGTTGTGCATCGACAGCAGAATGCCGCCGAGCATCTCCTTCTGCGTGACCATGTGGCGAATGAGCGCGCGACTGTAGCCGCCCGTGCACACCGGGCAGGTGCAGGTGGGGTCGATGGGGCCGTCGTCGTGCGCAAAGCGCGCGTTGCGGAAGTTAAGGCGACCTTCACTGGAGAACGCCGTACCCATGCGGCCGGTGCGCGTCGGCAGCACGCAGTCGAACATGTCGATGCCCACGCCAACGCCGCGCACGAGCGTGGTAGGGTTGCCGACGCCCATGAGGTAGCGCGGCTTGTGCTTAGGCATGTACTCGGAAACCAGCGGTGCCAGCGTCTCGAACATGGTCTCGTGGTCTTCGCCCACCGAATAGCCGCCGATGCCGTAACCCGGGAAGTCGCCGCACTCCTCCAGATGGCGCAGCGAGCGCAGGCGCAGGTCCAGGTGCATGCCGCCTTGGACGATGCCAAAGAGCGCCTGGTCATCGCGGGTATGCGCCTTATAGCAGCGCTCGGCCCACATACTCGACAGCTCAACGGCGCGCTCAACGTAGGCGCGCGTGGCGGGATAGCCCGGGCACTGGTCCAGCTGCATGCAGATATCGGACCCGAGCTTCATGGCGATTTCCATGTTGTCCTCGGGCGTCCAGAACACGTGGCGGCCGTCGTAGTCGTTGACGATAAAGCGCACGCCCTCGTCGGTGAGCTTGACGGCGTCGTTGTGGCTGAACACCTGGAAGCCGCCCGAATCGGTAAGAATGGGGCCGTGCCAGTTCATAAACTTGTGCAGGCCGCCCAGCTCGGCAATGGTGTCCTCGCCGGGACGCATGGACAGGTGATAGGTGTTGGCAAGCACGATCTGGGCGCCGAGCTGCTTGACGGTCTCGGTAGGAATACCCTTGACGTTTGCCTTGGTGCCCACGGGCATAAAGATTGGCGTCTCGATATCGCCGTGCGGGGTGTGCAGTACGCCGGCACGCGCGTGCGTCGTCGGGTCCTCGGCGATCAGGTCGAATTTAAAAAGGCTCTGGTCCATAAACTGGAACTCCTTGGTTGCGGTTCATACGCAAACCATTATACGGGCAACCCGCAAGGAGCACCGACTCGACAGAAACTGACGCAAAGGGGGGCAGCAAACGAGCGTGGATTTTCGGACGCCCATCTCATGAGAGTGGATAATCTCCCACTTTTGCCCGAAACACAGACCAAAAACGGGAGATTATCCACTCTCGTTCGGCGGGTACTCATTTAAGTACGTCCCCAATGAGTGGAGCTATTTACCAGCCACGCCAACGCCGATGTTTTGGGAATGTCAGCGAGCGGTCGCCAGGGCGAACAAATTGGCATGAAAAGAGGGCGGCATAGACCTTCTGGGCATGCCGCCCTCTTTGAATGACAAGTTGTCGCCCTGGTGACCGCGCAGCGTCGAGCCGTTACGCGGTTTGGAAAAACCGCGTAACCCTACGGCCGCTGGCCCATGCCACCCTCGAGGGTGACGGTCTCGCCGTTCATGTACTTAAAGTCGGGACCGCAGAGCTGAACGACCACGCGGCCGATCTCCTTCTCGACGTCGCCGTAGTGGCCTGCCGGCGGCATGTGGACGTTGGCCTTGAAAGCCTCGGGGTAAGCATCCTGGAAGTTCTCGAGCGCAGCGGTCCAAGCAAGCGGGCAAACGATATTGACGTTGATGCCGTCCTTGCCCCACTCGTTGGCGGCAACGCGGGTCAGGCCGCGGATGCCCTCCTTGGCGGCAGCATAGCTGCACTGGCCATAGTTGCCAAACAGGCCGGCGCCCGAGGCAAAGTTGACCACGGAGCCCTTAGTCTCCTTCAGGTGCGGATAGGCCTTCTGCATGTACAGATAGGTAGCATACAGACCGGAGTAAATGGCCAGGTTAAACTGGTCCATGGTGTGATCGGCGATGGTCACGCCCGAGGCGCTAGCCTGAGCATTGTTGACGACGGCGTCGATGCGGCCAAACTCCTCAATGGCCTTGTCGATGACGTTCTGGACGACGGCTTCGTTGTCCTGACCGGCTGAAACATCGGCCTGAACAGGCAGAACCTTGACACCGTACTCGGCCTCGAGAGACTCCTTGGCGGCCTCGAGCTTAGCGACGTTGCGGCCGGTGATGACGAGGTTCGCGCCCTCCTTGGCAAAAGCGATATCGATGCCGTAGCCGATGGAGCCAGCGGAACCGTCCTTAAGCGTGGCCTTGCCGCCGCCGGTGACGATCACGGTCTTACCAGTGAAAAGTCCCATACAAAGTCCTTTCAAATCGCGACGGGCCCACCCGCCGACTGCGCGCATCCAACTTCACGCGCCAAAAGCTGAAATGCAACTTTAGCGGGTTCAAGTGAAAAATAAAGACCGCAGCAGGCGAACGGCACAACGTCATTCGGCGAAGGGAATGTCAAGCACGAACTGGATAAAGAGGCCGAATTTTTGTCAGCCAAACGAGCCATCGAACACGTTTTGAAACTTTGCTGCGGCGCGCGGGATGTCGGCGCGAGACTTTATCATAGGGTGACAAACAACGATGAGGAGCACATGCCTATGACAGACGAGCTGGACCCCCAGACTCAACAGCATATTGATGATTCCGCAGACGTCACCGCAGATACTGACGCTGTGACCTGCGATAGTATCGACATCGACGACCCCATCTTGGACGAAAGCGCTACGGCGGAAACCCCCGAAACAGAAAACGCCGATGAGCAAAACGACGATGCGCCCGCTCAGGACGACGCCCCGCAAGCAGCGGGCCCCATCGAGGTGTCTTCGGAAGAAGAGCTCGATGCCGTCATGGACTCCATGATGGATGCTGTCAAAGCGATGAAAGACGCCGTCGCCGATGCCGATATCGATGCCGAGGAAGAGGAGGCCGCCGAGGCGGCCTCGACCTTTGTGCCCGGCGAGACTCCGGTTGCCGACCAGGGCAGCACCATGCCCTCGTTTCTGCAGCTCGAGCACCCCACGATTGGCGCCGATGCGGTCGATCCGCACGCAGCAGGCTTTTCTGTGGTCGAGGGCGGTACCGGCAATATCGCCGCGCCGCAGGCTGCCGATGCGGACGCTGCCGACACCGCTCGCCCGACCGCCCCGCACTCCCCCGCCGCGAGCCGCGATCTGGGGACCGCTGTCTCGAACACTGCGAACGCCGTGGGCACCTTTATCGCCCAGGGTGCCTCGGCCATGCGCGAGATGAACGCCGCGAAAAAGGCACTTGCCGATGCCCGCGCCCACCTGGCCGAACTTGAGCAGCGCATTGCCGATCAGGCCGAGGAACTCGAGACGCGCCAGGATATCGCAGGCCGCTACGAGCAGATCGTCGCCGACCAGCGTCAGGCGATCGCCACAGCGCAAAAGACCGCTGCGGCAGCCGAAATCGATCGCGATGTCCATGCTTCCAAAGTAGCAGAGCTCAAGGGTCAGCTCGAACAAATGAAGACAGAGGATGACGCGACCGAGCTCCGCCTGAAGGCCGCGCTCGATGCCGTGGAGGCCCGCGAGGCGAGCTCGCGCGAGACCGGCAACCGCCTCGTTCGCCGTCTTGAGGATTCCAAGCGCATCCGCGACAAGGTGCAGGCCGAGCGAGACGCCGGCATTGCCGCCGCACAACAAACCGTCGACGCCACGCGCGCCCAGCTCGAGACACTGCGTCATGAGTATGCCGAGCTGCAACGCAATCCCTCGGCAAATCCCGCCAACTATACGGTGCGCACCAGCGAGCTCTCGATGCAGATCTCCGACACGGCAGATGCCCTGCGTAAAGCCGAAGAAGATGTCCCGCGTATCACCGCCGACCTTGAACACTCGCTTGCCGCAGCCGAGCAGGCCGTCGAACAGGCGCAGGCCCCCATTGCCGAAGCCAAACGCGCGCACCAAGCCGTGACGGCAGAGGCCGATGCCGCGCGCGACGAGCTGCAGACCGCAAAAACCGCCGCTGCAACGCGCCAGCGCGAACTGCGCGAGAAGATCGCCGCCGAGGACAAGGCACGCCGCGACCAAGAGCAGAGCATCGCCAACGCCCAAGCAGATGCCGCACATGCGCAGTCGATCATCGAACAGGCGAACGAAGTACACGACCACCCAGAGATTACTGAGTCGCTTGCAGGATCCTTGGCCCGAGACAAAGCCGAACACGCCGAGACCGAGCGAGAGGTTACCCAGCTCGAAGCCACCGAGGACGCGGTGCGCGAGCGTACCCGCGACTCACGCATCAAATTCACCGGCGCCATCGTCTGCATCATCGCCGTAATCCTCGTGATCGTCCTGATCGGGCTCTTCGCGAGCAAGTAAACTAGCTGCCAAAAAACACTCAAGGCAGTTGCGGTGAGATAGTTCCTGTTTAGCCCCAAAAAGGCCAATTCAAGAACTATCTCACCGCAACTTATTAGATTGATGCAAGGTAGTCATTGGGGACGTTCTTAAACGACTAGTCGAACAAGAACGTCCCCAATGACTACAGCAACAACCACGGCAACGCCAATGTTTTGGCACCGACAGACACTATGACCCAATCCGAGGGCACTAAAAAGATAGGAGCCCCCGCTCGTG
>CALEBN010000054.1 GCA_937943045.1 uncultured Collinsella sp. | reverse complement strand
ATTGACCTTCTGGTCATGCCGCCGAAGCTGAAAGGCAGATTGCCGCTCTGGCGGGTTTGCAGCGTCGAGCCGTTACGCGGTTCGTAGAACCGCGTAACTAACAAATGAGCATGGCGTCGCCAAAGCTGAAGAAGCGGTAGCGCTCCTCGATGGCGGCGGCGTAGGCATCCATGATCTGGTCGCGGGAGGCAAGCGCGCTCACGAGCATCATGAGCGTGGAACGCGGCACGTGGAAGTTGGTGATCAGTGCGTCGACCACGTGATAGGTCGAGCCAGGCATGAGGTAGAGCTGCGTTGTCGCGTTCTCGCGCACCACGATGTCACCGCGGCCGAGCGTGTCGGCGCCGTCCTCGCGGCCTTCAAAATAGCGCGCCGTCACGGCCGGATCGGACACCGGCGCGTCCGCGTCAAAGGCGCTCTCGAGCGAGCGCACCGCCGTGGTACCGACAGCGATCACGCGATGCCCCTCGGCCTTCGCCTTATGCACGGCGTCGACAACCTCCTGCGACACGTGGTAGCGCTCGGTGTGCATGACGTGCTGCGTGGGGTCGTCCTCCTCCACCAAGCGGAAGGTATCGATGCCCACCTCGAGCTCAACGGCGGCAAACTTCGCGCCCTTGGCCTCGATAGCGGCCATGAGCTCGGGAGTAAAGTGCAGACCCGCCGTGGGAGCGGCAGCCGAGTGCTCCTCCTTCATGGCGTAGACGGTCTGGTACTTCTCGGGATCGCCCTCGTAATCGGTAATGTAGGGCGGCAGCGGCACGTGACCGGCAGCATGGATGGCCTCGTCGAGCGTGCGCTGCTCGCCGGCGGCATTGCAACCGGCCGGCTCAAAGCGCACCAGACGGCCACCGCGGCTATCGGTGACAAAGTCGACAACCTCGGCCGTCAGCACCACGGGCGCACCCTCGGGCGCATGGGCGCCACCGGCGCGATACTCAATCTGAGCACCGGGCTTCAGACGCTTGCCCGGCTTGACCAGGCACTCCCAAACATGGCCCAGCGGATCCACGTCCTCGCGGCGCTTGAGCAGCAGCGTCTCGACCACGCCACCCGAGCCGGCTTTGCGACCGATCAGGCGGGCCGGCATCACGCGCGTCTTGTTGATGACGAGCACATCGCCCGGCTCGATATAGTCGATGATGTCGCGGAAGATGCGGTGCTCAGCGGTACCGCCGTGCTCCAACGGCGTTCCCGCCCGGGAGCCCTTGCGATCCACCACCAACAGGCGGCAGGAGTCGCGCGGCTCGGCAGGAGCCTGTGCAATCAGTTCCTCAGGAAGGTTATAGTCAAAATCATCGGTACGCATAGACACGTCGGATACTCCTTATATAGCTAAAGTCCGCTCTACATCCTAGCAGGCTGACGTCCCAAGTGAACTACTTTTTGGCGGCTTTGCGCTCGTCGCGGATGCGGGCGCGGTCCATGGCCGCCTCGACGGCCGAGAATCGGCAGCCGCAGTAGTTCTGCCGATACATGCCCAGCTCGCGCGAACGGCGTGTCGCCTCGGGGTAATACGGGCGAAAATCGCGAATCACCGGGGTGAGCCCATGTGCCGCCGCCAAGCGCTCAAGCACGTCATTGCAGGTATCGAACAGCTGGTACGGCGAGACGGCGAGCGTCGTGCCCACAAACTCAAACCCGCGCTCCTGGGCCACGCGGCACGCCTCGGCCAAGCGCAAGGCATAGCACGCGCGACAGCGACGAGGCCGATCGGCGCCCAGCGGTGCCACGCCGGCCTCCCAGCGCTTCCGGTCCTCCCCCGCCTCGATAAGCTCGATGTCGCCATCGGCACACCACCGGCGCAGCTCGTCCAAACGCCGCTGCCATTCATCGTGAGGCTGAATATTGGGGTTTGTCCAGCAGATTGTGGGCTCAAACCCTTCCTCGCGCAGCAGGCGGACCGGCTCAAGCGAGCACGGCGCACAGCACGCATGCAGCAACAACGGCTTCATCGACATCTCCTCACCCAAAAAAGCGCACGCCGAAGGACGTGTCCTCGCAGGCAACAATGCGGCGGTCGCGCAAGATGGTCCGCACGTAATACCAGTCGCCCACACAGCCCGACAAATGCAAGCCGGCCGCCAGGTAGCACATCAGCGGATAGCCCGAAAACGCAAACCCCAGGGCAAACGCCGCCGTCACAACAACCGTCGGCGCCAGGCAAACTGCCACGTACCGCCGGCGCGAATAGACCACGCCCTCGGCGCAGGCATAGATCATCGCCGTCTCGCGATTCGCCCCAAAGGTCACCTTCGCGCCCGCAGGCGCCAGAATCTTAAATAACACACCGTGCACCAGCTCGTGCACGGCAAATGACGCCGCCGAAACCGCAGCCAAGCCGACTATCCAGCCCAAAACCGCCGTCCAGCCGCCCGCGTCCGCCACATCCAAGTCTGCGGGCCCGCCCAGCAGCATAAACACCGGCACCAGGCACACGGCAAACACCACAAGCACGGCCATCCCCCACACAA
Source organism: uncultured Collinsella sp. (assembly GCA_937943045.1). Lineage (GTDB taxonomy): Bacteria > Actinomycetota > Coriobacteriia > Coriobacteriales > Coriobacteriaceae > Collinsella. Next base: position 108,473 of record CALEBN010000054.1, on the reverse strand, counting down.
AGCAGGCGTGCAGAAATTCCTCGTCCTCAAACGCATGTATGTTGGAAATCTCATTCATAGCATCTTAGGATAGCGCCCCTGCCACGTACCCGTCCGCATGTGCGATAATGTCGAACGATATGCACGAATTGACCACCGCGTCGTCAGGCCTTGCGCCCGGCCGCGCCATCACCATATGCGAAGGAGTCCCATGGCATCCAAATACTCCATGAACGACCGTCCCAGCTGGCCTCGCCGCGCCATCGTTACCGCCGGCGAGCCCTACGGCAACAAGGGCCTTCACTTTGGCCACGTTGGTGGCGTCTTTGTCCCGGCCGACTTCTTCGCCCGCTTCCTGCGCGACCGTCTGGGCCGCGAAAATGTCATCTTCACCTCGGGCACCGACTGCTATGGCTCGCCCATCATGGAGAGCTACCGCAAGCTCAAGGAGAACGAAGGCTACGACAAGTCCATCGGCGAGTACGTCGAGTCCAATCACTCCCGCCAGGCCGCGACCCTCAACAACTACGACATCAGCTGCGATATCTATGGCGGCTCGGGCCTTGAGCCGGCTGCGCAGATTCACAACGAAGTGACCGCCGAGATTATCGAGCGCCTGCACGAGCAGGGCACCATCTCCAAGCGCTCCACGCTGCAGTTCTACGACGCCAAGGCCGGCACGTTCCTCAACGGCCGTCAGGTGATCGGCCGCTGCCCCATTCAGGGCTGCAAGTCCGAGAAGGCGTACGCGGACGAGTGCGACCTGGGTCACCAGTTTGAGCCCGAGGAGCTCATCGCGCCCAAGAGCCAGCTCACCGGCGAGGTGCCCGAGCTGCGCCCGGTCGACAACCTCTACTTCGACCTGCCGGCCTACCTCGACTTTATGAAGACCTACACCGCCAAGCTCGCCCAGAACCCGCAGGTTCGCTCCGTGGTCTCCAAGACCATGGAAGAGTGGCTGCTGCCGGCTCAGCTCTACATTCAGAACAAGTTCCGCGAGGCCTTCGACGCCGTCGAGGACCAGCTCCCCGAGCACACCGTGCTGGAACCCGAGGGCAACAAGAGCAGCTTTACCGTCACCTTCCCCAGCTGGAAGGAGCGCGACGACGCCCACGCGGTGCTCGCCAACGGCGGTGTGCGCTTCCGCAGCGGCAAGGCGCTCGTGCCCTTCCGCATCACCGGTAACATCGACTGGGGCGTTCCGGTGCCCGAGGTCGACGGCGTGAACGACGTCACCTGCTGGTGCTGGCCCGAGAGCCTGTGGGCGCCCATCAGCTATACGCGCACCGTGCTCGCACGCGATGCCAAGGCCGCCGGCGTAACTGAGGGTGTCGCCGCCCAGGACGCCGCCCTCATGGGCGAGGCCGACGCCGATTCCACGCAGGTCCCCGCGCCCACCTATCAGCACAGCTCACTCGACTGGCGCGACTGGTGGTGCTCGGACGACGCGCAGATCTACCAGTTCATCGGTCAGGACAACATCTACTTCTACTGCATCGCGCAGACCGCCATGTGGGAGGCCCTGGGCTGGGACCTTACGCAGAGCACCGTCAGCGCTTGCTACCACCTGCTCTACATGGGCAAAAAGGCCAGCTCGTCCTCGCAGACGCCTCCCCCGCCGGCAGACGACCTGCTCAACCACTACACCTGCGAGCAGATGCGCGCGCATTGGCTGTCGCTCGGCCTGTCCGAGAAGCCGGTGAGCTTTAGCCCCAAGGCATATGACACGCGTGTGACCGGCAAGGACAAGGACGGCAACGAGGTGCGCGCCTGCGACGACAAGCGCGTCATCGATCCGGCCCTTAAGGAGAGCGCCCTTTTGACCGGCGTGTTCAACCGCCTGGCCCGCAGCTGCTTCTACGGCGTCGCCGTCAAGGAGGGCGACGAGAGCCCGTACCGCAACGGCTGCATTCCGGCCGGCGCAGCCTCTGCCGCCGTGGTCGAGGCTGCCGAGCAGGCCGCCCTTGCCTTTGAACAGGCCATGTACAAGTTCGAGACGCACCGCGCGCTCGCCGTGTGCGACGACTACCTGCGCGCCGCCAACAAGCGTTGGAGCGATGCCTCCAAGGCCGCCAACAAGCTCGAGGGCGAGCCGGCCAACGCCGCCATGAAGCAGGCCCTGGTCGATGCCTTTACCGAGCTGCGCGTGGCGACCGTTCTGATGCACGGCATCGTCCCGGCCGGCTGCGAGCTCATCTGCGAGTACTTCGACGTCGACCCGGTCGCCTTCTTTAGCTGGGACAACATCTTTGCCTCCACGGACGAGTTTGTGGAGAGCCTGGGTGAGAAGCCCGGCGAGCACCGCGTGAAGCCGCTGCCCCCGCGCTTCGACTTCTTTAGCAAGCACGAGAGCCAGTACTAGGCAACCGCAACGCGCCCGGGAATGATTATTCTGGGACGGGGATTAAAAAATCATTCCCGGGCGCCACAGTACAGTCTTTTTGGGACGGGGATCATTAAATGATTTTTTAATCCCCGTCCCAGAATAATCATTTAGGTGGAAGGAAAGACGGATGTCCAAGCCGCGTCGTCGTAAGCAGAAAAAGCAGGTTAAGCCCGAGCTCAAGCTTAGGCAGTTTGCCGCCACCGAGCTTTCCGACCAGCTTGCCGCCCAACACTCCGCCGCCGACCTGCCGCGCTTTATGGTCGACACGGTTGCTGGCGCCTATACGCCTGCCGATGCCGAGCTCGTGATCGAAGGCTTTGGCGCCGCGGCCACACGCCCGGTCACGCTGCGCGCCAACACGCTCAAGGCGACCGCCGAGGACATCGCTGCGGCGCTCGATGCCGCCGGCATCGCCCACAACCCCGTTGCCTGGTACCCAGAAGCCTTTATCCTGCCCGAGGCCCAGGTTTCCGATCTGTGGGATCTCGACATCTACCGCGACGGCAAGATCTACTTGCAAAGTCTGTCGTCCATGATGCCTCCTTTGGTGCTGGGCGCGCAGGCCGGCGAGGATATCTTGGACATGTGCGCGGCCCCCGGCGGCAAGACGACGCAGATCGCCGCCCTCACCCAGGGCCAGGCGCACCTCACCGCCTGCGAGATGAGCATTCCCCGCGCCGAAAAGCTCGAGGCCAACTTGGGCCGCCAGGGCGCCAAAAACGTGCCCGTCATGCGTATTGACGCGCGCGAGCTTGACGAGTTCTTCCGCTTTGACCGTATCCTGCTCGACGCCCCCTGTACCGGTACGGGCACCGTCATCAGCGGCAACGAGAAAAGTCTGCGCGGCCTCACCGAGCAGCTGCTCGTCAAGTGCGCCCGCTCGCAGCGAGCACTTCTGGACCGCGCCATGGGGGCCCTCAAACCGGGCGGCACGCTGGTCTATTCGACCTGTTCGATCTTGCCGCAGGAAAACGAGGACGCCCTGCAAGAGGCCCTCGACAAGCATATGGACTGCGAGCTCATCCCCCTCGACGGCACGCCAAGCGAAAGCGAAGCGCGTCGCACACAGGATACCGGCGACAAGCCGCATATCGAGTGCAACGCCCTTACCGAAGCCATTGCCGCGGGTCACGTCTCGGCCATTGCCAACGGCATGCCAGGCACGCTGACCATTCCGCCCAGTCGCGACTTTGAGGGCTTCTATATCGCCCTGGTCCGAAAACGCAGCTAGCGCACGGATTCAAAACTCAACAAGCTATCGCCGTGCGCGCCTGTCCTGCTGGTCCTTATGCCGCGCAAGCGCTTCACGCTCCTTGCGCTCGGCCTTTTTGCCCTTAATGGCCGTGACCGCAAAGTAGATGACCGCGGCGGCAGCGATTGCGCCCACGCATAGGCCAATCGAGCCTAACATTGCCGAAAATTCCATACCGCGTCACCTCTCTTTTGCATACGGGACATTCAAGATAGCACCTCGATTCCCGCCACCACAGCTCCTTCACGTTCGCCGGTCCTTCAGTCTAACGGATGGCGCGGCGGGGAAAAATCAACTCGTCAAACGATTTAGCACTCGCAACGCCGGTCGTACACTGCCGACCGCAGAACATAGAAACGGACCGCCATGGATTCTCTCAACGATTTAAACGAGCGCGTCGACGCCTTTGTCGGCACCAGCTCCTTCGATACGCCTGCCGCGACGAACGACCAAGCCCCCATCGATGTTCCCGCCGAGGTTCACGAGGACATCGTCGCCTCGGTCGACTTCTCCGAGGTAGAGCTTGCAGACGAATTTACCGAGCCCCAGGTGGCCGTAACTCCCAACGGCCTTTTGCCCATGGAGCCGCTGCCCATCGACGGGCGCCTGCGCAAGGCGGCCCTCCGCATGCCCGATGAGATCGAGGAGGCCAGCGGCTTTACGCTCTTTGGCCGCCGCATCAAATCGCTCATCTACACCACCGACGTGGCGGTCATCCGCAACTCCAATGCCGACGCTGTGTTTGCCGTCTACCCCTTCACGCCGCAGCCCGCCATTACGCAGGCGCTGCTGACTGTTGCCGAGTGCCCGGTCTTTGTGGGCGTTGGCGGCGGCACCACCACCGGTAAGCGTTCCGTGCAGATGGCGGCCGTATCCGAGATGCAGGGCGCGGCGGGCTGCGTGGTCAACTCCCCCGCTACCGCCGAGATGGTCGAGCACATCACCAACATCGCCGATATCCCCGTCATCGCCACGGTCGTTCGCTGCGACGACGATGCGCATGCCAAGGTGCGCGCCGGAGCCAAGATCCTCAACATCGCGGCCGGCAAGAACACGCCGCAGGTCCTGCGTGAACTGCGCGAGCACTATCCCAACCTGCCGCTCATCGCACCGGGCGGCAAAACGCCCGAGAGCATCCGTGAGACCATCGCCGCCGGCGCCAACGCCATCATCTGGACGCCGCCATCGGCCCAGCAACTGCAGACCGACATGATGCAGCGCTATCGCAAGATGAAGGAAGACGCCACACCTGTCATCTCGCACGACGATGTGCCCATTATCGACCAGGTCGCCGCCGCCGAGGTTAGCCAGGTCGAGAACATGAATCCCGATGTGCCGATCCCCGACGAAGTCATCGAACGCGTCGCTTCGATCCACGATCATATCGAGGAACGTCGCGCCAACCGCGGACTCAAGCCCTCGCTGCACGGCTTCTTCTTCCGCGGAAAGAAACGCTAGTCGCAACAGCAAGGCCCGCCCCGCAAACAACGGGACGGGCCTTTTTCTGTTATCGAATGTCAGGAGAACTGGCGTAGCCGTTAAAACCGTCAGCCAGCCCACAAACGTTAGTCCACGCGCTTGTCACCCATAAAGAAGACGGCCACCGTGCCGGGGCCGGTATGCGAGCCAATCAGAGCACCGATGCTATTGATCTCAATCTTGCCTTTGAGCTGCGGAACCTGTTCCTCTATCAGTGCTGCAACGGCCTCGGCGTCCTCGCGGCACGCCGAGTGCGACATGATGCACTTGCCCGAATAGTTCGCGCCGTCCTGCACATGCGCCATCACGGTCTTGGCCATCTCGGAGATCGCGCGCTTCTTGGTGCGAATCTTCTCGCGTGGCGCCAGCTCACCTTCGCAATCGACCGTCATAAGCGGGCAAATCTTGAGCGCCGTGCCGATGATCGCGCTCGCGGCCGAAATGCGACCGCCGCGCAGGTAGCTCGACAAATCGGTCGAGAAGAACCAGTGGTGCAGGTTGAGTTTATGCTCCTCAATCCAAGCGGCCGTCTCGTCGAGCGAAGCGCCGCTATCGCGAACGTCGGCGGCACATTCCGCCAGCAGGCCAAAGCCCGAAGACGCCGCCAGCGAGTCGATGACGCGTACCTTGCCGCCCTGGGGATAGCGATCCGCAAGCATCTGCGCCGCAACGCAGGCCGATCCATACGTGCCCGAAATACCCGACGACAACGCCAGGTGCAGCACGTCTTTACCCTCGGCAACAAACGGCTCCCAAAACTCCTCGTACTCACCCACGCTCACCTGAGACGTCTTGGGCATGGCGCCCGCGGCAATCTGGGCAAAAAACTCGTCCGGCGCAATCGACTGATACAGATCGTCCGTATAGACAACATCGTCGATCTCGTAATGAAAACACACGACAGAAATATTGCGCGACGCAAAGAACTCACGGGTTCGATCGGCGGCGGATTCACAGGTCAGGACAAAATCACTCATATGAGGCTCCTTACTCATTGCTGCGTAAATTATTGCACAGCAAGCGTGAATACGGTACAAATGTCCACTATTTACCAAATTGAACCAAAGATAGTGAACATCTTTACCGTCATCATCTCTATCGATCCCGGAGGCATGCGTCTGCAAAAACGACCCTGCGTCTCCACTCAACCGCCATATCTACCTCAACTAAATCGATTTACCAAACCGTTCGGCCAACAATTCGACCTCCCATCCCCATTCGAAACAAAAGCGGCGCATACTGATAAACGTTTGACGCTGTTTGTCAGTTTTACCAACCACATCGGAAGGTGCTTCATGGTCGCATTCGATCGCAATCCGCAAGACTTCAAGTATCTGCGCCTGCTGTCGAGACAGTTCCCCACCGAGCAATCCGCATTCACCGAGATCATCAACCTCTCGGCCATCCTCAACCTACCCAAGGGCACCGAGCATTTTATGAGCGATGTGCATGGCGAGTACGAAGCCTTTATGCACATCCTCAACAACTGCTCGGGCGTCGTACGCGAGCATGTCGACGAGATCTTTGGCGACACGCTCTCCTTTGACGAAAAGGGCGAGCTGTGCACGCTCATCTACTATCCGCGCGAGAAGATCGATCTTGTCCGCAGCCGGCGCGAGGACTCGCCCACCTGGTACAAGACCATGCTCGACCAGCTCATTGTGGTTGCCCGCTCGCTTTCGAGTCGCTACACCCGCTCCAAGGTGCGTAAGGCCATCCCGCGTGATTACGCCTACATCATCGACGAGTTGCTGCACACGCATCCGGATGAGAACAACTACCGCGTGCGGTATCACGAGCGCATTATCGAATCCATTCTGGAGACCGCCAGCGCCGACGACTTTATCGAGTCGCTTGCCTCGCTCATCAAGCGCCTCGCCGTCGACCACCTGCACTTGGTGGGCGACATCTTCGACCGTGGCGGCGGTGCGGCCAAGATTATGGACCGCCTGCTCACCTATCATTCGCTCGATATTCAGTGGGGTAACCACGATCTGCTGTGGATGGGCGCTGCGGCCGGTGAGCCCGCCTGCATCGCCACGGTGCTGCGCAACAACCTGCGCTACGACAACTACGAGATTCTCGAGAACGACTATGGCATCTCGCTGCGCGAGCTTGTCGCCTTCGCCGACGCCACCTATACCGCCGGCGAGCCGATAAGCCCGCTGATCAAAGCCATTAATGTCCTGCTCTTTAAGCTCGAGGGCCAGATTATCCAGCGCCACCCCGAGTTCGATATGGCCGACCGCCTGCTGCTCGACAAGATCGATCATGACGCCGGCACAGTCACCCTCGCCGACGGCAGCGTGTGGCCGCTCACGACCAACGACTTCCCCACCGTCGATCCGGCGGACCCCTACACGCTCACGCCCGAGGAGCAGCACATCATCGACAAGCTCGTGTCCGAGTTTGTCACCGCCGATCACTTGCATCGCCACATCGATTTCCTCTATACCCACGGCTCCATGTATAAGGTCGCCAACGGCAATCTGCTCTTCCACGGCTGCGTGCCGCTCAACGAAGACGGCACCTTTAGCAGCATGAACTGCCTGGGAACCTGGCATGCCGGCCGCGATTATTTTGATTTTTGCGACTATATCGCCCGCCGCGCCTGGCGCGTCGGCGACCGCGATGCCCTCGACTGGATGTGGTACCTGTGGATCGGCTTTAACTCACCCGCCAGCGGACGCGTGGTGCGCACGTTCGAGCGCGCCTACATCGCCGACAAGAACACGTGGGTCGAGCCGATGGACCCGTACTATACGCTCACCACGTCCTCGTCCGTTTGCGACGATATCATGCGCGAGTTTGGCGTCGCACCCATGGCCTGCTCGCCGACGGGCCACATCATCAACGGCCACACCCCGGTCAAGACCACCAAAGGCGAGCAGCCCATCCGCGCCAACGGTAAGCTGCTGGTCATCGATGGCGGTTTCTGTCGCGCCTACCATCCCAAAACAGGCATCGCCGGCTACACGCTTATCTCGAGCTCACGCGGATGCCGCCTCAAGTCGCACCGGGCCTTTACAACGGTTGCCGAGGCACTCACGCGCAACATCGACATCGAAAGCGAGACCAACCGCTTTGACGAGGCCGACCGGCGCCGCATGGTGAGCGACACCGATACCGGCGTCAAGATTCGCAGCCAGATCCAGGACCTGCGCCAACTGCTCGATGCATATAGAAACGGTGCTATCGAGGAGCGCGCCTAGCCCCGCCTGCGCGGATTGGCTAAACTTGCTGAGTTTGTCATCCCCACGGCGCCCCGGCGCCACCCTAAGGCAGGTACCATGCAAAAGCTCCTTGCGCAGATCATGAAGTTTGGCGTCGTCGGCGTCATTGCCACCGTCATCGACTTTGGCATCATGAATCTGCTCCACTACGGCCTGGGCCTCAATATCCTGATCGCCAACACCAGTGGCTTTATCGTCTCGCTCATCTTTAACTACGTCGCGAGCATGAAGTACGTATTTGCACACAAGGAGGGCATGAGCCGCCGCCGCGAGTTCATCATCTTTGTCGTGTTGTCCGTTATTGGCTTGGCACTCAACGACGGTATCGTGCTGGCGCTCAACGCCGGCCTGGGGCTCGAGGCCAATATCGCCAAGATTTGCGCCACCGCGCTTGTTATGGTCTACAACTTTGTGACCCGAAAGATCTTCCTGGAGGGCGACGAGACCAAGTAGCTCGACTTTTCCGCACAGCTACGGGGACCTGCGGATGACGCACGTCGAGCACTGCGTTGTTCGTGGGCCCTGCTCGTTTGCGGGAAGATTTGCAACGTTTGCGGATTACCTCTTGAATATTTGGCGAGTTCGTATAGTTCTTGCCAAAGACCTTACGTTTCCTATGCAAAAGCTCTAAAGTATCTCGTTGCTCGATTCATCAACGCATTGGATGTGATTACGTGCGCAAGGCACTGGCACAACCTCATACCAAGCAGTTCCTCAAGTTCGCTGTCGTGGGTCTTATCTCCTTTGGCATCGACTGGGGCATGCTCATTGCGCTCGTCGAGCTGTTCCACCTCGACTTTTTGATGAGCACCACGCTCTCGTTTATCACGTCCGTCGTGGTCAACTACTGGCTCAGCATGAAGTACGTGTTCGACCATCGCGAGGGCATGAGCCGTAAGCGCGAGTTCACGATCTTCACCATCTTGTCGGTGATCGGTTTGGGCCTCAACGACCTGTACATGTTTGTGGGCGTCACGTTTTTGAGCATCGGCTACCAGGCCATGAAGGCCATCGCAACGTTCCTGGTCACCTGGTACAACTACTTTAGCCGTCGCTTCTTCCTCGAGGGCGCACGTTCGTAGACGGCCCGACATTTGCTTGAAGGTATAACCGGTTGGAATTCTCGTTCCAACCGGTTTTTTTGTTTGCCGAGAGACCCGGCGACCCAGTCCTCTACGCATGAAAAACGGGCGGCCCGGATGTTTGTCCGAACCGCCCGTTTGGCGCGTTATGTCGAGGTATCTAGCCCGTTACGTAATACCAGACTACGCTGTCGCCGTTGTGTAGGACGTAGTTGCTGCACGCTGTGTTTGGCGCCACGCCGTTGACGGAGTACATCCAACCGCTCGTGCCGCCGTGCTCCTTCTCTGCCAAGCCGCCGATAGCGGCGACATACGTGCCATACGACGAGCCGTGCGCATTGACGGAAAGGCCCAGGGCGCACAGGGCATCATAGACGGTAGCGCCTTCGTTAAAGGTGAAGGTGCCACCAGAAGACACAGGATTGCCCACGGCACTCGATGTGACCGCAACCGTCACCGTGACGTAGCCAGGCTGCTGCGAGCCGCCTTGATTGCCCGCAGAGGCACCGCCACTGTTGGATGCAGACCCACCGCCAGCCACCGAGACGCCGCCCGAAGAAGAGCCGTCAGAAGAACTCGATCCACCGGCGGATTCGGAGCCCTGTCCAGCAGACGCGTTGTTGGACGTCTTGCCGCCCTTGTCTTCGGACTTCTTCTCCTTCGAATCCTTTTTGGAGTCCTTATCCGAAGATTCGGAATCGTCCTTGGAGTCCGATTCATCCGACTTCTTGGACTTAGAGTCCACGGCATCAGAAGACGAGGAACCCGCCTCTGTCTTGTGAGAGGCAGCAGAGCCAGAGTCGGCAACGCTCTTCCCCGCCACGGCCCGAGTGATCCAATCGATGGACCAAGCACCGCTGGAAGAAGGTTGAACAAAGCCTAGCGACACAACGATCAAAACGGTGCAGACGGCCGTCAGGGCGCCAACAAGCGCCTTGTGCCGCGGGACGGACGCCGCCGAAGCGGCGCCCTTTTGCTTTGCATCGTCAAGCTGGATGAACGACGAGTCGGGCTGCTTGGACTCAGCGTCCTGAGGCTTATTGGACACAGCCCTCACCTACCGACGCTTGGTGAGCACGAACACGCCGATGACGGCGAGACCGATCACGCCGGCCGCCACGCCAGCGATGGCGAGCGGATTGAAGCCAGACTGCTGCACAGGAGCCTCAGCGGACTTCTTATCAGACTTCTTGCTGTCCTTCTTGTCGGACTTGTCGGAATCCTTCTTGGAATCCTTGCCGTCCTTGGTTTTGGTCTTGGTCGTGGTCGACGACACAGGCTTCTGCCCAGGCGAAACGGCACCGCCGCTCTGCTGGCCGTTTGTGCCGTTACCGGGGTCAGAACCAGCACCGGCATTACCCGAGCCGCCATTAGAGCCAGAGCCACCACTACCGCCAGGGTTAACGGCATTCTTGGTCCACTTGGCATAGAGCGTCATATCGGCCGTCACGACGTCCTTGGCGAAGTCCCACTTCTCGCCTTCGGCGGTGTACCAGCCGAGGAACGTATATCCGTCGCGGGTTGGGGCAGCCGGCTCGGAAACCATCTTGTTCTTGGCAACATAACGCGGTGCGACGTACGAACCGCCCTGTACATCGAACGCAACTCTCCAGGACTCGGCACCCGCTAGCTTAAAGAGGCGTCCCGAGTCATTGGCGTAGTACAGGTTGCCCTTCTCATCACAGATGATAGAAGCGGTGCAGTATTCACGATACTTTGCGTCGGGCGTGAATATCATTTGCGCCGCATCGTCGCCCAGTTTATAAGCGTAAACGCCACCGGGCAGAGCGTTGCAGGTGAAGTACACGTACGTGTCGTTACCTTGAACCGAGACGAGCGGGGTGCTCTTGGACTCGCCCTTGTCTGCGCGGATGCTCTTTTTAACGCTCATAGTGCTCAGATCGATGACAGAGAGCGTTCCGTAACCCTCGATGTCCATGCCGCAGACATACGCCAGGCCGTTGCTCACTGCCGGCGTAGAGGTGGAGATGGCCGCGAAGGCAACGGGCTTGCCCTCGAGGGTCAGCTTGCCCCCGCTGCGACGAATCTTGTAGAGCGTTCCGTTATCGCGGGAGACCGCGAGATACGTGCCGTCGCCGTTCTCGCCAACCTCGACGGCAATGATGCCGGAGCGAACGGGCGTGCCTACGCTTACGCTCGAGAGCTCTTTGCCGTTGGAGCCATCAATGAGGGCAACCTTACCGGACTCGTTACCGATGATGATGTCGTCACCGGAGGCCGCAGCGCCCGCCCAGTAGTAGCCCTCGTTCTCGTTGGTCTCGGACTTCTTTTTGTCTGTTGTCCAGCCCACTTTGCCTGAAGCCAGGTCAACGCACACGAGCGCACCTTCTGAACCGTCGACAACAGTGAAGCCTGCGTAGGCCTTGCCGCCGGAGATGGTCACGGACGTGAGAGCTTGGGTATCTTTGATCCCGAGCGAAGGGGTCTTGTATCGACAGGCTATCGAGTACTGCCCATCCTTCTTGTCCAGAACAAAAATGCCGAGCGAGCCGTCCTCAAAAGGAACAACCAGATAGCCGTCTTTATAGGCGGGACGGCAGAAGTAGCCAATGTTCGCGCCAATAGAGCAGCTCGCAAGCTCCTTCTTTCCGGTTTCAGAATCTATGAGCACAATGCGGTTGCCCTTAACCGCGCAAATATTACCGTCGATAATGAGCAAGTCCGAAACGCCTTTTGCATCGCCCTTGATATCCGCGGGCTCATCCCACGCAGATTCAGCCGCACCAGACGGAGTCGGCACTTCGGCAACCGAGCCATTGACTTTGCCGCCGGCAAACGCAGGCCAGGCAGAGTCGAAGTTAGACTTAGGCGCGTTGGGGTCGGTCGTGAGGGCATCGGGGTCAGGCAGCTTGTCGCCAGCCGTATAGACCCAGGCGATAGACTTCGCGTCCTTCAGCTGGACGCTGCCCGCGCCCAAATCGGAAGGCTTGCCATCGATAAAGAGCTTCCAGTAAGCCCCAGTCGTGGAGTCCCATGCGAGCGTTCGCTCATCAAACGGCGATGTAATTGAGTTGAGGAACCAGCCCCATGTACCCGTACCATAATCCGCAGAGATGCCACTCTGCTTGAAGGCAAGTTCAGTCGCATCAGCCACGGTCGCGGTATCAACCATGGTGTAGTCAGCTGCAGGCGCCCACGTCTGAACATTACCGCCGCTGTCAACACCGATAATCTGCAGGGAAGCCTTTGTCTGCCCAGGCATAGTACCGTCAGAGCCGTAGACCCAGGAAACTTTGTCACCGGCCTTGAGCGTGTAGTTACCGGCGCCCACATTTGCGAGCTTGCCGTTGACAAAGAACTGCCAGTAATTCCAAGTGGAAGCGTCAACCTTTTCGGTCGAGAGCTTTACGTCCTCATCAAACGGAGAGGTGAGCGAGTTGAGGTACCAGCCGTAGGAGCCCGTCCCGGTGTCGGCGCCAATGCCAGCCTGCTTGAACACCTGCTCAGAGAGCTCAGCCGCGGTCGAGCCCTCCTTCACTTGGATAGTCGTGGGCTGAGCCCAGGTCTGCTGGCTACCGTCCTTAGCCTGGCCAACAACCTCGCAGCTCACGGAGAGCTGGTCGGTGGGCGCCGGGTCGCCGTACTTGGAGTAGCACCAGACGACCGAGTCGCCGGCCTCGAGCACGTAGCCGCCCGCACCAACCGATGCGGCCGTGCCGTTGATGAAGAGCTGCCAGTACGCTCCGGTCTGCGAATCATAGCCAAGCGTTCGGCCCGCGTCGACAGGCGAGGTGATGGAATTGAGGTACCAGCCCCAGGTTCCCATGCCGTAATCGACGTTGAGGCCGTGCTTCTTGAAGAGCGCCTCAGAGAGGTCGGCGGCGGTAGACCCCGTTTTTAACGTGTACGGCTCGGCGGCGGTCCAGGTCTGCTGGTTGCCATCGGCATCGATGCCGATAACCGAGCATGTTGCTGTAACCTCAGGAGCGACCTGACCACTCGTTCCAAGCACGGTCACTGTCGCAGAGACGTCCTGGTTGGCGAGCTTTGCGTACGTGGCATTATCCGGATAGCGCTTGGCGTAACGCGCGTACTTCTCACTGGAAAGGCGAGAAGTAATGGTGACCTTGGTGTTGTACTCAGGCTGCGTGACAAGAAGGTTCTCCGCAGAGACGACACCAGTGTCGCTCGACTTGAAGAGGCGCCACTGCTGGCCGCTCATGTCGTCGTAGCCCTCGAGCTCAACCGGGACGATGCCCGAGCCCGCAGCGTCGGTAGACGCCTTGTCGTAGCTCCACGCGAGCTTACCATCGGCGTCGAGATACGCCTTCTGGAAGGCATGCATATTTGCGGTCACGCCGGCGGCGTCCTGGCCGTCGAGGATGGCCTCGGCGTAGCCCGCCTTGGCGGCCTCCATGAGCTTAAGCTCATTGTCGAGGTCGGCCTGATCCTGCGGCGCAACCGTGAAGTCAAGCGTCTTTGTGGCAGTGACCTCAGCGTTGTTCTTATCCGTAACCGTGCAGGTGAGTTTCGTGGAGACGGCGCTCTTACCGGCCTCGGGACGGAAGACCGTGCCCTTATAGCCGTTGAAGGTCACGTCATCGGTGCTCGCGGAGTACTCGACCTTATAGTATTTTCCGTCGACGCCGAGCGTGCTCGTGCGCGGCATCTGGAGGTCATCGGTCAGGCCGTCCTTATTGGCAACCGCATCGGTACCGGAGTACTTGATGTTGTTGTAAATAAACGCCGCGTCGACCTTCTCCTGCAGCGCCTTCTTGTCGGCAGCAACCTTCTCGGGGTCGCCCTTGACGGTCACGGTGAAGTCGTGCGTGCCCTCGACATCGCTCGGGCCGCCCTTCACAAACGAAACCGTCGCGGTCAGCGTAACGGCGCGATCGCTCGAGGCGCGCGTCACCTTGCCGGTGTAATCGCTCCAGCCATAGCCGGACGGCCAAATGGCGTCGCCGTCGGAGCTCTTCCAGCTAACCTCGAACTTGCTCTTGGAGCCCGCGCGGTACGGAAGCGTGAGGTTGGACGTAACGGACTCGGCCGAATCGCCCGCAGCGTAACCGATGGCAACCTGCTCGGCGGCATCGTCGAGCATCTGCTGCACACGAGCCTCGTCCCAAGCCACCTGAACCGTCTTGTTGGGCTGGTAATACTCGGTCTTCTCGCCATCGCGCGACAGTTCAAACGCCACATCGGCGCTACGCAGACCGTCGATGTTGTAACCGGTGTAGTCGTTGGGGTCAATGAAGAAGAACGTTACATCGCCATTGGTCTTGTCCTGCGCATCGGAGATGCCGACCGTGGCCTTGGCGTCCTCAGCCTTAAAGAGCACGCCGCCCTCGGAGACCTTAACGTCAACGTCGGTAAATCCCAGATCAGCAAGCTGTGCCTTCAGCGCATCATTGACGTTGCCGCCCTTGGCGCTGTAGTCAACAACAATCTGCTTGTTAGCATCGTTGAGCTTTTGGACTGCAGCCTCGAGCGAACCCGCGGCGATAACCTTGTTGGTGGAGACGAGCTCGACCGTCGAGCTTCCGCTCGTGGCGACAGCCTTCAGATACTTGCCAGCAGCAGATGCCGAGACCGTCGCCTCGGCGCCCGACATATCGGACAGCAGCGTCCAGTCGGCCGCGGGAGCCTTCGCGTCGTCGGCCGCATACCAAGCAACAGTCGCCTGACCGGTGACGTCGATACCATTGGTGGCCGAACCGTCGGCGCGCTTGGCCTGCGCCGTCGCCTTAACGCTATCACCTGAGACGAGATGGGTCGTATCGCTATTGATCTGCGGCGTAGTGGTCACGCGCAGCAGGTTATACTCCCCCGCCGCGGTAACGCTGTCCGACGAAACCCATTCAACCGTGTTGTCGAGAGCGCTCGCCGTGAGTTTGATACGCTTGCCGATGAGGGGATCGTTGAGCGTCAGCGCACCGGTCTCGGCGTCAATGCCGTCGGTGACTTCAACCCAATCCGAATCATCCTCGCCCTTGGCATACCAAGCGAGCGTGAGCTTAGCGTCCTCGGGCAGATCGGAATCAGACCAGCTCGAGGAGCCGGGAATCTTCACGCGCGGCGTGAGCACCGTGCCAACGGAGAGCGTCGTCGAAGAAGCCTCGTTGGGCGCAACGGACTTGAGCTTGTACTGACCGGCAAGCGTCACAGGGCCAACGGGGTCGACGGACTGCGTACCGCCGTAGGTGCTCTTCTTCTCGGTGCTCTTCACCGAGTTCTTGCTCGTGGCGATCACACGAATGTACTTGCCCACCATATCGGCCGTGGGCGTGTACGTTGCGGAGTCGGTCGAATCGGGAATGTTGACGAAGTGGCTGTCGTAGGAGCTCTTGTCGTTGGAGTACTGCCACTGATAGTGGACCGTGTCCGTCGCGGAGACGTCAGTGTAGTAGTTGCCCTTGGTCGCCTTGGCCGTCAGAACCTTGCCTGCGGCAATCTGGCCAGATGCCAACGCGCCCTCAACCGTCACACCGTAAAGCTCAACGGAGCCAGCCTCGACAACGAGAACAGCACTCGACTTCTCGTCACCAAAACCGCCGTTACCACATGCCACGACATATTTACCGGCGTAGGACGCATCGGGTGCAAAGGTATTGGTGGCCGCGCCATCGATCTTCGTCGTGCACGTCTTCGCTGTATCGCCGCAGTACCACGACCACGCGACGCGCTCGTTGGCGGTCACATCACCCGAAGCCGCATTGGCGGTCGCCGTGATAGCTTCGCCCGCATTGACCTCGCCCGTCTTATCGAGCTTAACGCTCGTGATGTTGACGGAGCCAGCGGCACCAATGCGGCTCGTGCCCTTAGTAGTGTAATCGCTGCCGCCAATCTTTGCGGTTACATGGCAACGGACCGACTTGCCCTCGTAAGCCGCGAGCTTAAGGGTACTCGACGTCGCACCTTCAATATCGGTGTAGATGCCGCCCTTGACATCTGCGACCTGCCACTGGTAGCTCAGCTTCGAGGAATCGATGTAATCGGAGGCGTCCTTCTTCTCTTTAGCAAGGGCTTGGACGGTGTCGTCAACGGTATAGACAAAGGTGCCGGAGGTGGAGCCTTCGGGGGCCAGGATGGCGGAGTAGATGTCCACAGCACCGGCTTGCTTGAAGGGACCCACGCCGTAGCCGGTCGACCAAGCACCAAAGGCTACATCATTGGCGCCCGCGTTCGCAGACACTGAGACATAGTAGCCCTCAAGGTCGTCAGTCACCGTAAACGTGGGGCCGGACTCCCCCTCGATGGTCTCCCACTTTGTGGAGCTGCTGGGCGCCGGGGTGCCCTTGTACTTCTTCCAGGTGTAGGTGACCTTGGAGTTGTCGACGTAAGAGGGGCTGTAGCTCGAACCGGTGTACGCCTTAGCCGTGAGGGTCGCGCCGATCTCCGTGGAAGGCGCAGAAAGCTCGACGCCGGCGAGCTTGACCGCGCCGGCCTTGAGCACGGCGTCGCTCGTCGTGGCCTCAACGTCGTTTACCCCGGCGCTTGCCTTGACCTTGACGTACTTGCCCTCGAGAGCGTCGGTTAGCGTGAGGGAGGCAGTCGTCGCGCCTTCAATCTCGGCCCAGCCGGAGTTTTTGTTGGTCGACTCGTACCAGGTGTAGGTCACCTTGGTGTCGCTCGCGGCGGGCGTGTTGTACGCAGTGTACGGCGTAGCGGTCAGAGTGTCGCCAACGGCGGGAGACGAGCTACTCAGCTTGACGGAGTAGAGGTTTGCCTGCCCAGCGCCCAACACGGGACCGGGAATGTAATTGGCATTGATGCCCGAGCCATAAGAGACGGAGGGGCCGTAGTAGTCCTTGCCACCCGCCGTCACCTTGCAGATGAAGTACTTGCCCACCATGGCGTCGGTGACGGTAAGGGACTGCTCATGGCCTACGACCTCGGTGTAGTCGGAGACGTCGTTGCTTGTCTTAACCGTGCCAGCAAGCCAGGTGTAGGTCCAGGTGCCGGGGTTGGAAACAGACTGAGTTTCGGTGGTGGGGTCACCCCAATAGTCCTCGGTCTCCACCTCGTCATACATGTTGGCCCAAAGCGTGTCGCCCGCGCTGAGCGCACCAGACTTCCACTGGAAAGAAGAGGCGTTGTCCTTATCCTTGGAATCCTGAATGTAGACCTTGGCATCGCTCGTAAGCGTCGTGGCGGAAGCGGCAACGGCCTTCGGCTCGCCCTGCTCCGAGGCGACAGATGCTGCCGCCGCAGGGTTCTCGGCGTTGGCGGCGTCATCGGCTGACGCGCTATCGTTGTCTGCGGTATTCGTGCCGTCCTCGGCGGCATTCGTGCCGTCCTCAGCAGCGGCGCCATTCGAGCCAGCATCGGCAACCGCGCCCTCGCCGGCAGCCGAACCCTCGCCCGGCGTTGTCGCCTGCGCCACGGCCTCGGCAATGCCCTCGGCGCCCTCGGCCCACATCTGGGCGGGCGTGGTGCCAAAGGCCATCGCGAAGGCCAGGAATGCCACCAGGCCGCGCTTGGCTACTCCACGGACAATCGCTCCATGACGACGCCACGAGGCGCGCTGGCACTCGTCCTCAAACATATCCATTTGTCTCCTATTGTCTGCACTTGGAGCATTGCCCAGCGGCTGCCCCACGTCATCGCGCATATTGCGCTTGAGTACCCCCATCGGGGTCCCCCTTCCCTCCAGAGCCCAACGCGTACCGGCGGCATGCGCCGCGCCCGCGTGCAAGATGGGAGGCGATCCGACTTAACCTTACCGACCCGGGCGCGTCGTCCGATCTGCGACGCGAACATCCCGGGCCAAGAGGAATTACGGTTACTGGTACAGCCGGGGACTTGCACCCCGATTCTCCCAAACGCGCAGGAAAACCGCGCGTTCGTGCGTCTCCGCACCACCATCTAGGCCATCGATTATTACTGTCAGTATGGTAGCACGCAAAAGGGCCCCGCACACAGGCGAAGCCCAAGGTAAAAGCTATGGTTTGCGATAGAAAAGGGCGTGGATGGAGTGCAGAGCAAAAGGATCCGTCTTTCTCTGATTCCGGGGAATCGCTAACGCTTGCCGCCGTGACTGTTGCGCCAGATCTCGCGGCCCAGCATCAGCGCCAGCACCAGCGCGCTCACGTAGCCCATAAAGCCAATGACCGGGATACCAAACACAACCGGCTCGATGCGTGCGTAGTACACCACCGACGAACCGATAAACAGGCCGGCGATAACGATAGCCATCGACATGCGGTCGATAATTCCGCCCAGCTGTCGCAGCGCCTTATCGCTGCTCATGATCTGCGTGTTCACCTTAAGCTGGCCGCGCGTGAGCATGCGCGAAGCCAGGCCCAGATACTCGGCCGCCTCGAGCGAGCCCTTCGCCGCGCGATAGCTGCTCGCGGCAAGATCGCGCCCCATGTCGCGCACGCGCGCATAGGTGCTTTTCTCGTTTTTAATGTGCGTTTGGATGATCTGGATCATGTTGACGTTGGGCATGTACTCGGTCAGCAAACCCTCGAGCGTCACCATGCCGCGCGCGAACATCGTCACCACGCTCGGCAGCTCAACGTCATTCTTACGCGCGAGGTTTAACAGCGAGGTCAAAAACTCGCCGATATCAAGATCCTTAAGATCGAGTCCTGCAAAGTCGGCTACGATAAAGTCCAAATCGGACAAAAAGGCCGAATGATCGAGCTCGGCCGAATCACCGCGCGTCACGGCAAAACGCATGAGCGAATCCTTGAGCTTGGGCACATCGCCCTCGGCCACGGCGAAAATCATATCCTTGACG
Source organism: uncultured Collinsella sp. (assembly GCA_937943045.1). Lineage (GTDB taxonomy): Bacteria > Actinomycetota > Coriobacteriia > Coriobacteriales > Coriobacteriaceae > Collinsella. The sequence goes on along the minus strand of CALEBN010000054.1, from coordinate 89,353 downwards.
ATACCGCGGTCGTGGCTCGACATGCGCCCGACCATGCCCAGGTCAATAAAGTAGACAATGCCGTCTTTGAGGATGATGTTTCCCGCATGCGGGTCGGCATGGAAAAAGCCGTCGTCGAGCACCTGCGTCGAATAGTCCTCGACGATCGCGGCGCCAATCTTCTCTAAGTCATAGCCCTCGGCCACCAGGCGCTCGGGATCGGCAATGGAGATGCCGTCGATGTAGTCCATGACCACCACGTGCTCGGTGCAAAGATCTAGGTAGGACTTGGGGCACGACACGCCATGCACGCTTTTGTGGAAGTCATAGAAATCGTTGAGGTTTTTGGCCTCGGCCAAAAAGTTGGTCTCCTCGCGAAACGAGGTCCACAGCTCTTCGACCACGCCGTGCAGGTCAACAAACTGATCGGTGTTGACGAACTTGGAAACGATGCGCACCACCGAACGGATGATGTCTATGTCCTGCGCCATAACCTGCTGCGCACCGGGGCGCTGCACCTTGACGGCCACATCCTCGCCCGTCACCAGACGAGCGCGGTGCACCTGCGCGAGCGATGCGCTACCAAGCGGATTGGGATCGATCGCATCGAACATCTCCCCCAGGCGCAGGCCGTATTCTTCCTCCAGACAGCGAAGCACCACCTCGTACGGCACCGGCTCCACGTCGGAGCGCAGACGACGCAGCTCGTCGCAAAAGCGTTGCGGCAGAATCTCGGACCGGTTGGCCAGAATCTGCCCCATCTTGACGAACATAGGGCCGAGTTCCTCGAGCAGGCGGCGCAAACGAACCGGCGTGAGGTTATCCCACACGCGGTACTTTTTGACCAGGCGAACAATCTGCCCAATGCGTTCGCGACGACCCGCCGGCGTGAGTTGGTATTCCTCGTCCGGTGCCATCGCGTCGGGCTCCTCGGGCACCATATCGACAGCGCGTGGCTTCTTGCGAGCGCCCGAGACGGCAGCGTCGACCTCATCGACAACCGCCGCCTCGTCACCCAGAGGATCTAGATTGTTGTAATCGGTGGTGGAATCTGCCATCTGCGCTGCTACTCGGCCTCTTCGGTATCCTTCGCATCGTCGGGCTCAACGGACTCGACGGGCACCGAGGTCACGTTGTCCTCGACCGAATCGACGATGTCGCGCACATGGGCCAGGAAGGCCGTACGCTCGGGCGCAGTCATAACGCGGACGCGAGCCAGAATGAGCTCGTCGAGCACGCGTTGGGCCGCGGTCTCGCCCTGCATGCCCAGACGCTCGGTCAGGTCGGAAATGGTGCCACCGGCCTGCTCGAACATATCGGACACGCTGCGGGCGATATCGGGGGTTCCGGCGTCCTTGCGAACCTGCTCGCCTTTGGTATTGAGGTCGTCAAGGACCTTCTTGCCGCCCTCGACGGCAACGGCGGCGGCGCCGAAGCCCACGTTGATGGCACCGTTAACAAGCTGATCGAATTTCATAACCATGGTTGGCTCCAATCATGAACAACTGCATTGGCCTTCTTGTACCCAAGATTGAGCGAACGACACAAAATCGTTTTACCGCCGAGATAGAAATCGAGCGGGGCAAAGCCTTTGACGGCGTTTGTCCCGCTCGCTCGCTGCAAGGTTGTCTTTACCTTACGTTGTCGTTCATCGCGAAGGAGTTCTTCATGGCACAGCTCGTGGTGTAGAGCACCTTGCCCAACAGAGCGTCGGTCTCCACGCGCACAAGCTCGGCAAAGGCCTCGTTAGCACGGGCGAGCTCGGCAGGCACCTCGGCCTCGGGCAGCGCGGCTACGACAGCGTCAACGTCGTGAATCTGCTTGTGGCCCATGCCGCCGACCTTCTCCTGATAATCCTCGACCGCGCGACCGCACTCATGGAAGCGAACATCGGCCAAGGCACCGATCAGGCGATTTGCCCAATAGAAATTCTCCGACGTCACGCGAGCCTGCGTGCCGGCGTAGTACTCGGGCATGGTCTCGACATTGGCGTACAGCGGCACGAGCGCGTTAAACGAGTTAGAGCCAAACGCCATCCACTGCACGGCGCGATACGCCGGCTGCGCATAGGGGCGCAGCTGCAGCACGGCAAGCTGGCTGTTGCGGTTGATGCCGATGGGACGATAGGCGCCGCGCGTGGCGGGCGTGCCCTTGCTGCCGTAGCAGTCGTACTCCGTGCCCTGGTAGTGGCTCGAAAGCACGTACTTGATGTCCTCGATGGTCACCTTGCGCTCGGGCACGCGGCTCCAGGGGATGTCGTCGCTCTCGGGCGTGTAGTCGGCCTCGGGACCATCCCACACATCGCTGGGGTTGAGGCAGCGTTGCATGTACCAGGCGCGCGGCGTGTTGTAGACGTGGTCACTGTCACTGTGCGAGCCAAAGGCCTCGCGCGGGCTGAAGACCGCAGCGGGACCGTCGCCCTCGACGCCCAGCGTCAGATCCAGATGCCACTCGGCCATCCAGGAGCGCAGGTCGGCGGAGCACATATGATCTGCCTGGGCGCCCTCGGCGTCGTCCAGGTCAAAGCTATCGATACCCAGCTGGTTAGGCATGGTCACATAGGCGTCATCGGGCACGCGCTTGGCGATCCAGTGGTGGCCGCCGATGGTCTCGAGCCACCAGACCTCGTCAACGTCACTAAAGGCGATGCCGTTGTTCTCGTAGGTGCCGTAGCGCTCGAGCAGGTCACCCAGGATACGCACGCCATCGCGGGCAGACTTGGCGTACGGCAGCACCAGGGTCACCATATCCTCCTCACCCAGACCGCCGGGCTGCGCCGGAACATAGCCGTCCTCGCCCTCGTTGCCCTTGGCGGGCACGTAGTCCACGAGCGGATCGGCGCCGCGGACGCGCTCGTTGGTGGTAAGCGTCTCGGTTGCGGACATGCCAACGTTGAGCTCGTTGAAGCCGGCCTCGGCCCAAACGCCATGACCCGGGACAACGTCGGGGACGCTTGTGTAACGCATGGGATTGTCGGGCAGTTCAACGGTCAGGTGGCTCAAGACGCTTGTGTAGACACGCGGCTGCTCGTCGGGGTGCACAACACGCATGCGCTTGGGCTCAAACACCCCGTTGGACGAGTCCTCATTGCGGGCAACCAGCGTCGACCCGTCGTAGCTCGCGTTCTTACCAACCAAAATCGTTGTGCACGGCATGCGCATCCTCCTTGAGCGAAGAAATCAAACGGCAACAGTGTATCGCTTCGGCGCAAAAAGGGCGAAACAGCCGCCCCGGCAACCCCTGTGGTCAAAAACGACTATTTCGATGCGCGCTCCGCCGCCTCGATCACGTGCTTGGCGAGAATCGCGGTGGTCACAGCCCCCACGCCGCCCGGCACCGGAGTAATTGCGCCAACGATTGGTTCCGCAGCATCAAAATCGACATCGCCGACCAGCTTGCCAGCGGCCTCGTCCCAATTAATGCCAACATCGATGATCGTCTGGCCCCCACGAACCGCATCCGCGCCAATCGTGCGCGCGCGTCCAACGGCCGCAACCACAATATCAGCTGCACGGCACTCGGCAGCCAAGTCGCGCGTATGCGTATGGCACGTCGTCACCGTGGCATTGCGAGCCGTAAGCATGGCGGCTACGGGACAACCAATTACCAGCGACCGACCAACAACCGCAACCTTGGCCCCATCCAGCTCAACACCGTAATGGTCCAGCAATGCCAACACGGCCTCGGCCGTGCAAGGAGCAAAGCCCTCGCCGCGACCCGAAAGCGTGGTAAGCAGCGAGGCCGGTGTCATGGAGTCAACATCTTTGGCGGGATCGAGTGCCGCGGCAACCGCATCCTCGTCAAGCCCAGCGAGCAACGGACGAAACATCAGGCAGCCGTGAACAGCCGAATCGGTATTAATGCCCTCGATAGCCGCCAGCAACTCATCCTGCGAAACATCGGCGGGAAGCAAGACGCGGCGAGCCTCAATGCCAACCTTCTCGCAGCGCTTGAGGGCGCCGCGCTCGTAGGACAGGTCGTCCTCGCGCTCGCCCACACGCACGATGGCCAGCGTCGGCACGATGCCCTGTTCGCGCAGGGCGGCGCAACGAGCGGCAAGCTCCTCGGTCAAAGCACGGGCAACGGGAGCACCCTTGAGCAGCTCGGCCATGGCTATCCCCTCTTCCTTGCGGCGTCAGCAGCACGGCGCGCCAGTGCATCGGCGCGCGGCAGCCACGTATCCAGCAGTTCATCGCACGCCGCCTCGAGTTCCTCGGCGCGCGCCCGGTCTTTCATAGATGTGGTGTTGGCAAAGAGCGTCAGGCTCGCGCCTTGCATGGCGGCGCGGCAGAACACGGCGCCGCATGCCACGTCGGACAGCAACTGGCGCGAACCCTTGTCGGCCATGTCCTCGAGCAGCGCCAGCGCACGACCACAGGCATCCATAATGCGATACGGAGGCAGGGCCGCCACGCGCAACGCGTCCTGAATCGCCGCGGGTCGAGCCGGGTCATCACGAGGAATACCGTATGCCGCAGACACCTGGCCGTATGCACGAACATCCTCGGCAACCAGACCCACTAGTTCCTGCGCCAACTCGTCTGCCTGGGCAAATGCACGCGTCAGATCGTCCGCCCGATCGCTAAGCGCGGGATTGGTCGCCCCGTAGCGAGCGACCATCCCGCAAAGCGAGGCGCCCAGCGCGCCCACAAAGGCGCTCGCGCTACCGCCGCCGGGAACCGGCTCGCGCGCGGCCAGCGCCTCGGCAAACCCACGGCAGGTCTTGTCCATCATCTCTTGGCTCATACGTATGCACCTTCAAGTCATATAGATCGGTCGGGCGGCAACCGCCGACCAACCGCATCAAACACGTAATGATGCTAAGTCTAGCCCATAAGCACATGAGCGTCAGCACACCTGGCCATCGCGGATTTCTATGACGAACGATAGGCGTCGGCGCTGCAAACATGGGACACATGGCCCACCTTTCGAGACTCCCGAACGGCACAAACTGGGGCATATCTATAAGTAAGGAACCCGTTGGGGCACGGCCGCGCAACGGCCACAAGCGATGAACGGAGGCATAAGCCGCACAGTGCACAGAGACATCCGCCGCCAGTGCAATCAGTACCCCAACAGCATGCGGCGCCGTGATGTCATCGGCAGACAAGGAGGACGCCACCATGAAGAAAAAGACCCTATCGATCCTTTCCCTTTGCATCGCCCTCTTTGCCGCGTTTGCCCTTGTCGGCTGCGGCGGGAGCGCATCGGGCGGGGGCGGCAGCGCCGCTAAGAGCGAGAGCAAAGAAAAGGCCCCCGTTGCCAAGAAGACTGACTTCATTTGGTTTAAGGTCGAGATGCCCGAGGGCGTTGGCGTAAGCGACTCCGCTGGCAAGAATGCCGACAGGGTCCAGCTCACCTTCCCCGAAGACGAGAACGGTTCGGCCGATCGCTTTATCCCCGTTTGGAAAAAAGCGCTGACGGCAGAGGAATCCCACGCCGACCAGGCAGAAAAGAAAGGTGATACGTTCCAGTGGAAGGATGGCGGGTCCGTCGAGTATAACGGCAGGACGTGGCTCGTCGGAACGTACGAGGACAACAGCGGCGTCTCAACCCTTCTCTTTACCGACGTTGAGCCGGGAAGCGTCTACGTCCTCATCTCGAACTTCGATCTGCATAAGAAAGAAGCCGAGGCGCTCCTCAACTCCATCGAGTTTCCCGATGACATGGCGAAGGCAGTTGCCGAGGCACGCGAAGTCGAGATTTCGAGCATCGAGATCAAGCATTAGGGGCTCGCACGCAGCATCGCGTGCGCATTCATTAAATGATCGGACGCCCAGCCAGGGGAGGATTGGATCGGCCGACCCTCCCCTCTTTTACGCCCGAGCATATTGCCACTTGTCGGCGCAAATCAGGCCCCCAGAATGGGACACATGGCCCACCTGAACGAGCCGCCCGCGCGTACAGTAAAGGCAGGTAATCCATGGGCGGTTACAGATCGAGGAGGACACGACCATGAAAAAGAAGGCCTTTGCGATTCTCACCCTCTGCATCAGTCTCTTTGCCGCAGTTGCCCTGGTGGGCTGCGGTGGCAGCGGCGGCGCTACCGGAAGTGGCGGTGGCGGCGGAGCAGAAAAACCAGCCGTGGATATGAGGACCGACTTCATTTGGTTTAAGGTCGAAGTCCCCGAGGGCGTCGAAATCACGGACGTCGCAGGCGATACCGCCGACAGGGCCCAGTTTAAGTTCACCGAGAGCGAGCATGCCAGCGACCGCTTCATCCCCGTCTTCGATCCTGACAAGAACGCCGATAAACTGTTTGACTACGAGGCAAAGTGGAAGGCCAACTCCGGATGGACCGAGAGCGATCCCGTTAAGTACAACGGCAAGACCTGGCGCAGCGCCTACTTTACGCACTCGGGCGGCGTGACGACCGAGTACTTCACTGACGTTGACGGCGGCAGTGTGTACGTACGTATCGACAATGTCGAGGAGCACAAGGACGCCGTCGAGACCATGATGAAGTCTCTGGAGTTTGCCGACGACATCGCCAAGGCCAAGACCGAGGCCATGGACGTCAAGCTCGAGGATATCGAGATCAAGCGCTAAGCGACTGGCGAGCACAACGGGAAACACGGACGCAGTGCAAACAAGCGACGGTATCCCAGCGCTTCGTACCCAGGGAGGGCCGGTAAGCCGACCCTCCCCATTCTTATGCCGGTAGCCGACGAACGCAGGATGCCGGGCTCCAAAACCATCCCAGACGTGATAACAGCACAAATAGACAAGTGCCCCAACACGTCCGCCCGCCGATTTATAGCGCCGCGCAGGCAATTTAAACCGGCGTCTTTAAACATCTGGGCAGTATAGTGACCAAAACAAGTGCATAACCGCACCCTGCGAACGGAGGAGATATGACCGAACACCATGCCATCAGCCGCCGAGCGTTTACGCTGGGCCTAGGGCTTGCGGCGTTGTCACCACTTGCAAGCCTGCCTGAAACCGCAGCGCCGGGCATTCCCCTGCGAACGGCATTTGCAGACAACACACCCGCACCGTCGGACAGCCTCGACAATTTCGTCATTCGCCTTCGCCCCGCGGGCTATTTTCGCACCGCGAGCGTCAACCAAGACGGCAACGTTCGCGGCAACGTCTGCCACCTGTTTAACGACGGCACGTCCAGCAAGCTCATCCTTGAGAACGTAACGACCAAGAATGACGATACAAACTGGTATGCTATCCGCACCTTGCTCAATTTCGAAGAGCATAAAAAGACGGGCTACAGCATTTGGTCGGTCGACGACGACTCGGACAAAGATGGAAAGGTCATCCACGTATGGGGCGGCGAGTATGACAACAAGCCCAGCCGCGCTTTTGCGTTCGAACGTCAATCAAACGGAACCTATATCATTCGAGACCGCACGGTCGAGAAAGAAACCGAGAAAAAAGACATTAAGTACCTGGCAATAGAATCGGACGGCAAAGACCAGGACAACAATAAGATCTGCCATAAGAGTAAGAGCATTCCGTGGGAGCTAGAACTTGTCGGTTACGACATGGGCAAGATCAATACCACAGTTAGAAGTATCGACTGGACCACGTATAGCAGCTACGTCGACGGACCATGCTGGATGAAATACGTCGACGACAACAAGTACCTCGACGAGCTGAGTATCCCGGGCACGCATGATTCGGGCACCTGCAGCGTGGACAACGACACCGAGCCCCAATCCTCACAAGCAAAGTGCCAGCAGGATTACATCCCGACGCAGTTGCTCGAAGGCATTCGCTATTTTGATATCCGACTCGGAAGGAACGACGAGAACGGCGACCCCGGTATCGACCATGGAAGATGCTACCTGCTCAAAAAAGACGGGGGCTTTATGCATCTCTCCGATGTCATCGGTTACTTCAAAACATTTTTGAACGAAAACCCGTCAGAAGCGCTCATCATGCTTGCGTCACGAGGCAACGACGAGGCTACCGACGAAAGCGTTACGACGGCTTTCGCCAAGGTTATGCACGATAATCCCGATCTGTTCTATACGTCGAGCCATGTCCCCACACTGAACGAGGTGCGCGGAAAGATCGTCCTGCTGCGTCGATTTAAACTCGCCGGCGACAGCGTAGACGGCCACACGTGGGGCCTCGACCTCACCGAATGGGATGACAAGATCAAGGCGCATTCCGGAAAGTCCATGTGCCTCGTCCAAGACGCGCGAGGCTTTGAGGCTACGGGCAATACAGGCGACAAAGAGCCCTATTGCACCAAGGTATATGCCCAAGACCATTACAGCTGCACGGGATCCAGTAAGATCGACTGGGTCGATATGGCCTTGAAGGCAGCGACCGAACTCAAACGTAACTCCGTAGATGTCCCTGCCGCGGACGGGACAACGGCGCAGGCAACGGAGCGCTGCTGGTTTATCAACTACACGAGCTGCACGCAAAACAACCCTTTTACCGCAGCGCGAGTGGTCGACGAGCACCTGTACAAGAGCTCGTATATAAACAATACCGGAGTTGAGGGCACAAAAGAGGACTGCAGTAAGCACATTGGCATCATCGCATCCGACTTTGTTGACGCGGCACTGGCACGGAGCGTCTACCAGCGCAATTACAACGATGCGCAGCACAAGCAAACCGTTTCGTGCTATCTCCCGACCCGCATGCGCATGACGTACGGCGACTCGCTGAGCGATGCCTCACTCCAGGATGGCAAGACCGTTGGCGAGGGTCATTTCCGCCTTGTCGACAGCAGCAACGTACTCAACGTGGCGGCTTCGGGCCATACGTTTGTCATCGAATACGTTGATGTCGATGCCCTGGGCAATGAGACCGTTACGGAGCTGCAGGGTCCAGTGCCCATCGATATCGATCCACGCGCGCTGACGCCCCATTTTGAGGGACTCGAAGGCCTTAAGGCCGGCGAAGACGTGCGCGCCAAGATTGCGGCATCACTCGAGGGCAAGCTCGAAACCGATGCCTGCACGGCCCAGCTCGAGTTTGTGCACGACGCGGACGGCGCTCCGGGCACGGCAATGGCCGAGGGCGAAACATTTGCCGCAGGGACGTACTGGGTGCGCGTGAACGGTCTCTTGGGCGACGCGGCGCAAAACTACACGCTTGCCACCGACGGAGCCGCAAGCTTTACTGTGACGACTTCGGGCAACGCGGACGACACCGGCAACGGTACCGGCGGTGGCAACGGCAACGATGCCAACACGGACAGCGCCGACAAGAATGGCAAGGGCAACAAGGGCAAGAGCTCGGGCGGAAAGCTCGCCGGCACGGGCGACGGCTCTGGCATCGCCGCCGGGCTCGCCGCTGCCGCCGTGGCGACGACGGTCGCAGGTGCAGCAATGCTTGCCAGTGACCGCGAAGACAGCGAAGGCGCTAGCGAATAGGCAAGCCGGCCTTTTAGACACATCGACTCAATCGGGGGCGCAGAACACCGTTCTGTGCCCCCGATTTTTACCTTGGCCCGAACGCCGCTATCGGCTACATCGCCATGTTCAGCGCGTTCACAAATTCCTGGGCCTGGGAGCGGCTGCTCAGGCTAAAGACACAGGCAGTCAACAGCCTGTTGCCCAGAAAAACGTCGCGACCCTTGATCCTGTTAACGCCCGTGATGTCCTTAAGGTAGACAATCTCGATATGCTTGCCGCCGAAAGTGCCCTTCTTGAGCACCTCGATGCGGTTGGGGTAAATCCTGACGTCTTTAAACCCGCCCGAACCCTTGTCCTGAAACAGCAAGGTGTTGTTGTCCATACGCGTCACTCCCGCGGGGTTCGCTAAAACTGCCTCTATGGTCACATTTTAACCACCGCAAGGCTCCCATGCGAAGGTGCCAGACAGCACAGCAATTCGTGTCCGCGCGAGGCTTTAAACTAAATACGATAAAGATGCATTCCACAAGAGGAAAGTGGGGCGACAGTGATGGGCGAACTGGTAAACCGTGGAGAATCGGCAATCGTGCCAGAAGTTTTTTACAAGCAGGTTTCCTCGATTCTCAACGCCGCTCGCGACAAGGCCTATACCGCCGTTAACTTTGCGATGGTTGAGGCGTATTGGGAGATCGGCAAGAGCATTGTTGATGAACAGGGCGGAGAGGAGCGCGCCAAGTATGGAGAGGCGCTGCTCAAGGCCCTCGCAATCAGACTTACCAAGGATTTTGGTAAAGGTTTTGAAGCAAGAGAGCTGCGTAAAATGCGTCAGTTCTATCTTGCATTTCCAATTCGGGACTCACTGCGTCCCGAATTGAGTTGGACACATTATCGCAGGTTAATACGCATTCCTGACCCCGAAGCTCGCACCTGGTACATGAACGAATGCGCCGATTCTCGCTGGAGCACGCGTCAGCTCGAGCGCCAGATCAACACCATGTTCCGCGAGCGCCTGCTTGCCAGCAAGGACAAGGAGGCCGTCACCCAGGAAATCCAAAAGAGCGCCCCGGCTCGTCGCCCCGAGGATATCATCCGTGACCCATATGTACTGGAGTTTTTAGGTTTCTCGGACGATACTGCGTTTCGCGAGAGCGATCTAGAGCAGGCGCTCATCACGCATCTTCAGAAGTTCCTGCTGGAGCTTGGCCGTGGTTTCGCTTTTGAGGCACGCCAAAAGCGTATCACGTTCGATGGGCGCCACTTCTATATTGACCTTGTGTTTTACAACTATCTGATGCGCTGCTTCGTGCTCATCGACCTTAAGACCGATGACCTTACGCATCAGGACCTGGGCCAGATGCAAATGTATGTGAACTACTACACGCGCGAGCTCATGAACGAAGGCGACAATCCGCCCATAGGCATCGTGCTCTGCGCGGACAAAAGCGATTCGATTGTCGAGTACACGCTGCCCGAAGACAACGACCAAGTATTTGCCGCCAAATACCTGCCGTATCTTCCAAGTAAGGAAGAGCTGGCGCGCGAGCTGAGTGCCGAGTACCGCGCCATCAACGAAGCGACTAATGGCGAAGCGCAAGGGTAGCAGCACGTTGCGACCGATACCCCCGACGGCGTTTCATATCCCCCGACATAAGAGGAGCGCTCCATGACAGACAGACCGAAAACGACGCTACGCGACTGCATCTATGGGCTTGCCGTCGGCGACGCGCTGGGCGTTCCTTACGAGTTTAGGCCCCGCGGCACGTTCAAATGCACGGACATGATCGGCTACGGCACGCATGGGCAGCCCGCCGGCACCTGGAGCGACGACACGTCCATGACGCTTGCTACCTGTGACTCGATTAGGGAGCTCGGGCACATCGACACCGCGGACATGCGCGACAAGTTCATCGGCTGGATTGCCCGTGGCGAGTATACAATCGACGGCGTTTTCGATTACGGCGGCACGACCGCCCGCGCCTTGCACACCGGCAAAGGAGGCTCCGGCGAGCGCGACAACGGCAACGGCTCGCTCATGCGTATCGCTCCCCTGGCGTTCACCGATGCGACGAACAACGAGATCCGCGAGGTCTCCGCAATTACGCACGCCCACAGAACGTCGACCGATGCATGCATCATATTTGTCGAGCTGATGAGGGATGTGATGAACGACGCGTTCCCCTCGTGGGCACTCCATCTGAAAGGCATGCCTGAGCAGGAGATCAAGTCAGGTGGCTTCGTACGCGACACGCTTAAGGCAGCCACCTGGTGCTTCGTCAACACTAACAGCTACGAAGATTGCGTGCTTGCCGCCGTCAACCTAGGCGACGACACCGATACCACCGCAGCCGTCGCAGGCGCCCTCGCCGGCACGGCATACGGCATCGACGCAATTCCACGGGAGTGGATCGACACCCTGCGCGGAAAAGAGCTGATTGAGAGCTGCCTGTTTTAGGGCGCCATTCAAGAAATAAGGCAGGAGGCGTCATGGAGAGGAAGATCGCAAATATAGACGAGTTCCGAGTGGACGAAAACGGGATTCCGCTATTTCCAGCAGGACTGAAGGAAAAAGCCAACCTCTATGTCCTCCCCGACGGGCGTTACCTCCCCTGCGGGGTCTACCGGAGCGAAGATGGCGGCTCACTCATTTATGAGCCATCCGGGCCCAGCTTCTTCGGGGAGATGTTTGCTCAATTCAAAGAGTGCTAGAGGTTTGATTGCCCGTTAGATCGACACTGTTCCGAACCATGGGATGGGCAGGATGTCTCCCACCGCGGCCTGTGAGGTAAAATCTTGACTGCCGCGGAATCCGCCTGCGGGCAACGCTCCGATCTCCGATTGGGGTGAAGCCTATGAACTTGTTTCTTGAAATCCTGCGCCTCTCGATGTATGTGACCGGCATTGCCCGGAACCTCTACTCGATCTGGCGGGAATATAAGCAGTAACGGATAGCGAAGGGAGTCATGAAAAGGGCCGGTTGCAGCCGGCCCTTTAGACGATAATACCTGCGTTGCCCGCGCTTCCGAAGTGTGACTAGCTGAGGAGCGGGTTCCGCGGCACAACCTGATTTTACCCAGTGAGACGGCTCCTTTGCAGTCGCTCCACCGTTTATTTACATCTACCGCATCTATATGCCCGTCGGACGAACCGCCGACGAAAGCCAACGTGCGCACGTAGACCAACTTTCAACAGGTCCATGGCGCGGTCGGAGGCATAGCGCACACTCCATTATGAGTATTGAAACCGCCCCAAAAACCGGCGTCGGGCGCTACGCCCGCTTTATCGATACGGGAGCCGCTAGCCGCCCAGTAGGATATTAAGGATTGCGATAATAATTGCTATCGCAGCGATAATCAGAAATAGCGTAAAGGGGAAAATTACCGGCTCGAGCAACAGCCGGATTAACGCGTCGATAAACTCGGCGTTTGCATCGGACATGGTGACATCAACTCCAGACGAGGGCGACCACTCGTGGCAGCCGCCAGCTTGTGGTAGCAACAGATTATATTGTCGTTTGATTACCAGTTGGATCGGCACCGCTCCGAAACGCAACGGCTCCCAGCTGGATCGACGCTGCTCAAAAACCGCAAATGCGTAGACCTGTTGGACACCCAGCCACGCTCCAGTTGCACGACATGGAAAAGGTTCCGCCGGAGCAGGGCTTCCCAACGGCCGAACAAACGCGCCCTACAAAATACATCCCTTGGGGGCTTCGCACTTGAACGGCTCCCCGGTCTTAAGGGCCTTCTCAACCGCAGCGACTATGTACTCGTCTGCCATGGTAGAAAGACCCCACGGGATAAAGCCGAAGCGCTCCATGTGCGCCTCTATCGCTTCATCAGCAGTCTTTATATCGGCCTTCTTCATCACACCATCTCTCTATCCAGCTAATCGGACCTCGCGAGTGGTCTTAGAAACGGTCTCCCGTCAGCTCAAGCAATTCGTCCTTAGCGGCCTTCGTGCTCGATTATCCGTTAAATCGGCACTACTTCAAAATACGATACAACTCGTAATTCCAATGTGCATTATGAACCATGCGCACCCAGGCATTTCCCCGCATACCCATGGTGGACATTTCCTTAGCGAGTTCCATGAAATCGGATAAATTATTCAATGAGATACTTGGAGAGTCGAGAAGGGGCTAACGTGTACATCTACCTCAACAAGGACGACAGCGCAAAGCTGGATCGCCTTATGCGTGAGTACGAACGGGTCTTTCACGAAAGGTGCTACGCCTACTGCATGAGTGACCCCATTGCCGAGATAGAGAAGTGTCTGAAGACCGGCAAGCCGTCAAAAATCAAGCCTGAACCTCAGGCACTCTATTAGAGCAGTTTAAGACCTCGCCTCGGCTGGGCTTTTCCGCCACAGCTTTAATCACGGACAGCATCTGCGCGGCACTCAGCACGGGGCAGCCCGCACTCCTGCGAGCTGCCCCGTAGCCCTAACCTTCAAGTTACAGCGCCAACCGGCACCGCTCCCCTACTTCCCAAAGATCGCTGCAAGCAGCCCCTTGCGTTTGGGCTTTTCTTCTCGGTAGGAACCCTCGGCAACCGCTGCCACCTGACGCGGCTGTTCGCCGTCTCCACGACGCACGATCTGGTATAGGAAGGGCGATTTAACGTATTTGACCTCGATGGGCGTGGCATGCACGGTACTTTCGTTCGATAGATGTAGGCTCGGGTTGAGCGGCGCCACCACATGCGTCTCACGCTTGTCGCTAAACACCACCGCGGCCGCGCGGCCCGTCTGGCCGTTTACGGCAATGCGCACCTGCTCGCCATCGCGGCTGTCCGTCGCTGGGCGATCGACAAAGTAGACCGGTACCATCACCAGGCCGTCCTTATGCTTGCGAGCCTTGCGCGCCCAGGTGCGGATGCTCTTTTTATTGAGCCCCAGCACCGCCTCGGCATCGTTGCCGGCAATGTCGAGCGCCAGCTTATCAATGACCACCTGGTCCTTGGTAGACGCATCGACGGAGACAACGCGGAAGTCACCTTCCTGCATGGCCGGGTCAAACGGCCCAACCTTGGCAAAGTCCCATGGCTCCAGAATGCCCATAAGGCGAACGTCCAGGTAGTTTGCCCGCGGATACGCCCAGTCGAGCACCTCGTAGTACACCAGGGTCTCCTTGCTCAGCCCCTTGCCCGGGAAGGACGCCATCATGCGCAGGTCCGCGAGCGCCATGGGGAAGTAGAAGAGCATCATGTCATTTTGAATCGCGTCTTCCACGTCGTGCCCGGCAAAGGCGTCGGGGTACTGGCGCACCAGCTGCAGCGCGTTGGCACGCGCCTGCTGCGGCGAGATTTCGCAGGGAATACCCTGCTCAGGCACATACTCGGCACCCACGCCCATGGTCAGGCGCTTGCTAAAGGTACCGGGCTTGAGAAGGTCGGCGACGCCGATCTTATTTCCGCAGGACGGGCACTCAAACACGCGCTGAGTGGACTCGCCTTCAAAGGACGCGCCGCAGAAGGGGCAGGGAATGCTCACGTGCGTGGCTTCTTGGAACTCCTGCGCCGTGCCGCGGTCCTCCCACAGCAGATGCTCCAGAACCGACTGATTGCGCCAGTGTGAATTAAAGAAATACCAGTCCGGGTCCTCCGGGCGCTCGAGTTGCGACACATGGGTGAGCTTAAGTAGCCCATCGACAACCGTCAGCGGCGTATGGCGAATGCCCAGGGCGCTCTTGGGCTCCCCCGCATCGGCCTGCCACGGAACGACCGTGCCGCAATAGGCGCACTCAAAGCTGCGTTTAGCCTGGTGTGAGTACATAGGGCCGCCGCAGTTTTGGCATTTAATGGCAAACATCTCGTCCATGGATACATCCTCCTTTGCGCAGGGGCTGTCGACATTAAGTATGTCGGGCAGGCAAGCACATGACCATACCCATGTGGCCCAAAATGGAGCACCTGGTCGGACAAGAAGGGCCGCTCGTTAGCTCCAGCAGACCATTGCTGCATTTTCTGAGCATCGGCGCACGGTGCGCCCATGCGAGCTACACTATCCCCTTAACCATGATTGTGAGGACGATTGCCATGCTATTTGTAAATCGGCTGGTACATACGCTTGTTCCCGGCAGCGAGGACGAGCCGGTCGATACGGCTTGCCGCACCAACGCGGGCTTTGTCGCAAGCCTCATTTGCATTGGTCTCAACATTACCCTGTGCCTAGCCAAGGGCATCGCGGGTCTGCTCGCCGGCTCTGTCTCGCTTATCGCCGACGCCTTCAACAACCTCTCCGACGCCTCGAGCAACATCGTGAGCCTGCTCGGGTTCCGCCTTGCCAGCCGCCCGGCCGACGAAGGTCACCCCTATGGCCACGGCCGCTACGAATACCTCGCCGGTCTGTTTGTCGCCGTCCTCGTTTGTGCCGTCGGCATCAACCTGGTGCTCGAGTCCATTACCAAGATCATCAAGCCCTCCCCCACCGCTTACACGCTCGTTTCCCTTGCGGCACTGGCTACATCCATGCTCGTTAAGCTCTGGATGGCCGCATTCAACCGCACGTTGGGCGATCGCATCGACTCGGAGACGCTCATCGCCACGGCGCAGGACTCCAAAAACGATGTCATCGCCTCGGGTTCGGTCTTGGCGGCGGCGCTTATTTCGCAGACGACAGGCTTTGATCTCGACGGCTGGGCAGGTCTGGGCGTGGGCATCTTCATTTGCATCAGCGGCATGGGCCTGGTGCGCGACGCCATCAGCCCGCTGCTGGGACAAGCGCCCGACCCCAAGCTCGTCCAGGAAATCCGCGACAGGATTATGTCGTACCCCCAGGTCCTGGGCACGCACGACCTTATGGTGCACGACTACGGCCCCGGCCGTCAGTTTGCCAGTGCACACGTGGAAATGCCCGGCGAGGGCGATGCCTTTGAGCACCACGAGATTCTGGACACCATCGAACACGACATCAAACGTCAGATGGGCATCGCCATCACGCTGCACTGCGACCCCATTGCAACAACCGGTGACGATCTACGCGGCTGGGTCAAGCGCGGCGTAGCGCAGATCGACCCCGCGCTTTCCATCCACGACTTGCACGAACACGATGACCTTGTGTCATTTGACCTGGTGCGTCCCGACGACTTTCACATCTCCGACGACGAGCTGTTGGAACGCGTGACGCATATCGTGCACGAGCGCAGGCCCGATGCATCATGCGTCGTCACGTTTGACTCCGGCTTTAGCTCGCCCGAGCGTCCGGCAGAGCAGTTGTAGCCCCGCTTCGCTCAGCCGCTAGTTTCCCTGTGCGCCCGAAATGCCGTTTTGTAGGGCGTTCCAGGCATTGGTAGCCATATCGCCCAGATTCTGAGCAGTATCGCCGAGGTTTTGGGCTGTATCGCCCAGCTCTTGCGCCTTGTCTCCCAATTCCTGCGCCTTGTTGCTCAGGTCCTCCAGCATGTTGGAGCTCGAGCTGTCGGTGCCGCTTTGGCCGCCGGACGAGTTGCCATAGCTGTTCTTGTGCGTGAGCTGAATCTCCAGGTTGCCGTTGTCGTTATAGTAGGCATTCGTAACAACCCAGTTGGAATCGATGACGGGCGTTGAGCCATCGTCGGTCAGAATCACGGCGTTCGAAAGGTCGGCTCCGCGCGACTTGAGGAGCTTCTTGGCGTTGGACCAGTACTGTCCCGGGATATCGCTCAGGTCGACGGCAGCAGACTGGGTGGTCTCGGCCTGCTCGGTCGTGGCATCGGTCGTGGCGCCCCGCTTGTTGAGCATGCCCGTCACAATGGCGAACACAATCGAGAGGGCAAAGAAAATTGCCAGCACAATCAGGATCTTCTTGATCACACTCGACGAACGCGACGGCGTCTCTTCCTCGTCCTCACCATACTGCGGAATCGATTTGGGATACTCGCGATGGGGCTGGCGCGCATACGGATCGCGCGACTCATAGCGAGGCTGGGCCTGCGCCGTGCGCGGCATATACGTCGTCTGCTGAGGCTGCGGAATGGGATTTTGCGGCAGGTTGTTATAAGCGCCTGCCGCCGCATTGCCATACGGGTCCGGAACCGCGTTGCCATACGGGTCCTGCGGTGCATAATCAAACGGATCCCGTGGTGTATCGCCATAGCCCATAACACGTGTGGGTTCGGCAGAAGGCTGCTTCGCGGCGGGGTCGGTATAACCGGGGTTGGGAACAACGCGGGTCGCATCGGCGCTATCGTCAGCCTGCGCGGAACCATATCCGCCCATCACGGTCGTCTTGTCCTGGTCCATGCAACGTTTCCTTTCCGTCGCCTGTAAGCATCAAGTTATCCATGCATTCTACCCGCGCAAAAGCCTATGATGGGCAAAGGCCGTCGGTATCTACAAGACATGCGCGTGCCTAAGGATCAAAAAGCCCCGCCGAGCCTGGTGGGCACGGCGGGGCAATCAAGCAGCTATAGGCAGTGGGCTTAGAACAGGCCGGTGATGTTGCCGTCGTTGTCGACGTCGATGTTCTCTGCCGCGGGCACCTTGGGCAGGCCCGGCATGGTTAGAACGCTGCCGGTCAGCGCGACCACAAAGTGGGCACCGGCGGAAACCTTGAGCTCGCGCACGGTGATGCGGAAGCCCTCGGGCGCACCCAGGGCCTTGGCGTTGTCGCTAAAGCTGTACTGGGTCTTGGCGACGCACACCGGCAGGTTGCCAAAGCCGTTCTCGCGCAGCTCGGCAAGCTGACGCTTGGCAGCCGGCGTAAAGTCGACACCATCGGCGCGGTAGACCTTGGTGGCAACGGCCTCGAGGGCATCGGCAACATCGGCGCCGTCCTCGTAGGCAAACTTGAGCTCGCTCGGCTGCTCAATCAGGCGCATGACCTCATCGGCCAGCTCGAGCGCACCCTCGCCGCCCTTGGCCCAGACCTCGGAAAGCTTAACGTTAACGCCGAGCTTCTGGCACTCGGACTCGATGAGTGCAAGCTCGGCCTCGGTGTCCGTCGGGAAGCGGTTGATGGCGACCACGCAGGGCAGACCGTAGACATTCTGAATGTTGTCGACGTGGCGCAGCAGGTTGGGCATGCCGGCCTTGAGGGCCTCGAGGTTCTCGTCGTTAAGGTTGGCCTTGGCAACGCCGCCGTTGTACTTAAGCGCACGGGCGGTGGCGACAATCACGACGGCGCTGGGGCGGACGCCCGTCATGCGGCACTTGATGTCAAGGAACTTCTCGGCGCCCAGGTCGGCGCCAAAGCCTGCCTCGGTAATGGCGACATCGCCAAAGCGCATCGCCATGCGCGTGGCCATGATGGAATTGCAGCCGTGGGCGATATTGGCGAAGGGACCGCCGTGGAC
This sequence comes from uncultured Collinsella sp., assembly GCA_937943045.1. Taxonomy (GTDB): domain Bacteria; phylum Actinomycetota; class Coriobacteriia; order Coriobacteriales; family Coriobacteriaceae; genus Collinsella. Next base: position 70,774 of record CALEBN010000054.1, on the reverse strand, counting down.
AAACGCGGGCGTACCCTCGAGCGTCTGCACCAGGTTGGGCTTGAGCGCATCCTTAAGCAGCGCAGCCATGGCGCCCTGAGCCTTGAGGTCGCGCGCGCGGATGGGCTCGCCGGCAAAGCTGTATCCGACGACGATCTCGCCCAGGCGCTCCTTAAGGTCGTTGATGCTCGTGGACAGGCACAAGATCGCCATGACCTCGGAGGCAACAGTAATGTCGAAGCCATCCTCGCGCGGCACGCCCTGGGCCTTGCCGCCAATGCCGTCGATAACATGGCGCAGCTGGCGGTCGTTCATGTCGACGACACGCTTCCAGGTGATGCGCTTAACGTCGATACCGAGCTGGTTGCCTTGCTGAATATGGTTGTCGAGCATGGCAGCCAGCAGGTTATTGGCGGCGCCAATAGCATGGAAGTCGCCGGTAAAGTGCAGGTTGATATCCTCCATGGGGATGACCTGAGCCCAGCCGCCGCCGGCGGCGCCGCCCTTTACGCCAAAGACGGGACCGAGCGAAGGCTCACGCAGGGCCACAGCGCTCTTGACGCCGCGACGGCGCAAACCATCGGCCAGACCGATAGTCGTGGTGGTCTTGCCCTCGCCGGCGGGCGTGGGATTGATAGCGGTCACGAGGACGAGCTTGGCCTGGTGATCGGTCGGCTCGTTGAGCAGTGAATAGTCAACCTTAGCCTTGTCGAAGCCATACGGAATCAGGTGCTTTACGTCGACACCGGCGTTCTTAGCCACCTCGGTAATGGGCAGCGGCGTGACGGAACGTGCGATTTCGATGTCAGTAGGCATGGGCGGTCCTTTCGTTACCGGATGAGAAAAAGACCAATTCAGCATAGCACGGGCGCGCAATAGTAAAACACCCGTAACCGATGAATGGCGATATGTTTATCCAATGCTCAGCGATAGCCTACAGACCAGCCAAAACAAACCCGTCTCTAAACGGCTGGCTCGATGCCCAAATGTTCAAAGGTGCGAAGCGTTGCCTGACGGCCCTGGGGCGTACGAATCATCAAGCCGCACTGCAGCAGATAGGGCTCATAGACATCCTCGAGCGTACCCGGGTCCTCGCCCACCGCGCTGGCAAGGGTCGTCAGGCCCACGGCACGGCCGGAGAACGTCTTGGCAAGCGTCTCCAAGATGCGAATATCCATCCAGTCCAGACCAAGCTCATCGATCTCGAAGAACTCGAGCGCCTGACGGCAAATATCAAGCTCAATAGGACCGTTGCCGCGCACCTGCGCATAGTCGCGCACGCGCTTGAGCAGACGGTTGGCCAAGCGCGGCGTACCGCGCGAGCGCGAGCCGATCTCGAGCGCGCTGGGATGGTCGATCGTCACGCCCAGGATGGTCGCCGAACGCGTCACAATCTGGGCGAGCTCCTCGACCGTGTAGTAGTCCAGGCGATACGAAATGCCAAAGCGGTCGCGTAGCGGGCCCGTGAGCATACCCGAGCGGGTCGTTGCCGCCACCAGCGTAAACTTGGGGATATCCAGGCGAATCGAACGTGCGGCTGGGCCTTTACCGATCACGATATCGAGGGCAAAGTCCTCCATCGCGGGATACAGGACCTCCTCGACCGAACGGTTCAGACGGTGGATCTCATCGATAAACAGCACGTCACCCGGCTGCAAGTTAGTCAGGATGGCCGCCAGGTCACCGGTACGCGCAATAGCGGGGCCGCTCGTCGTCTTGATCTGAGCGCCCAGCTCGTTGGCGATAACCGTGGCCAGCGTGGTCTTGCCCAGGCCCGGAGGGCCCGAGAAAATCACGTGGTCGAGCGTCTCGCCACGGCTCTGCGCCGCCTCGATCAGCACGCGAAGGCTCTGCTTGATATGCTCCTGGCCGCAGTAGTCGTCCAGGCGCTGGGGACGCAGGGTACGGTCGACATCGAGGTCCTCGGGCGTCAGCTCCGAGCCCACCATGCGCTCACCGTGCGCCATGGATGCCGCCGGCGAGCTGCCGGGCGCCGCCCACAGGTCCTGAGAGTCATCGGCTTCCCACATCACGCATCCATTCCGAGTCGCTTAAGCGCCGCGCCGAGCAGGTCCTCGACACGCATATCCTGCCCATCATACCCGCTCAGGGCAACCTCGGTCTCCTGCGGGCTAAAGCCCATGGAAAGGAGCGCCGCGCGGGCGTCATCGATCGCCGAGGGAGCGGCAGCGGGAACCGGCATCGCAACCTGACCGGGGATTACGTCGACCGGAACAAAGCCCTTGTCCTTGGCAAAGGTACTCTTGAGCTCCAAGATAAGGCGCTGGGCGGTCTTTTTGCCCACACCGGGCACCTTGGCCATGCCCTTGTCGTCCTCGGCCATCACCAGGGAATACAGCTGCCCCACGGTATAGGTGGAGAGCACGGCGAGCGCCAAGCGCGGGCCAACGCCCGAGACGGAAACGAGCCGATCGAACATCGTGCGCTCGTCCTTGGAGGCAAAGCCAAAAAGCGTCATGGCGTCCTCGCGCACCTGCATGCGGGTATAGAGGCGAACCTCACCGCCGGGCGTAGGCAGCGTGGCGGCAGTGCTGCCCGAAATACCGAGCTCAAAGCCCACGCCCGATACATCGACGACGGCCGAGCTCATCGTGGCCTCGACAAGCGTTCCATGGAGCTGAGAGATCATCAGTATCCGGTTCCTCTCTGTTGATAGAACTCGCCGCCGGTAAGCGCCCGGGTGCGGCTTAGGTTAACGTGACAGATGGCGCAGGCCAGGGCATCGGCGGCATGGTCTGGGTGAGGATCGTGATCGAGCTGCGTGAGCGTGCGCACCATGTAGGCAACCTGCCGTTTATCCGCAGCGCCCGTGCCCACCACGGCTTGCTTGATCTGCATGGGCGTGTATTCGCCAATCTCGAGCGCGCACTCCGAAAGCGCCACGAGCGCAGCACCGCGGGCATGCGCCGTGGGGATGGCCGAGCGGACGTTGGCGCCAAAGTAAATGCTCTCGATGGCAGCGGTATCGGGACGGTAGCGTTCGACGACGCCCTTGAGGTCGCGGGCGATATGCGACAGGCGCACCGCGAGCGGGCTGCCGGCGCTGGTCTCGATACAACCGTAGGCACGGCAGCGAACCTCGCCACGCCGCTCCTCGATAATCCCCCAGCCCGTATGGGCCAAACCGGGGTCGATACCCAAGATAACCAAGCCGACCTCCCCTCGCCACAAGCACAGCGCAAGGCAAGGCCCCGCGCATCATTCACGAACGTCTGTTCTAGAATAACACAACGGGGCCAAGACGCTTAGTTGAAGTATCGGGGTTGGGAGCGAATCCCATCCCATAGTTAGTTCTGCGAGAAGAACGGGAACTGTCGGGGATCCACCGGCGGATGCGGCATCGGACCTCCCTGGGGCCCACCCTGTGGTCCGCCCTGGCCGCCCATCATCTTGTCGATGGCGTCCTGGACCTCGCCCTCGAACTTTTTCATTCCCTCGTGCAAACGACGCTGACCGTCCTCAGAGCGCAGCTCTTCCATCTGCTCGGGCGAAATACCCAACAGCTCGCCCAACAGGCCCATCATCTCGCCGCGCATACGGTCACTCGTATCGTCGTCGGCAAAGCGGCGCACCTCGGCGCGTGCCAGCGAATCAACCGTCATGCGCTCCTTACCGTTGAGCCCCAGATCGGACCACGCAAGCATGTACGGCCAAGCGCGCTCGGCAAACGAACGGACCGAGACAATCGGCGCCGTCGGCAGCATGCGGCGGGCGGCCTCGCCCTGACGCACGAGCATCAGCAGCAGCGAGCATGCCTCGGGCTTGCCGGCGGCCATCGGGATGTCGTCGAAGGGTCGGTTGCGGTCCACGTGCGCCTCGAGCGTGCCATCGACCTCGCCCGGCTCGAGCCCACCGAGCAGCTGCGCCGCGCGATCGAGCATGTCGACCGGGCCGTCGAGCGTCGAGAGCGCCCGCGCCAGTACGCGCTCCATGCAATCTTCCACCGCGTTGAGCGTCACGAGCTCCTGCGGCACCACGGCAGACGTACGGTTGCGCACGCGCGCCACAAACTCGAGGGTCGACAGATACACATCGCCAAAGGGCGCGTAATCGCCCTGGTAGCCACCGCAAAGCGCCGGTGCCGCTAACGCGTACTCGGTCTTGGAAAGCGGGCTCAGAGCCATCGCGCCCAGCTCGAGCGCCGTGTCCTCCAACATGAGGCCCAGCGTACGCGAACGCAGGCGCTCGGCATCGCCCGCCGACACATCGCGGTCGAGCACGCGCGCCGCATCCGGCGCATCGCGCTCAACCGTGCGAATATGCAGGCGCTCGGCAATGGCGCGAACGGCGGCGCAACGGGCGGCTTCGGCCTCTTCCTGCGCCGGCGTAAAGATGCGGTTGCGGTCCAACACCAGGCCGATCACGTTGCGCGAGCCCAATGCATCGACAGCCAGCGCCGCAAGCAAAGAAGACGGCAGATCGCCCTCGAGCGCCACCACGGCGCGCGACGTGCCATGGGCACGGGCGTTATCGCGCACGGCGAGCACCAGCGCCTGCCACAACCACTCCTCGGAACGAAACTCGGGCAGTTCGTGGTCCTCCAAAGCATCGAGCATTACGCCGCGCTGAATCTCCTGAACCAGCAGGCTCTCCTCAAAGCACGGCGCCTGGGCCACCACGCGCCCGCAGTCGTCGAGCACAAACGAGCCGCCGGTATACACCGACTCGTCGTACGCACCGACCGGCGCCATGCAGGCAAACCATACGCTGCGCTTGGAGGCGATCTTGCGGTAGGCACCGCTGCGAACGGCGGCAATGGCGGCCGTCTCACGGTCGGTCATGTCAAACGCGTTGAACTGAAAATAGGCGATAAGGTCGACGCCGGTCGGCAACATCTCGAGCTCGCGGTCCAAGTCGAAGATCACGGCGATACGCACGCCGTCCACGTCAAAGACCGGCGGCGCCCAACGGGCATCGCCGGTCCCACCGCGCTGCAGGGCAATGCTCGAACGGGCCGGCACCACATGGCCGTCCTTGAGCATCATGTAGTCGAGCAGGGGCTGGCCCTCAAACGAAACCGCCGCGGGCACGATGCAGATCATATCGAGTTCTTGGATACGCTCGGCGACGCCGGTCAGGCCCGTCAGCATGTCGTGCTCAAAGTCGGCAGCGCCCACCAAGCCGCCGGGCAGAGCGCCCATAAAGAGCGGAGCCGGGACGCACAGCACGCGCGCCCCGCGCTCGTGGGCCAAACGGGCTTGGTCCTCGATGCGACCGCAAATGCCCTCAATATCACCCAGGCGCATATCGATCTGTGCAAGTGCGAGCTTCATGGCTCAGCCCTTTCCGTCGTAAACCATCGTTGTCGTAGTAAAAGCGCCGGCCGCATGATGCAGTCGGCGCTCGCATGTGCATATGCTAGCTATGATACCCCGAGCGGGGGCGCGCTCCTAGAACGTCGCGGACCACAGCCCGTGCAGGTTGCAATAGGCATAGACGGTACCGGTCTTGGAGCCGCCGGCAAAAAACGTCGCGGGCTTCATGCCGGGCTCAAGGTAATGGACCTCCAGACGGCCCTCGGCCTCAAGGGCAATCCACTCAATATAGTGCTCGGGCAGGCTGGGATGCTCAACCGAGCCCACGCGTGCGCGGATCACGTGACCGTCGCGCTCGCTCTCAACGACCGGCACGTGCTTTTCGAGCGCCGCATCCTCGGTGTTCGCGGTCAGTTCCGTGCAGCCGGCAGGGGTCGCAACGTCGTCGCCAAGGGCGGCGATAAGCTTGCCATCGGGGTCCTTAAAGAATTTCGCCATGATGTTCTCCTTTGCTGATGTGCCAATGTTCTCGATGGTTCTTATGCCCAAAGGCAGGCGAACCATCCACGGCATGGCAAATGAACACATAACGGGCAGGGACGATGGGACAGCGCGTACTATCCGCCCTGGCGGCCCCACCCGAGCGGGCTAGCGCCCGTCGCCGCCCAGCAGCGCTAGAACATCCTCGCGGGTAAACAGCGCCGACGAGATGCCGTCGCCGCCGAGCACGCTGTTGACCAGGTCGCGCTTGGACTCCTGCATCTGCATAATGCGTTCCTCGATCGTGTCCTTGGCGATGAGCTTGTACACGGTCACGGCATGCTGCTGGCCAATGCGGTGGGCGCGGTCAGTCGCCTGGTCCTGCGCCGCCACGTTCCACCACGGGTCGTAGTGAATGACCACGTCGGCCGCCGTCAGGTTAAGGCCCACGCCGCCCGCCTTGAGCGAAATCAAAAAGACCGGAACCTCGCCCGCTTGGAACTGCGCGACCATCTTGGCGCGACTCTCCTTAGACGAAGCGCCCGTAAGCTTAAGGAAGGCGATGTCCTCCTTGGCCAAGCGCTTGCCGATGATATCGAGCATGCCCGTAAACTGGCTGAACAACAGGATGCGATGCCCGCCGTCAAGTGCGCCGTGCACGAGCTCCATGCACGTATCGAGCTTGGCGCTCCCCGCCTTGTAATCCTCGTAGTGTAGACGCGGGTCGCAGCAGATCTGGCGCAGCTTGGTGAGCTCGGCGAGCACCTTGAGCTTGTCTTTCTTAAACTCGGATGCCTCGCGGTGCTGCACCTGCTGGGCGATGCGGTCCTGGTTTGCCAGGTACAGCTTGCGCTGCTCGCCGGTGAGCTGAGCCAAGACGGTGTCCTCGATCTTCTCAGGCAGATCGGCCACCACGTCTTCCTTGACACGGCGCAGCACAAACGGCGACACGAGCGCCTGCAGGCGAGCAGCGTTGTCACCCTCGGCGTGCTCGACCGGGCTTTCGAAGCGCTTGGCAAACGACTCGCGCGTGCCAAGCAGGCCCGGCATCAAAAAGTCGAAGATGCTCCAGAGCTCGGACAAGCGGTTTTCGATGGGCGTGCCCGTCAGGGCAAAGCGCACGCCGGCAGGCAGGCGCTTGGCGGCGCGCGCCACCTGCGTGAGCGGGTTTTTAATGTACTGGGCCTCATCGAGCACCACGCGGACAAAGTCCTGCTCGACGTACTCGTCGATATCGCGCCGCATAAGGTCATACGACGTTACAACCACGTTGTGCTCGGCCACGCCGGCAATTTGCACGCGACGCTGGGCCTTGGCGCCCACAATGGCGCACACGTCGAGCGACGGGGCAAAGCGCTCCAGCTCGGCGGTCCAGTTGTACACAAGCGACGCAGGGCACACCACAAGCGTGGGCTTAGCGTCCCCCGCTTCCACGCGCGCCAGGATATGTGCGATCATCTGCAGCGTTTTGCCCAGGCCCATATCGTCGGCCAAGATGCCGCCGAGGCCCAGGTGCTCGAGCGAGCCGAGCCACTGGTAGCCGTCGACCTGATAGCCGCGCAGTGTGGCCTTGAGCGAGACCGGCACCGTAAAGTCCATCTTGCCGAGCGTATCCAAGCGCTCGACGGTGCGACGGAATGCAGCGTCGCGATCGGCTTCGAGCGCGGGCGTGCGCGCAAGCATGCTGTCGACGAACAGGGTACTCGACGCGGGAAGCGACACGCCGTCGAGCAGGTCGACAGCATCGACCCCCAGATCATCGGCAAGGCCAAACGCGGCACGAGCGCCCTCGTCCAGGCGAACGATGTCGCCAGACGTAAGGCGAGCGAACGTCTGGTGGCGCTTGTAGGAGTCCAGATAGATGGCAAGGTCTGCCGCCGAAAGCCCGCTCGCGCCCAGTTCGACATCGAGCAGGTTGCTCTTGACGGTCGCGCGCACCGAAAGCTTGGGCGCAGGGCGGACCGAGACCTGGCGCAGGCGGTCGCTGAGCATAATCTCGCCCAACTCGGACAGGGCAGACAGGCCCTCGGTCAGCAAGCGGAACAGGCTCTCGTCATCGCGTTCCTCAAACGCCAGGCCGCTCTCGTAAAAATCGAAATACAGGGCCGCCGTGTCCATAACGCGAAACTCTGCTACCTCGTCGCGCGGCGGCACGCCCGGGCGCTGCTCTTCGAAGGGGCTGCCCGGAGCGCCCAGACTAAAGAGATCTGCCGACCAGTCGCCGTAGGTAACCGTAATTTTGCAGGTCACAAGCCCATCGTCGACGCCGATCGCCATGGCAAAGCTCGGCTCGGGCGCCACGGTATCGAGCGCAGCGGGCGCGGTAAGGTCGGTATAGTCGCGCAAAATGGGCAGCGCCATACGACAGAACTCCCCCACCTGATCGGCGGCGATATGGACCGGCGTGCGACAGGGCAGCAAGCGCGATAGGAACGGCGCCGCATGCTGGGCAAACGCTACATCGGTGCGGCGCGCACGGCGGGTGTCGACCAGATAGGCAACATCGCCCGAAGCAAAGCAGTATGCATCGGCCGGCAGGCGCAGATCGTAGCTGCCACCAGCCGCCGGCGCGATTTTGGCGGCAAGGAGCGGTGGGCGCTTAGACGGCGCCTCGTCCTCCCCTTCCGGAGGCATCTCAACCGCCACGTCATAGGTGCGATGCGTCGTCGTCCCCCGCGACCAGGCGGGCTCAAAGGAGATGGTCTGGCCGCGCAGTAGGTCCAGCACATATACGATGCTATGCACGGACAGCGGCAACTGACGCTCGGCAACAAAGCCGCTGCGGGCAAAGTCGTACGACGCCGAACGCGAGCTTGTGATGTCATCGAGATAGGCAACTGACGTCACAACAAGGTTGAGCAGCTTTGTCGACACGTCATCGAAAGCCTCGGGCACATGAACAAACGTAAGCTTCTTGCCGTACGAAAAGGTGCCGCTGCGCACGTAGGCGTCGGCCATGCCGTCGATATCCTTGACCACGTAGGACACCGAGCCGCAGCGAATGCGGAACTCGAGTGCCCAGCTAAAGCGGTCGGCGAACAGCGGATTGTAGTACGGCACCAACGAAGGCTCCAACGCCGCCTTGGGGGCGTCGGGATCAACGGCACCGGCAAGCTTGCGGCGCATGCTCGCCAGCTCATCCATGCGCGCGTCCGAAAGATCGGAGAGCGCCGCCATGAGGCTGGGGCTCGTGGGGACGGGCGCCGGAAAGGGAAAGTTGGGATTGACGGCCGGCGCTTTGGGCGCGGTGCGCGCGGGCTGTTTCGGCTGCGCCGTAAACGTGCGAACCGGCGTGCGCAGCCCCTCAACAGACTCAATGCCGCTGGCGTCCAGGTACGCCAGCGCTGTGGCGATGGCGTGCTTGCACATGCCGGGGTAGCGATAGGCAGCGGGGCAATCGCAGTCGTAGTCGATCACCTCGTGCTCGTCCATATCGAGCGCCACGTGCGTCTTGTACAGATCGCCGCGCGAGCCACGCACCGAGCCCTCAACCGTCACGTTTTTGGAGAAGCGCGAGCCGCTGTCCTCAATCGACAGCACGGCGCCGTTGAGCATGAGCGAGCGGCCCTTCATAAAGGTGCCGCTCAGCGCCGCCTCTTTCCGGAGCGCCTGCACAAACGTCCCCTGTGCCATCACTTCCTCCAATCTCGCACGGACCAGCAAGGTCGCCCTTAGATCACCGTCACTCTGCCTTGGTTACCCACGATGGCCTTGGCCTCGGCTAGCAGCGGAATCGAGCGCGCGTTGACCTTAGCAGGTACCTCGGCACGCAGCACGCGCCCGTCCACCTGCTCGATAAAGATCTCCACACGGTCGCCGCCCGGGTTGGTGGTGAACACCGTGGCAAGACGCGCCATATTGCCCTGGCTAAAGCGGCTGTTGGGCACCATGACCTCAAACACCTTGGGCTTGTTGTTCTCCTCGTTGAGCTCCAGCGGCACAATCTCCTGCGCGATGATCTGGTCGCCGCGGTCCGAGCGCTCGAGCTTGCCCTTAATGCGCACAAACGCATCGGACAGCTGTGCACCGGTCTCGGGATCGACCTCGCCGTACAGGTACCCCTCGGCCTCCTTGTAGGTCTTGGGGAACACGACGACGGTGGCCTCGCCTTCCATGTCCTCGAGCTGCACGATGCCCATGGGGTCACCGTTTTTGGTCACGCGCTTGGACACACTCGAGACCATACCGGCCCACCACAGCGCCTTACCCTCGGGAATCTCCTGGTTGATGGTGCCGCCCGTAGGATTCTGAACTTCGTAGCCGGTGTCGATCTGCGAGAACGAAAAGTCGCGCGCCTTGGCTAGCGCATACTCAAACGGGCGCAGCGGATGGTCCGAGACATAGATGCCCAGAACCTCTTTCTCCTGGCTCAGCTTAAGGTGGCGGTCCCACTCCTGGCCATCCGGATCGGGCACGCTGACCTCAAAGCCCGAGCCCTCAACGTCGCCAAACATATCGAAGAACGACGTCTGGCCGCTTGCGCGATCCTTCTGGCGCTTCACGGCGGCATCGATGATGTTCTCGGGGTTGTTCTTGTCCACAAAGTGCATCATCTGGCGGCGCGGATAGCCCGTGGAGTCGAAGGCGCCTGCCTTGATCAGCGATTCAATCACGCGACGGTTGGCCTGGCTCGAGTCCACGCGCTCGACAAAGTCATGCAACGTCTTAAACGGGCCGCCCGCCTCGCGCTCGGCGATAATCGCCTGTGCCACGCCGGTGCCCACGCCGCGGATGCCGGCCAGACCAAAGCGCACGCCCTCCTTGGTAGCCGTGAACTCGGTACCGGACTCGTTGACATCTGGCGAAAGCACGGGGATACCGTCGTGACGGCATGCCGAGACGTAGTGCACGATCTTGTCGGTCTTGCCCGTGTAGGACGTCAGAACGGCCGCCATGTACTCGTGCGGATAGTGCGCCTTGAGCCATGCCGTCTGCATAACCAGAATGGCGTAGCCGGCGGAGTGCGACTTGTTGAAGGCGTAGGATGCGAACTCGAGAACATCGTCCCAAATCTTCTGGGCAACCTCGCGCGTGTAGTTGTTCTTGATAGCGCCGTTCATCCAGTGGTCGTAGGTGGTCTCGTCCGAGCCATCCTCCCAGTGGAGCACCGTCGACGTGAGCAGCTTAATCTTCTTCTTAGCCACGGGCTTACGGATACGCGAGTCCGATTCGCCCTTGGAGAAGCCGCACATCTCGACGGAGATGAGCATAACCTGCTCCTGGTAGACCATGGTGCCGTAGGTTTCGCCCAGGATGTCGTCCAGACGGTCGTCGTAGGAGACGGCCGGCTCCTTGCCGTTCATACGGTTGATGTAGGACGAAACCATGCCGGCGCCCAGCGGGCCCGGGCGGTACAGGGCGATCAATGCTACGACGTGCTTGTACTCGGTGGGCTTCATGTTCTTGATCGTGGCCGTCATGCCGGCGGACTCGACCTGGAAGACGCCGGCGGTGTGGCCGGAACCCATGAGCTTAAAGATCTCGGGATCGTCAAAGGGAATATCTTCCTCTTTGATGTCGATGCCGAAGTTCTTTTTGATGTTGGCCTTTGCCTTGGAGATAACCGTCAGCGTACGCAGGCCCAGGAAGTCCATCTTGAGCAGGCCCATGTCGGCAACGGTATGGCCCTCGTACTGGGTAATCTCGACGCCGCCCTTGGTGTCGAGCTTGGTGGGCACGTGCTCGTTGACGGGGTCGCGGCAGATCAGAACGGCGCACGCGTGCACGCCCTCGCCACGGGTGAGGCCCTCGATCGAGAGCGCCGTGTCGATGATGCGGCGGGCGTCGTCGTCCTTTTTATAGGCCTCGGCAAAATCCGGGTTAAACAGATCCTCTTTGCCGGGTTGTTTTTCGAGTACCTGCTTGAGCTTGACCTTGGGGTCGCTCGAGACCATCTTGGACAGGCGCTGGCCCATGTAGACCGGGTAGTCCAAGACGCGCGCGGCGTCGTTGATGGCCTGCTTGGCCTTGATGGTCGAGTAGGTGATGACGTGGGTGACCTTCTCGGGGCCGTAGAGCTGGCGAACGTGCTCCACGACCTCGAGGCGCCGCTCGTCGTCGAAGTCCATATCGATATCGGGCATCTCGGTACGCTGCGGGGACAGGAACCTCTCGAACATCAGGCCGTTCTCGAGCGGGTCGAACGCGGTGATGTTCATGGCGTAGGCGACGATAGCGCCGGCGGCCGAGCCACGGCCGGGGCCGACGCCGATGCCGTTGTCCTTGGCCCATTGCACGTACTCGGCAACGATCAAGAAGTAGGCAGCAAAGCCCTTGTCGCAGATGACCTTGTATTCGTACTCAAAGCGCTCTTTGATGTTGACGCCACCGATCTCGCGCGTGGCCCAGTCGTCGCCGTAGTGCTGGCGCAGGCCCTTCTCGCACTCGCGGCGGAACTGGCTCTCGTGCGTCTCGCCGGGATCGAGCAACGGGAAGCGCGGCAGGATGATGGAGTCCCAGTCCAGCTCGACGTAGCACTTGTCGGCAATCTCGAGCGTGTTGTCGCAGGCCTCGGGGCAATACGGGAACATCGCCCGCATCTCCTCCTCGGTCTTCATGTAGAACTCCGAGCCGGTCATGCGCATGCGGTTAGGGTCGTCGACCTTGGCGTTCATGCCGATGCACATGATAACGTCCTGCACGGGCGCATCCTCGCGGCGCAGGTAGTGGAAGTCGTTGGTGGCGATAACCTTGACGCCCACCTGCTTGGCGATGTCGATGAGCGTGCGGTCCATCTGCTCGTCGGTCAAGCCGTTATCGGTGGTAATGCCGTGTTCCTGGATCTCGATATAAAAGTCGCCGGGGTCGAAGGTGTCGCGGAAGGTCTCGGCCCACTTGATGGCGCCCTCCATGTCACCGCGGTCGATGTACTTGGGGATGATGCCCGCGATGCAGGCGCTCGTGCAGATCATGCCCTTGGCGTGGCGACGCAGGTTGTCGAGCGTCACGCGCGGCTTGTAGTAAAAGCCCTGCACGGCGGCCTCGGAGACCGTCTGCATCAGGTTGACGTAGCCCTCCTGGTCCTTGGCCAGAAGGATCATGTGGTAGAGCTCGGGCTTATGGTCGCGGGCGAGCGTCTCGTCCGGCGTAAAGTAGACCTCGCAACCAAAGATGGGCTTGATGACCAGGGGCGGCTTGAGCTCGTCGATGTTGCCCTTCTCGTCCCACATGGCCATGTCCTTCACATACTGGGCATGCTCGCGCGGGTTTGCCTCGGGATCGGGCTCCACCAGCTCGTCGCGGCGGTCCTTTTCCAAGAAGGCCTTGTCGTGGCTCCACGTCTTGTACTCGGGCGTGTTGTGGTTGACGGCGTCGCAGGCCAGCGCCAGGTCGGGCACGCCATACATGTAGCCGTGGTCGGTAATGGCCACGGCGGGCATGCCCAGCTCAACGGCACGGTTAACCATATCCTGGATACGGGTTGCGCCGTCGAGCATGGAAAAAACAGTGTGATTGTGCAGATGGACGAATGCCATGTGATGAGCTCCGATGCGGGTTCGTGTTCTGACTGAACGATTTTACCGCACGGTGCGGACTGCACCCGAACCTAGCCAAACCAACACGGCTCCTCTTGCAGTTGCGGTGGAATAGTTCCCGCTTGGGCCACCTGGGCCGCAATACAGGAACTATTCCACCGCAAGTTATCTGAGGGGCTAAAGGTTGTAGGTGACTACTTGAGGCTCGGCGGGTTCGACGAAGATGGTTGGATCCGGCTGCCCCACGCGGACGAACTTGACGGTCACGGCCTCAAAGCCTGCCTTGTGCAGAACATCAGCGTAGACGCGCGCCTGCAGGGCGTGCTTCTCGAGCAGCTGGTCCGGCGTCTCATCCGGCGTGCCACCCGTCTTGTAATCGATGACCAGTGCGCGCGACGGATCGGCCGGGTCGGTCGCCAGTGCATCGATGGCGCCCTCGGCATAGGCGCCGTAGCGGGCGATGTCCTCGTCCTCGCAGCCCAGCGAGAAGAACGGCGCCTCGGCACGGATGCACGGCCACGCGAGCAGCTCGGCACGAACCGACGACTTGAGCCATCGATCCAGAGCGACATCGAAGCGCTCGCGCTGTTCTGGCGTCAGGTGCCACAGGCGAGCCAGGGCGTCGGCACGCTCAGCGGGCAATGCATCGGCACCCATCTCGATGAGCCACTGGCAGGCGGCGTGGAAGGCCGAGCCCAGCGCCATGGGATTGCCGGCGGGCTCGACAGCAGCCACGTCCGCATCCGTCATCTCCGAGCCATCCGACTCCGCATCATCGCCGGACTCGTCCATGGGAACACGAGCCTCGGCGGCACGGTCCTCGGCCTCGGCATGCAGCGCCGCGGCAATCGACGAGTAGCTGTACGAATCACGTGCCGGGAACGGACACGTGCCCATGCGCACGCCCGCCGCCTGGGGATATACGAGTTCAAACGAATCGGGCTTGGGGTCGGCAGAACCGGGCACAGTTGAGTGCGCAGCATTATCGGCGGCATCGACATCGCCGCGAACAAGCCTGCCCTCGGCATCCAGCGAAGCGTTAGCCTCAAACGCCTGCTCGCCAAACGTAAAGTCCGAAAGCGAAATGAGCTCGTAGTCGCCCGGCTGGGAGTTGTCGAACACCAGACGGTCGGCATCGAGCTGCGGCACGTCCAGAGCGTCGGTCGGCAGAATACGGCGCAGCACGTCGTAGGTCAGATCGGTCTCGACGTCGAAGGTCGGCGCACACAGCTTGCCACGGCTCACGCCGGCATCCATCGCCAAGATCACCAGCTCGCGCGCACGCGTCATGGCAACATAGAGCAAGCGGGCCCGCTCCTCGAGCGAAAGCCGCAGGTCATCGTTGCGCAGGTGAGCAAATGCCTCGGCGGGAGAACCCGTCGCACAGACGTCCTCCATGAGCTCCGGCGGCAACCATAGCGATGCGCCCTTACCCTTAAACGCATGCTCAAACTGCTTTTTGACGTCGTCGCCCTTCACAAAGGTACCATCGGCGAGCTTAACGCCGTCGAAGCGTGCCGGCAATGCCACGACCTGCGCTCCGCCCTCGACGCGACCCATCTGTGCCGCACTCGAGGACTTACGCACGCCAAAGCACTCGGCGACCGCCACGACCGGATATTCCAGACCCTTGGAGGCGTGCACCGTCATGATGCGCACCGCCCCGTCGCCCTCCTCGTTGAGGGCGCCCGGGGCTTCCTTGCCCGCCAAGAAGCGGTCGAAGGCCAGCGCGATGGAACGCGGCGAGTTGCCGAACTCGGCCTCCGCCTCGGCCACGGCGTCGAGCGCCTTAAGCACGTTGGCGGCAATGGCCTTGCCCTCGGGACCACGCTGCGCCAGGCGCACGAACCAGCCGGAGGCATTGACCGCGTCGCGCGCGATGGCGGCGAACGAATCACGCCCCACGCGACGCAGTGCGTAGCGCAGCACCTCGCGGGCACGCGTCACGAGCGGCAAGCCCTGCAAGCCCGGCACATCGGAATCGCTCATGATGCCCGCGTCGATATTCCGGCGCGAGGTCTCCCCCGTCTCGCTATCGAGCCTGGTCGCCAGCGCCAGGAACTCCTGGGCGCCGAGCGCAAACATCGGCGAGGCGAGCAGCGGCATAAGGCCCTGCGCCGTATCGGCCGGATTGGCGAGCGCACAAACCAGGGCGCGCACCGTCTGCACCTCGGCGGCCTGGGCAAAGACCGAGCCGCCCGCGATGACGCAGTCGAGCCCCTGGTCGCGGAAGGCTTGGGCGTAGACGTCGGCGTTGGTCATGCGGCCCAGCAGCAACACCATGCCGCCCTGGGGCTGGCCGGCATCGGCAAGCGCGCGGAATCGCTCGGCGATTGCGCGGGCCTTGGCCTGCGTGCGCTCCTGCATACTGCCGCCGGCAACAAAGAGCGCCTGGCGACGCGAGGCGTCTGCCACCAGCGTGTCCTTGCGGCCGTCGCTCGCCTCAAGATCCAAAAAGCCCTGCATCAGGCCGCCGTCGTCGCCGTCGAAGACGCGTGCCACGTAACGCAGCACCTCGTCATGGCTGCGGAAGTTGCGCACGAGCTTGACGAGCTCGCCGGCAGGAGCATCGGCCACGGCAGTCGCCTCGGGCGCGGCAGACGAGCCCACCTTGCGCTCCTGGCGACGGAACACCTCGACCTCGGCGCCGCGGAAACGATAGATAGACTGCTGCGCATCGCCCACGGTGCACAGCGCGCGCTCCCCCGTACCCGTCAGGTAACGGATCAGATCGACCTGCATCTGGTCGGTATCCTGGAACTCATCGATCATGACCATCTTAAAGCGGCCCTCGTACGCAGCACGGATGGCGGGGTAATCGCGCAGGGCCTCGTAGGCCATACGCAGCAGGTCGTTATTATCGAGGGCGGACTGGGCAGCCTTCAGCGCGCGATACTCGGCCTCCACGGAACGGGCCAGGCCCACCAGCGCATCGAGCGCCGGGTCACCGCAGGCAAGCACGATATTGATAAACGCATCGGCGGTCTCGGCCTTGAGCAGCTCGACCTGTTCCTTAGGGAATGCCTTGCTCGCGCGCGGCATGGTGCACGACATCATGAGTCGCGCCGCATCGACCATGGTCTTGCCGCTCGCCTCGAACGCGTCGATGGCATCGAGCGCCGCCTGCGCCTTCTCGGTCGCGGCCTTGCTTGCGCCCAGCGCCGCGCGATAGGCATCGGCGAGTGCCGAGGTATCGGCCTGGCCGCGCGCCACGCGCACGTCGCCCATACCGCCCGGCAACTGGCTCGACAGCTCCAGCAGGTCGCGCACCAGACCCTTGATGGTCGTGCCTGCGCCAAAGGAACCGCCCTCACCCGCCATGGGATACCAGGCGTAGAGGGCCTTGAGCGATGCCGCGAGCTCGGGGGCGGCATCGGGTGCCGTCGCGCGACCCAGCACATGCTCAACAGCCTGATCCATGAGCTCGTCGGTATCGGTGAGCACCGTGAACTCGGGGTCGATGCCCAGCTCCAGCGCGTGCGCGCGCAGGATACGCGAGCACATGCCGTGAATGGTCGAGATCCACGCGTCATCGACGGTCAATGCTTCCTCGTCCATGCCCTCGTCGATAAGCGCACGGCGCACGCGGTCGCGAATCTCGGCCGCGGCATCCTTGGTAAAGGTGATGGCAAGCACCTGGTCCAGATGCTCGACGAACGGACCGGATTCGGGCGAGAGCGCGTAGACGATGCGGCGCGTGAGGGTAAAGGTCTTGCCCGAACCGGCGCCCGCCGAGACAAACAGCGGACGGTCGAGCGTCTTGACGATCTGCAGCTGTTGCGGCATCAAGGTCGAAAGATCCATGGTCTACACGTCCCTCCTTACAAACGTTCCTTCGTGGTTATACGAGCAGCGGGCATGCGCGGCCTGCGTCGACGCCGGGTCGACGGCGGCAACGTTGCCCGCCTCGAGCTCGCGCAGGCGCTCGGCGATGCCGGCCTCCACGCGATCGAGCAGCGCATCGAAGTCCATGTTGCCGCCCTCGCCGGGGAAACCTTTCTTAAGGCCCGGGATGCGACCGTCGCCGCGCTCTTCCTCGAGTAGCTCGGCGCTCGCGGCACCGCGCAACGCCGGCTTGCCGCCCTTGGTCGAAAAGTAGAGCGCCGCGCGGGTGTCCAAATCCAGCGCCCGGCGCATGGCCTGCGCATAGATAAGCGTCTGGGTATGGGGCGGCAGCCACCGCGGATCGTCGATGGGCGCCGTGCCCGATTCCTCGTCGCGCACCGTAGGGTCGGCGAGCTTAAACTCCTCAACGCCCGTGCGGTGCTTGTAGTCGATCACGACGGCGCGGTTCTCGGCATCCACATCCACGCGGTCGATGCGCCCGCCGAGCGGCCAGCCGGCATACTCAACGTTAAGATCGTTAAAGGCAAACTCCAGGTAGCGTGGAGCAAAAGGAGTCAGCGCCTCGGCTTCATAGGCAAGCACACCCTCCAGCTGCGGCAGGATCTCGGCCACCTGGCGCTCCTCTACCGGAGAGAGCGGCACGAGCGGGCCCTCGTTGCCACGCTTGGAAGCATGCTCGGCCAAAGTCTCGTCAAAGACCTCGCGCAGCAGCTCCTGAGCGCGCGGCAGGTTCTCGGGCGTCACGCGCTCCATGCCCTCCTGGGGCAGACGAGCGTGCAAATGCTCCAGCACGTCGTGGACAAAGTTGCCCTTCTCCATATTGCCAAAGCCGGCGTCGATCGACTGGGGCTTCACGCGGTACGAGACGAACCAGCATAGCGGGCAGGTCGAATAGGCCTCGATCTGCGAGGCAGACGTCAGGCGCGGCACCAGCGGCGCATCCTCGCCCTCGCCATCGCGACGGCGCAGGACCAGATACGGAATGGCTTCATCGCTCAGATGCTGAGGAGCTTCGCAGGTCACGCGCTCGCGCCTAAGACCTTCGCCTGCCGCGGGATCAAAATCGGCGACGATACCGCCCTCGCCCACGCACGCAACCTTGACGGCGCCAGCGGCCTCGGCATGCGCCCGCAGCTCGGTCCATACGGCTGCCGGGTAGCACTCGCGCGCCTGGCGATCGTGCGTCACGCGGGCGAGCGCGACCGGACCGCTCGCCGCCTGCATTGCACGGCCAAAGCGCACGCGCAGCAGGGCGGCGGGCTCCAAAGACACGCCGTCGCGGCGCAGCTCGGCCGTCAACGTGGCAAGCGGGCCCTCTTCGTGCGAAAGCGGGTAGCTGTCCAGGTCGACATCGACAAACAGCACGGCATCGTAGCTGCCAGGGCGTAGAACCGACGCATCGGCAAGCGGCACAAAGCGCACTTGTGCCCGTGGTGTGCGATCGACCTCGTAGGTCTCGCAATCGTAAGCGGCACTGCGCTTGTCCACCTTGGTTCGAACGCCGTCGAGAACCGGCACGGTCGCAGCCTGCGACACGTCGAGCGCGCGAGCATCGTTCATAAGGATGTCGATGGCATGGCGCAGCAAAGCCGTCTCTGCCTGGCGACGGGCCTGGCCGTCAAGGCCGCCTAGAGCGCGATCGGGCAGCGCCTCGGCAACGGCGAGCATGGCCTTGAGCGCCGTCACGGGTTTGTCGCGCCACAGCGCCTGGAACACGTCCGAGACCACGCACGGCACGTTCTTAAACCAGTTATCTTCGCTGGCGGCCTTGCGGGCGCCCCTCACCTGGCCCTGCACGCTCTGCAGCAAGCTCTTGACGCCCGCAGTGGTCTTGCTGCGCGACAGGCGCATGTTCTTGTCGAAGCCGCGGGCGCTCGCGGCGTCGGCACCCGAAAGCGGGCTATAAATCCAGTCGGTAAGCTCCGGAGCGGGCCACCACTCGGTCTTGGAGGCGGTGCCCTCGTCGGCGGCCTTCGTGCGCTCGATCAGATTGGCGAGCGCCGTAAACTGCCTGCCCGCGATGGATTGGGAAAACGCCGTGAACTCAGTTGTCTCGGCCGCAATATGACGCGCCGCCAAACGGGCAGCGAGTTCGCCGAACAGCTGGGACGCCCGGGCGGAAACTACGAGCACGCGTGCGGGGTCGGCGTTCGTCGCGGCGCCATCGCGCGAAACGGACTCCTCGCATGCCACGACCAGGCTCTCAAGAGCATCCACATAAGCGCGGGCGCGGGCATGGGGGCCGGCCGCCTCTATAAAAATAGGATGAGCAGCAGGCGCAGAAGCGGTCTCGGACGCGCCGGCGTCCTCCCCCAGCGGCGCGGCCTCAAACAGCACACCGCGGGCATCAAAGGCGGCGGCCAGGTCCTCGCGCATCGCCGCCTGCTCGCAAGCCAGCAGCACGACAACCTCTCCCCCACTATTCGCCACGGCCGACAACAGCTCGAGCAGGCTATGCGTAAACGACGTGACACCACGCACGCAGACGGCGCGGGCGCACCCCGGCAGGCTGTTCGCCAGGGCTTCTGCCATCATATCGGCGGCTTCGCAGGGCTCGACCATGTCTCGACGGTCCAAGCCGCTCGCATAGGCACTCAACAGCTCGAATACGCGGGCCTCGGCGTCACTTTTGGGCTCGGGCTGAGAGGCGGCATCGCGGCAGCGCTCGTCGCCCGTCCCCGCCACGCCCGGCAACACGTCGCGGGCCATACGCGCAAGCATGCGTACCGTGCCCTGGCTGCGCGAGAGCGGCTGCAGAGCAGCGTCGTCGCGGCGGTCGATCATGTCCGAGAACAGCATCTGGCGCTGAAGGTTATCCACAAAGTTGCGGCCATCGCCCATAAGCTCCCACAGCGAGCGGAGCCACGACGAAGGCGTCTTGTAGTCGATACCCAGCGAAACCCCAGCTTCTGCCGCATCATGACGGCACAGGTCGAGCTCGGCAAATGTTGGCGCCAGCAACACGGCGCGCCCGTGGCGGGCAACCAGGTCGGCCAGCAGCGCCGCCTCGGCATCGCTCAAATCCGTGCCGGCATTGGTGGTATAGATTCGAACAGGCATGGTCCTCCACTCAAACTGTTCGCAATATTCAACGCATCTATCCTACCCGCCCGCGCGGACAACCTGGCCCCAATGCACCAGGTCCCCTCGATAATCCGTTTTCCTCCGTCCCCAAAGGATCAATTATCGACACACAAAAACCGCCCCCGAAGGGGCGGCTCCAGTTGATTCGTTTGTTGCCGTTGGCCTACTCGCCATCCTCCAGCTTGATGAGAATCTTGCGATAGCCACCGTACTCGCCGTTGAGCGCCTTGGAAACACGACTCACCGTGGTGGACGAAGCGCCCGTGCGAGCCTGAACCTCAACATAGGGCTCGCCCTCATCCAGATAACGCGCGACCTGCAAGCGTTGCGAAAGATCGCAAATCTCGCGCGGCGTGCAGATATCGGTTAAAAACGCCTGGATATCCTTCTCGTCATCCAAAAGACTAAATGCGTGGACCAGCTGCTTGACATCAGGCTTGTCAAACATGTTCTCGATGTTCATCGATCACCGCCAAACCCGCCAAAAGGCATCGAAGTTGATACTGACATCGGGCATCGTTCACCCGTAATATGCAATAAAACTATGCATGGGCCATTTGCCCGTAGCAGTGTAGCACACCACCAAACTAAAGCGACAAGACTCTCTGCCAGCGGCACGTTTTTTAGGACGAACGCCGTTTTGAAACCGAATGCGCACGCAAGCTCCACGAATATCTGAGACAATGAGCGGCCGAACAAGACGGCACACCCGCGCGGCCGCCCAAGCTGCCGCAGCAAACCGCTTCACGCGTCACCAACGCACCCTGCGCAAGAAAGGATTCACACCATGCGCTTTATGCTTAACTGGCTCTTTACCTCAATCGCCATCGCGATTGCCACGTTCCTCGTTCCCGGCATCCAGCCCTTCGGTTTTGCCGAGGCCTGGGTCTGTTTCGCCTTCGTGGGACTGTTCCTGAACATCGTCGATTCGTTCGTCAAGCCGTTCCTGACGGTCATCTCGCTGCCGCTCACGATCATTACGCTGGGCATTTTCCAGCTCGTGCTCAACAGCTTTATGCTCGAACTCGCGAGTTACCTGTCGATCAACCTGCTGGGCGTCGGCATCTCCATCGCAAGCTTTGGCTCGGCCTTTATGGGCAGCATTCTGGTGTCCATCATGCGCAGCATCCTCGATAGTATTGCCGAGGACTAAAACGGCCATTCCGGCCGCGCCCGTCTCAACAGCCCAAAACGAAGGCCGCCCATCGCAAAAATGGGCGGTCTTCTTATTTATCAGGTCTCAAAGGACGAGAGAATCTACCATTTCCGCCCCGTCCCCACATGGCAGGTGTAGGTTAGATGACGTAGTCGTAACCATGGTTGGGAGCGACAAGTTGATCGAGTGTCACACCATCGAGATAGTCGTTGATGAGCTTGTCCAGGTTCTTCCACACGTCGAGCGTGGGGCACTCATCCGAACGCGAGCATCCCTTGCAGTCGCCATCCAGGCAGGCGACCGGCGCCAGACTGCCCTCGGTCAGGCGCAAGATCTCGCCCACCGTGTACTGCTCGGGCGGGCGCGTGAGCACGTAGCCACCGCCCTTGCCACGCATGCCCGAAAGCATGTTGGCGCGCACGAGCGTAGCCAAGATGTTCTCGAGATATTTCTCGGAAATCCCCTGTCGCGCCGCGATCTCTTTAAGCGGGATGCGACCGGCCGCCTGGTGCTCGGCCAGATCGACCATAACGCGCAGGGCATATCTGCCCTTAGTAGAAACCAACATGTATAGTGCTGCCTTTCGGTCATTTAGTCCGTAGAAATTCTAGCCGAAAAATTGGTTTTGAAAATACCCGTTCCGGTCAAGATGGTTAATCGACTCGTAATAATCTTCTATTTCCTATTGCATTACTAGGCTTTAGTGTCTAGTATGCTTCGCAACAGCTAAACGAACAACCTATAAGGTTTATGGGTTTAGCTGCTACACGCACCGTGAAACCACACGGCAACCAGCAACTTGAACACTTTGGAGGTTCACCATGAGCAAGGTTTACACGTCTATCGATCAGCTTATCGGCCACACCCCACTCCTGGAGCTCACCCACTTTGAGGCCGACGAGGACCTCAAGGCTCGTGTGCTCGTCAAACTCGAATACTTCAACCCCGCCGGTTCCGTCAAAGACCGCGTCGCCAAGAACATGATTGACGAGGCCGAGAAGGCCGGCAAGCTCGTGCGCGGCGGCGACTACACCATCATCGAGCCCACGAGCGGCAACACCGGCGTCGGCATCGCCTCGGTGGCAGCGGCCCGCGGTTACAAGGTGATCATCACCATGCCCGAGACCATGTCCGTCGAGCGCCGCAAGCTTATGCAGGCATACGGCGCACAGCTCGTGCTCACCGACGGCTCCAAAGGCATGAAGGGCGCTATCGCCAAAGCCGAGGAGCTGCAGAAGGAGACTCCCAACAGCATACTCACCGGCCAGTTTGTGAACCCCGCCAACCCCGCCATCCACAAGGCCACGACCGGCCCCGAGATCTGGGATGACACCGACGGCAAGGTCGACATCTTCGTCGCCGGCGTTGGCACCGGCGGCACCGTGACCGGCGTGGGCGAGTTCCTCAAGGAGCAGAACCCCCAGATTCAGGTTGTCGCCGTCGAGCCCGCCACCTCCCCGGTGCTCTCTAAGGGCCAGGCCGGCCCGCACAAGATCCAGGGTATCGGCGCCGGCTTTGTGCCCGACGTCCTCGACACCCAGGTCTATGACGAGATCATCCCCGTCGAGAACGACGACGCCTTTGCCACCGGCCGCGCCGTGGGCCACAAGGAGGGCGTGCTCGTGGGCATTTCGTCCGGCGCCGCCGTGTGGGCCGCGCTGCAGCTGGCCAAGCGCCCCGAGAACGAGGGTAAGACCATCGTGGCGCTGCTCGCCGACACCGGTGAGCGCTACCTGTCCACGGCGCTCTTCCAGGACTAGAGCTTCTCGTTCTTAGAACGAGTCCAGGGCACGCCGGTCTCCCCTCTCTTCTGGCAGCCTGAGCTCATCCCAACAGGGTGTCCCACAGGACGCCCGAACTTGCTACAATGTCTGCGGCGCGGAACCAGCCTCCCGCGCCGCTTTTCTTTTTTGGCCACATGCCACCAAGGAGAACCTCCCCATGCACAATAAGCGCGTGCTCGTCGCCATGAGCGGCGGCGTCGATTCCAGCGTGACCGCGTATCTGCTCAAAAGTCAGGGTTACGAATGTGTCGGTGCCACCATGCGCCTCACCTGCCCCGCGCCCGATCCCGCAACAGGCATGAGTAAGGTCGACCGCGACATCGCCGATGCAAAGGCCGTCGCCGAGCGCCTGGGGATACCCCACCATGTGCTCGACCTGCAGCAAACCTTCGACCGCAACGTGATCGAGCGCTTTGTGACCGCCTACCAGGAAGGGCTGACGCCCAACCCGTGCATCATCTGCAACCGCCACATTAAGTTTGGCGCGTTGCTGGATGCGGCGCTGGATATGGGCTGCGACTACATCGCCACGGGCCACTATGCCAAAACAAGCCAGGCGCCCGACGGCACCTGGCAGCTGCATCGCGGCGAGGACCCCAAAAAAGACCAGAGTTACTTTTTGTATTCGCTTACGCAGAAGCGGCTGTCGCGCACGATCTTTCCGCTGGCAGGCCTGGACAAGGAGCGCGACGTACGCCGCATAGCCGACGAACAGGGCTTCATCAACGCCAAGAAGGCCGAAAGCGAGGATATCTGCTTTATCGCGGACGGCGACTACGCGGGCTATATCGAGCGCCGCTGCGGACATGCCGCTACACCGGGCGACATTGTGTGGCGCGACGGCAGCGTGGTCGGACGCCACAACGGCGCGCTGCGCTATACCATCGGCCAGCGCAAGGGCCTGGGCGTCGCGATGGCGCATCCCGTGTACGTAACGGGCGTCGACGCCTCCAACAACACCGTGCATCTGGGCGAGGCGGAAGATCTGACCGCCGCGGCGCTCACGGCCAACGACTGGATCTGGAGCGCGCCGGCAGAGCGCATGGAGGCTGAGCTCAATGCCGGCGGCATTCGCGTGGGCGCCAAGTACCGCTACCGTCAAAAGGACCAGGCAGCGACCCTTACACGTGGCGCCGACGGGCAAATGCTGCTGACTTTTGACGAGCCGCAGCGCGCCATCGCCCCCGGCCAGGCCGTCGTCGTCTACCACGGCGACGTCGTCCTGGGCGGCGGCACCGTTACGGCAGCCATCAAGTAGCCGCAGGATTATCGCCGCACGTGTCGAAGCACTTCAACAGCGGCATTCACCTCGATAACACGACGCTCCAGACCGCGGCGAATGGACTCGAGCCGGCCCTCCGCCGTCGCCCATTCGCTCTGCGAAAGAATCTCAATCGCTTCATCAACAAATCCGTTGAGCCGCGATGAATCGAACCAATCGAGCGAGTCCGCAAGCGCCAGCTGGACGGAAGGATTGGGCCCAAACGGCTTAGCGGAAAACCCAAACTCCCCAGCTGCGAGCACGACAGTTGGCACGTTATACCACAGACAGTTGCCGCTATCGAACAGCGGTGCAGGCCTTATCTCCAGGGTATCGACATTGCGGATGATGCCGAAGTTTCGCCAATGGCGATCGCTGTTGGCCAAAAGGGCATCGCAAACGATCATCTGCGACATAGACCTTCTCACGGCAGCCTCGTCTGCTCCATGCTTACCAAGAAAGCGGCAGTACCGGTCGTACGTCGAGCTTCCTCGCTGGCCGCCAAGGGCGTTCTTAATGTAAACAGCCGGAACATATTCCTCGCGGCCGTCAAGATAATCCTCGCACAGGCACACGGGGCCATCGAACATGCGCTCAACCGTATAAGGAACAAACTCGCCCTCCGACAGCAAGCGACGATGTAGAGCCGTTGCAACCGCCTCGTTAAAGGGCCGTTGGTCGTCCATGCCGCACCCTTTAGCCAAAACGCGAATGCCGTTTCGGATCATCCACGATTTAGGAAGTTCGCCCTCGGATGTGTTGTCGGGATTTTTAAGGCCGATGCCCTCCAGCCAACCCGAACGCCCCTCGGGCGCCGATCGCTCAAAATCATTCTCGAAGTAATTGAGGTTTCGCCATTCGAGCCCGTCGCATTCTGCCGGGCGCAGCCAATAGCAATCCGAAAGCGAGAGGCCCAGGCACTGAACCGGCACCTCAACGCCGTTGACAATCCCCAGCTCGCGGTAACGCGAGATAAGCCCGGGGCGAACATCGGGCACCGACCGATGCCCCCACCACGCATTGAGCTCCCGCTTGTTCACCGTTGGAGAAGAGCTCGAGCATGTGCCAAACGGCATTCGTTGCGCATCGAGGACCTCGGCGATTTCGAAGGAAAACTCGCGCGTCGGATCAAATGAGACATGCGCGACCTCATGGTCGGCCGACATCAGCGTAAACTTGCGTCCCACATCGGCCGCAGGACGGCGTCCTCGCTTGCGGACCTTTTGATAGGCGATCGCAGAATTGTACTCGACCATCTTCCGGCCGCCCACAATATCGCACACAAGCGTCCCCGATGCGGCAAGTTGCGATATGCGGGCTTTCGTAACGCCCAACAGGTGGGCGGCATCACCCATGGATAAGTACTCAGATGTATTCATATGCCGCATCACCTCGTTAAGTAATTTACGCGTTTAGTTAATAGATTACATATATCATAATACTAAACGACTTAAAGCGAAAAAAGGCCCGAGAAATCGGGCCTTAGCGATTGGTCAGCCGAGTCGCAAGCTGCTCCCCTAGCGCTGAACGTAGGCGCGAACCAGCTCGTAGGTATTGCGCACGCCGTCGATGTGGCTGCGCTCGTAGTTGTGGCTCGCGTACACGCCGGGGCCGATCAGACCATGGCGAATGTCGTAGCCGGCCGAGAGCGTGGCCTCGACGTCGGAGCCGTAGTGCGGGTACACATCGATGGCGTAATCGAGCTCCAGCTCGCGCGCGATGTTGGACAGCGTGGTTACCAGGTCGTAGTTGTACGGACCGCCCGAATCCTTGGCGCAAATCGAAACCATGCGCTCGGTGCAGCCCAGGTCGTCACCCACGCAGCCCATGTCCACGCTGATCATCTCGCACGTGTCGGCCGGCACAAAGGCACCGCCGTGGCCGACCTCCTCGTACACCGTAAAGAGCAACGAAACCTTGCGCGAAAGCGTCACCTCGCCTTCGGCGACGGCGCGGGCCAAACCCAGCAGAATCGACGCGGACAGTTTGTCGTCAAGGAAGCGACTCTTGATGTAGCCGCTCTCCGTCACCGTGGTGCGCGGATCCATAGCGATGATGTCGCCGGTTTGAATACCCAGCTCGAGCACATCGTCCTTGCTGTCAACGTTCTCGTCGAGCAGGATTTCCATGTTCTTCTCGATGGTCTTGACCGGCTCATCGGCCACATGCGCCGAAGGCTCGATATTGAGGACCACGCCCGTGTAGACATTGCCGTCGCGCGTATAAACGGTGCAGTTCTCGCCATCGGCCGTAGACCACTGATGCCCGCCGAGGGTCGTGGGGCGCAGGCGACCATTGTCCTTAATGGAGCGCACCATGGCGCCCAGGGTATCGACATGGCTCGCCAACACAAGCGGCTCGCCCTCGCCGCCAAGCTCAACGAGCACGTTGCCCTTATTGGAGCGCTCGGGCCCAAAGCCCATATCGCGCAACGTCTCCATCAGATAATCAGTCGCCGCACGGGTATAGCCCGTAGGCGAAGCAATCGAGGTAAGCGCCTTCAACTGGTCAGTAATATAGGAGAGCGTAGAATCCATCTTGGACACCAAAATCACCCTTTCATATCGAATTGAGCCCACAGCAACAATACCACCGCGAACCATCTTTTTACCTAGCGAGATGACCCATCGAGCTCCCTAGAACTGCGCCCGCCACGATAACGAGCCGGCGGGCCCCTGCCCGTTAGCCCCAGAATCTTTCCGCAGGACAGAAGGAGGCCCCGCCGCACGTAGTGCGCAGCGGGGCCTCCGACATGTCCGAGGACGATTCTAGGGCTAACGGGCAGGGGCCCGCCGAACCAAGTTAGGCAGCCGGGCAGATCTTCTTGAAGAGCTCGATGACGTCGTCGAGCGTCGCCTCGCGCGGGTTGCCCGGGAAGCAGGCGTCGGCCATGGCGTCCTTGGCCAGGACCTCGATCTCGTCAGCCTTCATGGCCTCGCAGACGTGCGGGATGTTCACGTCGGCAGAGAGCTGCTTAACGGCGGCGATGGCGGCATCGGCGGCCTCGTCGGTGCTCATGCCCGTGGTGTCAACGCCCATGGCGACGGCAACCTTTGCCAGGCGCTCGGCGCAAACCGGCTTGTTGAACTCCATGGCGATCGGCAGCAGCATGGCGCAAGCGACGCCGTGCGGGGTGTCGTAGTGAGCGGACAGGGTGTGAGCCATGGCGTGATCGATGCCCAGGCCGACGTTGGAGAAGCCCATGCCGGCGACATACTGGCCAAGAGCCATACCCTCACGGCCGGAGCCGGGCTTGCCGGACTTGGCCTCGGCAACGGAATCGCGCAGGTTCTCGCTGATCAGCTTGATAGCCTCAAAGTGGAACATGTCGGAAAGCTCCCAGGCGCCCTTGGTGGTGTAGCCCTCGATGGCGTGGGTCAGAGCGTCCATACCGGTGGAAGCGGTCAGGCCGGCGGGCATGGAAGCCATCATGTCGGGGTCGACGACGGCGACCTCGGGGGCGTCGTTGGTGTCGACGCACACGAACTTGCGGACCTTCTCGGGGTCGGTGATGACGTAGTTGATGGTCACCTCGGCAGCGGTACCGGCGGTCGTCGGCACGGCGATGGTGAACACGGCGTGGTTCTTGGTGGGAGCAACGCCCTCGAGGCTGCGGACATCAGCGAACTCGGGGTTGTTGATGATGATGCCGATGGCCTTGGCGGTGTCCATGGAGGAGCCGCCACCGATGGTCACGATAGCGTCAGCCTCGGCGGCCTTGAAGGCCTCGACGCCGTCCTTGACGTTCTGGATCGTGGGGTTGGGCTTGATCTCGGAGTAGAGGCTCCAAGCGATGCCGGCGGCGTCGAGCTCGTCGGTCACCTTAGCGGTAACGCCAAACTTGACCAGATCGGGGTCGGAGCAGACGAAGATCTTCTTGTAGCCGCGACGCTGGAGCTCGCCGGGGATCTCCTTGATGGCGCCGGAACCATGATAAGAGATGGTATTGAGAACGAAACGATTAGCCATTGATAGCCTCCAATCGTGTGCGGGGCACCCATTACGCCCCACGCTACGAGTCCCATCCTAACGCTTTTGAAACAAAAAACACGTGAGAACGTCAAAATTGTTAAAGCGTTTCAACAGATGATGAAAAAGATTGCGGCAAAGGGACAGCCCCTTTGCCGCATTCGGTTACTTTCGGCAGCCCTCTTTCCAAGCCTCGGCCGCAACCTTCCAGCGTAAGCGCAAGTCGCGCTCACGGTCGATGAACATGATGGCAAACGCGACAAACAGCAGCAAGCTCGCCACGACGATGGCGTGCAGGCCCATGCGCTCAATGCACCAGTTGCCCAACACGGCGCCAAACACAAAGGTGAAGATCACGCCAAAGTACAGCAGGCCGTTTTCCAAAAAGCCGCGCCTGTGGGTGATGATGTAATCGTCCACGTTTTGCAGCGCGTTGCGCAAGTTGCCGATGCACATGGTCGTAGCGATGCCGTGACCGTGGATCTTGCGGAAGCTCTCGACCTGCATGCCGCAGGCAAACGAGGTGAGGCAGTTGGCGAGCAGATTGAAATTGCCGCCCGGGATAAAGCTCACGCCCAGCAAGATGACGGCTTCAAAGAACACCGTCACCTGACGCCAGTGGATCACGCTGCCAAACCGCTCGTGTACCAGATCGGCAAGCATAATACCCACAGCAAACGACACCACAGGGAAGAAGTAGCGTCCCGCAAGTGCCCAATTGCCCTCCGAGATGCTCACGCCCACGAGCAGGATGTTGCCTGTCTGCGCGTTGGCGAAAACATGGTCGCGCCCAATGTACGAATACACGTCCATAAAGCCACCGGCGAGCGCCAAGATGATGCCCAGCTCAATAGACTCCGATATCTGTTTGGCACGCTGCATCGTCGTGCATCCTCCTTGTTGACGACTCTCTCGTG
Organism: uncultured Collinsella sp.; assembly: GCA_937943045.1. Taxonomy (GTDB): domain Bacteria; phylum Actinomycetota; class Coriobacteriia; order Coriobacteriales; family Coriobacteriaceae; genus Collinsella. The sequence goes on along the minus strand of CALEBN010000054.1, from coordinate 41,547 downwards.
CGTTGGCGGAAACATAGCCGCCGTTCATACTGTAACCCATTGACAACATGGCGTGCGCGCGAGACGGCTTCCCCAACGCGCAGATACACAGTCTGGAAACAAACGGCGGATACAGCACCCGCATCGACGCGCCGATCCGCCAGCCCATGTACTCCACCAGTCTTTTTAGCCCCGTCCCAAAAAGACTGGTTACAATTACGTGCAGCATACAAACACCGGGAGGGATCGTGGCAAAAAAGCCTCAGCACGCTCAGAACAACCAGCGCAGTCAGCAGAGCAAACAGGGCCAGCAGCAAAAGCGCGGCGGTAAGGCCCAGGGCGGCCACGCCACTCATACCCCGGCAGCGCCCGCCCGTCCCTGGCGCCCGGGCCGCGACAAGTTCCTCCCCGTCAGCCGCGCCGATATGGACGCGCGCGGCTGGGACCAGTGCGACTTTGTCTACATCTGCGGCGACGCCTATGTGGACCACCCCAGCTTTGGCATGGCCATCGTCAGCCGCGTACTCGACGCGCACGGCTACAAAGTGGGCATTATCTGCCAGCCCGACTGGACCGACCCCGCCAGCATCACGGCGCTCGGCGAGCCGCGCCTGGGCTTTCTCGTCAGCGCCGGCAACATGGACTCCATGGTCAACCACTATTCGGTGACCAAGCACCGCCGCCACACCGACGCCTATACTCCCGGTGGCGAGGAGGGGCGCCGTCCCAACCGTGCCGTCACGGTCTACGGCAACCTCATTCGCCAGACGTTTAAGGACGTCCCCATCATCATCGGCGGCATCGAGGCAAGCCTGCGCCGCCTGGCCCACTACGACTACTGGCAGGACAAACTCAAGCGCTCGGTGCTGCTCGACTCGGGCGCCGACATCCTCATCTACGGCATGGGAGAGCACGCAATCGTCGAGATCGCCGACGCGCTCGACGCGGGACTGCCCGTCGACCAGATTACCTACATCAATGGCACCGTCTACCGCACCAGCTCGCTCGACGAGGTCTACGACTACGACCTGTTGCCCAGCTGGGACGACCTTGCCGCCGACAAGCTCAACTACGCACGCAGCTTTAACGTGCAGCAGCAGAACATGGACCCCATCACCGGACACCGCCTGGTAGAGCCCTACCCCAACAACGTCTATGTGGTGCAGAACCCGCCATCGGCGACGTTGACGACCGACGAGATGGACGAGGTAGCCGAGCTCCCCTACGCACGCGATTGGCATCCCGACTACGACGCGGCGGGCGGCGTGCCGGCCTTTGCCGAAATCAAGTTTTCAATCAGCTCCAACCGCGGGTGCTTTGGCGAGTGCTCGTTTTGCGCGCTCACCTTCCACCAGGGTCGCGTGCTGCAGATGCGCAGCCACGACTCGATCATGCGCGAGGCCGAGCTGCTCACGCGCGATCCCGAGTTTAAGGGCTACATCAACGACGTGGGAGGACCGACGGCCAACTTTAGCCGTCCTGCCTGCGACAAGCAGCTCAAACACGGCGTGTGCAAGAACAAGCGCTGCCTGTGGCCGAGCGTGTGTAAGAACATGGTGGTCGATGAGAGCGGCTACACGCAGCTGCTGCGCGACCTGCGCCAGCTGCCGGGCGTCAAGAAGGTCTTCGTGCGCAGCGGCATCCGTTTTGACTACACCATGGCCGATGCCTCGGACGAGTTTTTGCGTGAGCTGCTGGAGCACCATGTCTCGGGCCAGCTACGCGTGGCACCCGAGCACGTGAGCGATGCCGTGCTCTCCGTAATGGGCAAGCCGAGCCGCGCCGTCTACGATGCGTTCTGTCGCAAATTTGAGCGCTTGAACCGTGAATACGGACTCAAACAGTACGTGGTGCCGTATCTGATTTCGAGCCACCCCGGCTCGACGATGAAGGAAGCCGTGGACCTCGCCGAGGCCGTGCGCGACATGGGCTACATGCCCGAGCAGGTGCAGGACTTCTACCCCACGCCGTCCACCATGTCGACGTGCATGTACTACACCGGCGTGGATCCGCGCACCATGGAGCCGATCTATGTGGCGCGCGACCCGCACGAAAAGGCCATGCAGCGCGCGCTCATCCAGTATCGCAAGCCCGAGAACTACAAGCTGGTGCGCGAGGCGCTGGAGAAGGCCGGACGTCGTGACCTGATCGGCTACACCAAGCATTGCCTGATTCGCCCCGTGCCCCCGCGCCCGGGTGAGACATCTGCTGGCGGTGGGCATGGCACCGGCAAGAAGGGCGGCAAGCCGCATGGTGGCGGTGCCGGCAAGGGACCCAAGGGTAGCAAGGGCCACGGCGGCATGTCGCGTGCGCAAAACACCGCAGGCCGCAACCGCGCGGCCCAGGGGCGTCAGGGCGCCAACGGAGGCGGACGCCGCAATTAGTGCGGGAATGCGGTAGATGTGGTCGCAGCGCTCTGCTGGCACGCTTGGCGCAGTGAGCGCATTGCCTCAACGAGGATGACGCCGGCAATAGCGACCGTAATTGCCACGTCGAACGGCGTGTTCACAAACCAGAGCAACGTCATGAGATACGACCCGGCATTAAAGGCAAAATGCAGCAGGATCGTGTAGCGGAGCTTTCCGGTGGTCACGAGCACCCAGCCAAAGACCAGACCGGCGGCGCCGGCGTAGCAGCCCTGCACCCAGTTCATATGCATAAAGCCAAAGATGGCCGCCTGCAGCACAATCGCCGCGGCGATGCCTCGCTTGTCCGGTGCCGCCCAGGGCACCATGGCGACGCCTTGCGCCCGCGCGCGACGCCGGCGCTTCCAGAGCGGACGGCACTGCGGGTTAAATGCTCGGAGCGAAAACTCAAAAATGATACCGCGCACCAGCAGCTCCTCGCAAAACGGAGCGCCGAGCACCGTGGTCAGGACGGCCAGATAGCTCGTGTCGCCCATGCCCGTCTCCTCGACAAGTTCGCTGTAATCGGCCGCCGCCTCGGGCAACAGCGACAGCACAGCGTCGGTCACGTAGCCAACGACCACCTGCAGGGCAAGGCCGATCACGATAACGCAGGCGATGCGCCTCCACGCTTTGCCTGCTCCCCCGCCAAGCGAGCGCTCGCCCTGCCAGCGCGCCATAAACGAGCGCGGCCACAGATAACGCCACCACAGCAGTGCCATCAAAAACGACGCCATCTGCGCGGCAGCCTGAAGCAATTGAATATCGAGGTCGTCAATCGAAAAACCCATGAACACCGACGCGACACCCAGAGCGGAAAACAAAACCACGCTCAGGGCAATATCTGCCGCGACAACGCCTAAGCAAGCAAGTGTCCACACCAACGCGTTGAGCATGCCAACCTCCTCAAAACCGTTCCCTAGTTCTACCACAAACTGGCAAAACACTGACCTCTTGGGGACAGAGGAAAACGGATCATTGTTGGTGTAAGGGGGCCAGGTTACTTTGCGCAAAACGGCAATGCCCCGCCCATGCAATCACGTGGACGGGGCATTGCTCCAGGTATGCGGTCAGCGACCCTGTTGCTTTTACTTAAGCTCGGGCCAGAAGTCCTTGTTAGCCTCGATCATGTCGTCGAGAACCTCCTTGGCGACCTTCATCGACGGCACGGTCTTGTTGAGCGTAAAGGCCTTGAGCGCCTTCTCGTACGAACCCTCGATCGTAGCCTCGACCACGAGCTTCTCGGAGTTCAGCTGCTGCATCATAAGACCCTGCTGGAACAGCGGAATGTTGTCGCGGCTGATGACCTCGGGGCCGTTCTTGCCAATGTAGGCAGGCAGCTCGACCATGGCGTCATAGGGCATGTTGGGGATGGCGCCCTTGTTCTCGCAAATGACCAGGAAGCGCTGCTTGGTGTCGTTCTTCAGAGCGATGGCCAGGTCGGCAATCCAGTCGCCGTGGCTGCCCGCATAGAACGTGCTCTCGTCGATCTCGCCGGTCTTCTCGTAGTGATCGATACCGTCGAAGAGGTTCTTCTCGCGCGTCTCCTCAACCTCGTTAGCACGGGTGCGCTCGGGGTTGGAATGCTCGACGAACTCCTTCTGCTGCAGGTAGTAGTTCAGGTACGTGTTGGGCAGGTACTCCGGGAAGCACTCCATGATCTCGTACTCGCCCTTCCAGACGTAGTACCAGCTGCCCTTGGTGTGACGGTTCTGCTCGGGATGCTCGTCGGTGGCCTCCTCGGGCTTCTTTGCCATGAGCGAGCCCATGCCCTTGAGGTAGGAGTCGGGCAGCAGGATCTGGTGCTCCTTGATGTACTCGCGCAGCTGCGGGAGCACCTCCTCGCCCTTGTGGCGGATCGAGGTGAACCAACCAAAGTGGTTGAGGCCAAAGTAATCGTACTCGACATCCTTCTTGTCGATATCGAGCGCGGCGCAAACCACGTCGATGATCGCGATCGGCATGTCGCAGATGTTGATGATGCGAGCGTTGGGACGCAGCACACGGCAGCCCTCGGAGACGATGGCAGCAGGGTTGGAGTAGTTGAGAATCCAGTAATCCTTCTTGGCGTACTTCTCAACGTCATCGATCAGCTCGACCATGGGGAAGATGGTGCGCATGCCGTAGGCAAGGCCGCCGCAACCGCAAGTCTCCTGGCCCACGCAGCCGTGACGCAGCGGAATCTTCTCGTCCTGCTCGCGCATGGCGTAGCCGCCCACGCGCATCTGGGCAAACACGAAGCTCGCGTCGGTAAAAGCCGTCTTTTTGTCGGTGGTCACCGTGAGCTTGATGTCCAGGCCGAGGTCCTCGTGCAAAATCCAGTCCACGAGCACGCCGACCTTGCGCTGGCGCTCCTCGTTGATGTCGTACAGACGAATCTCGTCAACGTCGAGCTCGTCCTTGCGCAGGGCGATGGACTTGACGATGCCGGGGGTAAAGGTGGATCCGCCACCACACAGAGTAATGATCATTGTTTACTGCTCCTTCTCAATTGCGTTTTCGACCTTGTCGCGCATCTCGGCGACCTTCATGCCAAAGATGATCTGAATATTATTGCCGTTGCGGTTGATGCCGCTGTTGGGCACGTGGTTGATGAGGTCCTCATTGATGAGGTCCGGGTTCTTAACGTTCACGCGGAGACGCGTAAAGCAGTTCTCGAGCTCCTCGATGTTGTCCTTGCCGCCAAGACCTGCGACCAGGTCGGCAATACCTGCATCGACGCCCTCTGCGGGAGCCGCGGCAACGGCGCCCTGCTTCACCGCGACAGACGCGGCGGCCTCGCCCTCGGCAACGGACTCGGCGAGCTCGGACTCCTCCTCGCGGCCAGGCGTGTGAAGGTTGAGCTTCTTGATAAGGAAGGTGAAGAGGAAGAAGTACAGCGCGGCGTTGACGACTCCAAGCACCAGCATAACCGGCCAGTTGGTCTTATCGACGCCCAGGACCAGGTTGGAGACCACGATGTTGATGATGCCGCCTGCAGTCGAAGCGGGCACGGAGAGGACCTTGAGCAGGACCAGGAAGATGCCGGAAAGAACCGAGTGAACGACAAAGAGCACGGGAGCGGCAAAGACAAAGAGGAAGTCCATGGGCTCGGTCACGCAGGAGAGCACGGCGGTGATGATCAGCGGGATGATAACGGCCTTGGTCTTATCCTTGTTCCCCTTGTAGGCGGTGACGATAAAGGCGAGGCCGATGCCGATGTAGGGCCACAGATTGTTGAAGGTGTAGCTGTTGAAGTAGGTGCTATCGGAGAAGGGCTGACCCGTCATTGCCATCTCGGCAACACGGATGGGATAGGCGCCGGCGATAACCTGACCACCCAGCGTAAGGGTGCCACCCACATCGGAGAACTGGAACGGGGTGTAGATGAGGTGGTGCAGACCGGTGGGAACGAGCAGCTTGTTGAGCATGCCGTAGATAAACAGACCGATGTTGCCCGACTCCTTAATGATGCCGGCAACGGAGGAGATGGCACCCTGAACCGGAGGCCAAACGATGCAGAAGCCAGCGCCCATGATCCAGGAGATGATGATCATGATCAGGAACGGAAAGCGAACGCCCGAGAACATCGAAAGGGCAATGGGGAACTGCTTGTTCGAGTACTTGTTGAACACGGCGCCGGTGATGCAACCGAGAATGATGCCGCCGAACACGCCGGTATCGAGCACCTGGATGCCCATAACGGTGGCCTGGCCGGTTCCGGTAAGGCCGAGCATGCCGCTCGCATCGGCAAGAGAGCCGGTGGCGTTGAGCACGATGTTGTTAGCCTGCAGGAACAGGAAGAACGACATCAGGGCGATCAGCGAAGCATGGCCCTTGTTCTTCTTTGCCATGGCGCCGGCGATGCCCACGCAGAACAGAATCGAGAGGTTGTTGATGATAAACATCAGCGACTGGTAGACAACGGCGCCCACAAGCTGGAACGGACCGGAGCCCAGTACGGGGACCAAAGCGCAGATGGTCTTGTTGGTCAGAATGATGCCCACAATGAGCAGGATGCCGGCAACCGAGAGATACATCATCGGCTGGACGATCGACTTCGCGAACACCTCCAACGGCGCTTTGAAATTGAACTTCTTTTTTGCGGTCATAGCGGTACTCCCCTTCCTTTTCCGCAAATTAAGACAGATGTGCCCTGGACAAGACCGTGAGCCTTGCCTTATATCAATCGATGTGTGGGCACGTTATGCCTAGAGACCAGGTTCTCCAAGCAGGTTAACAATGTGATATGCGAGATAGCTCTTCTCGGCATCGGTAACGACAACGTTATAGGTAGACGACAAGTGGGCGGCTATGGCGTCCGCGCACGAGAATGCGCACGGATACGCCGTTTCATCGATTCGGAACAGCGTGTCGCCATTGATTTGCCCGGCCGTGGGGTCAAGCGCCCGCTGTGCGAAAAACTGCAGGTGGCGGACGAAACGCTCATAGGGCAACGAGGTGTCATCGAGGGTCGTAGCATAGCGCTTGGAAACAATCGCGAGCACGTCGCGAACAAGCTGGACCGAGACGATTAGACGGTCGGAGCGTTGCGGCATGGTGGCGTTGACGATATGCAGCGTAATGAAGCCCTGCTCTTCTTCGCTCATCTGGATGCCCATATACTCCTTGATAATCTGCAGCGCACGGCCCGCAAGTGCATACTCCTTGCATAGAACTGCTGGATCTCGAGCAGCAACGGATTCTCACAGGAGACGCCCTTGCGCTCGCGCTCCAAAGCAAGGCTGATATGGTCTGCGAGAGCAATGAGAATCTTGTCGTTGATATCAACATTGAGCTCTCGACGGAGCATCTGAACAATATCTTCGGCAATCATGAGGTTGACGGTGGGGATGGACTCCAAAAGATGTGCCAAGCGGTCAATCGTACGCGAGTCCTGAGAAGTTCCCTTCTGCAACGCGTAGGTCTTTTCGATCGACGCCTCGTCGATGGCATCGCCGGCATGACGGCCAAAGCAGAGGCCTCGCCCGATGACGATGAGCTCGGAGCCATCGTCCGAAGTGACCATTGCGACGTTGTTGTTAAAAACTCGTTTGATAACCACGGTACCCACCACAAGAATTTACTCGGAAAGCCAGATGACAGGCTCTTTAACAGCAACAGGGCCGGAAGCATGCTCACGAAGAGTCGAGTTCTCCGAGCGCTCGCACACGATAACGAAGACCGTGGGATCGAAGCCGGCGGCGCGAACCGCGTCGAAATCGACCTCGACGAGGGGCTGGCCCGCGTCGACACGGTCACCCTGGGCAACAAGCGCATGGAAGCCCTTGCCCTCAAGCTTAACAGTGTCGATTCCGATATGCAGCATCACCTGAGCAGAGCTGTCGTCGGACATGATGCCCAGCGCGTGCTCAGTCGGAAACAGCGCCGCGACGGTGCCGGAAACAGGAGCGCACACCGTTCCCTCTTGGGGAACCACGGCAACGCCATCGCCCACGGCACGGCTGCTAAAAGCAGGGTCATTGGTATTTTCTAGATGAACAAGCTCGCCGGAAACGGGAGCGAGGATTTCGAACTCGGAAGCTGCAGTCTTCTGCTCATCCGAACCGCCCATCAGGCGAGAAAAGAAACCCATGGTGGCATGTCCCTTCATAAATATAGCCCAACCAAAATCAAGCGAATGCATCCATAGAGACACACCCGTTCAAAGACTTTGGTTAGGCCCACGTCCGAGGGACTCGGTAACCTTCCGCATTTCTTTTTACGGGAGCTATTGTAGACAAGCCCAAAGCCGGAACAAACATTATGACCGATGAACGGTATTTTTTCTTCGATAAACGGTATCTATGCGGCACTTAGGGACACTCCTTGTTTGGTGCATTGGGGTCAGGTTACTTTGCACCAATCATGAGTTGCGGTGAAATAGGGACTGAAAAGCCGCTCAAAAGGCCAAAACAGTCCGTATTCCACCGCAACTTCAAGACGTTGGTGCATATGAACCTGTCCCCCTTGCACTAAAAAGGCCCCGAGCATAGTCTGCTCGGGGCCCAAACTCATCTCGCCTTACCGCGCGACGCGCATGCTACTTGCGCTTGCCGCCGCCGTCACCGGGGCGACGGGAGCTGCCGCCGCGCTTGCCGCCACGGCTGTTGCCATAGCTGCCACGGTTATCGCGACCGCCGGCACGACCACCACGGGAGCCTGCCTGGTTGCCGCCGCGACCACCACGGTAGCCGCCACGACGCTCTTCGCGGGTATCGTCGTAGTTGCGCCAGTCATCGCGACGATCGCGACTGGCACGCGGGTCGCGACGATCGCGCGACTCACCCGAACGACCAGCGCCGCCGCGGCCGCCCTCGCGGCCTCCGCGCTCGTCAAAGCGCTTGCCGCCGCGGGTACCACGCTCGTCACGCGAACCACGGCCTTCGCCGCCACGGCGCTCATCGCGCCCGCCGCGCTCGTCATCGCGACCGGAGCGACGACGGTCACCCGAGCCGCGCTTGCCGCCGCGCGAACCACGGCCCTCGTCCTCGCGCTCAACACGACGACGGCCACCACGGTCCTCGTCCTCACGGCGACGGCGATGCGCCTCGCCCTGGAACTGCTTGGCACGACGCTCGGCACGGTTGCCGCGCGGGGCCTGCTCGACGGCAGCAGCACCGGCACGCTCCTCGGCAGCCACCTCGCGGGCCACGCTCTCCACGGCCTCATCCACGCGAGCCTGAACGCCCTCGCGCACGCGGGTCTTGCCGCCGCGCTTGGGACGGCTCGGGCGCTCGCCGTCGCCGCGACGCTCGTCGCGACCGCGGTTGGAACGACCGGCCACATCGCCGTAGTCGTCGCCGTTGCGCTTGCCGTCGCGACGTGCCTGCTCGAGCTTCTTCTTGCTCTTGGACTTGCCGCGCTTGGTCTTCTTCTTCACCTTAAAGGCCGCAGGATCGCGCTCGGGATCGACGGCAGGCGGGTTGGGGCCCACATGCAGGTCGCCAGCCTCGTAGATGTCGGCCGTCTTGTCCATGAGCTTCTCGATCTCGTAGAACTCATCGACATCCTGCTCGGTCACAAACGTAATGGCCCAGCCCAGCTCGCCAGCGCGGCCCGTGCGGCCGATGCGGTGGATGTAGTCGGTCGGCTCGGCCGGCACGTCAAAGTTCACGACGTAGCGCACATCGCTAATGTCGATGCCGCGGGCGAGCACGTCGGTTGCCACCAGCACGTCGACGGTGCCGTCGCGGAAGGCCGAAAGCGCGCGCTCGCGCTGGGCCTGGCTGCGGTTGCCGTGGATCGCGGCCGCCTTGATGCCCTTGCGCTCCAGACGACGGCAGCAGCTGTCGGCGCGGTGCTTGGTGCGCATAAAGACGATAGTGCGCTCCGGGCCCTCCTTTTTGAGGAACTCGGGCAGCAGGTTGTTCTTGGCCTCGATGGACACCGGGAACACAAACTGGTCGACGGTGTCGGCGGTCGACGTGGCGGGCGCGATCTCCACGCGGGCCGGATCGCTCACCAGGTCGGTGATCTCGCCCACGGCCTCCTCGTCGAGCGTGGCCGAGAACAGCAGCGTCTGGCGCTCGGCCGGCGTCTCGCGCACAATACGGCGAACGGCGGGCAAAAAGCCCATGTCGAGCATGCGGTCGGCCTCGTCGAGCACCAGCACCTTGACCTCATCCAGGTGGCAAGCGCCCTGCTCGATCAGATCGACCAGACGGCCCGGCGTGGCGACCAGAATGTCGCAGCCGTACTTGAGCGCCGCGGTCTGCGGCTTGTAGCTCACGCCGCCCACGACGGTCACGGCAACATGGCCGGTGACGTCGGCAATCTTGCCGGCGACTTCGTCGATCTGCTGTGCGAGCTCACGCGTGGGGGTGATGACGAGCATCACGGGGCCGCGGCCGTTGCCCTCGGGCTTCTTGGCGCCGCGACGGCGGTTGCGGCCGCCACGCTCGCGCACGGGCTTGGGCGGAGCGATGTGCTCCAGGTTGTTCATGGTCGGCAGCAAGAAGGCGGCCGTCTTGCCGGTGCCGGTCTGAGCGGCGGCAAGCAGGTCGCGGCCCTCGAGCACCACGGGGATCGAGCCAGCCTGGACGGGCGTGGGCGCCGTGTAGCCCAGGTTCTCGATGGCACGAAGTATCTCGTCCGAAAGTCCCAGCTCGTCAAAGGCGGGCAGGTTCTCGGTCGCGGACTCGACGGTCTCGGCGGCGCTGGCCTCGTCGGCAGCATCGAAGGCAGCCTGGGTCATGGCCTCGCGGGCCTCGTCCAGAATCTCGGCGTCGGTGACGTCGGATACAGAATTACGCATATGTTGTTGTTCCTTATCTGCACGCGTTATGGGCACGGCATGCGGCCGCGCGAGCGTGCTTGGTAGTGCGCTAATACATACAAAAACAGGTGCGCACAGAGAGGACGTTGCTCAGCACGCTGGCGATCGCTTTGGCAGCCCTATCACGCGCCGTCCAGACGCAGCGGCCCTAAGCGATGGAGCAGATTCGCCGCCGGTTAGTATACCCGTACTCCGCATGCCCCCACGTAAACCACAGATGACGAGGCGGACGGGGCGGGTCTGGGCCGATTGTCGCAATCTGTAACAGTTGCTCAGCAAAAACCGGTCTAACTGTTACAGATTGAGACAAACCCAAACCTCACAAAACAACATCTCAATCTATAACAGTTAGAGGTCATTTTCCCTGCTAGATGTTGCAGATTGAGATGTCTGGCAGGGACTGCCAACGATTGAGCAGCCACCCTCATCTGTATCGGAATGTCATACATTTCTTTCTGTACTGTACACCCCCAGGGGGTATGGGTGTATAGTATCGGCAGGTTAACAATTACAACACCGAACTACAGAAAGGAGAAGCCATGGCTCAAGATAAGTTTGACGTGGGCGGCATGACGTGCGCCGCTTGCCAGGCGCATGTGGACCGCGCCGTCAGCAAGCTCGACGGCGTCCAAAGCGTCGCGGTCAACCTGCTCGCCGGTTCCATGATGGTCGACTACGACCCCGCGCAGGTCTCCCCCGACGATATCTGCACCGCCGTCGATCGCGCGGGCTACTCGGCCTCGCCCGTCAGCATGCGCACCGATGCCGCCCCAAACGGCAGCGCACAAGCCAGGTCCGGTGCCACCCATATGGAGTCGCCGACCAAAAAGCTAGAGGCCACCGCCTCCGCCATGCGCACCCGTCTCATCATCTCAATCATCTTTCTCATTCCGCTGTTCTACATAGGCATGGGGCACATGCTCGGCTGGCCGCTGCCCGGCATCTTCACGGACCACATCCACAGCATGACGCTCGCCCTCACCGAGCTCGTCTTGCTCATCCCCATCGTCTACGTCAACGACGCGTACTTTATCAACGGCTTCAAATCACTCGTACACGGCGCGCCCACCATGGACGCTCTCATCGCCGTCGGCGCCACCGCGTCAATCGCCTGGTCGCTCTACGCCATGTTCATCATGGCCGACCAGCTGGCCACAGGTCAGGTGCACGAGGCCATGATGACGAGCATGGACAACCTGTATTTTGAGAGTGCCGGCACGATTCTGTCGCTCGTCACCGTGGGCAAATACCTCGAGACGCGCAGCAAGTCCAAGACCGGCGGCGCTATTGAGGCCCTCATCGACCTGGCGCCCAAGGCCGCGACCGTCGTTGCCGATGACGGCACCGAGACCGTTGTGGACGTCGACAGCATCCTTCCCGGCCAGGTCCTGCGTGTGCGCCCCGGCGAGTCTATCCCTGTCGACGGCGTGGTACTCGAGGGCGCCTCCGCCGTAGACGAGAGCGCGCTCACCGGCGAGTCCATCCCCGTGGAAAAGGCCACCGGTGACACCGTCAACGCCGCCACGGTCAACCGCACCGGATCGTTTACCTTCCGTGCCACACGCGTGGGCGCCGACACGTCGCTTGCCAAGATCATCCAGCTCGTCGAGGACGCCAACGCCACCAAGGCGCCCATCGCCCGCCTGGCCGACAAGGTCGCCGGCGTGTTTGTGCCCGTGGTGTTTGTAATCTCGGCCGTGACCTTTGCGGTGTGGATGGCACTGACCGGCAGCATAAACGAGGCGCTCACCTCCGCCGTGGCCGTGTTGGTGATCAGCTGCCCGTGCGCGCTGGGCCTGGCCACGCCCGTCGCCATTATGGTTGGCACCGGCAAGGGCGCCGAGATGGGCATTCTGTTTAAGAGCGCCGAGGCGCTGGAGAATCTGCGCAACGTGGGCACCGTGGTGCTCGATAAGACGGGCACCGTCACCCGCGGCAAGCCCGCCGTGACCGATATTGTGGTTGCCGCGCGCGCCGATGGCTCGCCCGCTATGAGTGAAAAGGCGCTGCTCAAGCTTGCTGCCGCGCTGGAGCGCTCGAGCGAGCACCCGCTGGCCGAGGCGATTATGGCCGAGTGCGAGACGCGCGGAATCGTCGCACGCATGGTCGAAGACTTTGCCGCCGTGCCCGGTCGCGGCGTCACGGCGCGCGAGGGGCAGAATGTCATCGCAGCCGGCAACGTTCGTCTGATGAGCGAGCTGGGCACAGAGGTGCCCGCCAGTCTTGCCGAGCAGTTCGCTGCCGAGGGCAAGACGCCGCTGTTCTTTGCCAAGAACGGCGAGCTCGTCGGTACCATCGCCGTAGCTGACGAGGTTAAGGAGACGAGTGCGGAGGCCGTTACCGCACTCCGCAAGCTCGGCGTCGACGTACGCATGCTCACCGGCGACAACCGCTTGACGGCCGAGGCCATCGCTCGCCGCGTGGGACTCACCAGCGAACAGGTTATCGCCGACGTCCTGCCCGCCGACAAGGAACGTCACGTGCGCGAACTGCAGGATGCGGGCGGCAAGGTTGCCATGGTGGGCGACGGCATCAACGACTCCCCCGCCCTGGCGCGCGCCGACGTGGGCCTTGCGATCGGCACCGGCGCCGACATCGCCAAGGAGGGCGCCGACGTGGTACTCATGCGCAGCGACCTCATGGATGTTGCGCGGGCCATCGAGCTTTCGCGCGCCACGATTCGCAATATCAAGCAGGACCTGTTCTGGGCGCTGTTCTACAACGGCATCGGCATTCCGCTCGCCGCGGGCGTGTTTTTCCCGCTCACCGGATGGCAGCTCTCGCCGATGTTTGGCGCCGCGGCCATGAGCCTGTCGAGCGTGTGCGTCGTAAGCAATGCGCTGCGTCTGCGAACCTTTAAACCATCAGTTGCGGTGAAATAAGGCGTAACATGCTTAGCTAAACCGCCATTTAGTCCGTATTCCACCGCAACTTTAGGTACTCAACGAAAAGGAGACAATCATGAACTACATCGTTAAAACGTCTGGCCTTATGTGCGGACACTGCGACGCTACTGTCGAGACGGCACTGCTCAACGTGGCCGGCGTGACCGATGCCGACGCCGATCACGAGACCCAGACCGTCCAGGTGGAGTGCACTGACACCGTGACCGCCGAGCAGCTCGCCGCCGCCGTCGAGGGCGCCGGCGAGAAGTTCCACGCCCTGTCTGTGACCGCCGCGTAGCAGCTGCGCACCAACAGACACCGCTGCCCAACCAGCCCCTCAGAAGTTGCGGTGAAATAGTTCCGGTTTAAACGCTTTAAGCCTTCAATCAGGAACTATTTCACCGCAACTGAGGGTGAGGCATTTGAAGGATTGACCAGAAACGAGGACCCGCCATGATGGCAGACCATAAATCGGTGACCCGCATGCTCAAGACGGCGCGCGGGCAAATCGACGGCATCCTGCGGATGGTGGAGGAAGACCGTTACTGCGTCGACATCTCCACGCAGCTCATGGCCACGCAGGCGCTCATCGCCCGCATCAACGCCGACGTAGTCAAGGCGCATATCGAGGGCTGCGTGACTTCGGCAATCGAATCGGGCGACGAAGACCTCAAAGCCGCCAAGCTCGCCGAGATAGAGCGCGTCGTCGACAAGCTCGCCAAGTAATTGGTGCAAGGGGAACAGGTACGTTTGCACCACCTTGGTGCAGATTAACCTGTCCCCAATGCACCAAAAGGGGTATAAAGGCGTGCAGCATATCGAACGAAAGGCAATTCGCATGAATGACTTTATGAAGGGTCGCAACGGAGCCGATGAGCTCACCATCGTGATGGGCTTCGCAGGCATTATCATCGCGATGATCGGTTCGATGGCCCGTATCCAGTGGCTCAGCTGGATCGCCATCGCCGTGATCGTACTTGGCGTGCTGCGTGGCCTGTCCAAAAACATCGACGCGCGTCGCAAGGAGAACGATGCCTTTGTCGCGGCGACCGCAAACGTCCCCGGCCTCGGCAAGTTCGTCGCCAGCTTGGGCGGCGGGACTGCGGCTGCCAACGCCTCGCGCGCGACCGGCACCAGTAAGGAAGACTTTGAGCGTGCCAAGCGTACGGCCAAGAAGATGTGGAAGGGTCGCAAGACCACGGCCTACCTCAAGTGCCCCAACTGCGGCCAGATGCTCTCTGTTCCCAAGGGCAAGGGCAAGATCCGCGTCACCTGCCCCAAGTGCCACGCCAAGATGGAAACGCGCTCCTAGCCGCTACACCATAGGACAAAATAAAAGCCGAGGCCTCGTGTTGAGACCTCGGCTTTTTGCATGGGGCATAGGGACCGTCCCTTTGTCACACCCATGCCACGCCATCGCGGGCAAGCTCCTCTGCCAGGGCTTCTGCCGGCATGGCCATAATCGCGTCGAGCTCGGTGTCAACCTCGGGGATGCGCTTGACCTTCAGCTTGCGCACCAGGTCACCGCGGCACATCACGTGCATCGGCTCACGCAGAGCGCACAGGTCATCGAGCGGGTTCTCGCGCGTCACCAAAATGTCGGCCGCCTTGCCGCACTCGATCGTACCGGTCTCGCCGCCCAGCCCCAGTAGCTCAGCATTGACCTTCGTGGCTGTATGCAGTGCGAAGGCATTGCTCACGCCCACGTACTCGGCAAAATAGGCCACCTCGCGCCACATGTCGTACTGTGTCACGAACGGGCAGCTCGAATCCGTGCCCAGGCCCACCTTGATACCGGCTTCCAGCGCCGCACGAGCACTCTCGATAATGCCCGAGCACACGATGTCGCCGTTCTTCTTTTGCGTATCAGTCGAATGGGTCTTTTCCGGATCGAGCAACACAAACGGCAGCGCCGGACTGATCGTGCAGGTCACGCTCGGCGCGCGTCCCTCGAGCTGTGTTCCCGCGGCGCCGCGGTACAGTTCCAGAATCTCGGAGGTTATCGGAGCGCCGTGCTCGATTGTGTCGACGCCAGCCTGAAGCGCGGCCTTCACACCTTCGGTGCTCTCGACATGGGCCATGACCGGAAGGCCAACCTCGTGTGCCGCCTTGCACGCCGCAGCGGCGACATCGACCGGCATGCGCAGCACGCCCGGCTCGCCCACCTCGGTCGCGTCGAACACGCCGCCCGTCACGAACAGCTTGATGACGTCGGCACCGCGCGCATACAGGTCGCGCACCTGCTGGGCTGCCTCTGCGGGAGTATTGGCCACCTGCGCAAAGAGGCCTGCACCGTGGCCACCCGGCACCGTGACACCCGTTCCCGGTGCCACCAGACGCGGACCCTGATACTTACCGGCATCGATAGCATCGCGCACGGCGATGTCGGCAAACAGCGGGTCGCCTGCACCGCGCACCGTGGTCACGCCGCTTGCCAGCTGCTGCTGAGCGCCGCCCTTGAGGATATGGCGCACGATGGCGCGCCCCACGGGATTATCGAGCTTCTTCATGAGTGCGCCCGCATCGCCCGCCGAAACCGGTTTGCCCGAACCGCACAGATGCACATGCATATTGATGAGACCCGGCATGAGATACGCACCGCCCAGGGCGATGACCTCGGCCCCCGCTGGAGCTTGGGCCACGGCGCTCGGTCCCATCCAGGTGATGACACCGCGCTCAACGGCCACGGCCATATCGGGCTGTGGCTCCATATGTTCCGAACCATCCAGAACGGTCGCATTGATAAACAACGTGGGACGATCGGCAGTCGCCATATCGAGCTCCTCCCTCACGATTAACTTGAACATTTGTCCATTATCACCTAATGCAGCAAACTAAAGCCGGACATATCGGCTAACGGAGGGACGAGGGAGATGTGAGGGCAAACGGAGACAGCGCAGCGATGTTCCGGTCGTTACAGCAAAACGTCTCAATCTGTAACAGGTAGACCGTCTTTAACCTTCCAAATGTTACAGATCGAGATCTTTCGGTCGTGCGTCCAACGTTTGTCTCAATCTGTATCAGTTGGGTCGAATTTTGGCCGTTAGATGTTACAGATCGAGATATTCTCCAGCCCCGTCGCCAAACGTCTAAATCTGTAACAGGTAGACAGGTTTTCGGCCTCTAGATGTTACAGATTG
The DNA here is from genome assembly GCA_937943045.1 of uncultured Collinsella sp. Taxonomy (GTDB): domain Bacteria; phylum Actinomycetota; class Coriobacteriia; order Coriobacteriales; family Coriobacteriaceae; genus Collinsella. The sequence continues at coordinate 24,881 of CALEBN010000054.1, read as the reverse complement.
AGATCTTTTACCGGCAGCCAACCTTCTGTCTCGATCTGTAACAGTTACGAGGCCAAACGGCCCCTTGTTGTTACAGATTGAGACAAACTCGGCAGGAACAACCACATCCGCGTCAGTTGCACCCCTCAGCGCCCATACCACTGGCGTCTCCATTCCTCAGCCAAAACGGCCCGTCGCGGAATACCCGCCAGTCTCATCTTTTCAGCCAGCCTCCCCGGATTCTTAAGCTCATCAAACGTAAACCGAAGCACCTTGTGCCCGAGCATTGTCAAATGGGACTCTCGCTGACGTTCTGCCACGAATGGGTCAACCGACTCCCGATCCCCACCATCCTGCAGGGTATACTTTCCCTTTCCATCGAGCTCGCCGATGACACACGCCCCGTCCTCGAGCCGCCAGAAATAGTCGACTCGAAATACCTGATTCGGATTGAGCGGATCATGGAACTCCACCTGTAGCTCTGGCACCGGAAAACCGTATGCGATAAAGAATGCCCGAAAACGAGACTCGCCGCCGTTTTCGGACAGCCCGTCCGCATACGACGTGACCATCTGCGCCCTGCGATACCCTCGCCTGCCCTCGCAATCGGAGCGGAGACACTCGCTCAGGTCATCGCGCGATACGCCCTTTGCTCGCAACGCAGAATCGGCAATCGCCAGGCCATACGAAAACGGCGCGCGCAGCAGGCAATCCTCTACCGTGCGCCAAAACGGCGTCGCCCGCACGCCGTCGACTTGCTCAAGCGCACCCGCCGCCTGCGGACGCAGCAGCCGGCATCCTGCACTCAGCGGCACCGAGCAACCTGTCTTAACAAGAAATCGCGGCCCGAGCAGATCATTCGGCACCTCCAGACCCCACAAAAGCGCCGCGTCATAGCCCCAAAACGCCCAATCGGGATGAAACTCCGCAAGCCCTTTGATGGTACGCAGTGCTCGCTCCGCCGGCGTCAGTACACCCCAATCATGTTGAAAGCAGAACAAATACGGCTCGGGCTCCGCAATATCATCGGTTCCCACATGACGCCGCAGCCACATGAGCTCGGCATTGTCGTGCGTCACGAGCAGCACGCCTTGTTCAGCCGCCTCCGTGAGCCTGGCAAGCATCCTATTCCGCGCCAAGGTGTTACGTGTTGCATGCTTGCGTTTGAAAACGGTATTAGACACTTCCATCACCACCACATCGGACAAATGGACCATTGCCGCTGTTGCCGCCGACAAACGTCTCGATTTGTAACAGTTAGACGTTCTCCAGGCCCCCAAACGTTACAGATTTAGACAAACCAGCGGCGCCCAAGCGTTCGTCTCGATCTGTAACAGGTAGACCGGTTTTTTGTCCCTAAACGTTACAAATCGAGGCAAAAAGGCAGAAGGCAAGGCTGGCGACAACCGCCCATCCCCTACTCCCATTCCTGCTCGTAAATATTGAGCGACTTCACGTACCGCCCCTGGGCGCCCATGATGTCGCGGACCAGGCGCAAAAAGAAGCTGATGCACGAGGTGTCGAAACCGTCCTCCAGGTCCTCGGGATGCACCGCGCCCGGCCCGTCGACCGCCGTGTCGCTCAGGCGCGCGATGTCATACAGGTAGAGCTGCCCCGCCGTCAGCCAGACATCGTCGACGCACGCGAGTCGCAACGCAATCGCGCCATCGTTCCAGTGTTCCTTTTGCACGATATGTGGGTCGTAGACGTCAAATCGACGGTCGGTGCGCGTGTCCTTCAGCACGACCATGCCAGTCGCGGAGTCCTTGTCCAAAATGCCAAAGCGCGAGAAATACTGCGTGTCACGCACCTGCTTAAGTCGCCCGAGCGAAGCAGGAGAAATTGGCGCTGGCGGCTCGTCCACATACAGCTCCAACAGCGTCTTGCCGTGGTAATAGGGGCGCTCAAACAGCAGCCAATCGGTAAACGCCATGTTGTAGGCCATGATTTCGTTTTGGGAAGGTTCCTCGCAATAGCTGAGCCACGGATCGACGATAATCTCGAACTGCTCGCGCGCCGGCTCCAGGAATTGAAACTTCCGCAGCATCCAAAAGTGAGCCATGTCGGCAATATCGTTGCCGACGGCTTCGACCAGCTGTGCTCGGTCAAAAACTTGGTCAGTCATGGCATCCTCCTCAAACTGATGGACCTCAATTTGAGCTTACGAGGAGGGCGAGCAACCGAGGCAAGCACGGGCAAAATAGGCCTTCGACTGCAAACCAGATGCTGACCAAACACTTGACGGGACACTTGACCGAATGAGCGCACCGCAAAGAAACCGCAGGTAGACATAGACAGCCAGTTCACACATTTGGGGCAAGCGCCCGCTACCACCACAGAAAGAGCAGAGTAGCACAGTCGCAAACGTCGACGAATGAACACTTGCACGTCGACAAATGACAAAGTCGCCTGCGAACTCGCAAGGAATGTCCCAAACTGCCGGCAAAAAAGGAACGTCCCCAGCTGCCGGCACTTGGGGACGCTCCTTATGTGCCAGCCGCTGGGGGCAGCCCTTGACGATTTAGTTGTGGACAGCCGCCTTACAGCTCCAGCGCCTCGGCGACTTCGGCAGCGCAGGCCAGGGCATCGGCCATGGCACTCACCACGAGCGAGCTGCCGTTGCGGGCATCACCCGCCACATACACCGGCGCGGCATCCGCGGCGACACCCTCCGTACGAGCCGCGAGGTGCGAGCCCTCGGCAGCCATCACCGGCAGCGGACGACCAGCGGTGGCAACAGGCACGCTCACCGCATCGAACACGCCATGCTCGGGACCCGTAAAGCCACAGGCGATAAGCACCAGCTGCGCCGGCACCTCGTGCTCAGAGCCCACGATGCGCTCGGGCTTGCCGGCCGACCAGTCCAAATCGACCACGCGCAGACCCGCAGCCGCACTCTTCTTGTCCAGCAGCACCTCGAGCGTATCTACGCCCCAAGCACGCATCTCGCCACCCATCGCAGCGATAGCCTCCTGCTGGCCGTAGTCGGTCTTCTTAACGTTGGGCCACTGCGGCCAAGGGTTGCTCGCCGCGCGCTTATCGGGCGCAGCCGGCAAGAACTCAAACTGGCGCACGCTGCGCGCGCCCTGGCGCACGGCGGTACCCACGCAGTCGTTTCCAGTATCGCCGCCGCCAATGACCACAACGTCCAGGCCACGCGCGTTCACCGCGGGTTCGCCGCCATCGAGCACCGAGACGGTCGAAGCCGTCAGGTAGTCCACGGCATACACCACGCCGGGCGCATCGATGTTCGCAGCCGAAAGACCACGGGGCGCACGAGCGCCGGCAGCCACCACGACGGCGTCAAAGTCATCGAGCTTGGCCGCTACCGCAGGGTTCGTAACGTCAGCACCCAGCTCAAACACAATGCCCAGCTCGCGCATGAGCGCCACGCGGCGCTCGACCACAGACTTCTCGAGCTTCATGTTGGGAATGCCGTACATGAGCAGGCCGCCCGGACGGTCATCGCGCTCAAACACCGTCACGCGGGCGCCACGACGCGCAAGCTCCCATGCTGCCACCAGACCAGCAGGACCGGAGCCCACCACGGCAACCGTGGGTGCACCCTCCCCCGCCGGCTCAAAGCGACGCGGACCGCCATTTGCCCACTCATGGTCGCTGATCGCACGCTCGTTGTCATGGATCGTCGTGGGCTGGCCATCGACCGAACCCAGGTTGCACGCGGCCTCGCACAGCGCCGGGCACACGCGACTCGTGAACTCGGGCATGGGCGAGGTGAGCGACAGACGCTCGGCAGCCTCGTCCCAGCGGCCTCGGTACACCAGCTCATTCCACTCGGGAATCAGATTGTGCAGCGGGCAGCCACTCGGACGCGCCTTGCCAAAGCTCGCGCCCATCTGGCAAAACGCCACGCCGCACATCATGCAGCGGCTCGCCTGGGCGCGACGTGCATCGTCATCGAGCTCCATGTACAGCGGATCAAAATCATGGCTGCGCTCCTCCACGGGGCGAAGCTCGTGGGTCACGCGATCGATATCAAGAAAAGCACCGGGCTTACCCATGGCACTTACGCCTCCTTCTTTGTCGAAGCAACAGAGCTGGCGGCCACGGACGCAGCGCCCGCAGCACCGCCCGCGACATCAAAGCGAGCAACATCCTCGGCGCTCGCGCGGCCGGTCACGATGTCAAACGCCAACTCCTCGGCCTGCGCATGCGTCTTGCCCACGGCCTCGGCCGCAGCGACAATCGCCAGCACGCGCTCGTACTCGGTCGGAATGACCTTCACAAAGTGCTTGCTCATCGAGTCGAAGCTGTAGAGCAGCTTAATGCCGCGCGGGCTCTGCGTCGCGTCCACGTGCTCCTGGATGAGCGCGCGAATCTGCGCCAGCTCGCCGGCCGTCGGGGCCTTGAGCTCAACGCTCTCGTGGTTCACACGAGCATCGAGCGTGCCGTACTGGTCAAAGACATAGGCCACGCCACCCGTCATGCCGGCGGCGAAGTTCTGCCCGACCTCGCCCAAGATGAGCGCCAGACCGCCCGTCATGTACTCGCAGCCATGGTTGCCACAGCCCTCGACCACCACGGTGGCACCGGAGTTGCGCACGGCAAAACGCTGGCCGGCAAGACCGTTAATGAAGCCGCGGCCGCTCGTGGCGCCAAAGAATGCAACGTTGCCCACGATGATGTTCTCGTCGAACTTGTAGGTCGCATGCGGGTTGGGGCGTACCGACACCTCGCCGCCCGAAAGGCCCTTGCCAAAGTAGTCGTTGGCGTCGCCGCACACGTTGAGCGTAATGCCACGCGGCAGGAATGCGCCAAAGCTCTGACCGGCCGAACCATCGCAATCGATGGTGATGGAGCCGGCGGGCAGGCCCTCGGGATGTGCCCTGGTCACCGCGTTGCCCAGGATGGTGCCCACGCAGCGGTTGACGTTGGCGATATCGGCGCGGAAGCGAATCGGACGCAGGTGCGCACGGGCATCGGCCGTATAGGGCACGAACAACGTGGAGTCGAGCGTCTTGTCGAGCTCGCTGTCCGCGGCCATCTGCGGCAGGAAGTGGCGACCGTCGGCGCCCGGAATATGGGCACCGAACTCGCAGGCCGCGCTCGCCAGCACGGGCGACAGATTGAGCAGATTGGCCTTGCGGTTGCCCGGGACCTCGATCTGACGCAAGCACTCGGGATGGCCGACCATCTCGTCGACGGTGCGGAAGCCCAGGCTCGCCATGACCTCGCGCAGCTGCTCGGCAACAAAGAGCATAAAGTGCTCGACGTGCTCGGGCTTGCCGCGGAAGCCACGACGCAGGCGGCAGTTTTGCGTAGCGATGCCGGCCGGGCAGGTATCCTGCTGGCAGTCGCGCTGCATGAGGCAGCCCATGGAGATGAGCGGCATGGTCGCAAAGCCAAACTCCTCGGCGCCCAACAGGCAGGCGACGGCAACATCGGTGCCGTCCATGAGCTTGCCGTCGGCCTCGAGCACCACGCGGGAGCGCAGGCCGTTTTGCAGCAATGTCTGCTGGGCCTCGGCAAGGCCAAGTTCCAGCGGCAGGCCCGCATGCCAGATGGAATCGCGCGCCGCGGCACCCGAGCCGCCATTGTGCCCGCTGATCAAGATCTTGTCGGCGGCGCCCTTGGCCACGCCGGTAGCAATGGTGCCGACGCCCGCCTCACTGACCAGCTTGACCGACACGCGCGCGCCGGGGTTAGCGTTCTTAAGGTCAAAGATAAGCTCCGCCAGGTCCTCGATGGAGTAGATGTCGTGGTGCGGCGGAGGCGAGATCAGGCCGATGCCGGGCGTGGACTGACGGACCTCGGCAATCCAGGGGTAGACCTTCTTGCCAGGCAGGTGTCCGCCCTCGCCGGGCTTGGCGCCCTGGGCCATCTTGATCTGAATCTCGAAGGCGCTGCACAGGTAGCGGCTCGTCACGCCAAAGCGCGCGCTTGCCACCTGCTTGATGGCGGAATTCTTGGAGTCACCGTTGGCCAGCGGGGTCTCGCGACGCGGATCCTCGCCGCCCTCGCCCGAGTTGGAACGACCGTGCAGGCGGTTCATGGCGATGGCCATGCACTCGTGTGCCTCTTTGCTGATGGAACCGTACGACATGGCGCCGGTGTTAAAGCGGCGGACGATGTTGAGCGCGGGCTCCACCTCGTCGAGCGAAACCGGCGTGCGGCCGCTGGCATCAAAGTCCAGCAGGTCGCGCAGGCGCACGGCACGGCCGGTGCGGTGCAGGCGGGCGCTGTACTCCTTAAAGGTGTCGTAGCTGTCCTCGCGGCAGGCGGTCTGCAGCAGGTAGACGGTCTGAGGGTCGATCAGGTGATCCTCGCCACCGAGCGGGCGCCACTTGGTCAGACCCAGCGTGGGCAGCTGATCGGGAGCCGGGCTCTTAAGGATAGCGAGCGCAGCGTCGTAGCGCTCGTTTTGCTCGCGCTCGACGTCCTCGACACCCATACCGCCCACACGGCTCACCGTACCGGCAAAGTACGCGTTGACGAACTCCGGCGTAAAGCCCACGGCCTCGAAGATCTGCGCCGAATGGTAGCTCTGCACCGTGGAGATGCCCATCTTGGACATGATGGAGACGATGCCGGCGGTCGCAGCCTTGTTGTAGTTGGCGATGCCCTGCTCGGCCGTCACGTCCAGGTCGCCGCGTGCCGCCAGATCACGGATGCACGCATGCGCGTTGTACGGATAGATACCGCTCGCGGAGTAGCCCACCAGTGCCGCAAAGTCGTGCGGGGACACGGCGTCGCCGCACTCCACCACGATGTCGGCAAAGGTACGCACGCCGGCGCGGATCAGGTAGTTGTGCACGCAGCCCACGGCGAGCAGCGACGGCACGGGCACCTCGCCCGCAGCGGCGCGATCGCTCAACACCACGATGTTCACGCCGTCGCGGACCGCAGCCTCAACGTCCTCTGCAAGCTGCTTGAGCGCAGCCTGCAGCGCGCCCTCGCCGGCATCGCGGCGGTACACGGCACGGAAACGGCGGGTCTTAAAGCCCACGCGATCGATGGCGCAGATGCGGTCGAACTCCTCCTCGCTCAGCAGCGGACGCTCCAGGCGCACCAGCTGGCAGGCCGTGCGGGAATCCTCGAGCAGGTTGCCGTGGTTGCCCAGGTAGAGCGTGGTCGAAGTCACCATGTGCTCGCGCAGGGCATCGATCGGCGGATTCGTGACCTGGGCGAACAGCTGATAGAAGTAGTCGAAGAACGAACGCGTCTTCTTGGACAGGCAGGCTAGCGGCGCATCGATACCCATCGAGGCGAGCGGAGCCTTGCCCTGCTGGGCCATGGGACGCACAACCTCGTCAACGTCATCCCAGTGGTAGCCGAGCTTGGCCATGCGCACGGCGGCGGGCACCTCAGCGTCCTCGGCGGGCGTTGCCGCAACGGGCCTATCGAGCGCGTCGACGGTCAGCGTCTCCTCGGCAATCCAATCACGGTAGGGCTTTTCCTTGGCATAGCGGGCGCGCAGCTCGTCGTTGTAGATCACGCGGCCGCGGGCAAAATCGACCTCGAGCATCTGGCCCGGCCCCAGACAGCCGCTCGTCAGGATGTTCTCAGGGCTCACCTCGATGGTGCCCACCTCGCTTGCCAGCATAAAGCGACCGTCGCGCGTCACATAGTAGCGGGCGGGACGCAGGCCGTTACGGTCGAGGGCGGCACCCAGTGTGCGACCGTCGGTAAAGGCGATGGCCGCCGGGCCATCCCACGGCTCCATGAGCATGGACTGGTAGGCGTCGTAGGCGCGGCGTTCCTCGCTCAGATTGTCGTTGTGGTCCCACGGCTCGGGCAGCAGCATGGATGCGGCGCGCGTGAGCGGACGGCCGTTCATGACCAGGAACTCAAGCACATTGTCCAGAATCGCGGAGTCGGAACCCTCGCGGTTGATGATGGGCATCACGCGCTCAAGATCGTGCTGCAGCACGGGGCTGTACAGGTTGGGTTCGCGAGCGCGAATCCAGTTGACGTTGCCCTTGAGGGTGTTGATCTCGCCGTTGTGGATGATAAAGCGGTTGGGGTGTGCGCGCTCCCAGCTGGGCGTAGTGTTGGTGGAGTAGCGCGAGTGGACGAGTGCCACGGCCGTTTTGACGGCGGCGTCGTTGAGGTCGATGAAGAAGCGGCGCATCTGCGTGGCAACAAGCATGCCCTTGTACACGATGGTGCGCGAGCTCATGGAGCAGACGTAGAAAATCTTGTCGCGCAGGGCAAACTCCGCATCAGCCTTCTTTTCGATGGTGCGGCGGCACACGTACAGGCGACGCTCGAAGGCGTCGCCGGCGGGCGTGTCGTCGGGGCGGCCCAGGAAGGCCTGCAGGATGGTAGGCATGCAGGCGCGGGCCGTCTCGCCCAGGTCATGCGGGTCGACCGGCACCTCGCGCCAAAAGAGCAGCGGCACGCCGGCCTCGACGCAGCCCTCCTCAAACACGCGGCGGGCATCCTCTACGCCCTTGTCGTCCTGCGGGAAGAACAGCATGGCCACGCCATAGTCGCCCTCTGCCGGCAGAATCTGGCCGCACTTTTGGGCCTCTTTACGGAAAAAGTGATGCGGAACCTGGAACAGAATGCCAGCGCCGTCGCCGGTGTTCTTCTCGAGTCCCGTGCCGCCGCGGTGCTCCAAGTTGACCAGAATGGACAGCGCATCGTCCAGAATCTGGTGATGGCGCTCACCGTTGATATCGGCAAGCGCGCCGATGCCACATGCATCGTGATCGAATTCGGGGCGATAAAGGCCCTGCTGCTGAGCGGAATCTGCCTGCATCGCGATCCTCCCCTAGCTATTAGACAGTCAGTTGACTAGGCATACTAGGTGCATCGCCGGCCCGTTGTGTTTCCCGCCCGTTTCGAAACAATCGCGTAACGCGCGCCCTACGAGTGGGTGCCGCAGGTGGAGCACGCGCCCGAGGTGTCGATTGAGCCCATCGACAACGCCACGCTCCGCGTGCCGGGCGGTCTGTAAGCTCACTGCATCTAACATCTCAATCTGTAACAGGAGGAGCCGATTTTGGCGCCTAGATGTTACAGATTGAGATTTTCTGCAGGACGGTTTTGGTTTGTCTCGATCTGTAACACGAAGGGTCGGTTTCGGCGGTCAGCTGTTACAGATCGAGATATTCCATAGGACCATTTCTTCCTGTCTTGATCTGTAACACCTAGACCCAATTTCCATCCCTAGTTGTTACAGATCAAGACATTTCGGCAGCCCCCTTTCACCATCCCATTCAAATACAACAATTTTATTAGGCATGGCTAACTTTTGAGCCTAAAACGGGTACCCTTTACGGCGTCAAGCAAACGACACGCAGGAGCGCACCATGCTTAACCATCTCAAACATCACTTTGGCTCCCCGCGCACCGGTGGCCACGAAGGACTCGACATCGCGCGGCATATCGGCCCCGGACTGCTCGTGACCGTCGGCTTTATCGACCCGGGCAATTGGGCCTCCAATATGGCCGCCGGCTCGCAGTTTGGCTACGCGCTGCTGTGGATCGTCACGCTGTCCACGATCATGCTCATCGTGCTGCAGCACAACGCGGCACACTTGGGCATCGCCACGGGCATGTGTCTCGCCGAGGCCACGACGCGCCACCTGCCCCGCCTCGTCGGGCGTGCGATACTCGGCAGCGCGTATCTAGCCACGGTCGCCACCGCCATGGCCGAAGTCCTGGGCGGTGCGATCGCGCTTCAAATGCTCTTTGGCCTGCCCGTACGCGCCGGCTGCGTCATCGTCGCGGCGGCATCGATTGCCATGCTCATGACAAGCTCCTACAAACGCGCCGAGCGATGGATCATCGCCTTCGTAGGCGTGGTAGGACTTTCGTTTTTGGCCGAGCTTGCACTAGTCAAGGTCGACTGGCCGCAAGCCGCCACAAGCTGGATCACACCCCGTATGCCCACCGGCTCGGCCGCGATTATCGTAAGTGTCCTAGGCGCGGTCGTTATGCCCCACAACCTCTTCCTGCACTCCGAGGTCATCCAATCCATGCACTTCGAAGGCCAAGGCGAGCAGGTTATCGAAGAACGTCTGCGCTACGAGCTCTTCGACACGCTCTTTTCGATGGGTGTGGGCTGGGCAATCAACTCGGCCATGGTCATCCTGGCCGCAACGACCTTCTTTGCGCACGGCATTGTCGTTGACGACCTCGCCGTCGCAGCGGCTACACTCTCCCCCATTCTGGGCCCGGCAAGCTCGACCATCTTTGCGGTGGCACTGCTGTTTGCGGGACTATCGAGTAGTGTGACGGCGGGCATGGCGGCGGGAACCATCATCGCGGGCATGTTCGACGAGGAATACGACATCCACGACCGACATTCCTCGATCGGGGTGGCGGCCTGCTTCGTCGGCGCAGTGGCGGCGTGCTTGGTCGTCCCGAATCCTTTTGAGGGTCTCATTTGGAGTCAGGCGCTGCTGTCGCTTCAGCTGCCAATTACGGTCTTTGTGCTCATACGACTCACCAGCTCACGCCGCGTCATGGGCAAATACGCCAACTCGCGCCCGCTCAACGCGCTGCTCGTAGGGATCGGCACCATCGTGACGATTCTCGATATCGTGTTGTTGACAGGAATGTAATGAGACGGGGCACCTACCCAGGCAAACGTCTCGATCTGTAACATCTAGACATCAAAAGCGGGTCTAGATGTTACAGATCGAGATCATTCCGAGGGACAGCTCCGTTTGTCTCAACCTGTAACACGTAGGCCCCGTTTTCACTGCTAGATGTTACAGATTAAGACAAACGGTCGGCCGGACTCACAACAGACTGGATCGGCTAACAGCAGCCGTGATCCCTTGAGGACGGAGGAAAAGGGCCCCGGCCGGATATCCGACCGGGGCCCTTGGACAGAGCTATGTTCGGCTTTCGCCGTGTGTCTGCGAGTTACTCCTCGACGAGCTCAAACTGATCGGGACCGACGCCGCACACCGGGCACACGTAATCCTCGGGCAGCTCGGGCGTATCGACCTCAACCTCGTAACCACAAACGACGCAAACGAACTTATACGTCTTCTTCTCCTCAGCCATGATGTTCTCCTCTCGAACGTGACTGCTGGTGTACTTGCTTATTAGTATATATTCTCAATAATATTATGCAAGTAGTTTTACAGCATTTCTACCCTTGGTACGAAGACGCCTTGGGCGGCGTCTTGCCCTTCAGCACCTTGTGGTAGTAGTCATAGGTCAACGGAGTCTCGCCGCTCAGACGCTCGGCATCTTCGACCTCGCCAATAAAGAGCAGATGTGTGCCCACGTCAACAGTGTCGATCAAACGGCAGCTAAACAAGGCCGCCGCATGCTCGGGAACATAGGGCATGCCCAGCGCGGTCTCACGCATCTCGTACTTAGCAAATTTGTCATAATCGCTGCTGGTACGGAATCCAAAGTTGCCAATGTAGAGCATATCGGCCGTCTGATCGATCACAGTCAGCGCAAAGGCCTTGGCAGATGAGATAACACCAGACGTGACATTTTCCTTGTTCACGGCAACCGAGATGCGCGGCGGCGCGGACGTCACCTGCACCGCGGTGTTGATGACGCAGCCGGCACGCAGCCCGTCGGCCGCGGCGCTCACCACGTACAGACCGCTCGGCATGGTAAAGAACGCAGTTTTGTCCATAACAACCACTCCCCTAACCCGGGTTGGAACCTCATGGATGTATGTACCCATAAAAAAGGCGACGCCCATACCGGACGCCGCCTTTGAGACACATATGTGCCAAGATTGCAGGTCAGCCAAGTCCCTCCACCAAGTTGCGGTGAAATAGTTCCTGCTTGTCGGGTATTTGGCCTCAAACAGGAACTATTCCACCGCAACTTATACAGAGCGCCTAGCGGTTGCGCTCCTTGAGCGCGCGATCGATTTCGCGCTGAACGTCACGTTTGGCCATGTCTTCACGCTTGTCGTAGAGCTTCTTGCCGCGGCCTAGGCCCAACAGCAACTTTACGCGACCATCGGTATTAAAGTAGAGCTCCAACGGCACCAGCGCATAGCCGCGGTTGCGCAGTTTGCCGTCAAGAAAATCAATCTCCTTGCGATGCAGCAACAGGCGGCGACGACGATCGGGATCACGGTTCCACACACCACCGTGGCTGTAAGGGTGAATGTGCAGGCCCACCAGCCAGCACTCGCCGCCACGAATCAGTGCAAAGGTATCGGTGATCTGACAGGCGCGCTCGCGAATCGACTTGACCTCGGTACCGCTCAGCTCAATGCCGCATTCGAACGTCTCGTCGATAAAGTATTCGTGATGCGCCGAACGATTCTTGGAAATGAGCTTGCGCTCGCGCTTACTGGGCATCGCCGGCCTCCTTGACGCCGTCGGCTCCCTTGTCGGCGCCTGCGCGCTTTGCCTTGCGCTCGGCGTTGAGCTCGGCATCGCTCTCGCGCACCAGCTTAATGATCGCCGCACATGCCTCCTCGCCCACAAGGTCGCGGGCACGGACCGTCAGGCGCGTCGCCTCCTGCTTGTCGCCGTCGCTTGCAGCATCGGTCGCACACATGATCAGGCAGATGGCAATCTCGGCCGAAGGCGAGGTCGGCACGCCTTGCAGGCTCAGCTCGCCCATCACGTGGTCGTCGCTCTCATCGGCGGCATCCGGATAGGCAGTATGGATCTTGTTGAGCAGGCGCGTCGTATGCGCGTCGCCAGGGGCCAAGCGCAGCGCCAGGCGCGCGCAACCCACGGCCGCCGAGACGTTCTCGGTCTCGGGCTCAAGGAAATACTGGCCCAAGTTGGCGTAGGCGCGGGCGGCGCACTTGCCGTCGCTCGCACGCTCTAGCACCGAAAACGAAAGCGATGCCCACTCCTGCTTGTCCTCGAGCGCACGGAACAGCTCGGCCAGATCCAGGCGGTAGTTGCAGTTCATGGGGTCCCAGCGCACGGCCTGCATCAAGGCGTTGCGAGCACTCACATAATCCTGCTGGCGAATGTAGGCATACGCCATGTCGGAATACAGGCGATCAAAGGGCACCTCGACCTGCACCAGCTCGCGCGGATCCTTTTCCACGCGGCGGTAGGCCAGACGCTCAAACTTGCTATCGAAGCTAAAGTACTGGCGGTTCTCCTCCGTCTTGCACTCGGCATCGATATACTCCTCGGCGAGCTCAACCAGACGCTCCAACAGCGGCGTCGCCGTGGCCAGGTCGCCCTGCGCCAGATAGTTCTCGGCATACGTGATGTCTTGCAAGCTGATGGGCAGATCCATGGCTACTCCTCGATCTGAGCGAAACACGGCAGACGCCGCATATACGGTCAATACACAAAACCCGGGTCTCTTGCGAGGCCCGGGCGTTCATTTTGTGGTAGCCCGTACCAGATTCGAACTGGTGATCTCCGCCTTGAGAGGGCGGCGTCCTAAACCGCTAGACGAACGGGCCATATGTAGCAAATGCAATGGCTGGGATGGAGGGAGTCGAACCCCCATTGACGGAACCAGAATCCGCTGTCCTGCCATTAGACGACATCCCAATGACTGCATCGCTGCGCTCGGCTGTGCCTTTGCGCAAGAAAGAAATATACGGGAAGTTCTACGGTGACGCAAGCCCCAATTTTGACTTTTTTGAAATTCAGTCAAATTGGCCTAATTTAGTCCAACCCGTGAAGGACCTGTGAAGCCAACCGCTGTACACGAAGGGCAAAACGCCGTGAGCGGTAGCCGTCAACCGTTGGCAGATTCTACCGCGAAAACGATAGCACCAGGCAACACAATCGAAGTATCAATGATCGCGTAGATATCGAGGCACCATGGACGAAGAGCTTGATTACCTATGGGAGACCCTGGGCCTCGAGATCACTGCCGACCTTTGGCCCGAATGGGACAAAATTCACCCCACGTTACGCCCCGCCATTACTGTGGTGCAGGCAAAATACCGCCGTGCATCCTTTTTGATCATGCGGATGTCATGGCACGCGGGACTCCCCGACCTTAAGCGAATCCAGGCAAGCCTCGTCGAGTTGTCCGGTATGCCGACCGTCATATCCGAGGCGCACCTGGAGCAGCGCCAGCGCGAGCGACTGCAACAGCAGCGGATTCCCTTTATCTGCCCCGGCGTTCAGGCATATCTGCCCTTTATGGACGAGGAGTACTGGAGCGGCAAGCCCAACAAACACGTAAAGGTCTACGATCCGCACGAATGGGCACAGCTGGCGGACTGACTGGGGCAGGCCCGCCGGCGGAAAGTGCGTCCCAGATTTCAAGCTCAAACTGGTCCCTACTTTCCCGTCGAGCCCTCAACCGGAAACCGTGTCCCGCAATCGAAGCTCAGAATGGGACGTGCTTTCCGCAACCGGCCACTTTGGGAAAGTGCATCCCATTCTGGAAGCGAATTCCGGGTCGCACTTTCCGCAGCCGCTACAGCAACGCCTCGGCCCAAGCCGATTCCCTAAAGCCGGGAATCGCAAAGTCGTCGCCCACCAGCAGCGGACGCTTGACCAGCATGCCATCGGTCGCCAGCAGCTCATAGCACTCCCGATCCGTCATGCCCGCATCCAGACGCGCCTTCAGGCCCAGCTCTCGATATTTCATGCCCGACGAATTAAAGAAGCGCCGCACCGGCAGCCCCGAACGAGCAATCCAGGTCGCAAGCTCATCGGCCGTGGGGTTGTCCAAAACGATATCGCGGTCGATATACTCTACCCCATGTTCGTCCAGCCATGCCTTGGCCTTCTTACAGGTCGAGCACTTGGGATATTCAACAAACAGTACGGTCATGGGAATCCTCCGAATATAGATCGGCCAACGCAGGCACACGCCACACGAGGCGCCTTCGTATGATGGGCCAATTGTAGCCCGCGGGTCACACGTTAAACGAACCGTACCCCGAATCCGTGCTTGATAAACGGCAGCAGTTCCATTGCTTCGGGCGTGATATGGCCCGCAACGTTCATGCGCTCGTCACCGGGAAGATCAACCCGCGCAATCTCAAGCTCGCCTTCGTAGCGCCCATATCCGCTATTGCTCACAGCGATCGACCCCGCCTTTCGCGGCAGGCCGGCTCCGGAATCCGTAGGCACGGAATCCGGCTTAAGCGTCGTACGTGACTCCTGAGACCTAAAGATGAGGACGCTCGAGTCGGGCCGGTCGTGATGAATCTGCCCGCGCACATAGGCATAACCGGGCTCAAGCTCGCATTGCAGGTCCACGTATCCGGCGGAAACTTGAGCAAACTGCGCCCAGCCCGCATCGGATAGATCGGGGTCGCCGACCAACACAATGTCGCAATCGGCGCCATGTGCAAGCTCAAGCATATTGAGAGCAACCTTTGACGCGCGACCGCGCTGCGCCTCGACCGTCGGCAGTCCCTCGAAAACCGGCCCGCGAACGTTAGCATCACCCGGCACAAAAGCCATGATTTCGAATCCAAGCGCCGCAAGACGAAGATTCGTCCGAGCAACATCTTCAAGAGCTAAACCGGTATAAGGCTTGGGGTAAAAATTGTGGCAGGCGGCAAAACGAGTCACATCGGCACCGGCCTCACGCCACGATGCGATTTCATCAGAACTCACCGTCGATGCATTGACCACAATGCGAAATACACCGGACAGCTCCGCGACCCGCTGGGCACTAAAGCCATAATCCAAGCGCAGGTACTCCAGTCCCAGATCACGCAAGTCCTCCATGCGCTCAAGGCCCAGCAAATCGCATGTGCGCGGCCCCACATCGGCAATGAGCGCAATACCGCGGGCGGAAAGCAGCAACAGCACCTGACGAACCTTATCGGCATACGCCGCTCCCCCATCCTCGGGAATATGCAGCGAGGTGAACGCGTAGCGCGCACCCGCCGCGGCGCCACGCTCAATCGTCCGCTCAATATCCTGCAAAGGGCTGGAAAGGTAAATCGAAATACCCGTTTTCACGCTTCAACGCTCCTTTAAAAAAGGCCGACGGAGCAGTTAGCCCCGCCGGCACAACCATAGCATCAAGAAATCTTCCGCGCGCCGCGAGCCCTGAGCAACACGGCTCGCGATATCAAACTACTCGCCAAAGAACTCGTTGATCTTCTGCTCGTCGACACCGAAGAACCACGTCAGGACAAAGCCGGCGGCATAGGCAAGCAGCATAGCGGCAACGTAGCCAAGCTGCTGGCCAGGAACGACGATCAGCAGGCCAAACAGACCGGAAACGCCCTGAGAAACCGTGCCGATGCGAAGTAGCGCCGCGAGCGCGCCGCCAAATCCAGCACCCAGGCAGGCCGTCACAAACGGACGAACGAGCGGCAGCGTAACGGCATACATCAGAGGCTCGCCCACACCCAGGATTCCAACGGGAATGGACTCTGCGACGTACTTCTTGAGCTTGGCGTTCTTGGTCTTAAAGTACAGCGCCAGACCGGCACCGACCTGGCCGCCGCCAGCCATCATAAGGATGGGCAGCAGGTAGTTGATGCCCTTGGTAGCGCCGTCGGGATCGTTGAGCATAGCGTGGATCGGCGTGAGCGCCTGATGCAGGCCGACGGACACCAGAGGCAAGAAGCCTGCCGACAGGATATAGCCGCCCAGGACGCCCAGCTTCTCGAAGATAAAGGTGAGGACGCTAAAGATGGCAGTCGTCAGCCATGCGCCAACCGGCTGGATGACGAGCATCAGAGCAAAGGCGCCAATGATGAGCACCAGCAGCGGGGACAAGAACGTGTCGAGTGCGTTGGGCATAACCTTGCGAATCTGACGCTCCATCCAGGCAAAAAATGCGCCAGCGATGAGAGCCGCGATCATGCCGCCCGCTGCGGGGTTGTACTGCGCACTGGTGAGGGGCAGCAGAATAGCAGTGGCAGGATCAGCCGCGCCAGGCGCAAGCAGGGGCATGGCACTGTTGGCGATACACATCATGCCGGCGATGCCGCCCAGCGCAGCGGAGCCACCAAACTCACGTGCCGCGTTATAGCCCACCAAGATGGGCAGATAGGCAAACAGGGCCCAGCCCATGGAACGAATGCCCTGGTACCACCACTCGCCTGCAAGCGCGCCTGCCGTCGAGACGTTAATGACGTTGCAGATACCGTTGATGAGGCCAGCCGCAATGATGCCGGGAAGCAGGGCGACGAAGACATTGGAAATCTTCTTGAGGAAGGCCTGAACCGGCTTAGACTCGTACTTGGCCTTCTGTGCGGCCTTGTTTGTGGCCGCAGCGTCAACCACGCTCTCGTCAGCAACGCCTTTCGCAAGGCCGGTGAGCTTGGAGAACTCCTCGAGCACCTTATTCACCTTGCCCGGACCCAGCACGATCTGCATCGTGTCATCCTCAACCAGGCCCATCACGCCGTCGAGCGCCTTAATACCCTCCGTGTCGACGTTGCCCGTGTCTTTGACGGTCACGCGCAGGCGCGTCATGCACGCCGCGTTTGCGAGCACGTTGTCTTTACCGCCCAAAAGGTCCAGCAGCTTTTGAGCCAGCTCTTTGTTCGTCATAACTCCTCCTTGTATTGGGTGTCTCTTCTTGATGTCATATCTGCTCACGCCGTGCACCTATTGGGCATCGGCATTGCTCTTCTCATGGCCACTCACCGCAGCACGGACATGGCCGCGCGCCCGCTCAAGAGCTACCGCAGCCTGCTCGGCATCGCAGCCCAGCAGCACCGAGACAATAGCGGTTTTAACGTGGCCACCGGCATCTGCAAGTGCCCGAACAGCGCGCTCGCGTGTGCAGCCGGTCGCTTCCATCACGATGTTCTGGCCGCGCACCACCAGCTTTTCGTTCGTTTGCTGCACATCGACCATCAGGTTTTGGTATACCTTGCCGATCTTGACCATGGCACCGGTCGAAATCATATTGAGAATAAGCTTTTGGACCGTTCCTGCCTTGAGCCTCGTTGAGCCGGTAAGTACCTCGGGGCCGGGCACGGGCTCTATGGCAAGATCTGCGTCCTCCCCGATCCTCGACCCCTGGTTGCAGGCGATAGCAATGGTCTTGCACCCGGTTGCCTTGGCGTACGCGAGGCCGCCCACCACATAGGGGGTACGACCGCTTGCCGCCAAACCAACGACGAGATCCTTGGAGGAGAGCCCATGTTCCCGCAGGTCACTCGCGCCAAGTTCCTCGCTATCCTCGGCACCTTCGACAGCCCTGGTAAACGCCGTCTCGCCTCCGGCAATGAGTCCGACAATCAGATCGGGCGATACGCCAAACGTAGGCGGGCACTCCGAAGCGTCGAGCACGCCCAAACGACCGCTCGTGCCCGCGCCCATGTAAAAGATGCGTCCGCCGCGCTCGAGCGCTTCGGCAGCCCAGTCGATTGCCGTGGCAACCTGTGGCAACACTTTCGTGACCGACTGGACGGCACGAAGATCCTCATCGTTCATCGTCGTGACGATTTGCAGCGATGTCATCGTGTCGAGGTCCATTGACTTTTGATTTCGCTGTTCTGTCGTGAATTTTGTTAAATCGAGCATTTCATTCACCTCATCTTTCCTGTTTCTCGATGTAGTTTTGCTTAATGACATGCGTCGCCCGCTCGTAGTCGCTGGCAACGTAAGCAGCGTACAGGGCATCGACAACCATAAGCTGGGCCATACGCGAAGCCATGGCACCGCTGCGGACCAAGGGCTCACTCGCAGCGACGCCGAGCACGGCATCGGCCATGGCGGCAAGCTTGGACGATCCGTCTACCTTGGTTACGGCCACAACGGGACAGTTGTGGCGTTGGGCCTCTGCAGTGCAGTCCAGCACTTCTTGCGTTAAGCCCGAGTAGCTAAAAGCAATGCCGATATCGCCTTCGTGCATGTTTTTGGCGCACAAGAGTTGGTCGTGCCAGTCGTCGTACAGATGGCACTCTTTGTCAACACGCATGAGCTTTTGTGCCAGATCGTGCGCAACCAAGCGAGAAGCACCAATACCGAACAGATTGACCATGCGCGCCCGCTTAAGATAGGCTGCACATCGTTCCAAAACGGTGTAATCGAGTGTTCGCGCCGTCGCCTCGATCGTGCGCACGTTGCTCTTCATCACCTTCCCCACGATACGTTCGACGCTGTCATCCACGGAGATGTCCTCGAGGGCAACGTCCTTTCTGTCGCCCAAGAGCGCAAGTTCGGCAATCAGTTCGCGCTGGAACTCCTTGTAGCCCGCAAAACCCAAGCGCTTGCAAAAGCGCAAAATGCTCGAGGGCGAGGAGAACGTGGCATCGGCAAGACCGCGGACGGACAGCCCGACCACCTCGTGCGGATGAGCACTCACGTATGCGATGACATTGCGCTCCGCCGGACTCGCGCTGAGCTCACGCTCGCGAAGCCTTAAAAGCAATCCGTTTGCCATCTCAAACACCTCCGTTGAGAAGAATTAAAGACCAACGAACGATTCGTACCGGGTATAAACAGCTTTTGCGGTACATTGTGCCGCATCATGGCGCACAAAGGGCGGGCGTTCTACCGCTCGCCCCTCAAATCCGACCGCTCGGAAATACGCGCGACACAAAATGATTCATCAAGGTCGCATTATTCGTAACAGGGTTGTTAACAGCGTCTCGCATGGACGGCGGTAGTCGCTGAGTCCGCATCCCCGGCACCCCTACTCCGTCTCGCGCATCCAGCGATCGAAGGTCCCCACGCACACGCCTAGGCGCTTTGCCGCCTGACTCCGGGTAATATTGCCCGCCTCATAGATATCGCGCACTCGTTCAAATTGCGGAGGGCACGGCTTGCGGGGTCGACCAAAACGCACGCCGCGCGCCCGCGCCGCCGCGATTCCCTCCGCCTGACGACGGTGGATGTTCTCTCGTTCCACCTGCGCCACATAGCTCAACAACTGTAAAACGATATCGGCGATCAGCGTGCTGGTCACATCCGATCCGCCGCAATCTCTCGCACGCGTATCGAGCAACGGCATGTCCAGCACAACGATGGCCGCACCAAGTTCCTTGGTTATACGACGCCATTCCTCGAGTATCTCGCTGTAGTTTCGACCCAGCCGATCGATGGAAAGCACCACCAACACGTCGCCGGAAGCCAAGACATGAAGCAATTCCCGATACCGCGGGCGATCAAAGTCCTTACCGCTCGCACGGTCGGCAAAGACATTCGCCGGCTCCACGCCATAGGCGCTCAGCGCATCCAACTGGCGATTCAAATTTTGATCGCGCGAGCTCACTCGCGCATACCCATATACCGTTGCCACAACATCCCCGCTCTCTCGTAAACCTGCCAAATAGGGACAGGTTTGTTTTGGTAGGTCCTATCTCCCAAAAGCATATGAAGAAGCGGCCGAGCTCATGGCAGGGTAATCAAGAGACACGCAAAGAGGGCGGCCCCGAAAGACCGCCCTCTACGCTCTGCCGATACTCACTCCGTGCCGGTTAATGAATGAGCTTAAAGTCCAAATGTCCGCGAGTAGTGTTGACGCGCGAGACCTCGATAATCACGCGCTGGCCCAACTCAAAACGACGCCCCGTGTCGGCACCCGTCAACGTGAGCGCGTCCTCATCAAACTCAAACCACTCGTTACCCAAGCTCTTAATGGAAACCAGCCCCTCGACCTGCGTTAGATCGAGACGCACGAATAGCCCCATGCTGCTGACCCACGAGACCGTTCCGGCATAGCGCTCGCCCAGGCGATCCTCGTAGTACTGCGCAATCTTGATTTTTTGCGTCGCATGGCTGGCAGCGTCGGCCGCACGCTCGGCATCGCTGCACGCACGGCAGATTTGCGGCAGGATGCGCGGAAGCGACTCTCTGCCTTTTCCGATCAGCCTCGGCGTGCGCACCAAGGCGTCTTTTCCACCCAGCTGCTCATATGCCAGCTGCAGCTTGAGCACACGATGCACCACCAGATCGGGGTAACGGCGAATGGGGCTTGTAAAGTGGCAGTAGCACGGCGCGGCGAGCGCAAAGTGGCCCTCGTTGCGAGGCTTATACAACGCACGCTGCATACTGCGCAAAAGGAGCGTGTTGACGAGTGGCGCGTTAGCCGTGCCGGCAGCGGCGTCAACCGTCGCCTGCAACTCGTCGGGACTTCCCAGGGCAATGCCCGCCGCACGGCGATCATCGATGATACCGAGCTGCGCCAGCGCCACAGCCGCACCGTGCAGACTGTCGGGGCTGGGGTCATCGTGCACGCGATAGCACGCCTCGATATCGCGGTCGGCCAGCCACTCGGCGACGCACTCGTTAGCCAGCAGCATCGCCTCCTCGATAAGCGAGGTTGCGCAGGAGCGCTCGCGTGCCACAATCTGCACGGGCACGCCGTCCTCATCCAGCAGCGCGCGAATCTCGGCCGTGTCAAAGTCGACCGAACCGCGTGCGCGACGTATGCGACGCCGAAGCTCCGCGAGTTCGTTTGCAGCGACCAGGAAATCGGCCAGGTCAACGTTACAGCCGCGAGCGGTGTCCTCGCACGCAAGCCCGCGCTCAAGCGCTTCCTCGCGCGAGGCTTCAGCCGCAGCGACATCCTCCGCAGCGCCCTCCAACACGGAATACTCAACTGCGCCGGCACGCACCAGCAGCGCCTCAGCGCCGTCATAGTCCATACGCACACGCGAACGAATCACGCTGGGATAGGGGTCATAATGACGCACACGGCCCTGCGCGTCGAGCTCGATGTCGACGGTAAACGCCAGGCGATCCTCATCGGGGCGCAGGGAACACAGGTCATTAGACAGGCGCTCGGGCAGCATGGGAAGCACGCGATCGGCAAGGTACACCGACGTCGTGCGATGGCGGGCCTCCAGGTCGATATGCCCGTCCCAGGCAACATAGTGCGAAACGTCGGCGATATGCACGCCCAGCTTAAAGCCGCCCTCGGGCGTGCGCTCGAGCGAGATGGCATCGTCAAAGTCGCGCGCATCAACCGGGTCGATGGTGATGACAAAACGATCGCGCAGGTCACGACGAAGCGGGTCTTTAAGCGCTGCAGTCACATCGAGCGAAAGCGCCTCTGCCTCTGCCAGAGCCGCCTCGGGATAGCCGTCGGTATAGCCATAACGCGCCATCACATACTGAACACCCAAATCGGGCGCGTCATCGCCGCCAATGCGGCGATCGATCGTCACCGTGCCCGATTCCAGACGCGTCGGATACGTTAGGATGCGCGCGACGACGACATCGCCAGGACGCACGCCCAGGCGCTCCGCCGAAGTGTCCTCGGGCAAAATAAAGAAATCGGCTTTGAGACGCGAATCGAGCGGCTCGATCACACCAAGCGGGCCGGCCGTCTGATACGTACCCACCACGCTGATGGCGGCACGCTCGATGACGCCCTCGATCACGGCGCGACGATCCCCGCGCGGTCCCGCCTTGATGCTTACGGCCACGGTATCGCCGTCCATAATCTCACGCTTACCGCGACCCATGACCTTGTAATCGCCGTTGTCGGTCACGACATAAGCGCTGTGCTCATGGAGCTGAACGCGGCCAGTCATGCTCGGACGACGCTCGCTGCGCACCGGCCCGCGTTTATTGCGTGCGCTACGCTTATGTTTGTTATTGCGCCCCATGGCGCCTCCTTACTATCGATAGCCGTTAACACCCCAAGAGTCTACCCAAATGATCCCTAGGGGACGGAGGAAAACGGATCACTTAGGGGGTCGGTCTATTCGAGTGATCCGTTTTCCTCCGTCCCCTAGGGATCAAAAAACGGGCCGCCCCCAAAAGAGACGACCCGTTGCAGACGGCATATCCGCAGCGCCTACACGCGCAGATAACGGCGCATGGCGATGGCAGAGCCAAAGAGACCGATGAGCACGCCGACGAGAATCAGTGCGGCGTAGGTCACCAGATAGTACTGCATCGGCAGCGCAAACGACATCCAGCCGACGCTCGCCTGCAGGCGCGGAATCATCAGATTGCGCAGCAGCTCCAAAACACCGATGGAAAGCAGCGAGCCCAGAATGGCCTGCAACACGCCCTCGGTAATGAACGGCCCGCGAATGAAGCCGTTGCTGGCGCCCACCAGGCGCATAATCGCAATCTCGCGACGACGCGCCGTAATGGACAGGCGAATCGTGTTGTTGATAAAGATGAACGCGATAAAGGTCAGCAGGCCGACGAGCACCACGGCGGCGATACGAATGTAGTTGGTCACCTGGAACAGGCGGCTCACTTCCTCCTGGCCATACAGCACGCTCGCGTTGACGTCGCCGTCGTCCGCGATCTTTTGGAAGTCGGCGTTCTTCTTGAGCTTCTTGGCCGTGCTCTCGACCTGAAACGGATCGTCCATCTCAATCGCAAACGAGGCGGGCAGCGGGTTCTGGCCGTCGAGCGCACTCATGGTGGCGTCGGCGTTGCCCGACATCTTGCTCGTGTACTCGGCCAGCGCGTCGTCCTTATCCTTATAGGTCACGGACTTGACGTTGCTCCACGTCTTGAGCTCGGCCTCAAAGGCCTGAACATCTGCCTGATCGGCGTCATCGCTAATAAAGGCATTGATGACAACCTGATCCTCGACGGTACCGATCACGGAGTTCAGCATCGCGGAACCCATAATGAACAGGCCGATGATAAACAGCGAAAGGAAGATCGTGATGACGGCGCCGAGCGAGGTGGTCCAGTTACGGAAGAAGTGGCTGATAGCCTCTTTGAGCGAATAGCCCACGTTAGTTGGTGCCATAGTTGCCGTAACCTCCCCTCTCCTGGTCGCGGATTACGTGGCCGCCCTCGAGGGCGATCACGCGACGGTGCATGCTATCGACCATCTCGCGGTCGTGCGTGGCGACGATCACGGTGGTGCCGGTACGGTTAATGCGCTCGAGCAGCTTCATAATGCCCAGCGAAATCGCGGGGTCGAGGTTGCCCGTGGGCTCGTCGCAGATAAGCAGCGGCGGACGGTTGACCATAGCGCGGGCAACGGCGACACGCTGCTGCTCGCCACCGGACAGCTGATCGGGCAGAGAGTCCATCTGATCGGCCAGGCCGACCAGGCGAAGCACCTCGGGCACCTGGCTGCGAATGACGCCCTTGGGCTTGCCGATGCACTGCAGGGCAAACGCCACGTTTTCGTAGGCGGTCTTCTGCGGTAGGAGCTTAAAGTCCTGGAACACGGCACCGATCTGGCGACGCAAGAACGGAACCTTGCGGTTCTTGATCTTCATGAGGTCCTGGCCGGCGACCAGAATACGGCCGCTCGTCGGCTTGACGTCGCGGTTGAGCGTCGACAGCAGCGTGGTCTTACCCGAGCCGGAGTGACCGACCAAGAAGACAAACTCGCCAGGATAGATCTCGATGTTGATGTCGTCGAGCGCGGGCTTGTTGGGCTGTGCCGGGTAGATCTTGGTGACGTGCTCCATGAGGATGACGGGCTCGACACCGGCCTGCTTGGCCATCTTCTTGCGGCTGGCCTGCGGATCGATGGGCGCAAACACCGACGTAAAGTCGGGGTTGTTGAGCGCATTGTCGAGGCTTGCGACCTCGGCGGCCTGATCGCTCTCGACTACGGGAGCCGCGGGCTGCGTAGGATCGGGAATGCCGGCAAAAAGGCCGGACTGCGCAGGCTGTGGCGCCGGAGTCGCAGGGGTCATGGGGTCGGGAATACCGGCCATGACGGGTTGCGGCGCGACAACGTCCGCCTGAGGCTGATCCACGCGAGCGGTCACCTTCTGCACGGGCTCAAAACCCGCGGCCTCGGAAAGCTCGACATCATTGGTGGGATTGTAGGCAAAGGGATCTGACGCCGGCTGTGCCTGATCTGCCGGCTGTGCGGGGATCGGGCTAAACAGCTGATCCTCTGAATCCGGGGTGGCGAAACGAGTGCCCGCGGCGCCTGGCTGCGTCTTGGGGGCGTCATCGCCCGCACCGGAGGTACGGAAGTGGTTACCCACTGGTGCTCCTTATCGTCGTGCGTTTAAACTACATGAGCGCTTTGTATTTTAGCAGCATTAGCTTTGCTGCACATAAGAAGCATGGCGGGGTTTGGTCTCACCGGCCGGGCGCAGGGTTACCTCCCAAATCGTCCTCGGACATGTCGGAGCTCCCGCTGCGCACTACGTGCGGCGGGAGCTCCTCCGTCCTGCGGAAAGATTT
>CALEBN010000053.1 GCA_937943045.1 uncultured Collinsella sp. | reverse complement strand
CGCGGCGCGGGCCCGCCTCACGGCGAGGGACCCTATGTTGCGGAACTGGTCGACGACGACGAGCGTGCCGGCGGGCGCGGAGGCGAACAGCGCGTCGAGCTCGGCCTCCCTGTTGCGGACGGGGGCGCTGGCCAGCACCTCCCCGTCGCGGTCGATCAGGCAGGCCCAGTGCGACGACTTGCCGACGTCCAGGCCGAGCACGGCCGCGGGTCTGGTGGATGGCGCTTTCACGGTGGTATCCTTCCGGTAGTCGTTCGACCGGATGGCCTCCCCCTCGGCACTCACATTACCAGCCGCGGCGCCTGCCCGGCACTTTCCTATCAGCCGTCGGGGGCGGTGCGTCCCGCGCCGGCAGCACCCAACAGGCCCTCTCGGGGGCAGGGACGTTCGGCCGTGCGCGGGCGCCCGGTCGGCGGCCCGTTCTGGGCGCGCCTCAATCGTAGCCCGAGACGGTCCCGGGCTGACAATTTCGACTGTAATGGACGTTCTTGTTTGACTGGTCATTTAAGAACGTCCCCAATGACTACCCAACGGCTATTGCGCACATGGCTCGTATAGCAGTCGTCTCTTTTATGTTTCCTTTAGCCGTTGCTGCCTAGGATGGGGGTTAGTCGACAGGAAGGGAGCACCGGGATGGACGACGCGAGCGATCGTGCAATCGAAGAGGACATGCTCGATCAGTTCAATTACTTTGATGATGAGGACGAGGAGCTGATCGACCGTCGCGAGCCAGCGCCGCTTGATTCCTTTGATCTGGTCGATGAAGAGGCTGATGAGGTTGAGGGTGAATCAGTGGAGCCCCCACAGCCGTCGCGTCTTGACTCGCTGCTTTCGAGAGCCCCCATGCACCACGGCGTTCGTGCCGGCGCGCTCCATATGAAAACTGACTGGCACCAGATCGTGACGGCAGGCGATGAACTTGCCGTCGATGCGCCGCTTACCGATAAATCATCCATTATCTGCCGCACCGGCATGCTTATGCTGGCAAGCGGAACAGGTGCCTGGCGTGTGCGCGATACCATGAATCGTGTTGCTGCCGTACTGGGCGTCACGATTCACGTCGACCTGAGCCTCCTGTCGTTTGAGTGCACCTGCATCGAAGGCGGCCACTGCTTTAACGAGGTTGTCAGCCTGCCCACAACGGGGGTCAATACTCATCGCATCTGGATGATGGAGAGCTTCTTAAAGGAAATCGAGACGTATGGGCGCCGTTTTACGGTGCATGAGTATCACGAGATGCTCAAGACCGTTGAGAGCTCAAAGCCCGATTACACTCCCTGGCAGCAGGGGCTTGCCGCGGCCTGTGCCTGCGGCGCTTTCGTCTTTTTGCTCGGCGGCGGCCCCATCGAGATGGCCTGTGCATTCGTGGGCGCTGGTGTCGGCAACTTTGCTCGCTCCCATATTCTCAAACAGGGTCTTGGCCAGTTCAGTGCGCTGACGACCGGCGTCGCGCTTGCTTGTATCTCGTATCTGCTGGCATTGCTCGGCCTTGGCCAGGTGATTCCGGGGGCAATGTCGCACCAAGAAGGCTATATCGGCGCCATGCTCTTTGTGATTCCCGGCTTTCCCCTCATCACGGCGGGACTCGACATCGCAAAGCTCGATATGCGAAGCGGTATCGAACGTCTGTCATATGCTGTCTCGATTATTGTGATGGCGACGCTCGTAGGTTGGATGGTTGCCGAGTGTGTGGGCTTGGCGCCGGACGACTTTGCCCCGCTCGGCCTCTCGCCGCTTGCCCTTACGCTCTTGCGCGTGGTGATGAGCTTCGTTGGCGTGTTTGGCTTCTCGGTCATGTTCAACAGCCCGGTAAAGATGGCAGCGGCGGCAGGGCTCATCGGTGCCGTGTCCAATACCCTGCGTTTGACCCTTGTCGATGCGCCGACGATGCTTCCCTTCCTGGGCCTCAGCGCGGGAATGCCTCCCGAGGCAGCTGCATTTATCGGGGCGCTCGTATCGGGTCTGCTGGCAAGCCTGGCAGAGATCAGGCTCACCTACCCGCGAATCGCCCTCACGGTGCCGTCGATCGTCATCATGGTGCCCGGTCTCTATCTCTATCGTTCGATGTACTACATGTGCACCTTCGATACGGTCAATATGCTCGGTTGGTTTGTGCGTGCAGTGCTCATCGTGGCGTTTCTGCCCGTTGGCTTGGGCGTGGCGAGAACTCTCACCGACCCTCGCTGGCGCCACACCAGCTAATTGGTGCAAGGGGGGACAGATTACTTTGCACCAAATGAGTTGCGGTGAAATAGGGACTGAATTGCTGTTTAAAGGGTCAAAACAGTCCGTATTCCACCGCAACTTATGGGGTCGGGGATTATCGGTGCCCTGCATCTTCATAAACTCAACGCTTACGAAGCGCGGGCTTTTCGTAGTCGTTGGTGACGTTCTTAAACGACTGGTCGTTGGGGATGGTCTTGGGTCTGGCGCATTGGCGATTAAGGCCCTCCTATCCGATTGATTAGGGGGGAAAGAATCCTAGTTTCCTGCGGTCCTCGGTTAAATTAGCTTGAGACTGTATCCTCGCTCTTTGTCTGCCGACGACATGTTGCATTTAAACCCCTTGTCAGTCTTCTTGGCAGACCACTCGCCGCTGCCCAATATCCTCTCCAACTGGGCATCGAATTCAACCTGGTAGATAAACCCCTTATCGCGAGGCTCCTTCAGTCTCTTCATTCTGTCCTCAGTCTGGTTTATGAGTCCCCTTCCGTTCGGTTTTATTGACATAAGCATATGAAGCCGTCTGCTGTATTTGTTTAGCAACAAATACAGGATGCATGAGTTCACTCTGTGAAGTGCCATTTTCTCAGCATGTGTCCAAGAGATATTTCCTCATCATACTTATAGAATTCAAAAAATCACTCTGTATTGTGGAGGTTTACATGTTTGGACTGAAGGGTCCTGAATTCATTATCATTCTCGTTCCGTTGGCTGTCTGTGCCATCGCGTCCGGCAATATCGCGAGCAAGAAGGGCTACAGCTACAGCGCCTATGCCCTTCTCGGGCTTATCACGGGTTTAATCGGTGTAATCGTGGCGGCAGTGCTCCCCGACAAGAGGGGCGGAGATGCCGATACTCTCCTGAAGTACAAGGAGCTCCTTGAGAAGGGGGTTATCACCCAAGAGGAGTTCGACAAGAAGAAGAGCGAACTTATCAAGTAGCGCTGTCCGCAGAAGGAGAATGCCATAACGAACTCGCCCCGCATCAGACTTGTTTAGGCTTATTTATGCGTGAAGGATGGTTCAGAGATGGGCAATGCTGCCTAAAGGGATATATAAAGAATAAGGGAAAGCCGCATACGACACCTTTGGTCTATCGCCGACGCGGCTCCTGGTCCTCCTCGAAGACCGGCCCCCGTCCCCAAGGATCGTTTTCACCGTGTATCTTCATAAACTCAACGCTTACGAAGCGCATGCGTTTCGTGCTAGGCTGGTTCCACCACATAAGTAGTCGCAGACGCGCGTACCACGGGCGGGCGAGATGAAGTCCCAGTAACTCCATCTCGCCCGCCCGTTTTTGTTGGCGGCGCCGCGACGCAACACAGAAAGGAATCTGCCCTTTATGCCTATCAACAAACGAGAGAGTCTGCTGTTCACCTTTATCATGTGCTTTTGCATGGTGCTCTGGATGAGCATCTACAACGTTGCCCTGCAGCATGGGGCCATCAACGGCGAGGTTGCCGCCGCCGCGTGGCTCGGCTTCCCCGTTGCCTACGTCTTTGCCATGTGCTGCGACTGGTTTATCGCCAGCCCGCTGGCCAAAGGCTTCGCCTTCAAGTTCCTGGTTACTCCGGGCAAGAGCTCGCCGCTTGCCATGACGCTCGCCGTTAGCTCCTGCATGGTCGTTCCCATGGTCATCATCATGTCGTTCTACGGTGCGTGCGAGGGCCTGTTCCATATGCCCGGCGGCCCGCTTGCCAATTTGCAGGCGCTGCCGATGATGTGGCTCGTCAACATTCCGCGCAACTTTATCATGGCCCTGCCCTGGAACCTGCTGGTGGCCGGTCCGGTTGCTCGCTTTGTCTTCCGCCGCGCCTTCCCCATGGGAACCGTCTTTGCCGAGCCGCACATGGAGCTCGTGCACATGCCGGGCGCTCCCGCTGCCGATGCCGACAATGACGTTGCAGAAGGTATTAACGCCGAGCCTGCCTGCTAGACAGCAGCTCAAAACCAAACCGCCAAACGGACCCGAGCAATTCCTTTTTTGTAGACGTTGTCGCGCGGCTACGGGCGGGAAAGGTCCCAACGGTTAACATATACTCCATATGGGTAAAGAGACCAAAGCGCTGCCGCGGGGCGGCGCTTTGCGTTTGAAAAAACTAGCTCGTCTAAGAGGAACTAGCATGTTAGACCGTTTTACCGATCGTGCGCGTAAGGTCATGTCCATGGCCAAGCAAGAGGCGCTCGATCTTCACTCAAATAAGGTGGGCACCGAGCACCTGCTGCTCGCGCTTGCCAAGGAGGACGAGGGCATTGCCGCCGAGGCACTGCGTTCGCTCGACATCTCCTACGATGACATCATGGATACTCTCAAAGAGGTCCAGACCACGGTTCCCGAGCCCAGTGAGGAGACCGAGGCGGCCAAGCTCGCCTTTACGCCGCTCGTCATTAGCGTGATGGAGCGCTCCTTCCGCGTGGCACGCGAGAACAACCAGACCTACGTGTCGACCGAGCACCTGCTCATCGGTATCGTCGAAGAGGGCAACGGCATGGCCATGGACATCCTCATGCGCCTAGGTGTGTCGTCCGCTTCCATTAAAAAAGCCATCGAGAAGCTTACCGCCAAGGATCAGGACAAGAAGCGTCCGCTCGCCGGAGCCGGCGCCGGTCGTCCTGGTGCGGGTCTGCCGTTCTTTAGCGGTTCGGACGCCTCGCAGCAAAAGGGGAGTGGCACCGACACACTCAAGCAGTTCGCCACCAATCTCACGCAGAAGGCGCACGACGGCGAGCTCGATCCCGTGATTGGCCGCGAAAAGGAAGTCCAGCGCATGATGGAGATCCTTTCGCGCCGCACCAAGAACAACCCGCTCATCCTGGGCGATCCCGGCGTGGGCAAAACGGCTATCGTCGAGGGCCTGGCGCAGCAGATTGCCGCCGGCAATGTGCCCGAGAACCTTATGAACCAGAACATCTGGACGCTCGACCTGCCGGGTCTTGTTGCGGGTGCCAAGTATCGCGGTGAGTTTGAGGAGCGCCTCAAGAACGTGATCCAGGAGGCCACCGAAGCTGACGACGTCATCTTGTTTATTGACGAGATGCACACCATCATCGGTGCCGGTTCTGCCGAGGGCTCCATCGATGCGAGCTCTATGCTCAAGCCCGTGCTCGCACGCGGTGCTTTCCAGATCATCGGTGCCACCACGGCCGAGGAGTTCCGCAAGTACCTCACCAAGGACCCGGCGTTTGAGCGTCGTTTCCAGACGATTGATGTCGAGGAGCCGAGTGTCGAGGATACGGTCAAAATCCTGACCGCGCTCAAGCCGCGCTACGAGGAGCACCACCACGTGCGCTACACGCAGGGTGCCATCGAAGCCGCCGCGAACCTCTCCAACCGCTATATCCAGGATCGCTTCCTGCCCGATAAGGCCATCGACCTCATCGACGAGGCCGGAGCCCGCGCCCGCATCGCCGCCAACCGCGCGCCCGAGCCGGTGCGCGAGGCCGAGCATCGCGTGGAGGAGCTTAAGGCCGCCGCGCAGGAGGCCACCGAGAGCGACGACATGAACAAGGCTGCCGAGATCACTGAGCAGCAAAAGGCTGCCGAGATTGAGCTCGCCGAGGCCAAGGCTGCCTGGACGGCCGAGCTCGACGCCAGCCCGCTCACCATTGATGTCTCCCAGATTGCCGACATCGTGTCCGTGACCTCGGGCGTGCCGGTGTCCTCGCTCACCGAGAGCGAGAGCCGTCGCCTGCTGCAGGCCGAAAGCGTGCTCAAGACGCGCATCATCGGTCAGGATGAGGCCGTCGAGGCCGTTGCCAAGGCCGTGCGCCGCAGCCGCTCGCCGCTCAAGGACCCGCGCCGCCCCGGCGGCAGCTTTATCTTCCTGGGCCCCACCGGCACGGGCAAGACCGAGCTCGCCAAGACGCTCGCCGAGTATCTCTTTGGTAGCAAGGACGCGCTCATCAGCTTCGATATGTCGGAGTTCGGTAGCGAGTTCGAGGTCTCCAAGCTTATCGGTAGCCCTCCGGGCTACGTGGGCCACGACGAGGGCGGCCAGCTCACCAAGGCCGTTCGTCGTCATCCGTACTCGGTCGTGCTGTTCGATGAGATCGAGAAGGCGCACCCTGATATCTTCAACATCTTGTTGCAGGTGCTGGAGGAGGGCCGTCTGACCGATAGCCAGGGCAAGACGGTCGATTTCCGCAACACCGTGATTATCATGACGTCCAACGTGGGCGCCCGCGAGATCGCGCAGGATGCGAGCGTGGGCTTTGGCACCACCGGCGAGCAGGGTCTCACGTCGAGTGAGATCCGCGGTCGTGCGATGGGCGAGCTCAAGCGCCTGTTCCGCCCCGAGCTGCTCAACCGTATCGATGACATCGTGGTGTTCCAGAAGCTTTCGGGCGAGAACCTGACCAAGATCGCTCACCTGCTGGTGGACGACCTGCGCCAGCGCCTGATCGCCAACGGCATGAACATCAAGCTCACCGATGCGGCCTACGACAAGATCGTGGCCGAGGGTACCGACCTCACCAACGGCGCACGTCCGCTGCGCCGCGCCATCCAAAAGCTCATCGAGGACCCGCTGTCCGAGGAGCTGCTGGCCGGCGAGTGGAGCGAGGGCGATACCGTCCTGTGCGATGTGGTCGACGGCAAGTTCGTCTTCAGCCATGGCACGGGCGAGATCCCAGCGCCACGTCCGGCAGGTGCGCTCGGGGGCGATACCGCTCCGGCAGCGCCGCACACCGGAAACGCCGCGCCTGTGAGCAGTGGCGTGAGCTCGGGCCCCGGCGGCATGATGCAAGCCGGCTCTGGCGCGCTGTAGGGATTAACATACCTTGTATAGCGGGGGCGTTTCCGATAAGGAAGCGCCCCTTTTTTATGAGTAAATGGTGCTATACTCGAAATATAAATATGTATAGCAGAAGGAGCTAGCATGCCTATATCGGTACTCGACTCACGGCCGGTCCAGATGAATGTACGCATGGATCGCCAACTCAAAGAGGCTGGGGACGCCGTGCTGGCGCATATCGGCATGACGCCGTCTCAAGCGGTGCGGACACTTTGGGAATATCTGGTCGTCAACGGATGCATGCCCTCGAGATCGGGGGCTGCGGTACCGAGCTCTAACGTGCCAGCGACTGCGTCGGTGGAATCAAGGGTTACGCAGGGCAGCCACATCGTGCGCGATGCGTGCCTCAAATACGGCATCCCTGTTCCCGACCTCTCGGGTGACTACGATGATCTCTATGAGGAAGCAATGGCGGAGCGCTATCCCGAGTGGGTGGAGCTATGAGTGCAGACGGCATTCTCAAGTTGCTCATCGACACCAACGTATGGATGGATTACTTTTCTGGAAGGCCGGATCGGACAGCGGATGTTGCCCGTCTATTCGAGATTGCCGATGTCTCGGAGCAGATTGCCCTGTTTGCCTCGTCTCTTTCGGTCAAAGATGTCTCGTATCTTGTCTCGGCGGCGATTAAGAGGGAGTGCCGAAGGAAGAATGGGTCGCTGAGCGATAACGCCATTGCGGCGGCGGACGAAACGGCCTGGGCATGCGTTCGGCAGATGCGCGAGCTCGCCCTCATCGCGCCGGTCGGTGCAGACGAGGTCTTCGACTCCTTTGTGTTCAAGTATCATCACAACGACTTTGAGGACGACCTGATGCTGGGCGTCGCCAATCGCATCGACGTCGATTACGTCGTGACGGAGGACAAAAATCTCATTAAACATACCAATGGCGTATGCATAAACGTTGATCAAGCGTTGAGGTTGGTTAAAGGGTCCAACGTCCCCTCAGCACGGCCCGTCTAACCTGCTTTATCTTGATAAAGTGGCGTTTACTCACCGTTAGCCGATGATGCGAGGGCGCTCGGCGTATTCGACTGGTTTATGCAAACGAAGTCTGGGAATATACAAGGCGCATGTCTTATTGTCTAACCAGTTGCGCCAAGGAGGCACCATGGACTACAAGATTACTGGCTACGAACCCGCCCAACTGTTCCATTTCTTTGAGGAGATCAGCGCGATCCCCCGTGGGTCTGGCAACGAGAAGGGCATCAGCGATTTCCTGGTTGCGTTTGCCAAGGAGCGCGGCCTCGACGTGTACCAGGACGAGGTCTACAACGTCATCATTCGCAAGCCCGCATCTGCCGGTGCCGAGAATGCCCCGACCGTGATGTTGCAGGGCCATATCGACATGGTGTGCGACAAGTTGGGCTCCGTTGAGCACGACTTTACGACCGATGGTATCGACCTGGTCGTCAAGGATGGTGTCCTTACCGCCAACGGCACCACCCTGGGTGCCGACAACGGCATTGCCGTCGCGCTTATGCTTACCGTGCTCAACGATGATTCGATTGTCCATCCGGCCCTCGAGTGCGTATTCACCACCGACGAGGAGACTGGCCTGGTCGGCGCCGAGACGCTCGACAAGTCCCAGATTAGCGCCCGCACCATGATTAACCTTGACTCCGAGGAAGAGGGCGTTGCCACCGTCAGCTGCGCCGGCGGCGTCGTCGTTACCTACACGTGCCCGATCGCGCGCGAGCACAAGACCGGTAGCACCCTCACGCTCGACATCTCCGGCCTGCTGGGCGGTCACTCCGGCTCCGACATCAACCTGGAGCGCGGCAACGGCAACCTCATCATGGCCCGCATCATCGACCGCCTGATGGTCGCCGGCGAGCCCGCCATCGTCAGCTTTAACGGCGGCACTAAGGACAACGCCATCAACCGTGAGTGCAAGGCCGAGCTGGTTTACGCCGACCACGCTGCCGCCGAGGCCGCGGCCCAGATCGCAAAGGGCATCATCGCCGACGTCACTGCCGAGCTCGAGGTCTTCGACCCCGGCTTTACCTGCACCGTCGAGATTGCCGACGACGCCGAGGTCGAGGCCATGGACCAGAAGTCCGCGCTCGCCCTCATCCGCGCCCTGCGTCTTGCCCCTAACGGCGTGATTCGCCGCAACGTCGCCACCGACGGCTCCGTCGAGGTTTCCTCCAACATCGGTGTGGTTGCCACCTCTGACGACGAGGTCAAGATCATGCTGTCCCCGCGCTCTTCGATCACCTCGCTGCAGAACGAGTTCAAGGACCGCCTGCAGACGTTGGCCGATGTCCTGGGCTTCGACGCCAAGTTCGAGTTCGAGTATCCCGGCTGGAGCTATGCCGAGCATTCGCCGGTCCGCGACGTCTTTGTCGAGAGCTATCGCGAGCTCTTTGGCTCCGAGCTGCGCATCGAGTCCATTCACGCCGGCCTTGAGTGCGGCCTGTTTGCCGAGGCCCTGCACGGCCTGGACGCCATCGCCGTGGGCCCGACGCTCTCCGATGTCCACACCCCGGACGAGAGCATGGAGCTCGCTTCTGCCGAGCGCTTCTACGAGTTGCTCATCGACGTTCTCAAGCGTCTCGCTGCGTAAAGGTTGCGCTAGCAGCAGTCCGAGCCACGTGCTGGTGGATTGCAAATGACATTGCGTGAGGGGGCACCCGAGCTTTTGCGACGGGTGCCCCCTCTCTTCTTTTGGGAAATGGGAGATTACGGACACCTAGCCCATATCCGCCTTGATGAGGTCGAGGGTGCGCTGGCAGTTTTCGCAGACGGGGCCGAGCATATGCTCGCGCAGGTCCGCCATGCCGGGCAGGTCGGCGTATTCGTTTATGACCTCTTCCATACAAATGGGTACCTCGTAGGCGAGGTCCATCATGGTCGCAAAGCAAAACTTCTCGGATAGCCCGGCATCGGTGAGTGCCGTCTCCAGCGCGGGGTCGCCCATACCGTGGTATCGGCGGATAGCGCCTGGACCGATGCGCCCCACACGATTTTCGCCGCCAACGCTCATGGCAAGGCGCGCCCGGCGGCGCATGCGCTCATATGCCAAACCCGACGCGACATCGTACATGGGTGCGAGCGCCGCGTTTGTGCCTTTGCCAAGGATGATCGAGTAGTTTTTAGCGTGTGCGTCAGGCGCTCCGATAATGGCGTTATAGAACAACATATAGGTAAAAAGCACAAGATTCATGTGGTGGGGGACTGTGTTAATCAGTCGTTCTTGGATGTCTCGTGTAGTTGGTCCTCCGTCGGCGGTGTATTTCTGGCTTGGCAATACACCGAGCGCCTGGCAAAAGTCCTCCTGATGCAGCCTTTCGATATTTCCGCTGCTATTGACCATTCTGTCGTACCGTTCAACGACGAGCGCGGCTTCGTCTTCAAATGTGCAATAGGAGACGTTGGCAGTTGGAATGCCAACACGCCGAGCCGTTTTCATGCAGACGAATTCGTTTAAGGCCTGATGTTTGAACCCAACGACACCATTTTTGAAGATATGGGTAGTGGGGGATGACCCTAGACATTCGCACCATTGGCCATCATGCCAAGCTAGTGCAAATTTGCCTTGATTGCCGCCTAGGGACCAGCTTTCGTTGGAGCCCATCCATGTCTCTCTTTCGTCATCGCGAATTGCTTTGAGCTTGTGAGCGATTTGAGAATTGGTAAGCGGGCGGTATGCCGAGACCCTGCCGCGGGCGGCGTCTAATTGATCGGCTCGACAAAACTGAACGGCCCCCGCGCAGTCAAGACCGATATGGCACAAGAGGGCGACGGGGTTGTTGGATGCAACATCATGCTCGGTGGCAATAGCGCGACGCTGCTCTTGACTGTCGGGCAAAAGGCCAAATAGGAACGGGCGGACGATGTTATGGCCATACGTGCGATTGGAAAGCGGCATTGTTAGCGATAACGGTGCTCCGCGATAGGTTGGGGCGTATGCAAAGCTGCAGAGTCCATGCTCGTCTTGCCGGAGAGTGCCGGCGATTTCGCCACAAATGAGGGTCGCGAGTTCCATCTCTGCCATTTATTTCACAACCTTGCAGCCAAAGGAGAGGTTTGAAGTGCCGGAAAGGCCTTGCTCGGCTGCGATTTGGGCCAGCAAGGCACCATAGGAAGATGGCGTTCCTTGTCGAGTGGGTCGTCTGCCTACGCTTGGCTTTGGCAGGGTATTCGAGTTCGCGATAGGGAGGTTCACTATCGTCGCCGGATGTTCGGAGGGCGATGCGATGGAGTCGTTATCGCTTTGCGCGAAGAGACCTATGCCGAGTGCGTTAAAGACGGTCAGCAACTTGTCGAGTCGAATGCCGGTGGCGTCGCCCAGCTCGAGCGATGCGAGCAGGCGCTCCGAAACACCGGCCTTTTTAGCGAGGGTCGCACGGGTGATTCCCTGCGACTCGCGTGACTGGCGCACGTAGATGCCAGCTTGGCGCGGTGTGGTGATGGGAAGGGTGTCCACGGCGATCTCCTAACGTGCAGACTTTTGCATATCAGTATGACATGCAAAAGTCTGCATGAAAAGGCCTTATGCAAAACTCTGCATGAGGCCTTGCACGGACGTTTAGTTTTGAAGGGTGTTTTACAGCGCCAAAAACCCTAAGTGTTCCAGCAGAATCTTGAGGCCGATAAGGATAAGCACAACGCCGCCCACGATGGTGGCGGGCTTTTCGTAGCGCGCGCCAAAGGTGTGGCCGATCGCTACGCCGGCGACGGAGAAGATAAACGTTGTGACGCCGATAAGCGATACAGCGGGAACGATATCGACCGAGAGCGCCGCAAACGAGATGCCTACGGCCAGGGCGTCAATCGAGGTGGCAATGGCGAGAATCAGGTACTCGACCAGGTCAATCTTTTCGGCATCCTTGCCGTCGCCTTCGTCCTCATCCTCGTCTACGGTAAAGGCTTCCCACAGCATCTTGCCGCCAATAAAGGCCAAAAGGATAAAGGCAATCCAGTGGTCGATGGGTCCGATGATGCCCATGAATTGACTGCCGAGCGCCCATCCGATTACGGGCATGCCGGCCTGAAAGCCGCCAAAGAACAGGCCGAGCACTACGGCGACCTTAAGGTTGATCTTTTTCATGCCAAGGCCCTTGCAGATGGAAACGGCAAAGGCGTCCATCGAAAGGCCAACGGCGAGCAACACGAGCTCTGCGAGTCCCATAGTCTGGCTCCCTCTCTGCGGGCGGGCCCGCGTGTACCTCTTGGGGGAATAACAAAAAAGACCCGTGGCGTACGCGCTGCGCGCACAACCACGAGTCTCGTTCATTAAGGCAAGCCAGACCGTTTCGGCCAGTATGTTGACTTGCCGCGCCACCGGAGGCGAACCCGGCCACGCGACTACTCCCTCATTCATATGAATCCCGATACTACCACATAAGCAGCCCATTTGGGTTGGGCTCTCGGCCGTGTTCGCTCATTCTGTAAGCATCGGATTTCGTGGCTGCTGCGGGGACAAACCGTGAGAAACTATTTAGCGTTTATGGAGCGTATACGATGGGAGCGATGCCTTGGATAAGAACGAGCTGCAAAAGCGTATGGAACAGGCTATTCGCCTGACTGCCCCCGGCCAGCCGATCCGCACCGCCCTCGATATGATCATTGCTGGTCACCTGGGTGCCCTTATCTGCGTCGGCGACACCGAAAACGTGCTCGCTGCCGGTAACGACGGCTTCCCGCTCAACATTTCGTTTACCTCGAACCGCCTGTTCGAGCTCTCCAAGATGGACGGTGCCATCGTCATCGACGGCGACCTCACCCAGATCCTGCGCGCCAACTTCCACCTCAATCCCGATCCCTCGCTTGCCACGAGCGAGACGGGTATGCGTCACCGCACCGCCGCTCGCATGTCGGTGCTCACCGATGCCATCGTGATCTCGGTCTCGGCCCGTCGTGCCGTCGTTAACGTGTACGTTCACGGCAAGAGCTACGAGATCCAGCCCGTCACCACCATCATGAGTTCGGTCAACCAGCTCGTCGCCACGCTCCAGACTACCCGTCAGTCGCTCGATCGCTCCCTGCTGCGTCTGACGGCCCTCGAGCTCGACGACTACGTTACACTCGCCGACATTACCGGTATTTTCTCGAGCTTCGAGATCATGCAGCAGGCAAAGACCGAGCTTAAGGATTGCATTGTCAAGCTGGGCAACCAGGGCAAGCTCGTGCAGATGCAGCTCGAGCAGCTCGCCGGCTCCAGTATGGATACCGAGTATGACCTGATGATCCGCGACTACGCGAGTGACTCCTCCGAGGCAAACGCCGAGAAAATTCGCGCTGAGCTTGCCCGTATGACGCCCAAGGACTTGTCCGACCCGCAGCATGTGGCGGCGGTTCTGGGCTACGACGACCTGGATGAGGACTCTGTCATGACGCCGCTGGGCTTGCGTACGCTTTCCCGCGTGTCCGTCGTGCGTGACGGCGTGGCCGAGAAGATCGTCGACGAGTACGGCTCGCTGCAGGAGCTCATGGACGACATCAGCGAGGATCCGGAGCGCTTGGGCGACTTTGGCGTTAACAATCCTGCCATTCTTGCGGACTCCCTGTACCGCATGAAGGGCACCAAACAGGGGAACGCATAATGGCGCCCGTATGCGCCGTGGTCGTTGCCGGCGGCAGCGGCCAGCGCTTTGGTAACCCCGGTGGCAAGCAGCTCGTCAATGTAGCGGGTCGTCCGCTTATGAGCTGGTCCATCCGCGCATTTGACCGTAGCGATAAGGTCGGCCACATCGTCGTGGTTTGCCCTGCCGAGCGTCGTGCCGAGATGCGCCGCCTGGCCATCGACCCGTTTGACTATGACACGCCCATCAGCTTTGCCGATGCCGGCGATACCCGTCAGGATTCCACCCGTGCCGGCGTGCATGCGGTTCCGGCGGGCTTTGAATACGTCGCCATTCACGATGGCGCTCGTCCGCTCATTACGACCGAGGCCATCGACCACGCTATCGACGTGCTCGTGAGCGACCGTGCTCTCGACGGTGTCGTGTGCGGCCAGCCCGCGATTGACACGCTCAAGATCGTTGACGGCGATAATATCGTCGAGACGCCGCCACGTGAGCTCTATTGGGCCGCGCAGACGCCGCAGATCTTTAGCATCGATGCTATGAAGCGCGCCCACGCTGCAGCCATTGCCGAGGGCTTTATCGGTACCGATGATTCGTCGCTGGTCGAGCGCATGGGTGGGCGCGTCCGCTGCGTCCAGAGCCCGCGCGATAACCTTAAGGTGACGGTGCCCGAGGACTTGCGTCCCGTAACCGCGATTCTGCTTGGCCGCATGGCCGAGGGAGAGGACCTTCCCCATGTTCAGTAACCTGCGCATTGGCCATGGCTACGACGTTCACCGTCTGGTGGAGGGGCGTCGATGTATCATCGGCGGTGTCGATATTCCCTACGAGCGTGGCCTGCTGGGCCACTCGGATGCCGATGTGCTCGCGCACGCCTTGGCCGACGCCATTCTGGGCGCCTGCCGCGGGGGAGACATCGGCAAGCTGTTCCCCGATACCGACCCCGCCTACGAGGGTGCCGATTCGATGGTGCTGCTCGCTCGCGTGATGGACTATGCGCGCGAGCTGGGCTTCGAGTTTGTCGATGCCGATTGCACCATTGCCTGTCAGCAACCCAAGATCACCCCGCACCGCGATGCCATGCGCGCCAACCTTGCCCATGCCCTGGGCGTTGACGTCGAAAACGTGGGCGTCGCCGCCACTACGACCGAAAAGCTCGGCTGGGAAGGCCAAGGCGAGGGGATCGGCGCTTGGGCCGTCTGCCTGCTACAGAAAACTGTTAAGGAGTAACGAATGCGTATCTACAACAGCGCTACCCATAAAAAGGAAGAGTTCCAGCCCATCGAGTCCGGCAAGGTCCGCATGTACGTGTGCGGCCCCACGGTCTACGACAACATTCACATCGGCAACGCCCGCACGTTCATCAGCTTTGACGTGATTCGTCGCTGGCTCATCGCGAGCGGCTACGAGGTCACGTTCGCCCAGAACCTCACCGATGTCGATGACAAGATCATCAAGCGCGCTAACGAGCAAGGCCGTACGGCTGCTGAGGTCGCGACGGAGTTCTCCGACAAGTTCATCGGCGTCATGCGCGCCGCCAACGTGCTCGATCCCGACGTGCGTCCCCGCGCCACCAAAGAGATCGGTCCCATGATCGCCATGATCAAGACGCTTATCGAGCAGGGCCACGCTTACGCAGCCGATAACGGCGACGTGTACTTTGCCGTGCGCAGCGATCCCAACTACGGCCAGGTCTCGGGCCGCAACATCGACGACCTTATGGTGGGCGCGCGCATCGAGGAGAACGAGGACAAGAACGACCCGCTCGACTTTGCCCTGTGGAAGGCCGCCAAGCCCGGCGAGCCCAGCTGGCCGAGCCCCTGGGGCGAGGGCCGTCCTGGTTGGCACACCGAGTGCGCCGCCATGGTGCATCGCTACCTGGGCACTCCGATCGACATCCACGGCGGCGGCTCCGACCTTGCCTTCCCGCATCACGAGAATGAGTGCGCCCAGGCCACCTGCGCCTGGCACCAGGGCTTCTCCAACACCTGGATGCACACGGGCATGCTACTGGTAGACGGCGAGAAGATGTCCAAGTCGCTCGGTAACTTCTTTACGCTGGCCGAGGTGCTCGAGCAGCACTCTGCCGCGGCTCTGCGTCTGCTGATGCTGCAGACGAGCTATCGCTCGCCGCTCGACTTCTCCTGGGAGCGCCTGGAGGGTGCCGAGAACTCGCTCACGCGTATCGCCGGCACGGTCGAGAACCTGCGTTGGGCTGCGAACCACGCGACGGCCGACGCCGATGAGGCTGCCGCCGAGGCGTTTGTCGCTAAGGCCGCCGAGACTCGCGCCGCCTTTAAGGAGTGCATGGACGACGACTTTAACACCGCCGGTGCCATGGGTGCCGTCTTTGGCTTTGTCACCGAGTGCAATCAGTATCTGGAGCAGGCGGGCGATGCTGCCGACAAGGCCGCAGTCCTGGCAGCCGCTGATACGCTGACCGAGCTGCTCGATACGTTTGGCGTCGAGCTCCCCGAGCCCAAGGTCGAGTTGCCGCTGGGCCTGCTGGGCGTTGCCGCTGGCCTGGTTGCCTACACGGGTGACGATGTGGACGAGGCGGCTGCCAAGATTCTCGAGGCTCGCGCCGAGGCCCGTGCCGCCAAGAACTGGGATCTGGCAGACGCCATCCGCGATCAGCTCAAGGACTTGGGCCTCACCATTGAGGATACGGCCGCGGGCACTCGTATCAAATCTCTCTAATCCCCGCGGTTTTCCCAAGCACCCGACCTTGCCGTTCAAACCGTCGCTCGCGTACTCAAGTACGCGTCGCTCCTCTTTCGCGGCTATCTCGGACACTTGGAAAACCCGTGCCGACCGCCCGAAATAATATTCATGGGCGGTCGTTTATTTTGTTTCGTTTGATAGTTGTATTTAGGAGGTCGCTTTATGGCCGACAATCGCAAGCGTGCGCCTCGTGGTGGCAAGCGGGCTGCTTCTGGCTCGCGTCCGATTCGCCGCAATGATCGCGTTGCCGCTCCCAAGGGCCAGCGCGATCGCACCCAGGCTGCGCGTCCGCAGCGCGATCGCAACCGCGACGCTGTCCAGGCTCCCAAGGGCGAGTTTATCGAAGGTCGTCGTGCTGCCGCCGAGGCGCTTCGCACTGGTTTTCCCATCAAGTGCGCGCTCATTGCCGAGGGCGGGGAGCGCGATGCCGCCTTGTCGCGCCTGGTCGACGACCTCAATGCCGCTGGTGTCCGCATTAAGTATGTGCCGCGCGCACAGCTCGACGCACTGTCGAGCCATGGCGCTCACCAGGGCATCGCGCTCGAGGTGGGCAACTTCCCCTATGCCGATGTCGCCGATATCCTCGACCGCGCGGGTGACGGTCCGGCGCTCGTCATCGTGCTCGACCATGTGACTGACGACGGTAACTTTGGCGCCATCGTGCGCTCCGCCGAGGTCGTGGGCGCTGCGGGCGTCGTCATCGCCAACAAGCGTGCCGCCGGCGTGACCGTGGGCAGCTACAAGACCTCAGCCGGCGCCGTCATGCATCTGCCTATCGCGCAGGTTCCCAATATCGCCCGTGCACTCGATGACCTCAAGGCCGCTGGCTTTTGGGTGGGCGGTGCCTCCGAGCACGCCGAAGACAGTTGCTGGGATGCTCCCTTCGAGGGTCGCGTGGCACTCGTCATGGGCTCCGAGGGCGATGGCATCTCGCGCCTGGTGCTCGAGAAATGCGACTTTTTGACCAAGCTTCCCCAGCGCGGCATGACCGAGAGCCTCAACGTTGCCCAGGCAACGACGGCGCTATGCTTTGAGTGGCTGCGCCGCAACGCCGGCGAGCTCATGGGGGAGGAGTAGCGCATGTCCAAGAAGAACCGTGCCAAGTCCAAGGCCAAGCGCTTTGGCGAAGGCTCGGCCAAGCCGATTGTCTCGGCCGCGACCTATGGCGTGGGCGGCAATGCGTTTGCGCAGGCCATCGCCGATCCGGTCTCGACGGTGCACTCCAACAAGCCCGAGCTGTTAGTGGTCGACGGCTACAACGTGATTCACTGCACGCCGCGCTACGAAAAACTCGTGTACGACCATTCCGACGACCCGTATTCCAGCGACGTTCACGATATGGCGCGCACCGCCCTCATCAACGACGTCGCCGCCTTTGCCCAGGGCCGCTACGAGGCCGTGATCGTGTTCGACGGCGCGGGCAATATCTCCAGCGAGCGCCCCAACCTGCCGGCCCGCGGTGTGCGCATCGAGTTTTCGCCGACGGGCGTCTCTGCCGATACCGTGGTGCAGAAGCTCTGCATCGAGGCACGTGAGGAGGGCCGCGCGTGCTCCGTGGTATCGAGCGACGGCACGATCCAGGCCGTCGTCATGGGCAAGGGTGTTACGCGCATCTCGAGTCGTATGCTGGTGGACGAGATCAAACAGATCGATAACGACGTTCACGAGGCAGAGGAAGCTCCGCAGATCAAGATGACCCTGGGCAGCCGCCTGAGCCCCGATGCCCTGGCCAAGCTCAAGGCCCTGCGCGGGAGGTAGGGGAGTTGGCGGAGCGATGCTGTCTCGCTAACTCCATTCAGCGATGTCGATCATTCTTTCGAGGCGCCATGTTAGCGCCTCTTTTAGATAAGGCAGTCTTGCTGTAAGAGCGTCGTTTTTGGATAGGATTTCGATTGCCTCGTCAACGAAACCCTTGAGCTTGTTGCCGTCAAACCAGCCCATGTCCTCGACGAGCAACATTTGTTTGGCGGGGCTTGAATGAAATTGTGCACTGGTAAAACTGTGCTCTCCCGCCCTAAGCTCCTCTAGTGATATGTTGCACCAGAGTGATGAGCCCGAATCGAAGATGGGGGCTGGTCTGCAGGCCAGTGAGTTGACGTTTCGCACGAGGCCGAAGTTGCGCCAATGACGGTCGTAGTTGGCAATGATGTCATCGCATACGATCATGCGGTCAAGGGCGTCTTTTATATCTGTCGCTCCAAGCTCCTCGCTGTTTGCTACATACCGTTCGTAATCGGTTAGTCGCTCGTCTGCATTTGCATGCTGGTTTACATAGAACGCAGGGACATATTCTTCTTCGTCAGTTAAGAAGACATTGCATGTGCTCAAGGCGGAAGTACCCGCGCCTTCGAGCGAATAGGGTACATAATCGCAACCGTTTAGGATGCGACGGTGAAGTGCAGTCGCCACCAGCTCGTTATAAGGTTCCTGGTTTAGATGTGCACCTGCCTTGTGGAGGATTCGACGGTCACCCTCGCATGTCCAGTACTTTTGAAGATTGCCGTCCGAGGTGTTGTCAGGCTTTGCGGCAGCTGCCTTACCCTCCGGGGCGAAGGGTGCAATGGTTAGCGAGACGTCGTCAAAAGCATTATTGAAGAAATTGATATCTTCCCACGCGAGACCGGAGTCTTGGGGCCTAATCCAATACTGGTCGGATAAGGAGAGGCCAAGATTTCGCTGGATGAGTTCATCGGGAACATCGACTGCGGCTTCTGCAAGCAGGGAGGCTAGTCCAATGCGTGCGAGCGGGATACCGCGGCCTCGCCACCAAATGCGGAAAGAGTCGAGCGACACGGGACTATTGGGGCCAAGTACTCCAATAGGGGCGTGGATGTAATCGATGTCGGCACCGATGTGGGTAAAGTCTTTTCGCGATGTGCTGTAGACCAGCTGGGCGACTTCGTGCGTGCGGTTCATGAGGGTAAATGTAATCTCGCTTTTTCCATGGCCTCGACGGGGGCGTCCCCCCGTTTTGGTCACGGAGCGGAGTCGTGCGTTGACGCTGTCTTTGTCGATGAGCCATACACCAGAAGCCTTGCGTGCCTCAAGCGCTCCGTTTTTTATGAGCTCTTGCACCCTGCGCGGGGTGATGTCGAGTAGCTCTGCAGCTTCCTTCGTGGTCAACATCGCGAAACCCTTCGCCAGAACGAATAGTTTTATCTTCTTCATTGTAATAAAAACTATTCGTTCTGACGAATAGTTTTGAGATGTGGTCGGTCAAAGGGCCTGTTGCGCCTCGTCCGCAATTCCTTTATTCTAAACAGGCTTCGCGCGAAAGCGCCAAGTGTGCCAGTGTGGCGCAACGGTAGCGCAACTGATTTGTAATCAGTGGGTTGCAGGTTCGATTCCTGTCACTGGCTCCATGAGAGTTTCGGGCTCTGTTCCCTTGTGGGACAGGGCCCGTTTCTTTTTAGGTAGGCGCCTACGTGGTCTGGCTCCATTTTCCCGTCACCTGCAATAACCAAGCACTGCTTGGTCGTCTGATATGGCCCCGCAAAAGAGAATGGAATCAACAAGGTCAGCGAAACGGAATCGCTGACATCAGGTCTATGGAAAGGAAGAAGACCATGATTTACCCTCTTTGCGACATTGCCGGCAGGAACAGGGCAACAGGTAAGCCGATCGTCAGTACTTGTGTCATGGATATGCAGGTGCAGCTGCTGCGCTATTTTCGCGATTATGGTTTGGATGACGATCCGGATTGGCGCGAGTCCCTCGATGTC
This sequence comes from uncultured Collinsella sp., assembly GCA_937943045.1. GTDB lineage: Bacteria > Actinomycetota > Coriobacteriia > Coriobacteriales > Coriobacteriaceae > Collinsella. Next base: position 2,759 of record CALEBN010000053.1, on the reverse strand, counting down.
ATTCTCGAGTCGCAACGAGAAGACGGTTGTTTTCCTCTGAGCAGCGATTGTCATATGCCCAGTGATGCACGTGTCGATTTTCTCTATCGACCTACGTACGCTTGCTGCCAGATCATGATGCGAGCTCTGCTGGGTGGAAAGCTGTCGGACGAGCAGGGGCAACGCGTCAAAACTGCCCTGTCTCGCGGCCTTGCTTTTTCCTGCGGGCGCGGCCTTAATGGCCACGGTATCGAAGATCTTGAGCGGCAGTGCGAGGACGTTGCCGATTTTGGCCATGCGGGGATTACGGAAATAGCTGAGCGTTATCCCATGCTGTGCCCCGAGTTTTTCTCCCTTATTAATAAGATTGGAGACGAATACGTTGAGCGCATCGCCAATGGAGATGTGATTTACTACTTTGGATCAAATCTTGCACAGAAGATTTTGACGGCGGCAGAGTCCCTGGGCCGGACCAATTTGTCGCTCGACAAAATCCAACGCTATCTTGAGATGGACTCGAAGAGAAAAAATCGATAGGTTAAAGATTAGAAAGGCGGGCGCCGCCAATGCTGCTTGGACAGTACATAAAAAGAAACATGCCAGATGCGGTCGAGCTCAACGATATGATTTCCCGTCCAGGCGAGGGATATGCTATTAGCCAGATGGCGGTAGCGCCCGTCGACACGGGGGCCTTGCGGATGCATATCAAGGCGTATGCAAATGGACCCGATGGTCCATATTTGGAGGGACGCCTAGCGCTCTACCATCAGGTGCACGAGCTTTTTGCGCTGCTTGCAGCTGAGCCGTCTAACAAAGGCATGAAGGGCTACGAACTCAAGGATTCCTTTATTGGCGGTGAAGAGGCGGACTTGATTATGCTCACCGTTTCCCACGAAGAGCGCTCGCAGGAAGACATCGCCTATAACGTTTTGCTGTGCAGCAAGAACGCGGTGGGGGAGCGTCGTGCCAGGATTCGCGATGGCGTGCGTATCGGCGGCATGTGCGTGGCCGAGGAGTTTGGGTATCGCGGCGAATTCAGGTCCTCGGTACACCCGCTGGCGCTGCCGCTCAATTTGAGCGAGGTCTACGTGCTTATGGATGCGCTGGCTGCCTATGAGCGCGGATGCAGCCGGTTTGATCCCCATGGTAGGACGGCCCGGCGTATTGCAGGCATGATCAAGCGCGAGCTGAGCGGTTACGCTAAGGAAAAACTTGGTTCGCGTTTGGAGGGGATGGGCTTTGCTCAACTGGAGGAGGTCGACCCCATGTTTGTTCCTGATATTCCAGGGGATAAAGTGCCTGAGGGCAGATCTTCGCAGGTTGCCAATTGGCTCTTATATGAAAAGGCTGGTCGCTGGGCGCGTGTGTGTCTTGCGGGCGGCGGGAGCGTGCAAGGGATTATCTTGCCGCGAGCTGAGCTTGGGCGCTTCTTTGCGAGTCGTCCACAAGCGGCGAGGGACGATGCAGTCCAAGCGGATTCACGACCCAAGTGTGTCGTCTGGCGAAGCGATGATGACTACGACGTTATTGACTGGGCAGATGTCGTGGATGTAAGGCGAGAATAGATAAATGTCTCGATCTGTAACACGAAGGGGCGGAAAACCGTTCGTACTGTTACAGAATGAGACGTAAGCTGGGGTCTCTGCGTAATGTCTCGATCTGTAACAGATAGGGGAGAAAATGTTCTCTAAATGTTACAGATCGAGACAAAGGCCGGACCGGTCCCGGTCATCCTGGTCGATCGTGCCGTGGAAGCCCGATCGCGATCTATGTCGATCTATGTAATAGTACAAGAGGGTCGTTATCGAAGGTCGATGCTGTAGGCGTACTCCACCGTGCCAAAGTGTTCCCTTGGGAAATGTCACCAGTGCAGCCAAATCCATCGACCTTCATATCTAAACTCAACAAAACCGCAGGTCAAAGGTATATAGATACGCCCGGCACCGTGTATCTAGAGGTTTTCGTTGACAGCCCCCAAGGTTGCATCGTATTATCTTTTTCGTTCGCGGGGGCGGCGGTCCAAAAGACCAAAGAACCTGCGGATACTTGAACGATTGGGAGTTTGCCCGAGTGGTTAATGGGGACGGGCTGTAAACCCGTTGGCTCTGCCTACATAGGTTCGAATCCTATAGCTCCCACCCGTCAAGTGCCTGTATAGCTCAGTCGGTAGAGCACTTCGTTGGTAACGAAGAGGTCACCAGTTCAAGTCTGGTTGCAGGCTCCATCCGGCGGTGTAGCTCAGTTGGTTAGAGCACACGGTTCATACCCGTGGCGTCACTGGTTCGAATCCAGTCACCGCTACCATAGGTAACACGGTGGCTTCTCAATAGTATGTTGAGAGGCCACTATGGTATAAAGGCAAAGTCCCGTCCGGGGACGACCTGTTAAGAGGAGGGCTTTATGGCCAAAGAGAAGTTTGAGCGCACTAAGCCGCATGTTAACATCGGCACCATTGGTCACGTCGACCACGGCAAGACCACGCTGACCGCCGCCATCACCAAGGTTCTCTCTGAGACCGAGGGCTGCAAGGCTGACTTCACTGCGTTCGAGAACATCGACAAGGCTCCCGAGGAGCGCGAGCGCGGCATTACGATCTCCGTCTCCCACGTTGAGTACGAGACTGCTGCCCGTCACTACGCTCACGTTGACTGCCCGGGCCACGCTGACTACGTCAAGAACATGATCACCGGTGCTGCTCAGATGGACGGCGCTATCCTGGTCATCGCCGCTACCGACGGCCCCATGGCTCAGACTCGTGAGCACATCCTGCTCGCCCGTCA
>CALEBN010000052.1 GCA_937943045.1 uncultured Collinsella sp. | reverse complement strand
ACGAGCGGGGGCTCCTATCTTTTTAGTGCCCTCGGATTGGGTCATAGTGTCTGTCCGCGCCAAAACATCGGCGTTGTTATGGGTAGTCATTGGGGACGTTCTTAAATGACTAGTCGAAAGGGACACTCTTGCACTAAATCTGCAGGCCCTCGCCGGGCTCGTCCTTTACTTTACCGAGATAAAGTGAACGTGCAGATTCGTAACCCACTCGCAACCGTTCTATGGCACGATATTGAACGAATGTATGCTATGCGCCCAAATCTTTTGGGCAGAGTGGGAGACAGTATGGTCAAGCTGTACGAGGACGGCATCTACCTGCGCGGCGGCAGCGAGGTTGTGCCTGCGGCCGAGGCCGCCGAGCGCGGTATTACGCAGACACCCGCGGATGCCAAGCGCGGCACCATCGCGTATTCGATCCTCCAGGCACACAATACGTCCGGAGATCCCGAGGCACTCAAGATTCGCTTCGACGCCATGGCGAGCCACGACATCACCTTTGTCGGCATCATCCAGACGGCGCGTGCCTCGGGCATGGAGCAGTTCCCGCTGCCTTACGTGCTCACCAACTGCCATAACTCGCTGTGCGCCGTGGGCGGCACCATCAACGAGGACGACCACGTCTTTGGTCTCTCGGCTGCTAAGAAGTACGGCGGTATCTTCGTTCCGCCGCACATCGCCGTCATCCACTCCTTTATGCGCGAGAACTTCGCCGGTTGCGGCAAGATGATCTTGGGCTCCGACTCGCACACCCGCTATGGTGCCCTGGGCACCATGGCCGTGGGCGAGGGCGGCGGTGAGCTGGCAAAGCAGCTGCTGCGTGACACCTACGACGTCGCCTATCCCGGCGTCGTTGCCATCTACCTCACGGGCGCCCCACGCCCTGGCGTCGGCCCGCATGACGTGGCGCTCGCCATCATCCGTGCCGTCTTTGCCAAGGGCTACGTCAAGAACAAGGTCATGGAGTTTGTGGGCCCCGGCATCGCGAGCATGACGACTGACTACCGCAACGGCGTCGATGTCATGACCACCGAGACCACCTGCCTTTCCTCCATCTGGGCCACCGACGAGGACACACACGCGTTTTTGACCATGCACGGCCGCGGCGACGACTACCGCGAGCTCAAGCCCGCCGATGTTGCCTACTACGACGGCTGCGTCGAGGTCGACCTGTCGAGCATCAAGCCCATGATCGCGCTGCCGTTCCATCCTTCCAACGGCTTTGAGATCGATGAGTTCAATGAGAACCTCGAGGACATCCTGCACGAGGTGGAACTCGAGGCCGCCAAGATCGGCGAGGGCAAGACGCACTTTAGTCTGCTCGACAAGATCGTCGACGGCAAGCTGCACGTGCAGCAGGGCGTTATCGCCGGCTGCTCGGGCGGCAACTACGACTCCGTGGTCCAGGCTGCCCGCGTGCTCAAGGGCGCCAACACCGGCTGCGGCGAGTTCTCGCTGTCGGTCTATCCCACGAGCCAGCCCGTGGCACTCGAACTTACGCGCCGTGGCTATATCTACGACCTCATGGAGGCCGGCGCGATTGTGCGCACGGCATTTTGCGGCCCGTGCTTCGGCGCCGGCGACACGCCTGCCAACAACGGCCTTTCGATCCGCCACACCACGCGCAATTTCCCCAACCGCGAGGGTTCCAAGCCGGGTAATGGCCAGCTGAGCGCCGTGGCCCTGATGGACGCTCGCTCCATTGCGGCGACGGCTGCCAACGGCGGCGTCCTGACGCCGGCGACCGACCTGCCCGAGGAGACTTGGGACGAGGCCTGCGAGTACACCTTTGACGACGCGCCGTACAAAAAGCGCGTGTACTGGGGCTTTGGCAAGGCGGAGCCTGCCGACGAGCTGGTCGAAGGCCCCAACATCAAGCCGTGGCCCGCGATGGAGCCCCTCGGCGACGATATCCTGCTCAAGGTGTGCTCCAAGATCATGGACCCGGTCACTACGACCGATGAGCTCATTCCCTCGGGCGAGACGAGCTCCTTCCGCTCCAACCCGCTGGGCTTGGCCGAGTTTACGCTCAGCCGCCGCGACCCGGCCTACGTGGGCCGTTCCAAGGAGGTCGACGCGGTGGAAAAGCGCCGCGTTGCCGGCGAAGCGGCAGGCGACCTGGCGGCGCTCGATGCCGAGCTTGCCGGCGTGTTTGAGGCGCTGGCTGGCGCGGGTGTCGCGGCAGACGCCAAGGCGACCGAGTACGGCTCCATGCTCTATGCCAAGAAGCCCGGTGACGGTTCTGCCCGCGAGCAGGCCGCGAGCTGCCAGCGCGTAATTGGCGGCCTGGCCAACATCGTCCACGAGTACGCCACCAAGCGCTATCGCTCCAACGTGATGAACTGGGGCATGGTGCCCTTCCAGATGGAGGCCGAGCCCAACTTTGAGGTGGGCGACTACGTCTTTGTGCCGGGTATCCGCGCCGCGCTCGACGGCGACCTGAAGGACATCGCCGCCTACGTGGTGCGCGCCGATGGCACGGTCGAGCAGATTGAGCTCTACATTGCCGATATGACGGCAGAGGAGCGTGCCATCGTCAAGGCCGGCTGCCTGATCAACTACAACAAGTTCAAGGCCGCTGCCGAGTAACGCGCTTAATTGTCCGCCCGGGGCTTACCCTTTCCCGCCCGCTCACGCGCTTCGCGAGGGTCGCGTTCGGGAAAGGATAAGCCCCGGGCTACATTTCTGCGTTCTCGTTGGGTCTTGAGGGACGCTAATAAATAGACCTGCTTGATGCCGCCTCTGTTAATGGGGCGGCTTCTTTTTGTCGAAAACCGCCACAAAGGGGACAGGCACCTTTGTGGCGGTGGGGAACGAGCTCGATGTTGTTGTGATCGTTGAGCGGTATGTTAATGAGCGGCTCTACAGAATTTCATCCGGGTTGGCGGGTTTGGTTGTTTTGGGGATGCCGAGTTTGGATGACGCGAAATCGTCAACATTGTCCTTAATTCCGTCTTTGGTGTAGACAGTGACCATATAGGTGCTGTGTCCGAATTCGCCCTTGTCGCGTGTTGCCCAGGCATCCCAGTAGGCGGCCCCGTTTCGCCCTTTGATTTTTCCGACACGGCGGAGTTCTGTTCGCTTTAATTTCTGGTTGCTATAGATGGTTCGACCGGCTTCCGCGGTGAGCCCGCACTGTCCAAGCAGCTTGTCGAGGACTTGGTTCATGTGGCGCTCATCGGTGTTTGGTGCGTAGTCGTAGGCGAGGGTGATGGAGTCGAGTGGCTGGTCGTCGATCAGATAGTTTAGCGCCTGAGGTTCAAGGCAGAAATAGGGGGAGCATCCGTCGACCTTGCCGAGCAACGGTAACTTGGACTGCCAACTTCCGGTGGGAATTGCATATTCGTAGAACACGCCACGGCAGACAAAGGAGAGCGAGGTGGCACGCGAGCCGGCGTCGATCATCCCGCAAAGATCGAAGGGCGAGGCGATACCAAAAGAAAAGGGCGTGATGACGATAAGGAAGAGCATCACGATGGGTATGGCGAGAATGGCGATGACGTTGCGGCCGGTGGAATGAGACGGCTTCATATGCGCTCCTCGAGACAAAGATCTGTTGAGGATAGGCAGAAATGGATATGTTCAGAGAACAATTCAAGTTTAATCTCATGGCGCGAGATGGTCGACCGTTAGCGTCGAAAACCACCACAAAGGTGCCTGTCCCCTTTGTGGTGGTGAGGAGCGCGCGGCTCCTTTAGGTAATAGTGCTGGCTGGCGATATCATTAGTGCAGGTGGTGAAGGCTTGCATTGTGAGGTGCTTTGCTGTGAGAAATCCTGCCCGTATTGGATTGATTGTTTTGGCGCTTGCGATCGCTGTGGTTGGCGCGGGCGCTGTCGGCATGGCGTTTCTACCTGCTGCGGTGACGGAGCCGGTGGTCAAGCCTGTGACTCAATCTGTCGAACTTCTGACCGGCGCTGCCAAGCCCGAGACCATTACCGTTGATTTTGATGAGCAGCCGGCTGCGCTGGGCATTAGTAATTATCCACTTATTCAGCTTGGGGCTATGCGCTATACCACGGATTCTAGTCTGATCGACAGGGCGTCCGAGCTGCTCAAGGGCAAAACCTTTAAGCGCTGGTATGGATATGCGTCCTATCGGGCAAAAGCGAACGACATGGTTGGCGGATGCCACTCTTCCATCGAGCTGGACACTGCAAACGGCGCAAAGTTATGTGATGTCTCGTACGATCCGGGCTACGAGGGCAATGAGGGTCCGGGCATCTACATCATGGACGGCGATGTCGCCTATGTCATGGAGGGCGACCAGACCGAGCTCAACGATTTTATGGGTCAGTGTATCCAAGATGCCTATGGACAGACCTGCTTGCCCGATCCGCAGACTGCACGCGATAGTGGGTCTGCCCGCACGTGGCTGTTCGAGGATGAGATGCCCTGGAACGCCAAATCGGGAAGCACGGGCTCGGCAAGTAAATAGAGACTGCAACCACCACAAAGGTGCCTGTCCCCTTTGTGGTGGTTTTCGGTCTGTCTCGATCTGTAACATCTTGGCCGCTAAAAGTGGGCCTGGTGTTACAGATTTAGATAAACGGGTGCCGCTGGTCATTTCATCTCAATCTGTAACATCTAGAGCCATAAACAGCCGCTAGATGTTACAGATTGAGATAGTAAGGGGACGAGGCCGTAGCGGGTGAGCGCACCTGCTCCCTATCTTTCAATCACTCAGAAAATCTTATATATAGAGACTTAGATTTATGTATAAGATCGTACAAAGCTGGCAACAATACTTCTCGAACAACGTGAAGCCGCCCCGTAGGGCGGCCACCCCAAGAGAGGTGATTCCATGAGAATCGATAAGCTAGCAATGACGTCGCGCGAGGCGCTGCAGACCGCCATGAGCACGGCTGCCGACGCGCAGGCCGGCGCGGTGGAGCCGATTCACCTGCTGTCTGCCCTGCTCGGTGCCGGCGAGCGCAATATCTCCGTGATCATCGAGCGCATCGGTGCCGACCCGGCCCAGCTCGCACGCTCCACGCAGGATGCCATCGACCATGCGCCTAAGGTTTCGGGCGAGGGCCAGCAGATGGGTCTTTCCAATGAGCTCGTCCGCGTCATCGAGAAGGCCGAGAAGAAGGCCACCAAGATGGGCGACAGCTTTGTGGTGACCGAGCATCTGCTGATGGCACTTGCCGAGGACAAGGGTGAGGCCGGCCGCGTTCTGCGCGACGCCGGCGTGACCAAGGAGCGCATCGAGCAAGTCTACGAGGAGCTGCGTGGCGATGACCGCGTGACGTCTGCCGAGGACAAGACTCAGTTTGAGGCGCTGGAGCAGTACGGTCGCAACATCTGCGATCTGGCCCGCGCCGGCAAGCTCGACCCGGTCATCGGCCGTACCGACGAGATCCGCCGTACCATCCAGGTCCTGTCCCGTCGCACCAAGAACAACCCCGTGCTCATCGGCGAGCCGGGCGTTGGTAAAACGGCTATCGTCGAGGGCATCGCCCAGCGTATCGTGGCCGGCGACGTGCCGAGCACGCTGCGCGACCGCGACCTCATCGAGCTCGACATGAGCGCGCTGGTCGCCGGCGCCAAGTACCGCGGCGAGTTCGAGGACCGCTTGAAGGCTGTGCTCAAGGAAGTGCAGAAGTCCGAAGGCAAGGTCATCCTGTTCATCGATGAGCTCCACACCATTGTAGGCGCGGGTGCCACCGAGGGCTCCATGGACGCCGGTAACATCCTCAAGCCTGCGCTCGCCCGTGGCGACCTGCATGCGATCGGCGCGACCACGCTCGATGAGTACCGCAAGTACATCGAGAAGGACGCGGCGCTCGCCCGTCGTTTCCAGACCGTGATGGTCTCCGAGCCCACCGTTGAGGACACCATCTCAATCCTGCGTGGCCTCAAGGAGAAGTACGAGATCTTCCACGGCGTGCATATCACCGATAGCGCGCTCGTGGCAGCTGCCGACCTCTCCGATCGCTACATCGCCGACCGTTTCCTGCCCGACAAGGCCATCGACCTGGTCGATGAGGCGGCAAGCCGCCTGCGCATGGAGCTCGACAGCATGCCGGTCGAGATCGATGCCACCACGCGTCAGCTCACCCAGCTGCAGATCGAGGAGCAGGCGCTCATGAAGGAGACCGACGATGCCTCCAAGGAGCGTCTGGAGGCTCTGCGCCAGGAGATTGCCGAGGTCCAGGAAAAACTCAACGTGCAAAAGGCCGGCTGGCTCAACCAGAAGAACGCCATCGACCACGTGCAGGAGCTCAAGGGCCAGCTTGACGAGGCCAGGAGCGAAGAGGAGCGCGCGACGCGCAACGGCGATTTGGGTCGTGCGTCCGAGCTGCGCTACTCCGTGATTCCGGGCCTGCAGCAGCAGATTCAGGATTCCGAGGCCGCGCTCGAGGCACAAAAGCAGCAGGACGGCGAGGGCCTCAACGAGCAGGTGACCTCCGATGAGATCGCCGAGGTCGTGAGCGCCTGGACCGGCGTGCCCGTGTCCAAGATGATGCAGGGCGAGCTCGACAAGCTCAAGGGCTTGGAGGGTGAGCTGCATAAGCGCGTCATCGGCCAGGACGAGGCCGTCTCCGCCGTCGCCGCAGCTGTGCGCCGCAGCCGTGCGGGCCTCTCCGATCCGGACAAGCCCATCGGCAGCTTCTTCTTCCTGGGCCCCACCGGCGTGGGCAAGACCGAGCTCGCCAAGGCGCTTGCCGAGTGCCTGTTCGACGACGAGCGCGCGCTCGTGCGTATCGACATGTCCGAGTACATGGAGAAGTTCAGCGTCCAGCGTCTGATCGGTGCGCCCCCGGGATACGTGGGCTACGACGAGGGCGGCCAGCTCACCGAGGCCGTACGCCGTCGCCCCTACTCCGTGATCTTGCTCGACGAGATGGAGAAGGCCCATCCGGATGTCTTTAACGTGCTGTTGCAGGTGCTTGACGACGGTCGTCTAACCGATGGCCAGGGTCGCCAGGTGTCCTTCAAGAACACGATTATCATCATGACGTCCAACGTGGGCTCCAAGGCCATCGCCGATCTGTCCGGTAAGGACGAGGAGGAGATGCGCCATCAGGTCGACGCCGCCATGGCTCAGACCTTCCGCCCCGAGTTCCTCAACCGTATCGACGATATCGTGGTGTTCCATCCGCTCGGCATGGCGCAGATCGAGAAGATCGTCGACATCCAGCTTGCCGACGTCCGCGCACGCCTGGCCAAGGAGCGCATGACGCTTGCCATCACCCCGGCGGCCAAGCAGATGCTCGCCGTGGGTGGCCTGGACCCCGTGTTCGGTGCCCGTCCGCTCAAGCGCCTGGTCCAGCGCGAGGTCGTGGACGCCATCGCCGCCGCTATCATCGACGGCACGGTGCGCGAGGGCGATCAGGTGACGGTCGATGTCGACAAGGACGGCGGCTTTACCGTCGTGTGCGACAATACGCCGGCGGCCACCTACGAGGTCCCCGACGCCGAGTAGATTTTGGGCCATGCCTTAAAATCTGCCTTTTGAGCCGAACGCCAAGGGTGGCGGATCCGATTGGGTCCGCTGCCCTTTTTCGTGCGACAATCGATGGTGTTGAACGTGAGCACATGGCAAGGAGCTATGCAGATGAAAGACGAGAACAAGACGAACGCACCGGTGGCTGAGGCGGCGCCCGCCGCACCGAAGACTCCGCCTAAACCGGCGCCCAAGCCGCGCGACCCCTATATCCGTGCCGAGAACGAGGACGATGACGGTTACGATCCCTACAGCGATCGCCGCCCCGAGCGCGAGCCAATGTTCGAAGCCGATCCGTGGCGCTGAGTGCCACCCAAAAGGTCACCAATAAGTTGCGGTGAAATAGGGACTGTTTTGCGGGTTGACCAGCAAAAACAGTCCCTATTTCACCGCAACTGCGTAGGGGGATGTGGGTGTTGGGCGGCTGTCTTCGGGCCGGCTAGTCCTGTGCTTTGATGCTCGGCAGGAGAATCTGGGCGAGGTAGTCGGTCTCGAGTTTGGTCGCGGCGTCTGCGTTGCCGTCTTTGCCAACCAGGTCGTTCTTAATCTGGCTATAGGTGTAGCGGTTGCCGGTCGTAAGCTCGACAAGTTCAATAGCCTGGTCCATGGGATAGGTCGACACAGGGTCCTGCGTGCGTCCATTAACGGTTTGCGGAATCACGTACGGATAGACAGGGCCGCTGGCGTAGACGGTGTAGCCGTTGCCTAGGCTGACCGTGCCCAAAACCGTATCGCCGTCGTCGGGCATAAAGGTCTCGCCGTCGCGCACTGCGACAAGCGTCACGAGCGGTGTGTTGGTGTCGCTGTCCAGATAAATGCACAGCGTGCTGCCGTTTTGCCAGGTTGCGACCTTGCCATACCACTCAACCGGAATATCGAGCTGATACAGGTTCGTCGCCTTGTGCCGAGCGTCGGCATCGCGGGCGGACTGAGCCTCGCTTGCGCTTACGGCGTTGGCGGCGGCATCGCGGCGCGTAATTGCCGCCTGCTGGAGTATCTTTGCCGCGGCGGCAGAGCTTGCGCCCCCTTCCTCAGCATACTTGGCGGCGGCATCGATCTGGTCGTCAGTCACCGTGTCGGCCGAAGGTACCTTGAGCTTAAAGGTGGCCTGGGCACTCAAATCCTGCCCATCGCTCTTAATGGTGACCTGCGCCTTGGTGGTCGGGACGGTGTAGATGGTGCCGTCTTCCGCGATGGGGGATCCAGCAATGGAGAGCGTGTAATCGCCGGGCAGCAGCTTAATGCCGCGACCGTGCTCGTCAACGTAGAGCGTTTCGCTCACAGAAGAGCCGTCGGAGTCCTGGCCACTCACCTGCACGGGGATCTTTGAGCCGGTGGAGCAGTCGAGCCCCGCGGCATGTACGCCAATTTGCACCGACATCATGGTATGGGCGTTTGCGGCAACCACGGCGGCCTGCTCTTGCTGGTATCCGTTCCAAGCCGCATAGCCCGCGCCGCCGGCGACGAGCGCGATGGCAACAACGCCTGCCACCATCAGGTTGCGTCGCTTGGGCGACATCTTGCGATGGCGAACCTCGGCTTCGCGTGCCGAAGGAACGGACGGTAGGGGGATATCGCCCATGGCGATGGTCTCGTCCACGGCAGGCGCAGAGCCTAAGCCAGGGAGCTCGCGGGTCAGCGAATCTTCGGCGGGCAAGCTGTCGAGCAAGATGGTTTCCTCGCTCGTGTCGGATTCGGGCTGGTCGTCGGCCTCGCATTCGGATTCCTCGTGCCCCGCCTCGTCTTCGGTGGGCGCGGCGCCATCGTCTTTTGCATCCTGATCATCGGGCTGCGCCTCGATTTCCGACTCATCCTGTACATCAACGCTCGAATTGCCAAACGCAACATCGTCAAGCGAAATCCGGTCTAGGCTCTCCAGGGCCTCGGCACACGCTTCTGCATCTTGGACCGCGTCCTCTTGGCCCGTCGTCTCATCTTTCATATATCCCCCAAGCTCAATATCGGGACAACACTGTACCCAAAAACGGGACCCTATAGAGCCGCCGCATGATTTGAAATCCGATTTTATATATGCGCATGTTTTTGAATAGATGAATAGAGACGCAATGACAAAAGCCCCCGAAAAGCGAGCGAAACGCTTTCCGGGGGCTCTGCGAGACATTGGATTGAAAATCTGGCGAGCGGGCCTATGCCCAGGCGCCAACAGCGACCAACATGTTACTCGGCGTGTGCGTAATCAACCTTGGCGCGGCGAGCGGTAGCCTTCTCCCAATCGCTGGTGCCCTCAAAGACATCCTGCTTGTAGGGATTGCGGCCGAGCTTCTTGGCACGGTAGGCGATGTAGATGATTGCGGCGACGTTGGCGATCAGCGCGGCGACCGAGACCGCGGTAGCGGCGCCGGGGTCGAGCGTGGAGTGGGTCACAAAGATGGACTCCTCCTGGAAGTACGGGAACACCTGGGCAAACATGCACCAAATGGCCAGCGTGAAGGCGCGGTTCTGGATCCAGCCGCCCTTGTTCCAGATAAAGGCGGCGATGGTGGGCGCCAGCAGCAGCGCAAAGCCGCAGAACCAGGAGTGGGTGGGCAGGCAGTTGTAGGTGTAGCAGAAGTTCCAGATATCGTAGGCGATGATGTAGACCCAGGTCATGTCGGGCCACAGCATATCGGTCTGATCCTCGGAGGCGTAGACGCTCCACCAACCGGTCATGCAGAAGATGTTGATGATGCCGGCGATGCCGTTGAACACGTTGTTCCAGCCGGCAAGCTGCGTGGCACCCTCGGAGGTGACCCAAGTGGACTGGCCCAGGACAAAGAAGTGATAGGCGCTCTCGAAGTCGGACACGACGGCGATCATGATGTTGATGGCGACGATCACAAACGGCCATGCGCGGAACCAATGCGCCTTGCCGATCTTGCCCCACTGGTACTTAATGGCAATGAAGCCCCAGCAACCGGCCAGCGCCGCGTATACCTTGGCGTAGTGGAACCAGCTGTTCTGGTACACATGGGTGGGGTTGGTGAGCGCCCACTCGGCACCCTGCGAAACGCCGATGGCGATGGCGACGCAGTAGATGGTCATGGCCAGCGGGGCCACGCCAAAGATGATTGCCGCGCCCAGCTTAGTGCGGCGGCCGACCTCGTTGAGCACGATCAGGCCAATAAAGACCATGGCCCAGCCTGCCCAGTGGATAAGGGTATCGCTACCCCAAACATCGAACAGCATGCTGCTCTCCTTTCACACGCCCGCGGCCCCTCTTCTGATCGCGGGCAGTTTGGCCAAATGTCGTCAGTTCTGGGGCTTGCGCTCCGGATACTTGGCGGTATAGCCCTCGATGTGGAGTGTCGAGGCGATGATTTCCTTGACCGTCTCGTCGGGCACATCGGGGTGTGTGCGGATATACATCAACAACCCCATGATGAGGGTGTAGAACGTCTCGTAGACATGGTCGATGCGTAGCTCATGATGGGCGACAAAATCCACCACGGTGGTGTCGCAGATATACTGCGCCACGCGCTGGACCACGTTGTGCAAAAAGCCGCCGTAGAGCGCACCGCTGCTCGAGGTGAGCGTGCTCGGCAGCTCGTGGCCGCTCACGACCAGACGCTTAAAGAGCGGGGCGACGGTGTCGAGCGCGCCTTCGATATCACCGACGGTGCGGCCGGCGTTCCACTGCTCGAGCTCGGAGATAAAACCGTCGATTGCCTCGTCCATGACAGCGGTGACGGCGGCGTCCATGTCGGCGAAGTAGTGGTAGAACAGCGAGCGCGTGCAGCCGGCTCGCTTGGTTACGGCCGAGACGGATAGATGCGACACGCCCAGCTCGGAACTCACGGTGCGCACGGCATCGAGGATCTCGCGACGGCGTTCGTCGCCCGTCAGACGTTTGGCCGTGCTGTCGGGCGCGGGGACGGCATCGACCACAGAGGTATCTGCTGTGTTGTCGCCCATGTTTTGCCGCCTTTCATCCTCTTTTGCCTGACCGTTCACCTAACAGTCTTGAATATTGTTGACGGTTCGTCAATACTATTTTTGACACAATGTCAACAATGGCGGGTGAACGGCATGGGGCATGCCCGACCTGCAAAAAAAGAGGGGCGCTGCGGCCTCGTCGGGCTGCGGCAAGAGAAGGGACAACCATGATTCTCAACGGACCGGGAATTAGCTACACCGAGCCCGATATCGGCGCGGAGTTCGTGCCGCCGATACCGGAGCATCCGCGCGAGGCCATCGTCAAACTATGCGAGCACTGCACCAACCGCCTGCTGCATCGCGACGAGCTGCTGGGCTACGAGTACTGGTCGTTTGCCGAGGCCGCGACCGACGAGCAGGCCGAAGTGCTCTGCAAGATGAAGATGCGCCGTCCCTATACGCTGCCCGAGATGGTCAAGCTCACCGGCATGCCCGAGGCCCAGATCGAGAAGATGCTCGACGATATGAGCTACACGGGCCTGCTCGAGTACAACTGGGAAAACCCCGAGCGCGCCAAGCAATGGGTGCTGCCCATGCTGGTGCCGGGTTCCGCCGAGTTCCTCAACATGCGCGTGAGCCAGCTCGAGGAGCATCCGGTCTATGCCAAGTTCTTTGAGCAGGCGTCCAAGGGGCCGCTGTCCAAGGCCACGCCGATGGTGCCGCCCGGAGGCGCCGGCATCGGCATGCATGTCATTCCGGTCGAGAAGGCCATTGATGCCACGAGCACCTCGGTGCCGATTGAGCATATCGAGCATTGGCTCGACAAATACGAGGGTAAGTATGCCGCCAGCACCTGTAGCTGCCGCGCGAGCCGTCGCGTGATGGGCGAGGGCTGCGCCGACGACCCCGCCGACTGGTGCATCGCCGTTGGCGATATGGCCGACTACGTGGTCGAGACCGACCGCGGCCACTATGTGACGCGCGAGGAGGTCTACGACATTTTGCGCCAGGCCGAGGACAACGGCTTTGTGCACCAGATCACCAATATCGACGGCGAGAACAAGATCTTCGCCATCTGCAACTGCAACGTCAACGTGTGCTACGCCCTGCGCACCTCGCAGCTGTTCAACACGCCCAACCTGTCGCGCTCGGCCTATGTCGCCAAGGTCGAGAAGGACAAGTGCGTGGCCTGCGGTCGCTGCGTTGAGGTGTGCCCTGCCGGTGCCGCCAAGCTCGGTCAGAAGCTCTGCAGCAAAAAGGCCGGCGGACAGGTGCCCGAGTATCCGCGCCAGGAGCTGCCCGATGCCACCAAGTGGGACCACACCAAGTGGTCGCCCAACTACCGCAACGATAACCGTATCGAGACGCACGAGTCCGGCACCGCGCCCTGCAAGACGGCTTGCCCCGCGCACGTTGCCGTTCAGGGCTATCTGAAGCTTGCGGCACAGGGGCGCTATGACGAGGCGCTGGCGCTCATCAAGCGCGAGAACCCGCTGCCCGCTATCTGCGGCCGCGTGTGCAACCGCCGCTGCGAGGATGCCTGCACCCGCGGCCGTGTGGACGCCGCCGTGGCTATCGACGAGGTCAAGAAGTTTATCGCCCAGCGCGATCTTGATGCCGCGACCCGCTATGTCCCGCCCGTGGTGACGCCGACACGCGCTGGCGGCTTCGATCAGAAGATCGCCATCATCGGTGCCGGCCCGGCCGGTCTGTCCTGCGCCTTCTATCTGGCCGAGAAGGGCTACAAGCCCGTCGTGTTCGAGAAGAACGAGCGCCCGGGCGGCATGCTCACCTACGGTATTCCCAGCTTTAAGCTGGAGAAGGACGTTATCGAGGCAGAGGTCGAGATCATTCGCCTGATGGGCGCCGAGTTCCGCTATGGCGTGGAGGTCGGTCGCGATGTGACGCTCGACGAGCTGCGCGAGCAGGGCTTTAAGGCCTTTTATGTTGCCATCGGCTGCCAGGGCGGCCGCCTCGCCGGTATTCCGGGCGAGGATGCCGAGGACGTGACCGTGGCCGTCGACTTTTTGCGCGAGGTCAACAGTGGCAAGATCGACGCGCTGCCCGGCCGCACCATCGTGGTGGGCGGCGGCAACGTGGCCATCGACGTCGCGCGCAACGCCTGCCGTCTGGGTTCCGAGCACGTTGAGATGTTCTGCCTGGAGAGCGAGGCCCAGATGCCCGCCAGCGAGGAGGAGCGTCGCGAGGCCGTTGAGGACGGCGCTCACATCAGCTGCGGCTGGGGCCCCAAGGAGGTTCACCTGGACGAGGCCGGTCGTGTGTGCGGTATCACCTTCAAGCGCTGCACGCGTGTCTTTGACGACGAGGGCCGGTTTGCGCCCGAGTACGACGAGAACGATCTGCGCCGCGTCGATGCCGACCGCGTGGTCATGTCGATTGGCCAGTCCATTGTGTGGGGCGACCTGCTGGCTGGCTCCAAGGTGGAGCTCGGCCGCGGCCAGGGTGCTCTTGCCGACCCCCAGACCTATCAGACCGCTGAGCCCGACATCTTTGTGGGCGGCGACGTCTACACCGGTCCGAGCTTTGCCATCGACGCCATCGCCGCCGGTCACGAGGCCGCCGTGTCCATCCATCGCTTTGTGCAGCCGGGCTCCACGCTCACCATCGGCCGCAACCAGCGCCACTACACCGCGCTCGACCGCGACGATGTCGTGATCGAGAGCTACGACAACGCGAGCCGCGAGGTGGCGCATGTCGACCGCGAGCGCGAGAAGGCTGCGCCGTTTAGCGAGTACGTCGAGACCTTTACCGAGGAGCAGGTGCGCGCCGAGACCGCCCGCTGCCTGGGCTGCGGTGCCTCGATCATCGATCCCAACAAGTGCATCGGCTGCGGCCTGTGCACCACCAAGTGCGCGTTCGACGCCATCCATCTGGATCGAGATCGCCCCGAGTGCTCCACGATGGTCAAATACGAGCAAAAGCTCCCAAGCCTCGGCAAGTACGCATTGAAGCGTGCAATTAAGATTAAATTTGGGAAGAAGTAAAAGAACCTGACAAGTCAGTGAGCGGCGCAGAGCGTCGCTCACTGACGTTTGGCTGACATCGCACTAACCGTTGTTGAAAGGTTTCTACCTTGCATGAATTGGGAATCGTCTATCACATCATTCGCGATGTTGAGAACGTGGCGCGTGCCAATGGCGTGAGTCGCGTTTCGAGCGTCACGCTGCTGCTGGGCGAGGTCTCGGGCGTCGTTCCCGATCTCCTGCTCGACGCTTGGCGCTGGGCGGCAGATAAAAAGCCCATCACGCAGGGCGCGGAGCTTATTGTGGAGCCCGTCGAGGCCGTGACGCATTGCGAGGCATGCGGCCGCGACTACGCGACGGTCGAGCACGGCAAGACCTGCCCCCATTGCGGCAGCGGCGAGACATACCTGCTGCAGGGCCAGGAGGTCATGATTAAGCAGATCGAGACCCCCGACGAGGACCCGGCAGGCGCTGTCCCCGATGACCCCTCCGACGCCCCCGATGCCGTCGATGCCGCCAACCCTCTCCACATCGCCTAGAATCCCCTATAAGTTGCGGTGAAATAGTTCCTAAATCCAGCCTTCTGGCTCTTAAACAAGAACTATTCCACCGCAACTTTTTTGAGTAGTTTCGTAGTGCATAAGTCACGAAAATAGTCAAGTCATGTCTGTTTAAACAAAATAGCAGTAGTACAAGTACATTCGCACTTGCTTAAAATCATTATTAATGAACAGCCTGCTTGTATCTGTAAAGTACATGGCTTGATGAGCGACGCTCTGGCGGGTAATGAGTCGAAAACCAGCAACGTAATCAATTTGTAACAAACTTAGACGTTTAAACAAATAATCCAACCTTTTGCGGATTTAGCTATAATTCCACAAACCAAACAGGTATACTCCTTTCATGTCGTGTAGGAATTACGTAGACAAAAAGGAGGTTATGTGATGGTAAGTATTGTTCTTGCTAGCCACGGGGACTTGGCAGCTGGAATCAAGCAGACGGGCTCGATGGTCTTTGGCGACCAGCCGTCTGTGGCCGTGGTCTCGCTCGAGCCGAGCATGGGCCCCGACGACTTCCGTGCTAAGGTCGAGGAAGCAGTCGCTTCCTTCGACGACCAGGAGCAGGTACTCTTCCTCGTTGATCTGTGGGGCGGCACGCCGTTCAACCAGATCAGCGGGCTCATCGAGGGCCACGATTCCTGGGCTATCGTCACCGGTGTCAACCTGCCTATGCTCATCGAGGCATATTCGCAGCGCTTTGACGCAAAGAACACTGCACATGCGATCGCAAAACATCTCGTGACTGAGGCTAAGGCTGGCGTGCGCGTCAAGCCCGAGTCTCTGGAGCCCGAGGAGAAGAAGCCGGCTGCGGCCGCCGCTGCTCCTGCAGGCGCCATCCCTCCGGGAACGGTTATCGGCGACGGGCATATCAAGATTGCCCACGTCCGTATCGACACCCGTCTGCTGCATGGTCAGGTGGCTACCACGTGGACCAAGCAGATCAACCCCAACCGCATCATCGTGGTTTCCGACGGCGTTGCTCACGACGAGCTCCGCAAGACCATGATCGAGCAGGCTGCCCCTCCGGGAGTCCATGCCAACGTCGTGCCTATCAAGAAGATGGCCGAGGTCGTCAAGGACACGCGTTTTGGTGACACCAAGGCCATGCTGCTCTTCGAGAACCCGCAGGATCTGCTCAAGGCCATCGAGGCCGGCGTCGACATCAAGGAAGTCAACATCGGTTCCATGGCTCACTCCAAGGGCAAGGTCGTCGTCACCAACGCCGTCGCTATGGGCGATGACGACGTTAAGACCCTCGAGGCCCTCAAGGCCAAGGGCGTCAAGTTCGAGGTCCGCAAGGTTCCTTCGGATGCCTCCGAGGATCTCGACGCCATGTTGAAGAAAGCTAAGGCCGAACTGGCCGCTCAAGCATAGTAAAGGAGGGTCCGATACATGTCTGCAATCACTATTCTGCTTGTTGCGATTGTCGCGTTGCTTGCCGGTATGGAAGGCGTTCTGGATGAGTTCCAGTTCCATCAGCCGCTCGTGGCATGCACGCTTATCGGTCTCGTAACCGGTCACCTTCAGGAGGGCATCCTCCTGGGCGGTTCGCTCCAGATGATGGCCCTTGGCTGGGCTAACGTCGGCGCCGCCGTCGCGCCTGACGCCGCTCTGGCCTCGGTCGCTTCTTCGATCATCATGGTGCTCGCCCTCAACGGCGGCGCCACTGATTCGGCCAAGGCCGTTACCGCGGCCATCGCCGTCGCCGTCCCGCTGTCGGTCGCTGGTCTGTTCCTGACCATGATCTGCCGTACCATTGCTACCGCTATCGCTCACGCCATGGACGGTTGCGCCGAGAAGGGCGACTTCTCCGGCATCGAGCGCTGGCAGTACGCTGCCATCCTCATGCAGGGCCTTCGTATCGCCATCCCGGCAGTACTTCTGTGCGTTATCCCGGCCGAGGCTGTTACCAACGCGCTTAACGCTATGCCCGACTGGCTGTCCGGCGGCATGGCCGTCGGCGGCGGCATGGTCGCTTCCGTCGGTTACGCCATGGTCATCAACATGATGGCCACCAAGGAGACCTGGCCGTTCTTCATCCTCGGCTTTGTCCTTGCTGCCATCCCTCAGCTCACGCTGATCGCCCTTGGCCTCATCGGCATCTCCCTTGCCCTCATCTACCTTGGCCTTAAGGATCTGGCCAAGCAGGGTGGCGGCACGGGCGGTGGCTCCGGCGACCCGCTCGGCGACATTCTGAACGATTACGAGTAGGAGGGGAGTGATACATATGGCAGAGAACAAGATTCAGCTCACCAAGGCTGACCGTAAGAAGGTTTGCTTCCGTCATCAGTTCCTTCAGGGCTCGTGGAACTACGAGCGTATGCAGAACGGCGGCTGGTGCTTCGCAATGATCCCTGCGATCAAGAAGCTCTACACCAGCAAGGATGACCAGATTGCCGCTCTTAAGCGCCACCTGGAGTTCTATAACACCCACCCCTATGTTTCCGCCCCCGTCATTGGCGTTACCCTCGCCCTCGAGGAGGAGCGCGCCAACGGTGCTCCGATCGATGACGTCGCCATCCAGGGCGTCAAGGTCGGTATGATGGGCCCGCTCGCCGGCGTCGGTGACCCCGTCTTCTGGTTCACCCTTCGCCCGATTCTGGGCGCTCTGGGCGCTTCCCTGGCCATGTCCGGCAGCATCGTCGGTCCGCTGCTGTTCTTCTTCGCGTGGAACATCATCCGTTACGCTTTCCTGTGGTACACACAGGAGTTTGGCTACAAGGTCGGCTCCTCTATCGCCAAGGACCTCTCCGGCGGTCTGATGGGCAAGGTCACCGAGGGCGCTTCCATCCTGGGTATGTTCATCATCGGCGCCCTGGTCGAGCGCTGGGTGTCCATTTCCTTCACCCCGATCGTCTCCACGGTCAAGCAGTCTGCTGGCGCCTTTATCGACTGGGCTAGCCTGCCCTCCGGTTCCGAGGGTATCAAGGAAGCGCTGACGATGTACAACTCCGTCGGTGCTACCGCCCTTGATCAGATGAAGGTCACCACGCTCCAGGGTAACCTCGATCAGCTCATCCCCGGCCTTGCCGCCGTGTGCCTGACCCTGCTGGTCTGCAAGCTCCTCAAGAAGAAGGTTAGCCCGATCGTCATCATCCTGGCTCTCTTCGCCGTCGGCATCATCGGTCGCTTCTGCGGCTTCATGTAAGCACGCTTCGGCTTAAGACCGAGAGTTGCTAGGTAAGGGCTTTTGAGCCATTGAAACGGACCGCACCCGGTGGGTACACTGGATGCGGTCCGATTGTTTTAATTGGAGGGCGAGGCGCGTATGGCGCAATCTCAGAACAGCACGGTCGATCTGGCAACGCCGGCAACCTGCCTGATGGGGCTTACCAGCCACGGTAACGTGATGGTGGGCAATAAGGCGTTCGAGTACTATAACGAGCGCAATCCCGAGGATTATATTCAAATCCCGTGGGACGAGGTCGACTATATTGCCGCCGAGGTTTTGCGCGGCACCAAGAAGATTACGCGTTTTGCCATCTTCACCAAGGACAACGGTCACTTTACGTTTTCCACGCGCGACGACAAAGAGACGCTTCGCGCGGTCCGCAAGTACATCGACGAGAATAAGCTCGTGCGTTCGCCCGACTTTATCGATGTGACCGCCAAGGGCGCCAAGAGCATCCCCTCCGTCATCAAAGGCCTCTTCCACAAAGGCAACTAGCTCCTCATAAGTTGCGGTGAAATAGTTTCTAAATACGGCTTTAGATGCTTCAGACAGGAACTATTCCACCGCAACTTCGAAGTCTAGTCATGCGACGTATGGCGATGCAGTAAATCTGCTACACTAGTACAACATGCCTCCGTAGCTCAGGGGATAGAGCACCGCTCTCCTAAAGCGGGTGTCGACGGTTCGAATCCGCCCGGGGGCACCAGAGATTTGCCGAGCCCGGTACCACCACGGTGCCGGGCTCTTCTGGTCTAAAGGCCGGATTCGGGCCGTCGACACCCGCGTCACCAATTTCCCCGCGGGGGGAGTTTTCGAATCCGCCCGGGGGCACCAGAGAATATGACGGCGTCGCGATAGCGGCGCCGTTTCTGGTTTGTGGGGACCGCCGGCGGATTCGGACCGTCGACACCCGCGTCACCAATTTCCCCGCGGGGGGAGTTTTCGAATCCGCCCGGGGGCACCAGAGGAATATCGAGCCCGGTACCGCTACGGTGCCGGGCTCTTCTGGTCTAAAGGCATGCCGTAGTTTTTGCTGCTTCAGATAAAGAAAGCGCCCGTTTGCCGGGGGGGGCAAACGGGCGCCGTTGAGCGAATGTGTTTGCGTCATCAGCCGCTGTGGGCAACGTCTTGATGACTAGTTGGTCGTGCCGGAATCGTCGCCTGAATCAGTACCAGAGCCAGAAACCGAAACCGTCAGCGTGATCGTGTTGTCGGTAGACTGCTTGCCGGTGGGGGAGACGCCCGTCACGGTGGCGTTTTCGTTGCCACTCACGGGGTTGCCGTTCTGATCGCAGAATGCGATGTTGTAGAACCCGGCGTTGTTGAGCGCGGTGACGGCGGCGGAGATGCTCTTGCCGTACAGGTTGCCCGGAACGCTGGCCTTGCCGGACTTCTTGGCGATGACGACGGTGATCGTGGCGCCGGGCTTCTGCTTGCCGCTGGGGTTCCAGCTAATGACGGTGCCCTCGGTGACGGAATCGTTCTCCTGGTAGCTCACGTCGACGCCAAAACCGGCCATGTCAAGGGCGTTGCGTGCCTGGGCCTCGGTCATGTCGGTCAGATCCGGGACGGAGGTGGTGTCAGGACCGCTGGAGACCTTATACGAGATGGTCGTGCCTTTCTCGACTTCCTTGCCGGCATCAGTGCCCTGCTCAAAGACCTGGCCTTCGTCAGCCTCGTTGGCCTCCTCGGTTGCGTTGCCCTTCAGGCCCACGCTTGCCAGCGCGGCCTCGGCCTGGTCCTTGGTCAGGCCGACGAGCTGCGGAACCTCAACTTTCTCGGAGGGCTTGGGGCCCTTGGAGATCACCAGGTTAACCTTGGAGCCCTTGGGCTTCTTAGTGTTGCCGTTGGGGGTCTGCTCTGCAACCTTTCCCTCGTCGACATCGTCGTTATAGCTCTGGTCGACGGTTCCGACCTCAAGGCCGGCCTCCTTGATCTGCTCGATAGCGGTCTGCTGGTCTTTGTTAAGCACATCGGGCACCGTAACCTGCTCGCCCCCGAAGAGTCCGGTGGCGAAGGCAACCACAACGCCAACCACGGCGATTGCGGCGACTACGGCGGCGATAATCTTGTTCTTGTTGGACTTGGGCTGATCGACCTCGTAGGAGCCCGTGGAACCCGAAACGGCGCTGCGGGGGTTGGTCTGTCCGCTTACGCCCGATACGGGGCGAACCATAGCACGCGTGGAGTCAGACAGCTCACGGGTCTTGGTGGCGCCCAGGTCGCCCGCGGCACCGATGATGCGCGTGGGCTCGGAGACGTTGACGGCGCGGCCGGACAGGTAGTTGTTGAGCACCTGGCGCAGCTCGTCTGCCGTCTGGAAGCGGTTCGCCGGGTCCTTTTCCATGCACTTGAGGATGATGCGCTCCAGATCGGCATCGACGCCGGAGTTGACTTGGCTCGGCGGAACCGGCAGTTCGTTTACCTGCTTGAGCGCAACCGAGATGGCGTCGTCGCCGTCAAAGGGGACGCGACCGGTGGCGCACTCGTACATCACGACGCCCAGGGAGTAGATATCCGAGGTGGGACCGAGGTCCTGGCCGCGCGTTTGCTCGGGGCTTACGTAGTGGGCGGTGCCCAGTACATTGTTGTCCTGCGTGAGGTGGCTGTTCTTTGCGCGCGCGATGCCAAAGTCCATGACCTTGATGTTGCCGTCGGGCAGCACCATGATGTTTTGCGGCTTAATGTCGCGGTGGATAATCTCGTGCTTGTGGGCTACCGAAAGCGCAGAGCTGATCTGCGAGCCGATCTGCGCGACCTTCTTGGGATCGAGGGCGCCGTGGCTCTTGATGCCGCTCTTAAGGTCGGTACCGCGCAGGTACTCCATGACGATGTAGTAGGTATCGCCATCCTTGCCCCAATCGTAGACGCCCACGATATAGGGGGAGGAGAGACCTGCTGCTGCCTGGGCCTCCTGCTTAAAGCGGGCGGCGAAGGTGGCGTCGCCGGCATACTGCGGCAGCATGATCTTGACGGCAACCGTGCGGTCGAGGACCTGATCTTGCGCACGGAAGACGGTCGCCATGCCGCCCGTTCCCACCTTATCCTTGAGGAGGTATCTTCCCCCGAGGACCCTCTGTTCCATTCCTGCTCCTAACTAACTTATTCGCTCAACGATGTGTGTAGTACCAAATCTATGGCCGCTGGGACCGCGTGGCGCCTTGCCGCTAGCTCATCGGCCGCGGCGCGCCCCAAGTATCCGCTTCGATCACAGGCATCACGCTCCTTGGGCGGCAAGTGCCGCGGTCAGGACGATGCCGGCAATCTTGGCTGCCTTGACGTCGTGTTTGTCGTAATCCTCCAAGGCCACCGAGATGGCGACCGTGGGTGAATCGTAGGGTGCGAAGCCGACGAACATCGAGTTGACGTTGGTGCCGCCGGTCTCGGCCGATCCAGTCTTGCCGGCGACCTTGACGCCCGGAATCTGGGCATCGGTGCCGGTGCCGGACTGGACAACCGCGAGCATGGCCTGCTTGACCTGATCGGCCGTGGTGGCGCTGACGGCCTGGCCGAGCGAGCGGGATTGCGTGGTCTTGACCACGGTTCCGTCGGGGGCGAGCACCTGGGCCACGAAGAACGGGTCCATGACCACGCCGCTGTTGGCGATGGCCGCCGCTATCACGCAGTTTTGCATGACGGTGGTCTGCGGACCTGGCGTGTGGTCCATGCCGACAGGCTGGCCGGCGCCTGCCCAGGCGGTCTCCCACTCGGTCATGAGCGAGGGGTCGGCCATGATGGAGGCCGCGGTGGTCAGGTCCTGACCGAGCTTTTGGCCGTAACCAAAGGCGTTGGCAAACTGGACGAGCGAGCTGGCGCCGATCTCGTTGGCCACCTGGCCAAAGACGACGTTGGACGACACGGCAAAGGCCTGTTGCAGGCTGATGGTACCGTAGCTCTCGTTGGCGTAATTGGTGACCGGCGCGTTGCCGATATCCATGGAGCCGGGCGCCTGGTACGTGCTGGTAAGGCTGGCGGTGCCGGTTTCGAGCGCCGCGGAGAGTGTGACGACCTTAAAGGTCGAGCCCGGGGTATAGAGAGCGTCCATGGCGCGGTCGTACATGGAGCCGTCCTCGCCACCGCCCGACTGCATCAGGGCATCGATGTTGGTGTTGTCATAGGTGGGCGAGCTTGCGCATGCGAGGACCGCGCCGGTGCGCGGATCCATAACCACCACGGCACCCTTAAAGCCCTTGAGTGCCTGCTCGGCAGCCGTCTGGATGCGCGAGTCGATGGTGAGCTTGGCGGTGTTGCCCGGTTGGTTTTGGCCCGCGAGCGACGCGAGGGCGTTGTCCCAGCTGGAGTAATCCTTGGAGCCGGTGAGCGTTTCGTTCATGACGCTCTCGACACCAGCGGTGCCGTACTGCTGGCTTACATAGCCCACCACGTGAGCGGCCATGTTTCCGTTGGGGTAGGAGCGGGCGTAGGTGCCGTCTTCCTGTTGCAGCGACTCGGCCAGCGTCACGCCGTCGGACGTGATGATGGAGCCGCGCTGGATGTACTTGGAGCGGGCGATGGTGTGGTTGTTGGTCGGCATGTCCTGATAGTCCTTGGCCTTGATGACCTGGACATAGGTGAGGTTGCCGATAAGGATGGCGAATAGTGCCGTAAAGGCGAGCACGGCGCGGGTCAGTCGATTGGCGAGCGCCACGCGGCCGAGCACACCGGATTCGGGCGTGTCGAGCAGGCGACGGCGCATGCGCGAGCCGGCGGAGTGGCTGCCGCGGTTGTGCGAAGACGAGGTGGCGAAGCGCGTGCCAGCCGGGGAGACCGCCGAGGCGACCTGGTCGTCGGTGATGGCGGCCATGGTGCCGGTGCCGGTGAGCTCGGCCTCGCGACCGGTTGCCTCGTCACCGGCGCGCAGCAGCAGCGCGACGATGATAAAGCTTGCCAGCAGCGAGGAGCCGCCCTGGCTCATAAAGGGCAGGGTGACGCCGGTCAGCGGGATCAGGCGGGTAACGCCGCCAACGATCAAGAACGCCTGGAAGCTGATGGCGGCCGTAAGACCAGTGGCGCTAAAGGCGGCAAGGTCGGACTTGGCACGGGCTGCCGTGGTCAGGCCACGTACGGCAAAGAGCATAAACAGGATAAGAACGGCGCCACCGCCCAAAAGGCCCATCTCCTCGCCGATAGCCGAGAAGATAAAGTCGGACTCGACGACGGGGATGTTGTTGGCCATGCCGTTGCCAATGCCGACGCCAACAAGGCCGCCGTCGGCCAGCGAGAAGAGGGACTGGACAATCTGGTAGCCCTGGCCCTGTGCATCCTTAAAGGGATCGGCCCAGATCTGGAAACGAACCTGGACGTGCGACAGGAACTTGTAAGCACCCACGGCCCCCACGGCCAAGAGCACAAGGCCGATGATGACATACGAGAAGCGACCCGTGGCAACGTAGAGCATCAGCAAGAAGATGGTGTAGAACAGCAAGGCCGAGCCCAGGTCACGTTCGAAGACAACGACGAGCAGGCATACGCCCCAGACTGCGAACAGCGGCAGCAGCAGGCGCAGACGCGGAATCTTAAGACCCAAGATCTTGCGGTTGGAGATAGAGAGCAGTTCGCGGTTCTCGGCCAGGTAACCGGCTAGGAACAGCACGATAAAGACCTTGGCGAACTCGCCGGGCTGAATGGTAAAGCCGGCGATGCGAATCCACAGTTTAGAGCCCGAGATCGTGGTGCCGATAAAGATGGGCAGCATCAGCAAGATGATGCCGATGATGCCAAAGGTGTACTTGTAGCGCATGACTACGTCGAGGTTTTTGACCAGCGCAAGCGTACCTACCATCAACGCCACCGAGATAAACAGGATGACGAGCTGCGAGATGGCGAGCGTGGGCGCCAAGCGCGTCACAAACGTGATGCCAATGCCCGAAAGAACAAAGACGATGGGCAGGATGGCCGGGTCGGCGCCGGGTGCCAGAATGCGCACGGCGATATGCGCTGCGGCGAAGGCGGCAAAGAGACCGATCGGAACGGCAAGTGTCTCAAACGAGATGGCGGCGCCTGCGGTGAGCACGTACATCGCATACAGCAGGATGACGGGGAACGCCGAGGCGATGAGTAAGAGCAGTTCGGTATTACGGCGACTCATAAGCGGCACTCCCTTTCTAATTCTTATCGGAGGCTTCGGCCTCGGCGGACTGTTCGGCGGTATTCTCGGAATCCGATTCGGAGGTCGAACCCTGGTCGGTGTTATTGCGGATCGTTTGCGCGTCGATCACCTGACGGGTCTGCTCCTCGTCGATCTGATGGCGGTACTTGGAGATGGTGTCCTGTGCGTCGTCGATGCTCGTCTGCTGAATACCTGCCTTAAGGCGATTTTGTGTGTCTTCGGGCAGGTCGGACAGTTTGATGGTGGTCGTGCTGTCGAGCCAGTGCAGCTTAAGGCCGAGCGGCTTGCCGGGAATGCCCCGGTAGACCGCGACGGTGTCCTTGTAGGTGCCCAGGTAGTACGAGCCGGTGATGCCTGCGTAGGCCCAGATGGCTGCCGCCAGCACAAAAGCGATGCCCAGTACGGTGGCAATGGTGATGTTGCGGCGGCGGACGCGCTTTGCCTCGCGCATGACGCCATCGTCGACCAGGTCAACGACAAGCACGGTGACGTTGTCATGCCCGCCGGCGACCAGTGCCGCGTCAACAAGGTTGTCGACGCAAATCTGCGCGGTCGAGGACTGTGTGGCGATGTTTTCGATATCGCTATCGGGAATCATGCTCGAAAGACCGTCCGAGCACAGGATCAGGCGGTCGCCTTCCTCGATATGCAGGGTAAAGTGGTCGGCATACATGGCGGGATCCGAGCCCAGCGCGCGGGTGATGACTGAGCGGTTGGGGTGGACGCGAGCCTCGTCTGCCGTAATTTCGCCGGCGTCCACGAGCTCCTCCACATAGGAGTGGTCGCGGGTCACGCGGATGAGCGTGCCCTCGTGGAGCAGATAGGCGCGCGAGTCGCCCACGTGGGCGATGGCGAGCATGTCGTTTTCGATATAGGCGCAGGTTGCCGTGCAGCCCATGCCGGGCTTGCCAAGCCCGTTGAGCGCAGCCTCGATGACCGCGGCGTTTGCAGCTTCGACGGCGGCTGCCAGTCGTGCGGCGTCGGCTGCCTGCGGCGCTGTCTTGGCAATGGTCTCGACGGCGATGGAGGAGGCTACCTCACCGGCGGCGTGGCCGCCCATGCCGTCGCATACGCAAAAGAGCGGCGATTGCACCAGATAGGAGTCTTCGTTATGAGGGCGCACACAGCCAACATCGGAGCGGGCGCCCCACATGAGCTGCGTGGTCGTGCCGGCGTCGTAGGTCGAGTCGGTCTCGACGCGCTCGTCGGTCAGCGGCTCAAAACTCATGGTCGAGCCGGGGTCCTTAAGCTTGGCCTCCACGGCGGCAACGTCAATCTCGGCCGTATCGCCGGGCGAGACGGTGTCGGCATCGTTGCTCGGGTCGTTGACGTTGGGCGTGACGGGCTCTTCGGTTGTACGGTCGACAGGCTCGTCGTCTTGCGGGGCGACGGCTGCAGACTCGGGCGTCGCGAAGTGCGCGGGCGCGGGCGTGCCGTGGGATTGGGAGACATCCTCCGTCGTTGCTGCGGGTACGTCTTCGGTTACAGACTGCATGGCTTCGGGCGCCGATGCGTCCGCGGGGGAGGGCGCCGCCGCGGGTTCCGGTGCAGATGCGGACTCGGGCGCTGCGGTGGGTGCCGGCGCTACGGGAAACACCGGTGCCGCGGGCTCGGGAGCCGCAAATACCGCGGAGCTCTCGGTAATCGCCGTGGCGATGGGTTCGGCAAGATGAGCCGGCGCGAGCATGTCTTGCGGGACCGCGGGCTGCTCGGTAGCGGCGTGCACGCCGATGGGGGCGTTGCCGCCGTCGGCGTTGTCCTCGGCATCCTCGTCGTCGGTTAGCGTCGGATATTCTTGCGTTACATGCGAAAGAGGCAGGGAGAACACGGTGTCCTCGGGCTCCACGGGCGCAGGGCCCGCCGGGGCGGCATGAGCCGGCGCGGCCGCGGGGGCGGCCGGCGTCTCGGGTATGGTTGCGGACTTGTTCTCCTCGTCGATCATCGACGGTTCACCTTCATGACCACGTCGCCAATCTGGACTTCGTCGCCCTCGCGCAGCGTTGCGGGCTCCACCAGCTGGCGGCCGTTGACGAGCGTGCCGTTAAGCGAGTTGAGGTCCTCGATAATAAGTGCCGGACCCTGCAGCGAAAAACGCGCATGCGAGGCCGAGACAAACGGTTCGTTGATGCAGATGTCCGACGACGGCGAACGGCCGACGATGACGGGGCCGAGCATATCCACGTGGATGCCGCGGATGCCGCGCGGGCCCTTGTCCACATCGATCGTCCAGATGGCCGAGTCGCGGCGCTGGCCGCGGACGAGCCCCACGCCGGTCTTCATGACGGCAAACAGGAAGATATAGAGCAGGACGACCAGGACGATGCGGCCTGCAAACAGGACGATATCGATGTTCATAAGCGACTATCCCCTAAATTCGAACGTGCTCAGGCCAAACGTCAGCAGGTCGCCGTTGCGCAGCGGGCAGCGCGTGATGCGGCGGTTGTTGACGAGCGTGCCGTTAGTGGAGTTGAGGTCCTCGATCGACCAGTCCGAGCCGGTAAAGGTGAGCTGGGCATGACGGCGCGACACGTTGGGGTCGCGCAGGGCGATGTCGGAAACCGAGCGCTCGCGACCGATGGTCACCTGTGCGGAGGTGATGGCGTGGCTCTCGCCGCTCACGACGTCGACGAGTTGGGCGAGCGGACGCTGCGGGGCGCGAGAGCTTGCCATGTTGGAGGCGATGCTGGCTGCGGCGCCAAGGCCAACGGCGGCGCCGGTCGCGGCGGCTCCGCCCATGCCGGCAAGCGCGTCGCGCGAGACGGTTTGGGGCACGGGAATGGGTGCGGCGGCGGGGTCGGGCATATTGGGCGCAAAGGGGTCGGCCACGGCAAGCGGGTCGGGAGTGGCAGCACGAGGTGCCGGCTGCTGCTGCGGCATAGCGGCGGGGTGTTGCTGCGGGGCGGCAAACTGCTGCTGGCCGGCGCGCGGGGCGCTGGCGGCACGGCTCGCGGCTGAGTTGTTCTGGCCCAGGCCGTTTTGGTAGGCGCGCTCTTCCTCGTACAGGCGACCGAGCGTGGGGGCATCGACGTTCTCGGCAAAGACCGAGAACTTGCCGCCGCGCAGCTGCGGGTCGATCATAAAGCGAACGAGGGGCTCGCCGACAAAGACGTAACGGCGCTTTTCGGCCTGCGCTTTCACAAACTCGCGGACCTCGCGCGAAAGCTCGGGATAGAACGGGGCGAGCATGGGATCGTCGTCGGCGGCAATCAGGATGGTATAGAGCGCCGGCGCGGTGTTGACGCCGTTGATCACCAGAGTCTGATCCTCCATGTCGCGAGCGGCCTGCTTGGCAAGCTTCTTAAAGGAGAACGGGGCACGGGTGGCACCGAAGATGCCGGCCACGTGGTCCTCGAAGATGTTCAGGAAGTTCACGAAAGATCACTCTCCGTATAGGTTCTTTGGTATCCGAGCAAATAAAGGCATATCCCGACGATTATAGAGGATAGGATTCCCGTAACCGCCGCCTTGGCGACGACCGGGCCCGCAAGGCTGGCAATTTCCATATGGTGTGCAAGACAAAACGATACGGCCGAGCCGATGCCGGCGACGGCAATTGCGACGATGGCGGCAAGGTTCGATCCCTGCTCGGCGCGCTTGGCATGAGCATTGAGCAGCAGCGATGTTGCCGCGGCTGTTGCTGCAACCAGCGCGATTGCAGCGAGAAGGAGCGCGTCTCCCAGCGCTGCGGCGACATTGCTAAGCCCCAGTACGCCTTCCACAGAGAGAGCCGCTGCAGCAAGGCGGGCAAAGAGTGCGCCCATGCCCGTGGCCGCCGCGGCGCTTGCCGGGCCGAGCCAAAACGCCGCGATGCTCGCGGCGGCTCCGGCGGCAAGGAGGGCGTCGCCGGTTAGGCAACCCAGCGCAAGCGTGCAGGTGAGCGTCGCGCTCGCAGCCGCCTCGGTGCGTCCCCAAGCAATCCACCAACCGGACATGGCAGCGGCAAAAATGACCGCGACCGGCAGCATCGACAGGATGCCCTGCGCCTGCATGGTGGCGTTGGCCATGAGCACCAAAAAGCCCACGGCCGAGATGGCCGAGCCAATCTGCGGGGCCAAGCCTGCCGCCGCGCCAATGGCGACGGCCGCCACGACCAGCCCGGGGAGCGCCGCGACGCCGGCTGTCTGCATAAGCAAAAAGCTGAAGGCTCCGCACGAGAGCGCCGAGATGCCGCGCATGGTGTAATTGCGTGCGCGGCCCCAGCGCGTGCCCGCCCAGCCAAGTGCGGGGTCGACCTCGACGGTGTCATCCTCGTAGCTCGATGGCTCGATATCATCTGCCGCGCACTCGTCATTCGAAAGCTCGCCTACCATCTGCTCCAAGCTGCGACGGCCTTCGCGCACGCTCCCCAAGCCGGCAAGGAGTCGGTCGCAGAATGCCTCGATGCTATCGGGGCGGTCTTGCGGCATGGGGGAGAGGGCGCTCATGAGCGCCGCCTCGGCCCCCGGGGGAAAGTGCGGGATGAGCTCGCTGGGATAGGTGGCGCCGCCGATGATGCGGTCGAGCGAGTCGGCGGGCGTGGCCGCCATAAAGGGGGCGCTGCCGCACAGCCCCTCGTAGATCACGCAGGCAAGGGCAAAGACATCGGCGCGCTCGTCGACCGTGCCGGTCTCGATGTCGAGCTGCTCGGGCGGCATGTAGCCGATGGTGCCGCCGCGCGATCCGCCAAAGCCGCCGGCAGACGACAGCCGCGCCATGCCAAAGTCGGTGAGCTTTACATTGCCCGAATGGTCGATAAGCACATTGGCGGGCTTTATGTCCAGATGAAGCACGCCGTTTGCATGGGCAAAGGTGAGTGCCTGACCCAGCGCGTCGGCAATGGCCGCGGCCTCGTCAAAGGTGAGCGAGTGGCCGTCCACGCGATGCAAAAACTCGGCCAACGACATACCGTCGACATACTCCATGACCAGGTAGGCATAGGCGGTGTCGTGCGTAAAGTCGATAACCTGCACGATATTGGGATGTTGAAGCATGGCGGCGGTATGCGCCTCGCGTAGCACGTCCATGATGTCGCTGGCGGGCATGCCGGCGCCGTCTGTGAGGGGGATGCGCTTAATGGCCACGCGACGGCGCAGATGCGTGTCGCGGCAAATCTCGATGGAGCCAAAACCGCCGGTCGCAAGCGTCTCGAGCGGCTGGTACCGCTTGAGCAGCTCGCGAGAGCTAGTGCCCTCCAAGGGAACGTCCGGCGAGAACCGGGCGGTATGTTGCGAGAAAAGCGGCATGGCCAACCCTCGTGCGTTTAAAGTTCGTTTGCGAGCGGCGGGCGCGGGGCCGAGCCGTTCGCGGTGGCATAGATGCTGCTAGTGTAGCACGCTCAGGCGGATGGCGAGGATGGCGGGATGCGAGGCTGCCTGTCTGGCTTGGCCTTAGCGCTTCTTCTTGCTCTTCTTCTGCTTGCGCTGCTTGCCCTTGTTGTCCTGGGGCTTGTCGGCCTTGTCGCCCTGTTTGGCTTCGGCAACGGCCTTTTCTGCCTTCATCTTCTTGCGCTTGGTCTCGATGCGGAGTTTTTTGTTGATACGGGCCTTGAGGAAGGGGCCAAACTGTTCGGCATCGCCACGGACGAAGGTGTCCTTGGGGATCGTCACGCCCTGGTCGGCGAACATGGCCACAAAGATGCGCTCGCCGTCGAGCACGTGGTCGAGCTTTTCAAACGGGAAGAACTGTGACTTGCCGCTCTTGCCCCAAACCATCAGGCCGTCCTCGTTGGCGGCGACGCGGCGATAGCGGCCACCCATGGACTCGTCGGCCTCAACGGCGTCGATAAAGTCGCGGGCGAGGGTGTGGTGCAGGTTTTTGCTCCACCAGGCCAAAAAGGCGCCGAATACGAGCAGGACGACGCCAAACTTGATCCAGTTGCCGCCGGCCACCAGCATGCCAATGCCGATGAGCGCGGCAATTGCCGCGGCGACATACAGCGAACCGCGACGCCTGGGCGAGGCGACCAGACGGGCGAAGTCGGTGACTAGATCGTTTTCGTACTGGTACTCGTTGAGGTACAGGATGCCGTCGTCGGCTGCGGCCTGCTTCTCGAGCGCGACCTCGACCTGGTCGGCTGCTTCGGAGGGAACGAGGTTGCTCTCTGCGTCTGCCATGCTCTTTGGACTCCTATCGCGGCGGGCTCGCCGTACGGGTTATTATGAGTGAAGTATGCCGTGCGACCGCATGGCCGTCGCGGCAACAAGACTCAGTATACCCGGGGGAGCACCCATGGAATCGTTGTACCGAAAGTATCGCCCGCTCACCTTCGACTCCGTGGTGGGCCAGCAGCATATCGTCTCGACGCTCGAGCACGCCATCACCGAGGGGCGTCTGTCCCACGCGTACCTGTTCTGCGGACCGCGCGGCACGGGCAAGACCACCATGGCGCGCATTCTGGCCAAGGCGCTACTGTGCCGCAACGCCGAGGCGGCGCGCGCCGAGGGCGCAAGCGGCTGCATGCCCGACGGCACCTGTGAGGAGTGCGAGCTCATCGCCGAGGGCAACCACCCCGATGTCTACGAGCTCGATGCCGCAAGCCGCACGGGCGTGGACAACGTGCGCGAGGAGATCATCAACTCCGTCAACTTTGCCCCGGTGCGCGGCAAGTACAAGATCTATATCATCGACGAGGTTCACATGCTCACGACGGCGGCGTTCAACGCGCTGCTCAAGACGCTCGAGGAGCCGCCGGCACACGTGATCTTTGTGCTGTGCACCACCGATCCGCAAAAGATTCTGGAGACCATCCTCTCGCGCTGCCAGCGCTTCGATTTCCACCGCATCGGCAACGAGGATATCGAGCATCGCCTGTCCTACGTGTGCGAGCAGGAGGGCTTCGATTACGACGACGAGGCGCTCGCCATCGTGGCGCGCCATGCCAAGGGCGGCATGCGCGACGCGCTCTCCACGCTGGAGCAGCTGAGCGTTTTTGGCAACGGCGCCGTGCATGCGGACGATGCCCGCTCGCTTTTGGGCGAGGTTTCCGACCAGATTCTGGG
Source organism: uncultured Collinsella sp. (assembly GCA_937943045.1). Lineage (GTDB taxonomy): Bacteria > Actinomycetota > Coriobacteriia > Coriobacteriales > Coriobacteriaceae > Collinsella. Next base: position 26,614 of record CALEBN010000052.1, on the reverse strand, counting down.
CGAGTTTGCCCGCGCCATCGCCGAGCGTGATATTGCTGAGCTCTATGGGCTCATTCGTGCACAGGTCGAGGAGGGCAATGACCTGCTTGAGCTGACGCGCGACCTGGTGGCGCATGTGCGCGACGTGTATGTGGCTTGCGTTGCCGGTGCCCGTGCCGATCTGTTTGAGGGCGGGGTCGAGCAGGCCGAGGCGCTTGCTGCCGAGGCCGCTGCCTTTGGCGAGCATTCGACCGACCGTCTGGCCCGCGTGCTGACGGTGCTTGACGATGCCGCGCTGGAGATGAGGGGCGCGAGCGACGTGCGCCTGGTGCTCGAGATCGCCTGCACGCGCCTGGCACGTCCCGAGGCCGATCTGACCATTGAGGCCCTGGCCGAGCGCGTGGCACGCTTGGAGGTCATGGTCGCCAACGCCGCGGTGCCGGCGAGCGTGGCTGCTGCAGGTGCCGCGCCTGCGGTTGTCGCGGCTGCACCTGCGGCGATGCAACAGCCGACACTGATCTCGGGTGCCCGAGCTGCCGCTCCTGTGGCATCTGCCGTGCCCGCCGCTGCGTCTGCGCGCCAGGGCGGCATGCCCTGGGACCGAGGCGCTGCCGCTCCGGCGACCCAGCCTGCGCCCGCGCCGACCCCCAAGCCTGCCGCGCTGACATCTCAGCCTGCATCGGCTCCGATGTCTCAGCCCGTTGCGGCTCCCGCGCCTGCCGCCGCTCCGGCACCTAAGCCCCAGCTCAACAACGCCGCCCAGGTTGCTGCCGCCGGCGCCGCCGAGACCCCCGCGGTTGAGGATGCCGGCGAGCTCCAGCGCAAATGGGCCGAGGTCGTCGAGCGCGTCAAGGCCCAACAACCTTCTTATGCGGCTCTCCTGTTGAACGCTCGCGCTACGGCAGACGATGGTTCTAAGCTCACGGTCTCGTTCCCTACGGCATTTGCTATCAAGATGCTCGGGCGTGCTGATACACAGGCGGTGTTTTTGCCGACAGTCAGTGCGGTTTTCGGTCGTCGCACCGTCGACTATGTCTTGGATGGGGGTGGCACGCCGGCTCCTCAACATGAGGAGCATTCTCCATCTGCACGGGCTGCGGCATCTGCGGACCCGCAACCCGTGTCCTCGGCGGCCCCTGTATCCTCGAGCGTCAGCGCGCCGCAGCAGCAAGCGGCACCGGTAGCGGCATCGACCCTGCCGGCGCCTAAGCTCGCGGCGCCCAAACCGGCTGCTCCGGCTCCCGCGCCCAAACCCGCTGCCGCGCCTGCGCCCAAGTCATCCGACCTGGCTAAGGCCCCTTGGCTGCGCTCCGACAACCCTGCCGGCGCTCCTGCCACGGGCAAGCTCCCGACCGAGCCCGCGCCCCGCGCGCCCGAGCGCGCGTCCGCTTCCAAGACTCAGCCGTCTGCGCAGGCTGCGTCGTGGGAATCCGAGCAGGTGCCCTACGACGACGCCATGGTCGGCGGCTTCGCCGGCGATACGAGCGGGGAGGATCTTCCTCCGTTCGACGTGCCTGCCGCGGTGCCTGCGCCCAGCCCTGCCGCTTCAGCCGCGGCTCCCGCAGCTGCGACGTCCGCTCCCACAAGCGATGACGCCCCCGCTGCCCCTTGGGAGTCCAACCCCGGCGCCGGCAGTCCCTTCGGCCACCAGGGCGCAGCCCCGAGCATCCCGCAGACCGAGGATGAGGCCAAAGCCCTCATCCGCAACGTCTTTGGACAGGCCACCATCTTCAAACCGGTGGAGTAACTGTGCGGGCGGGTACGCTGCTCAAGAAGAGATCTCTTTGTCCGGGCGCATCTGTATTTCGGACATGTGTAGTGCGGTGCCGCGTATATCGCATTCGAGCAGACAGGCGCGTGACGGTCGGCCTAGGATGCTGAGGTCGATACGATATGTCGCATGGCTGTCCGTGTATTCGACTTGCTCGGCGTTGACGGTTGCTCCGATTGTAAATAAAGAGCGCAGTTCGGCATCGACAATCTTGGAGTCCTTTATCTTGACCTTGAACTCTTGGTAGAGGGACGGGCTGTTGTAGTAAATGGTTCGGGTTCCGTCGGTGCACTCATCGGTCGCTTCCCATTTGACGACGGGCTGGTCCGAGCTGGCTATCAGTAGTTCTGCTCCAAAGGCTATGGCATGGGTGATGACAACCAGCAATGCCCAGCCGACAAAGAGATAGAGAACCACATATGCAACGGGGTGTTTTGAGCGGATGTTTTGGAGCGCGTCGGGGGCATTCATGGGGCACCTCCAAATTGCTATCTTTGACAATCAAATTTTACCATGCCGTCATGAGCGCCACCTCGAGCGGCGGTTTAGCATTTTGCTATCTAGCTGGATGCAGCAAATGCCGGGTTCCGGCTCTACAAGATTTAGCTTTCGATATTATGTAGATGCGAATTATTCAACTTTGCATAATCTTTGGGCGCGGCTTGCACTCCAGGACATGTATATCGGCTGGGGTAGCGTGTCCGCCCCGCTCGCTGACCTCGTGCCGTGGTACGATTTTTGAGTTTGAAAGCCCCGCCGCGTCCCGGCTGCCTTTGCAGCTCGTCGCGCGGCCGCACGTAAAGGAGCCATCATGGCCGGTATGAACATGCAGCAGATGATGAAGCAGGCCCGCAAGATGCAGGAGCAGCTTGCCGCCGCGCAGGAAAACCTCAAGTCCCAGACCGTCGATGCCTCTGCCGGCGGCGGCATGGTCAAGGTGACCGTTAACGGCGAGATGGAGCTCGTCAACCTCACCATCGACCCTGATGCGCTCGATCCCGAGGACGTCGATATGCTGCAGGACATGATCATGGCTGCCGTCAACGAGGCCGTCCGCGGCGTCAACGAGCTCGCCAACAAGCAGATGGGCGCCATCACCGGCGGCCTCAACATCCCGGGCATGCCGTTCTAAGACACGCATATATATGAGTGCCAACCATAGCCTGCAAAAACTGCTCGATGAGTTGGGCCGCCTGCCGGGCATTGGCCCCAAGTCGGCCCAGCGCATCGCCTACTACCTGCTCGAGGCCGATGCCGAGGAGGCCCGCCGCCTGGCCGAGGCCATTCTGGAGGTTAAGCAGGAAGTGCATTTTTGCAGCCGCTGCTTTAATTACGCCACCGCTGACGAGTGCTCCATTTGCCAAGACTCGATGCGCGACACCACCCGCATCTGCGTGGTGGGTGAGCCGCGCGATGTCCAGGCGATTGAGCGCACGGGCAGCTACCACGGCCTCTACCACGTGCTGGGCGGCGTGATCAGCCCCATGGACAAGATCGGTCCCGAGCAGCTGCATATCCGCGAACTGCTGGCGCGCCTGGGCCATGAGGATATCCACGAGGTCATTATCGCCACCAACCCCAATATCGAGGGCGAGACCACGGCGAGCTACCTTGCTCGCACCATCAAGCCACTGGGCGTCGAGGTGTCGCGTCTGGCGAGCGGGCTGCCCGTGGGAGGCGACCTGGAGTATGCCGACGAGCTCACGCTTGGCCGTGCTATCGAGGCCCGTCGCGCGATCTAGGATCTAGATATCGGTCCACCGACCTCGCGTTTCCCTGCGCGTTGCACGCGGTTGCCATAATTGGCCCCATGTTTGTGCATTTGTTGTGCAACAAATGCACTTTCCATCCGCTTATCGCGTGGATGCCCCTGTTCGCGTCCCGTATTTGCGCGTTCGTTGCGCAACCTTTTGTGTTCGCTGATACACTCAACTATGGGTTTGAATGAATGCGCCGCTTTCGAGCGGCATGTTTTTGTTGGAGGAGATCGCATGCGGCCCGGGGGTACTCAGACAAAGCATGGCGCCGCGGTGCGTATGCGGCGCCGGTTGGGCCTGGCGCCTCGGGCGTGTGTGCTGCTGTCCTGTTCGCTGGCGCTGGTCGTTGCCGGCGTTTCTGCCTACGGTTGGCTGTGCCACCTATGGTGCAAGCGCGTACCGCGCGCGAGTTGCGCGTGGGGCACAAGGCCAAAAGCGATTTGGGCACCACAACCGGATACGCCTGGGCGAGCGTAGTCACGCACGTCGTGTTTGGTGTCGACGACGCGGGCAGCGTCGAGGCGTCGGACAACGAAATCGCGCTTGCCAACGGCAAGACCATCGTGCTCACCAACACCAAGATCATCGTGCTCACCAACACCAAGATCATCCATCACCTTTCCGATAACAGCGTTTCGACCGTCGTAAACAAGGCCGAGCAGCAAAAGGGTCAGGATACGCAGCAGTCGGGGAAACCTGGCGGCTCCGGTTCGTCTGGCTCCAGCTCCGATTCGTCGAACTCGAGCGGTGGCTCCGGTTCGGGCTCCGCCTCCGGCGGGTCTGGGGGCGACAGCTCGGCGGGCGGCAGCACCGGTGGCAATACAAACTCCAGCGGCCTTTCGGCCGCCGAGGAGGAAAGCATACACAGCTGGCTCGTGACCAAGTGCAACATGCTCGATGGCTATGTCTCTCGGGCCAATGGCGCGGTCTCGACCTATAACGCAACAGGCGATACCGGGCCGTGCGATAGCCTGGCCAACGATATGTTTGTCATTCGCGCCGAGTTTGGCCGGCAAACGTTTTCTCCCCAGTCAAAGTGGTATCAGCAATACGCCAACCTATGGGGCTGCTACACCAACCTGTGCCAATGGGTGGGGCATTACGGCGATGATGACATTGCGCTTAACAACTTCAACAATAGCCTGGCGGCGATCGCCCTATGACGAACGATCTCGCTTCTGCGGCAGCCCAGTCGCTCAACCGTGATCCCATGGTGGGCCTGCGCCTGGCGCGCGTCGACGGGTTTGAGCCGGCCGTCGCCCTGGGCACGGACGAGCTTCCCGCCTACCTTCGCCGTTTTACGATGCTGTTTGCCGATGACGCCACCATGCGCCGTGGTGGTATCGGCCGTGTGACGCGTGCCGTCAACGCGCAGGGCGAGGCCGTGGCGCTCAAGCAGCTCATCTTGCCAACGCGCGACGAATTTGATGACGATGTCGCCCACGAGGCGCTGGTCACCAAGTTCAAGGCGGCGTTTCGCGAGGAATATGAATGCCATCGTGCCCTTTCGGGCCTTAAGGGCTTTCCCCGCTTGTACGGGTGGGGCGAGGTCGACGGCGTGCCCGCGATTGTCATGGAGTGGGTCGAGGGCGAGACGCTCGCTCGCCTGCGCCCGCGCTTTGCCGTGGACGATGCCGGGCGTCTGTCGCCGCTCGTGGCGGCGCGCCTGGGTCGCGACCTGTTCGATCTGCTCTGCCGCATGAGCTTGGTGGGGGAGGGGTTCGTCCATCGCGACATCTCGCCGGCCAATATTATGGTGCGCACGGCGCGCCTACCGCTCGACGGACAGCTTGCCGAAGGCACGTTCGATTTGTGCCTCATCGATTTTGGCTCGTCACTGGCGCTCGAGCCTGCCTCTGCGGTGGCGGGAACCGGCGGCAGGGAGTCCTTTACAGAGCGCTACGCCACGTTGCGTCGCGCGACGGTTGCCTACGCTCCGCCCGAGATGCTCACCGACGATATTGCCGAGCTGCGCGTTTTGCGCATGTCGCCGGCAATCGACGTGTATGCCGCGGCGAGCACGGTCTATGAGCTCATCGCCGGTGTCGCGCCGTACGAAGTAGCGCCGGGCACGTCGGGTACTTCGGGCTCGCGCAAAAAGACGCGCGATATCGCCAGCCCTTATCGTCTCAAGATGGATACGCTGCCCGATTATCCCGTCGGCGCCCACGCGCCCGGCTGCGACTTGACGCAACTGCTGCGACGCGAGCCCGATGTGGCACTTGCCGCGGCCGAACAGGCTCAGCAGCTGGGGCTCGATCCAAATTCCGAGGATCTGCGCGATGCGCTGGCGTTTGTCGACGCTCAGCTGTTCGATGTGGTGATGGCCTGCCTGTCCTGCCATCAGGAAGATCGTCCCGAGCCGGCTGCGGTGGAGGCGGCGCTCTCGGCATTTTGCGACCACTATGCGCAAAATGTCGCCCGCTCGCTTCGCGCCGAGCCGCTCATGCCCTGTCCCATGGACGCGTCCGGTCGCGCGGTCCGTCGCGCTGCGATGATTGGCGCTGCGGCTGTCTGCGGCCTCGTATGGGCCGTTGTGGTGGTGTCGGCGGCGCTGCTGGCGTCGGGTGCTCGTATGACGGTTGCCGTGGGGCACATTTCGTGGTCCGGCACACTGCCGGGCATCGTCGCCGTGCTGGCGTTGGCGCTGCCGAGCGTGGCGGGCATTGCCGTCGGAGCCTTGGCGCGCAATCGCCGCGCGGGGTTCCTGCAGGGCGTATTGGCCCTTTCCGCCTGTGAGGTTCCGGCTCTGGCCGCACTCGCATGCGCCGTGTTTTCCCAGCATGCCGTGGCGGGTGGCCTGGTGGCCGCCATAATTGCAACCTATGCGCTCACGTGGTTTTTGCTGGCGATGGGGTTTGCCTTTGAGCTTCCCGTCGTGTCAGCACGACGTGCGAAAATTCCCATGGCGACGCCGCTTGCCGGCGGAGCCGCGGCTGTTCGCGCCTTTGGCGGGCCGGCCGAAGTATCCGACACTATCTCTGCGACCAAGGAGGGCTAAGCCATGGCTTCTCAAGCTGAGCTCACCCCGTGCGGGGCAATGTTTGACATCTTTAAGCGCGCAGCGCACCTGAGCCATATCGAACTGTGCGGCCTGGTGCTCTCGAGCCGCCCGCTCGCCGACGGCCGTAGTCCACAGAGCCGCGCCGCCGATCGCTCCTGGGTCTCGCGTTTTATCGTGCGCGCTCCGGTCGGCACGCTGCAGGAGCGCTATTTTGCCGATTACGGCACCTCGGCCGCGCGCATCATGTCGCATCTGGCCCTGCGCCGCCGCAATCCCATGAATGCCACGGCGGTGATCAACATGGTGTGCGGCCCCGCCGGCGAGCCCATGGTGCGGGCGCTCGAGGAATGCCATCAGGATACGAGCCTCTACCGCAATGCGGTCGAGCGCCTGTCGCAGGCGGCGGAGCTTATGCCCGCCGAACGTGCCGAGGCCGTGCTGGTGCTGTTTGTAGCCGTCGGTTGCTCGGCAGATGTTCGATCCTCGGTGACCTATGCCATCGACTACGCTCATGCGACCTGCGGCGGCGCCACGTCGACGCCGCGCTCGCTGAGCACCTCGACGGTCACGGGCGATCACGAGGCAGCGCCTGCGCATCCGCTGGGCCTGCTTCGCGTGCAAAACGGCTACGTGGTGAGCGCTCCGCGCTGGATTCAGCCGAGTGAGCAGGGCGTGGAGATCGGTGCGCTGGCGACGGGGGAAGGCGATATCACCGATGTGGGCGATGACGTTTCGGCTCGCCATGCCCACGTGTGGTGCGATGGCCAAAATGTCTGGTACGTCGAGGACCTGTCGTCCACCAACGGAACCGTGGTGGTAAACGGCGCGACGAACGTCTGCACCCAGGTCGAGCCCGGCCGCTCCGCTCAGCTCAACCCCGGTGACGAGCTCAGGCTCGGCGAATCCACCACCTACGCCATCCTCCTCGGCGCTCTCTAACTCATCTCCTAAATAAGTTGCGGTGAAATGGGGACTGTTTAAGGCCGCGACCGGCAAAAACAGTCCCCATTTCACCGCAACTGCCGTGTGGTCGGCGATAGAGAAACGAGAGTGGATTTCCGAACGCACGAGAGAGGATTTTCGGACGCACAACCCATGAGAGTGGATAATCTCCCACTTTTGGTCAAGATACAGGCAAAAAGTGGGAGATTATCCACTCTCGATGCAGGCTGCGACTTTTCCGTCCGAGGGGCCATCTCGCCCCTTGGCAGTCACCTAAGGTAAACCTTTACCGCCCACCTATATTTGTCGAAATATGGCTTGGCGGCGGGGTACAATAAGCCCGCATGCGGATTTCCGTTGCGGGCGCTTCCCATCGCCGGGGCGTGCCCGGGAGCATCCGGCATGCGGCCTTTGCGGCGCTCGGTCATGTGCAAGACGGGTAGCTGGGCCTGTGGAGCGCGTGCAGCCCTCCTCGCCTTGGCATGCCTTCTCTCCACGCCATGTGCCTGCTGCTCAGTCTGCCTGCCAGATGATTGGAAGCAACAGCGAAAATCCCATCACGCCAACATCCCGGCAATCGCCGGGGCCTGTATACCTATATGAGAGGAGAGGGGTATATGGCGCGTAAGTTTAAGTCTATGGACGGCAACGAGGCGGCCGCATATGTTTCGTATGCGTACACCGAGGTAGCGGGAATTTATCCCATTACGCCGTCCAGCCCGATGGCCGACCATGTCGACCAGTGGGCGGCCCAGGGTCGCAAGAACATCTTTGGCACCCCGGTCAAGGTCGTCGAGATGGAGTCCGAGGCAGGTGCAGCCGGTACCGTTCACGGTTCGCTGGGCGCCGGTGCTCTGACCACCACCTACACGGCTTCTCAGGGCCTGCTCCTGATGATCCCGAACATGTACAAGATCGCGGGCGAGCAGCTCCCGGGCGTCTTCCACGTCTCCGCGCGTTGCGTCGCTTCCCACGCCCTGAACATCTTCGGTGATCACTCCGACGTCATGGCCTGCCGTCAGACCGGTTTCGCCATGCTCGCCGAGGGCAACGTCCAGGAGGTCATGGACCTTTCGCCGGTGGCTCACCTTGCCGCCATCGAGGGCAAGACCCCGTTCCTTAACTTCTTCGACGGCTTCCGCACCAGCCACGAGATCCAGAAGGTCGCCATGTGGGACTACAAGGATCTGGCCGAGATGTGCGACATGGACGCCGTCCAGGCTTTCCGCGATCACGCGCTCAACCCTGAGCACCCGCATACCCGCGGCAGCCACGAGAACGGCGACATCTTCTTCCAGAACCGCGAGGCCTGCAACAAGGTCTACGACGAGCTTCCCGCCGTCGTCGAGGGCTACATGAAGAAGATCAACGAAAAGCTCGGCACCGATTACGGCCTGTTCAACTACTACGGCGCTCCCGATGCCGATCGTGTCGTCGTGTGCATGGGCTCCTTCTGCGACGTGCTCGAGGAAGTCATCGACTACCTCAACGCTCACGGCGAGAAGGTCGGCCTGGTCAAGGTTCGCCTGTTCCGTCCGTTCTCCATCAAGCACTTTGTCGACGTTCTCCCCGAGACCGTCAAAAAAATCGCCGTCATGGACCGCACCAAGGAGCCGGGTTCCATCGGCGAGCCGCTCTACCAGGACGTCGTCTCCGCTCTCTACGAGGCCGGCAAGACGGGCATCAAGGTCGTCGGCGGCCGTTACGGCCTGGGCAGCAAGGACACGCCTCCCGCGTCCGCGTTTGCTGTCTTCGAGGAGCTTAAGAAGGACGAGCCCAAGCGCGAGTTCACCATCGGCATTGTCGATGACGTGACCAACCTGAGCCTGCCCGAGGCCGAGGATGCGCCCAACACCGCAGCCCCCGGCACCATCGAGTGCAAGTTCTGGGGTCTGGGTGGCGACGGTACCGTCGGCGCCAACAAGAACTCGATCAAGATCATCGGCGACCACACCGACAAGTACGTTCAGGCCTACTTCCAGTACGACTCCAAGAAGACCGGCGGCGTCACCGTCTCGCACCTGCGCTTTGGTGATTCCCCGATCCGTTCGCCGTACTACGTGACCAAGGCCGACTTTGTCGCTTGCCACAACCCCAGCTACATCGTCAAGGGCTTCAAGATGGTCCGCGACGTCAAGCCGGGTGGCACCTTCCTGGTCAACTGCCAGTGGAGCGACGAGGAGTTCGCCGAGCACATGCCCGCCGTGGCCAAGCGCTACATCGCGAACAACAACGTCAACGTCTACCTGATCGACGCTATCGATCTGGCTGCCAAGGTCGGCATGGGCAAGCGCACCAACACGGTGCTCCAGTCCGCCTTCTTCGCGCTGGCCAAGGTCCTGCCCGCCGAGGACGCCCTGCAGTACATGAAGGACGCGGCTACCAAGTCCTACATGAAGAAGGGCCAGGCCATCGTCGACGCCAACCACAAGGCCATCGATGCCGGCGCTACCGCCTTCCGTAAGTTCGAGGTTCCGGCCGACTGGGCTACCGCCGAGGATGCCGCTCCCGTCGAGCTCTCCGAGGAGACCAAGTCCGCCATCGCCCAGCAGGTCAAGAACCTGCTCGAGCCCATCGATCGCATGGATGGCGACAGCCTGCCCGTTTCCGCCTTTGTCGATTGCGCTGACGGCCAGTTTGAGCTGGGCGCCTCCGCATACGAGAAGCGCGGCGTCGCCGTGGTCGTTCCTCACTGGGACGAGACCAAGTGCATCCAGTGCAACCAGTGCGCCTATGTGTGCCCGCATGCCACCATCCGTCCGTTCGCGATGACCGAGGACGAGGCTGCCGCCGCGCCCGAGGCTACCCGCACGCTCGACGCTATGGGCCCCAAGGCCAAGGGCATGAAGTTCACCATGGCCGTGTCTCCGCTCGACTGCATGGGCTGCACCAACTGCGTCAAGGTCTGCCCCAAGGGCGCCCTCGAGATGGTTCCCACCGAGCAGGAGATGGACCAGCAGCCCGTTTGGGACTACATGGTCGAGAACGTCTCCGAGAAGAAGGAGCTCATCGCGGCCAACGTCAAGGGCAGCCAGTTTAAGCAGCCTTACCTGGAGTTCTCTGGCTCCTGCGCCGGCTGCGCCGAGACCGCCTATGCACGTCTGGTGACCCAGGTCGCCGGCGACCGTATGTTCATCTCCAACGCCACCGGCTGCTCCTCCATTTGGGGCAACCCCGCTGCCACCGCTCCTTACTGCAAGGACAAGGACGGTCACGGCCCGGCGTGGAACAACTCCCTGTTCGAGGATAATGCCGAGCACGGTCTGGGCATGGCCGTCGGTTACGAGGCCGTTCAGAAGAAGCTGATCGCTGCTACGCAGGAGATCATCGCCGCTGACGGTCCGTCCGATGAGCTCAAGGCTGCCGGCCAGGCTTGGATCGACTCCGTCAACGACGCCGAGGCCTCCAAGACCGCTGCCGCCGCCTACGTTGCCGAGCTCGAGAAGTGCGGCTGCGATGCTTCCAAGGCGATCCTCGCCGACAAGGCCTACCTCACCAAGAAGTCCTTCTGGGTCTTCGGTGGCGACGGTTGGGCCTACGACATCGGCTTCGGTGGCCTGGACCACGTCCTGGCTTCCGGCCACAATATCAACGTCTTCGTCTTCGACACCGAGGTTTACTCCAACACCGGTGGTCAGGCCTCCAAGGCCTCGAACCTGGGCCAGGTCGCTCAGTTCGCCGCTGCCGGTAAGGTGACCAAGAAGAAGTCCCTGGCCGAGATTGCCATGAGCTACGGCTACGTCTATGTGGCGCAGGTCGCCATGGGCGCCAACCCGGCTCAGACCCTCAAGGCCATCCACGAGGCCGAGGCCTACGACGGCCCGTCCCTCATCATCGGGTACAGCCCCTGCGAGATGCACTCCATCAAGAAGGGCGGCATGCAGAACTGCCAGGCCGAGATGAAGAAGGCTGTCGAGTGCGGTTACTGGAACCTCTTCCGCTTCAACCCCGAGGCTGCTGCCGGCAAGAAGTTCTCGCTCGATTCCAAGGAGCCCGCGGGCGGTTATCAGGAGTTCCTGATGAACGAGGCCCGTTACGCTTCGCTGACGCGTTCCTTCCCCGAGCGCGCCGAGGAGCTCTTCAAGGAGAACGAGCAGGCTGCCATGGACCGCTACGCTCACCTGCTGAAGCTCAAGACGGTGTACAACGAGGCCTAGGTCTCCCACCGCAGGATCTGAGGGCTGACCTTCGCGGACGTCCTCGGACATGAAAGAACCCCCGCTGCGCACTACGTGCGGCGGGGGTTCTTTCGTCCTGCGGAGTGTCCGCGAAGGTCAGCCCTCAGATCCTGCTACGACTACCTCCTCGGATTGTGTGGGCTGATGAAGGACGTGGTTGTGGAGCCCTTTTGTCCCTTTCGCTGTTTCGCGCCTTTGGCGCGAAACCACGCGCTGCTTTGGGATACGGGGGAGGACAGGGTTGCTGCCGTCTTTTGTCCCCGTGCTTTGGGGCTGGTTGCCTTTTTGGAGCTCATCTTTATTCCTTATGCTGAATGAAAAGCCCCATGTTTTTGCAGGGGTGCATACTCGTCTTATTAATGCATAGAATCTCGTATAGTGCGAGTAAGATATTACGCTGTCTGTTTTGTGTTTAGCAGAGATATAGTTTGCATAATCTGGTCGAATCCCTGCTCTATTAAAATAAAGTCGCACGTAAATGGCGTAGATATGCCTAAGCTGGGCTTCTTTACGCTGAGCGGGTAAAAATGACCGTTCACCGTTCAACTGTTTTCAAAATGAATAAAATAAGGGATAACAGGAATATAAACCTTAATAAACTCGTGTATCGCACGGACACGGGTTATTAATGGGTTGTAGGCCTTTTACAGAAAGGATTCCAGCAATGTCTAAGCCTCTTGGCAAGCCCGATCGTATTGTCGTCGCCCTTGGCGGCAACGCCCTCGGCAACAACCCCGTTGAGCAGATCGAGGCCGTGAGCAACACCGCTCACGCTCTTCTCGGCCTGATCGAGCAGGGTAACGAGATCATCATCACCCACGGCAACGGCCCGCAGGTCGGCATGATCCAGAACGCCTTCGCCGCTGCCCACGACGCCATCGGCACCCCCGAGATGCCGCTGCCCGAGTGCGGCGCCATGTCCCAGGGCTACATTGGTTATCACCTGCAGCAGGGCATCGGCCGCGAGATGCACAAGCGCTATAAGCGTTGGCACGCCGCCACCGTCGTCACCCAGATCGAGTGCGACCCGGATGATCCCGCGTTCAAGAACCCGACTAAGCCGATCGGCCCCTTCTATACCGAGGAGCAGGCCAAGGAGTTCATGGCCGAGGATCCCTCCAAGGTCTTCGTCGAGGATTCCGGCCGCGGCTGGCGTCGCGTCGTCGCTTCCCCCGATCCCAAGAAGATCGTCGAGGCTGACTCCATCCTCAACCTGCTCGACAACGAGTTCATCGTCATCGCCTGCGGTGGCGGCGGCATCCCCGTCGTCCGCGACTACGAGAACAAGGGCTGCTACAAGGGCGTTCCCGCTGTCATCGACAAGGACCTGGGCGGCGAGCTGCTGGCCGAGGACTGCGATGCCGACGTTCTGTTCCTGTTGACCGCCGTTGAGCATGTCGCCATCAACTTTGGCAAGCCCAACCAGGAGGAACTCGAGGAGCTCACCGCCGACGAGGCCGAGCGCCTGGCCGACGAGGGTCAGTTCGGCAAGGGTTCCATGGAGCCCAAGGTCCGCGCCGCCATCAAGTTCGCCCGCTCCCGCAAGGGCCGCACCTGCATCATCGGCGCCCTGGACAAGGCCGCCGAGACCATGGCCGGTCTCTCCGGTACCCGCATCCACGAGTAGTCTCTACTCTGCTGCATCTCTCGTGGGCGCCAGGCAAAGCGCCCGCAAACTAGCCTCTCTTCATGAGCCCCGCAGTCCGCTCCGACTGCGGGGCTTTTGCTATTCACCTAGTCATTGGGGACGTTCTTAAATGACTAGTAGTAGGTCCACATGGCTTCGATTTCGTTGAGGACTTCTACGACGCCCCAACGGCGGGCGCTGCGGCTTTGCGAGTTGGGGTCGTAGACTCCCACTTGATCGGCATCGTCGATGCCCCAGAGCACGATATAGTGTCCAACGCTGGTAAAGGTGCCGGGACGAACCGATGCGATGATGGGTGCGCCCGAGCGCAGCGCCTGGGTGATGGAGCTGCGATCGATATGGAGCTCAGTTCCGTTAAGGCCCAGCTGCCATGCGCCGCTCGTCATAAACGACCACTCGGTGGCGCCGGTGGGGGCATAGTTGCCCGCCTCGGAAAGAGCGCACATATCGACCGGCGTCATATCGGTGTGGCCGGTCTTATAGATGTAGACCATGGTAAGACAGGTAGGGCCGCAGGCATTTTGGCGGATGGTACCGCCGGCGTAGGGCAGCTCCGACCATGCCGGGTCAATCTGATAGATGTGGGGCATGGTGCCGGCTTGCCACTGCGAACGCGGGGTCGAAAACGCAAACGAATAGCCGGGCGCGACCGGGGCCTTGAGCAGCTTATCCTCGGCGGTTGGATCGAGGCCGGCCGAGCCGTGGGAGATACAGGAGCTCATAAGCACAAAGACCAGACAGGTGAGGATAGAGCACAGTGCGAGGCGAAGTCGACGAGCTGACAGGGCGGGGGCATTCACGTACGATGTCGAGCGGTAAGGCTTGCCGTCGCGTCCGCCTTGGGGATGCGAAAAGAAGCGGTTGATATGGATGCCGGGCTGACGTGCGCCGTTGCGGCGCAGTTGCGGAACCTCGGCCTGACGCTGTCGAGCGCGCGCGCCCAAGCGGCTATCTTGCTGCGCGCTTGTGGCCGTACTCGGACGGCCGCTCTGCCGTGTTCTGCTTGTCTGCTGCCGAGACGAAGGTCTGGGTTGCTCTTGAGGGCGTTGCGGATTGCTGCTCGTGGCACTTCTGGGCGTCGGCGTGGTACGGCCAGCAAGGCGAACGCTTTGTCGCCGTTGATCACCGTCGTTGTATCCGTATGCCATTCGTACCGCCTTGTCTCATATATAACCTGTCTATCCTACAAAAAAGATGTGCAACAAATGGGTCCGCGCGTCAAAAGCTCGGTAAACGGTACGAAAGGCGCAAAACACACGGCCTCAAAAACATCTCTATATGCGTCCGATGAGCGTACGCCCGTCGGACGGGCGGCAACAATGAGCGGCAAACCGTGCCGTTCGTCCCAAAAACGGCGCCGCTCGTTTTGCAGTTCTGCCTTCGGTCGAGCTACAAGCGGAGCTGCTGCGCCAAGGCCGTATCTTAAAGCCACGAAATAAAAGAGCGCGGCAAAACAGACCGCGCAAGGGGTGACGTCAAGGGGCGTCAAAAAGGAAAGGAGGGGAACAATGGCGGACAAGAACGCAGAAGTTGCAGTCGAGGATAACGGCGGCATGAAGAAAACGCTTTCGCTCTGGAACTTCTTCACCATCGGTTTCGGTGCCATCATCGGTACCGGTTGGGTTCTGCAGGTCGGCGACTGGATGGTCGTGGGCGGCGGTCCCGTTCCCGCTATGATCGCATTCCTCTTGGGTGCAATCTTCCTCGTGCCCGTCGGAGCTGTTTTCGGTGAGCTCACGGCTGCTATCCCCATCTCGGGTGGCATTGTCGAGTATGTCGATCGTAGCTTTGGCCGTACGCTGAGCTACATCACCGGTTGGCTTTTGGCCCTGGGCAACGGCATCCTGTGCCCGTGGGAGGCCATCGCCATTTCGACCCTCGTGTCCGAGATGTTCGGCAGCCTGCCCGGTCTTGAGTGGCTGCGCGCCGTTAAGCTCTACACCATCCTGGGCGCCGACGTTTACCTGTTCCCGACGCTGATCGCGCTCGGCTTCGCAGCCTACGTCATCTTCCTCAACTTCCGCGGTGCCAGCTCGGCCGCCAAGCTCCAGGCCTTCCTGACCAAGGCTCTGCTCTGCGGCATGCTGCTCGCCATGGGCGTCTCGCTGTTCACCGGCTCGCCGGACAACGCCATGCCCGTGTTCTCCCAGGTCACCGGCGCTGGCGGCGGTAAGGCCGCTACCGAGGGCACCAGCCTGTTCGCCGGCATCGTGTCGGTCCTGGTTCTGACCCCGTTCTTCTACGCCGGTTTCGACACCATTCCTCAGCAGGCTGAGGAAGCAGCCGAGGGCCTCAACTGGAACAAGTTCGGCAAGATCATCTCCCTGGCTCTGCTGGCCGCCGGCGGCTTCTACATGGTCTGCATCTACTCGTTCGGCACCATTCTCGACTGGCATGAGTTTGTTAAGAGCCCGGTTCCCGCGCTTGCCTGCCTCAAGGGCATCAACATGCTTCTGTACCTGGCCATGCTCGTCATCGCCACGCTTGGACCCATGGGCCCGATGAACTCCTTCTACGGCGCCACGAGCCGCATCATGCTTGCCATGGGCCGCAAGGGCCAGCTGCCCGAGAAGTTCGCCGAGGTCGACCCCAAGTCCGGCGCTCCCAAGCTCGCCTGCGTCGTTCTGGGCGTCATCACCGTCATCGGTCCGTTCCTGGGCAAGAACATGCTCATCCCTCTGACCAACGTGTCGGCTCTCGCCTTCATCTTCTCCTGCGGTATGGTCGCCCTCGCCTGCCTGCGCATGCGCTTCACCGAGCCCGACCTGCCTCGTCCCTACGAGGTGCCCGGCGGCAAGTTTGGCATCGGCCTCGCTATCGCCGCCTGCGCCATCATCATCGGCCTGCTCGTGATTCCGTTCTCTCCCGCCTCCCTCAACATGGTGGAGTGGAGCATCGTGATCGGCTGGTTGGCTATCGGCCTGGCCCTCATGGCTTTCACCAATTCCCGCAAAAAGTAACGCCGAGCCGGGGCGGATCGGGTGCGCGGGACCCTCTCTCCCGCGCACCGAACCCGGTACCACTTGGGTAGCTTTGTGAGGCCAAACGCAACATGGCCTCGCCCACTATATGGATCCATAAGGAGGAACCATGTCCACTAAGTATGCAATCGTTGGCGGTAAGCTCATCGACGGTACCGGTGCCGAGCCGGTCGAGAACTCCCTCGTTCTCGTCGACGACAACGGCAAGATCGAGTACGCCGGTGTTATGCAGGGCCTTCCCGAGGGCATTGAGGTTATCGACGCCGCCGGCAAGACCGTCCTTCCCGGCCTGATCGACACTCACCTGCACTTCTCGGGCAACCTGACCGACGATGACACCGATTGGGTCATGCAGCCGCTCCTCGAGAAGCAGGCCGTCGCCGTCAAGCAGGCCTACGACTGCCTCACCCACGGCCTCACCACCGTCTGCGAGATCGGCCGCTTTGGTATCCAGATCCGTGACTGCATCGACAAGGGCGTCTTTAAGGGCCCGCGCGTTCTGGCCACCGGCCTCGGCTTCTGCCGCGTTGCCGGCCACGGTGACTCCCACCACTGCACCCAGGAGCTCAACAAGGAATCCCACCCCTGGGGCGACCAGGTCGATGGTCCTTGGGATCTGCGCAAGGCCGTCCGTCGTCGCCTGCGCGAGAACCCCGATGCCATCAAGATCTGGGCTACCGGTGGCGGCATCTGGCGCTGGGATTCCGGTCGCGACCAGCACTATTGCTCCGAGGAGATCCAGGCCGTGGTCGAAGAGGCAAAGATGGTCGGTATCCCCGTGTGGAGCCACTGCTACAACAACCACGCCGCTGCCTACGATTCCGTTCGCTTTGGCTGCGAGCAGCTGATTCACGGCTTCGATATCGATGAGCGCACCATGGACCTCATGGCCGAGCAGGGCACCTTCTTCACCCCGACGATCGCCTTCCTGCCCACCTGGTACGCCACCTATCCGCCCGTCTACGTCCCCGAGCTGCACGACAAGTACGAGGGCACCCTGGTCGAGAAGGAGCTGCAGCGCAACTACGACTGCCTGCGCGAGGCCAAGAAGCGTGGCGTCGTCATGACGATCGGCTCCGACTCCTTCTCCTTCGTCACCCCGTACGGCACCTGCTCCATCGAGGAGATGTACGAGTTCGTCGACAAGATCGGCTTCACCCCGGTCGAGACCATCACCTGCGCCACCCTCAACGGTGCCAAGATGTGTCACATCGAGGACGAGACCGGTTCTATCGAGGCCGGCAAGTGCGCCGACCTGCTGGTCGTCAACGGTGACGTCGCCGCCGACATCCACGTGCTCAACACCGACAACATGGACGTCATCATGAAGGACGGCTGGATCGTCGAGGCAGGCACCTTTGGCGAGGCCAACAAATACAGCGCCTAAGATACCGTTTGTCGATGGCTGGATGTAAAACACAGTTTTTGATTGCATAATGCAATGGAGAGGGTCGCTTGCGGCCCTCTTTATTGCTATCGGTGCGGTAGATAAAAGGGGATGACGGTGGATTTAAACAGGCTGATTCTGGGCAAGAGCTACAACTCTACCAAGGTCTTTCGTACGGCCCAGCATGTGGTCCAGGCCATCCTGCTCGGTGTTGTCGTTCCGGCGCTTATCCTGCTGCTTATCTGGGATTTAACCGATAACCCCAATCCCGTTCCGGGCGTCGTCGTCATCGCCGGCATGGTCATGCTGTGCTTCTTCTTCTCGTATGTCTTTGTGGTTCCCGACGACCTCACATCGAGCGCAACCGACCGTACGCTCGCCATCGCATCAAAAATATTCGCCTACACGTCGCGCGGCCTTACGCCCGAAGCGGCCCTGGGCGCCTCTAAAATCATCCTGTCCGAGACCATCGCCTCTGCCATTTGCTTTACCGACGGCAAGCAGGTGCTGGCAAGCTGGGGCGAGGACTCGGCAAAGTGCCCTGCCGGCACCCCGGTGGTGCTCAAGACCACGCTCAACGTGATTGAGACGGGCGAGCAGAGCGTGTTTTCGCGTGACGCCTCCAATGAGACGGGCGGCTATTTTCCCCGCCTGCGCGCCGGCATTGTCGCGCCGCTTACCGTGCGCGGGCATTGCGTGGGCACGCTCGAGCTGTATTACCCCCGCCTGAGCAGCATCGATATGCGCCAGACGGCCCTTGCCTCGGGTTTTGCCGATCTAATTTCCACGCAGCTCGCCAGCTTTGAGCTCGAGCGCCAGGACGAGCTCACGGCCCGCGTTGAGCTTCGCGCCCTGCAGTCGCAGGTCGACCCGCATTTTCTATTCAATACCATTAGCACGATCGTGTCGCTCGTTCGAACCGAGCCCGACAAGGCGCGATCGCTGCTGATCGACTTTTCCAACTATTATCGTCAGACGCTTTCTGATTCCGATACGCTCACCACGCTCGAGCACGAGGTGGAACAGGGTACTCGTTATATCAATCTTATGCAGGCCCGGTATGGCGACGGCCGTCTGCGCGTTTCGGTCGACATCGACTTTGAGGTGCGCGACAGCCTGGTGCCGCCATTTATCTTGCAGCCGCTGCTCGAAAACTGCATCAAGCATGCGCAGCGCGAGACCGAGCCGCTTTCTATTCGTGTTAGGGCTTTTGAGACCGATGACGGCTTGGAGATCATCGTCGAAGACGACGGCATCGGGATGAGCGAAGAAGTTTGCGCGCATCTGTTTGAGCAGCATCGCCGAGAGGAGCCCGAGAGCATTACCGCCGACGGCTCCATCAAGCGAGGTTGCGGCCTGGCGCTCTTCAACGTGCTTCAGCGCATCCATTTCTTTTACGGAGAAGATTCTGGCATGCGCGTGAAGTCCCAGGAGGGCGTGGGAACACAGGTCATCGTTGAGTTGAACGGCGAGCCGCATGAGCCGGCGCCGCTAACGGTGTAGCATGCGGTTGGATTGAGAGAAAAAGAGGGGAAGCGCATATGTCCGAAGGCTGGAACATCTTGGTGGTTGATGACGAGCCTCCCATTAGAGCTGAGCTACGCTATCTGTTGGAAAAGGATACGCGCGTTGGTCAGATTGCCGAGGCGGGCAATGTCACCGAAGCCGTGGAGTCGATTCTGTCGAACAAGCCCGACGTGCTGTTTTTAGACATTACCATGCCCGGTCGCTCGGGAATTGAGCTTGCCGAGACGCTGCAGAACCTAAAGACGCCGCCGGTCGTGGTGTTTGTGACGGCATTTGCCGAGTATGCGGCTGATGCCTATAACCTCGATGCTGTCGATTACATCGTCAAACCGGTCGAGGATGCCCGCTTGTCAAAGGCGCTCGACAAGATCGAGGTCGCCTTGGGCACTCGCCGTGTCGTCCATGCTCCGCGCCAGCCTTTGCGCCTGACGGTGGACCGCGGGGGCAAAAAGGTGTTCATTCCCGTGGCGGATGTCTGCTACTTTGAGGCGCGCGCCGATTTTTGCAACGTCGTCTGCGCCGAGGGAACATACCTGATCAATGAGTCGATTTCCTCGCTCGAGCGTCGCTTGGCCTCCGAGGGCTTTATCCGTGTCCACCGCAGTTATCTGGTCAATTTGGAAGACGTGCACAATGTCGAGATCGGCTCCACGGGTCTTATGGAGCTCAGACTCGATCGCGTAACCTCGACGGTGCCTGTGTCCCGTCGTCGCGCTGCCGAGGTCAAGGCGCACTTGGGGCTTGCGTAGGCAGTCTGCATGCCATCGTTTACCGCCGCAGGTTTGGCATGACCGTGCGGTGGGCATAATGGGTGACATCGAATGAAATCGAAAGGATCATTATGCCCGCGCTCATTACGCATCATCTGTTTGGCGAGGAAAGCATCGACCGTCTTCCGCAGGGCGTTATTACGTCCGACGAGGAACGCATCGCCTTTATCCTGGGAAACCAAGGTCCCGACCCGTTTTTCTTCCACATGCTCACGCCGCGCATTTCCGACTGCACGTCGCTTGCCCAGGTCATGCATCGCTCGCGCATGTCGCGCCAGTTCTCGTGCCTGCGCGACGGCGTGTCGCACCTGCAGCCGCGCGATGCCAACCTGGGTCGCGCCTTTGCGTTGGGCCTGCTGTCGCACTATGTGCTCGACCGCAATGCCCACCCCTTTGTCTACGAGCAGCAGTTTGGCATTGTAGATTCCGCCCCCGAGCTCGAGGCTTCGGGCAGCCAAGTTCACGCCGTGCTCGAAAGCGATCTGGACGTGCTGATGCTACAGCTCAAGCGCGACGGTGCCACGGTCGAGGATTATCCGCCGGCGGGCGAGATCGTCACCACCGACCGCATCAACCGTGTGGCCGGCGTGCTGATGAGCTACATCGCCGGGCGCGTGTACGGTATCGACATCCCGGCGGGGGAGTACGCCGGCGCCGTCTCGGACATGCAGATGCTCTATCGCACCATTGAGCCGGCCGGCTCGGTAAAGACGCGCGCGATTGCCCTGGTTGAGGGCTTGGTGCATGACTACTCGCTGCTCGACGGCCTTGCCCATCGCGTGACGACGGAGCTGCCCGAGCGCACCGGTAACCTGGGCCACCTGACATGGAAGAACCCCTTTACCGATGAGGTCTCGACCGAGAGCTTCCCCGAAGTCTTTGAGCGCGCGCTGACCGATTACGAGCTCACCGTTGCCCGCTTTATCGAGACCGGTGACATGGATGCCGTGACCGGCCATATCAACTATAGCGGCCGCGTACTCGACGCCGACGAGGAGTTCGACCGCGAGGAGTAGGGTCCGTGCGCGCCCCTTTGCCGAATCCTTACCGGTGCCTCTGTGCAATTGGGGTACGATGAACTAACTGCATATTGGGCGAATACGAAAGGGCCCTGTCCATGAAATACACCAAGCTCGAGCGTAACTGGGTTATGTACGATGTGGGCAATTCGGCCCTCGTGTTGCTCAATACCTCGGTGGTGCCCATCTACTTTAACGCCATCAATACCGGTGCTTCCTCGGCAGACCTGGTGGTCGCTTGGGGCAACGCGCAGACGATCGCCTCGCTGGTCATTGCCATGCTCATGCCCATTCTGGGCGCGCTTGCCGATTACGCCGGCAACAAGATCAAGTTCTTCTTGGGTTTCTTCCTCACGGGCCTGGTTCTTTGCCTGGCGCAGGCTATCCCAATGTCCGCCATGGCATTTTTGACCGTGTACGTGCTGTGCACCATCGGCCTTAACTCTTCTATGACGTTCTACGACGCCATGCTGCCCGACATTACCACCGACGAGCGCATGGACGCCGTGTCCAGCTCGGGCTATGCCTGGGGCTACATCGGTTCCACCGTGCCGTTCATCATCTGCCTGGCGCTCATCATGGGTGGCCCCGCTCTTGGTGTCCCCACCATGCTGGCAACGCGTCTGTCGTTTATCATCACTGGTGCCTGGTGGCTCATCTTTACTCTGCCGCTCATTCGCACCTATAAGCAAAAGTACGGTCGCGAGCGCGGTCCCGAGGACACCATCGGCCACATCGTGGGCGGTGTGTTCTCCGAGGTCGGACACACCATGCGCGAGATCGCCCACAACAAGACCGTGCTGGTCTACATGGTCGCGTTCTTCTTCTATATCGATGGTGTCCACACGGTCATTTCCATGGCCACCAGTTACGGCTCAGCTTTGGGTATCGATTCGACACAGCTTGTCCTGGCGCTGCTCGTTACGCAGTTTGTGGCTTTTCCGTCTGCCATCATCTACGGCAAGCTCGCCGGACGCGTGGGCACGCTCAACATGATCCTGGTGGCCGTTGCCGCCTACATGGGCATTGTGCTGTTCGCCGCGTTCTTCCTAAAGACCGCCTTTGAGTTCTGGGTGCTTGCCATTATGGTCGGCCTGTTCCAGGGCGGCGTGCAGGCGCTCAGCCGTAGCTACTTTGGCCGCATTATCCCCAAGGAAAAGTCCAACGAGTACTACGGCTTCTTTGACATCTTTGGTCGTTATGCAAGCGTTATGGGCACCTTCCTGGTGTCGATCGTCACCTCGCTGACCGGCAACCCGTCGCTGGGCGTCCTTTCCATTGGCGTGCTGCTGATCGTTGGCTTTATGCTGCTGGTCCGCCTGTCCCGCATGACTCGGGCGGCGGAGCATGCCGCATAGGAGCGAGCGGCTATTGTGCCTGTCCACGGTACTCTTTTGGGGTTATCCGCAATAAACATTGCGACTTGCGAGCAATGATTTGCCCAAGTGGGTATGATGGAATCAGCTAGGTCGCGGGGCGTCGCCTGTGTTTGGCGGCGCCCCGTTTTTGTGTTGCAGGGAGGGAAGGCATGAACGCCACGGTTGTGATTCCAACATATTGGGCAGACGACGAGGCCCATGTAAACGCTCCCGGCGTCTATGACCACTCGACGAAGCTCAACGCCACCAATCCCGAGCTCGACCGCTGCCTGGCCTCGCTCGAGCAGGTGCACGACATTCCGAGGATTATCCTTTTGGTGGTCTGCCCCATCTCGGTCACGGCTGATGTGTCGAAGCGCGTCCACGAAATCGTCGACGCGCACCCTTCGCTCAAGGTCACCGTGGTTACCAACACCCAGGCATCGCGTATCGCCGACCGTGTGGCGCAGATTGCTCCCAAGGGCTCGGGCGAGTGCGTGAGTCTGCGCGGATACGGCGCCATTCGCAATATGGGGCTTGCCTGCGCTGCGGTGCTCGGCCACGATGCCGTTGTCTTTTTGGATGACGACGAGACCGTTATCGATGCCGACTTTATGAAGCGCGCGACCTATGCACTGGGCCAGCAGACGCGTCAAGGCCTGCCGATTTTGGTTAAGAGCGGTTACTTTTACGATCGAGACGGATCGCCGTTGGCGCCCACAGACAAGGTGGGCATTTGCCATCGTTGGTGGACCAAACGCATCGAGTTTAATCGCTGGATGAAAAAGGCGCTCTCGGGCACCCGTATTTCGCGTTCAAACTACGTGTGCGGCGGCCTTGTGGCACTTCATGCCCGCGCCTTTACCCGTGTGGCGTTTGACCCGTTTATCACCCGAGGCGAGGACCTAGATTACCTTTTTAACATGCGCATGTTTGGCTACGACGTGTGGTTTGACAACGAGTGGGTCGTTCGTCACCTGCCGCCCGAGTCCGAGAAGCGCTCGCCGCGCTTTATGCAGGATGTGTACCGTTGGTACTACGAGCGTGCCAAGCTGACATTTGCCGCGCACCAGCAGGAGCTCGTTCCCGTCACGGCCGCGTCGCTCATGCCCTATCCGGGCCCGTGGATTTCGCGCGAGCTCGACGACCGCGTGCGCAAGACCGCCATGGTTCGCAGCATGTTTACCCGCGAGCACGAGGGGTACCTGCGCATTTGGCGGCACGGTATTGACGAGGCCAAGACCTACGCGCGTCAAAACGCCGCAAGCTACCTGCGTTTTCAGAGCTTCTGGCCCAAGATCATGGACGGGCTCTGGCGCGACGCACAACTGACCAGCATCCTGGAGGGGACTGAATGATCGACCGCCGCGCCCAGCGCGATAACTCAATATCTATCTTTCGCGTGATCGCCGTTGTCTGCGCCATTTGCGTGCTGGTGTACTTTATTTTTGCCCTGGCGACTGGAATCGAGCCGATCGCGACCGTGGTCGCCTGCGCACTGCTGTGCATCTTTCTGTGCATTTTTATCTATTTGACGCTCAATCCCGATTCGGTGCGTTCGCAGTACACCGAAGAGACACTCTCGGTGGCCTCTGCCATGCTCGAGGACATCAAAGGCGGTCTGACGCAGGAGTCGGCGCGTCTGGTGTGCCAGCGCATTTTGCCCGAGACGCGTGCCATGACGGTTGCCATCACCGACGAGAGCAACGTGCTGGCCTGCGCGGGCGAGTTTGAGGAAAAGCTGCTGCCCGATTCGCCCATCCACACACTTGCCACGCGCTACGTCATCGAGCACGGTATCGTCCAGTCGTTCAACCGTGTGGTGGACGTGGTGGGCTCGGATGGCTCGCACAACCATGTTCCTGCCGGTATCATCGCTCCTATCAAGGTGGGCGACCGCACCGTCGGCACGCTCAAGTTCTACTACAAGACCCCGCGTGCCGTCGACCGCACTCAGTACGCGCTTGCCTCGGGTTTTGCCGAGATCCTGTCCACGCAGCTCGCCATCCACGAGCTCGAGGTGCAAAAGGAGCTCACGGCCCGTGCCGAGGTGCGTGCCCTGCAGGCACAGATCAACCCGCATTTTCTGTTCAACACGCTCAACACCATCGCGTCGTTTACGCGTACCGATCCGCTGCGCGCCCGCGAGCTGCTGCGCGAGTTCTCCTCGTTCTATCGCGCCACGCTCGACAATTCGGGCTCGCTCATTCCCGTGTCGCGCGAGGTCGCGCAGACCAAGCGCTACCTGACGTTTGAGAAGGCGCGCTTTGGCGAGGATCGCGTGCTGGCGACCTTCGACGTGTCCGAGGACGTCGAGGACACGCTGGTGCCGGCATTTGTAATCCAGCCAATCGTCGAGAATGCCGTGCGCCATGGTATGGGCGACGACGATGCACTGAGGATCGACGTGTCGGTCCACAGGGATGGCGAAGATGCGATTTTGATTGTGGTCGCCGATAACGGCGTGGGCATGGACGAAGGCACCGCTGCCAGACTGTTTGACGAACGCTCCGCCCGTCCCGACGCCAGCTCCCCGCAGGGCGGCGGCGCCGGTGTGGCCATGCACAATATTTCGGAGCGCATCCATCGCTTTTATGGACCGCACTCTTATACACGCGTCGAATCGGCTCCGGGCAAGGGCGCTAAAGTGCTCCTGCATCTCGATTTGTCGGAGAGCATCTTCGACATTCAAGAGTAGAATGATAGGTTACGGGTTTAACGCTAGTTGGCGGATGCCCGACGTAGTTAGTTGACGAAAGGTTTTATCCCTATGCTGCGTGCGATGATTGTGGATGATGAGGCCCCGGCCCGTTCGGAACTTCGCTTCTTGCTCGAGCAGACGGGCAAGATCGGCACGATCACAGAAGCGTCGAGCGTTCGCTCCGCTATCGAGATGCTTATGGAGAGCCGCGTCGATGTTGTGTTCCTCGATATCTCGATGCCTGGCGCTTCGGGTCTGCAACTTGCCGAGGCACTGCATAAGCTCAAGAATCCGCCGGCGATCGTATTCGTAACCGCGTACAGCGATCATGCGGTCGAGGCGTTTGATGTGGATGCCGTCGACTATCTGATGAAGCCGGTCGAGGAGGCTCGCCTGGATCGAGCGATCGATAAGGTTATGCAACGCGCCAAGCCTGTCACGGACAGCAAGGTGACCATCGAGCGCATCCCGGTGGAAAAGGGCGGCCGCAAGGTCCTCATCCCCGTGGACGACATTCGCTTTATTATGGCCAAGGACGATTACTCCTGTATTTATACGGTCGATGACCGCTTTTTGTCCACGACCTCGCTGGCACAGTTCGAGGCCAAGCTCTGCGACTTTGGCTTCTTCCGCGTTCACCGCCGCTATATCGTCAACTTGGCGTGTGTCACCGACGTCGAGACGGTTCCCTCGGGCGCTATCCAGCTGGGCATTACGGGCGTCGACGAACGCGTACCGGTTTCGCGCCGTCGCGTCGTACCGCTCAAAAAGGCCCTGAGCCTCTAGTACACCGGCCCCGCAGCCCTGTAGACCAAAATCGTCTGCGGAGCCGTGGGGCTTTTTGCATGAATGCACCAAATCTTTTTGCGGAAGGGATCCCATGAACAGTGCAAGCGCCAAGCGTATCGACATTATCTCGGACACCCACGGCTATCTTTCGCCTGCGCTCTTGGACGAGCTTAAGGGTGCGGATCTGATTATCCACGCCGGTGACCTTACGTCGGAGATGGATTACGAGCACCTGCGCACCATCGCCCCCGTGCGAGCGGTGCTGGGCAATAACGATTACTACCGCGACTACGGCCCCGATGTGGACCGCTTGGCACTCTTTACCTACGAAGGCCTCAAGTTTGCCGTAGCCCACTACCGTGAAGACCTCCCGGTGGGATCTGTAGACGTAGCCATCAACGGCCACACCCACGTAACCAAAGAAGCCCAAGTGGGCCGCTGCTTGGTCCTCAACCCAGGCAGCGCCAGCTATCCAAGAGGCACCCGAGGCCCCACCATGGCCAGAATGCTCGTCAAGGGCGGCAAGATTCTGAGCATCAAATTTATTGACCTAGAGTAGGTGCAACAAAAACGGGGGATGCAGATCGCATCTCCCGTTTTTCTTTGAGCCAAAGGCCGAAGTTCAACAACAATCTTAGACAACCTCGCCGAGGAGAACGGGGACCTCGAGCCGCGGAAGCGGCGAGGAACAAAGTCTTTGAAGCAAGTGACGGCAGGGAGGGTCTCCGGGGCCGGCTGGCGCGGGTTGAGTTTGCTGCTCTACAGTCCTGCGCAAGACGGAAAGCACATTAAGTGCTTTCCTT
>CALEBN010000051.1 GCA_937943045.1 uncultured Collinsella sp. | reverse complement strand
GCGATGGCGGGGCGTGGACGGTCGAGCGTCCCACCGTCAAGCCTATCCAAAACCGCTGGGTGATGCTTACGCCCGAGGGCTTTGACTATACGCCGCCCAAGACCGCAGTTCGCCAGCGTCAGCTCATCGAGGCGCTCCAGTGCGGACCGGTCACGACGCGCGACCTCAATTTGCTCTACAACAGTATGTCGGCGACCATCAAGGCGCTCGAAAAACGCGGCGTCGTGGTGGTGGAGGAGCGCCGCGCCTGGCGTGGCTGCAGCGACCAGACCACGCTCTCCTCGGCAAGCGGCAAGGCTCCGGTCGCGCTCACGAACGGCCAGCAGCAGGCGCTTGCGCAGATTGAGCGCGCCCGCCTTGACGCCCACGGCGACGTGGTCCTTGTCGATGGCGTCACCGGATCCGGTAAAACTGAGGTCTACCTCTCCGCCATCGAGCGCGTGCTCGCGGCTGGTCGCTCGGCCTGCGTGCTTGTGCCCGAGATATCGCTGACGGCCCAAACCGTCGGCCGCTTCCGCTCGCGTTTTGGCGAGACGGTCGCGGTCTTCCATTCGCGCCTTTCGGCCGGCGAGCGCCTAGACCAGTGGGATATGGTTGCGAGCGGTGCCGCGCGTGTGGTCGTGGGAGCCCGTTCGGCGCTTTTTTGCCCGCTCAGCGACCTAGGTCTTATCATCATCGACGAGGAACATGAGACCAGCTACAAGCAGGGTTCTAGCCCGCGCTACCATGCGCGCGAGGTGGCGGCCGAGATGGCGCGCCGCTATCGCTGCCCGCTCGTGCTGGGCTCGGCCACGCCTTCTGCCGAGGCCCTCGATCGCTGCCGCCGCGGCACGTACAACGGTGTCACCTGGACGCGCGTCAAGATGCCCGAGCGCCCGGGACACGCCGTGCTACCCACGGTCCGCATTGCCGACCTGCGCCGCGAGTTTTCGCACGGTAGCCGTTCAATGTTCTCAAAACCGCTGATGGAAGGCTTGGAACGCGTGGTCGAGCGCCGCGAGAAGGCTGTGCTGCTGCATAACCGCCGCGGCTTTGCGCCGTTTTTGATGTGCCGCGAGTGCGGCTGCGTCCCCACCTGCAACCACTGCTCTACGGCGCTTACGTACCACGAGCGCACCCATACGCTGCAATGTCACACCTGTGGTTCGTCCTGGCGCGTGCAGCCGTATCCCGCGCCCACGAGTCGTTGCCCCAAGTGCGGCAGCCGTTACCTGGCAAAAATGGGTCTGGGCACGCAGCAGATCGAGGACGCGCTGCACCAGATGCTGCCCGAGGATGTCGCCATCATTCGCATGGATGCCGATTCCACGCGTGGCAAGGACGCGCATAAGAAGTTGCTCGAGCAGTTCGATGCCGCCGATTGCGCGGTGCTGCTGGGCACTCAGATGATCGCCAAGGGCCTCGACTTTCCCGAGGTTACCCTTGTGGGCGTGGTCAATGCCGACTTTGCATTAAAGCTACCCGATTTTAGAGCGGGGGAGCGCGCCTACGATTTGCTGGAGCAGGTCGCGGGCCGTGCCGGACGCGGCGATCGCCCTGGCGAGGTCATCATCCAGACCTATCTGCCCGAGGACCCGGTCATTCGCGCCGTTGCCGAGCACGACCGTTCGATCTTTACCGACTACGACCTGGACCAGCGTCGCGACGCGCTGTATCCGCCGTTTGTGCGCCTGGTTAACATTTTGGTGTGGTCGGCGAACGCGGATGACGCGCAGGACTACATTGGGCGCATCGCAAAGCTGCTCAAGCGCCACTGGCACGCCGCCGCTCCCGACTTTTTGCGGGCGGGGAGCGCCGTGCCGCAGGTGCTGGGCCCGGCTTCGTGTGTAATCGAGAGAGCCAAGGACCGTTATCGCTTCCACCTGCTTGTGAAGTCGCCCGTGGGGTACCATGTCTCTGATGATATCGACGCCTGCCTCAAAGAGGTGGGCTCCGTGCGCGGCGTGAGCGTGAGCGTTGACGTCGACGCCTATGATTTGATGTAACAACCCGAAAGGATGGCCATGGAAGCCAACGGAATCGTACTGTCGCCCGACCCTCGTTTGCGTCAGGAGTGCGCCGTCATCGAGGAGATCACCCCGGCGATCGAGGCCCTTGCCGAGAAGATGAAGAAGATGATGTTCGACAACGGCGGTTGCGGCCTGGCTGCCCCGCAGATCGGCGAGCTCATTCAGCTCGTCACCATCGACTGCGATTACAGCGACAAGAATGACTATGACCCGTACGTGCTCATCAACCCTGTCATTGTTGAGCAGAGCGACCATCTGGTGCCGTTTAGCGAGGGCTGCCTTTCCATCCCTGGCATTAGCTGCGAGATCGAGCGTCCCGATCACGTTGTCGTCGAGGCGTATGACCTGGACGCTAACCTGATTCGCTATGAGGCCACGGGCGACCTGTTCTGCGTGTGCCTGCAGCACGAGATCGATCACTTGCACGGCAATACCATGTTCGAGCGACTCAAGCCTATGCAGAGGATCAAGGCCGTCAAGGAGTACCAGGACGCCCTGGCCCGCGGCGCTCGACCGGGCGAGACTAAGTAGATCCCACCGTCCCCGGTGCTGAGCGCCCACATATCATCCCGTGCTCAAACATTCTCGCTTTGCTGCGAAACTGCGCGCGGGACGATATGTGTGGGCCCATCCCAGGGACTACGTTGTCGCTTTTCGTTTCGCCCGGGTGCCGTCGGGCCAGGGAGGGGCGTCTTCGCTGATAGTCTTTGTTGAGAGGGAGCTGCTTTTATTGCGGCTCTTTCTTTGGTTTTGGGTATATTTGTTCTTGTTGAATTGTTATTGCGGATGTGCTGGGTACTTGGCTTTCCGCCGTTATTTGTAGCCGTCTCGGCTTTGGTTGAGGGGAGACGTTCTTTATGCGTATTGTGTTTATGGGTACGCCTGATTTTGCCGTGCCTTCGCTGACTTCGCTTGTTGAGGCTGGGAATGAGATTGCGCTCGTAATTACTCGTCCCGATGCTGTTCGTGGGCGTGGTAAGAAGTTTGAGCCTTCTCCTGTTAAGTCCAAGGCGCTTGAGTTGGGGTTACCGGTTGTTGAGGCCAATCGTATGACGCCTGATGTTGTTGAGGCGCTTCAGGCTGCCCAGGCTGACATTTTCTGTGTGGCTGCCTATGGCTGCATTTTGCCTGATGAGGTGCTGCATATGGCGCCGCTTGGTATTGTGAATGTTCATGCTTCGCTGCTGCCTCGTTGGCGTGGCGCTGCGCCCATTCAGCGTGCCATTCTTGCTGGTGACGAGGTTGCTGGCGTTTCCATTATGCGCATTGGGCATGGCGTGGATACGGGCGCTTATTGCGCGCAGGCCTCGACCTCGGTTTCGGGTAAGCATGCCGAGGCATTGACCATGGAGCTTGGCCAGCTCGGCGGTAAGTTGCTGGCCGATACGCTGCCCTCGCTTGCCGATGACACGGCGGTGTGGACCGAGCAGGATGAGTCCCTTGTCACGCATGCTGCCAAGATTTCCAAGCAGGAGATGCGTCTGGATCCGCAGATGGGGGCGCCCGATTGCGTGCGTCATGTGCTCGCTTCGTCCGATACCGCGCCTGCCCGTTGTGTGATTGCCGGCAAGACCGTGCGCGTGCTCGATGCTGCGCCGGCTGACGTGTCGCTTGGCGAGGGCGCTGTTGCTGTCAAGAGCAAGCGTGTTTACCTGGGGCTTTCCGATGGTGCGGTAGAGCTGCTCGAGGTTAAGCCCGACGGTAAGCGTGCTATGGCTGCTTCTGCCTGGGCTGCCGGCCTGCAGGGTGCCGAACTTAGGTGGGGTGTACTGTCATGAGCAAGTTGTCTCCCGCTCGCAAGCTTGCGCTCGATGTGTTGATGGAGGCCGATCGCCGCGGTGTGTACGCACGCGACGTGTTGTCTTCCCGTGCTTCCGCCAAGGCCATTGACCAGCGCGATTCCGCTTTTGCCGCGCGTTTGGCGCTCGGTGTTGCCGCCACGCAGGGCATTTTGGATGAGCTGCTCGACCAGTTTCTCGATAAGCCCAAAAAGGTCGCGCCGCGCGTTCGCATGGCGCTTCGCATCTCGGTCTTCGAGATGCTCTACCTGCATACCCCTGGCCGAGTTGCCGTGAGTCAGGGCGTTGAGCTGGTTCGTAGCGGCGCTAAATCGGCCGCCGGTCTGGCCAACGCCGTACTGCATAAGGTCGCGGACAACGTCGAGGACTTTGCCACTGCGGCGGATGCCGATGAGTCCGAGCGCCGATTGGTTCGCCTGTCTCGCCTGATGGGTATGCCGCGCTGGCTGTGCGCTCGCATAATGGCCTCGTTCGATACGCCCGAGGGCGCGCTTAACTTTGCCGGAAATCTGGCGCCCGCGCCGCTCGCTTTGCACGAGAACGCCTTTGCAACCAAGCCTGATCCGTACCTATCGCAGCTTGTGGCGCCGGTGTTCCCGGGCTGCCATGCGCCGGTCGATGCCCAGGCCACCGTTGCGTCGGGCGTGTTTGAACGCGCGGCGGCCGTGGCCTCGGACCTTAACGCCCAGCTCATCGCTACCGCGGCGACCCGTCCCGGACGTTGCCTGGAGATTGGTGCCGGTCGCGGCACCAAGACCTATGTGATGATGTGCCAGGCTAAGCGTGCCGGCTACGACCGTCAGCACACTGCACTCGATTTGCACGATCGCAAGTGTGACCAGAATCTCGCGCGCCTGCATAAGGCGGGTATTACGGGTGTTCGTACCGTCTCGGGCGATGCCTGCGAGCTCGATGCGGTCCTCACGTCCTTTGATGCCATGCTCGGTGAGCCCGCTCTATTCGACACCGTGTTTATCGACGCGCCGTGCTCTGGCACCGGCACCATGCGCCGTCATCCCGAGATTCCGTGGCGTCTGGCCGAGAACGACGTTACGACTGAGCTGCCTAAACTGCAGCTGACGATGCTCAAGGAAGCGGCCGCGCGTGTGGCTGCCGGCGGCGAGCTCATCTATGCCACCTGCTCGGTTTTTGATGAAGAGAATACGCAGGTTGTGGATGCGTTTTTGGCTTCGCCCGAGGGCGCAGGCTTTTGCCTGGCACCCCTCTCCGAGGCGCAGATCCTGCAGCTCCCCGAGTTTGCCCAGGCCAAGAAGCTCGTCTCCGTACGCCAAAACGCTCGAGGCCTCTTCCAAAGCGTGCCGGTAAACGCTGACTCCTACGACGGCCACTTCTGCGCCAGACTAGTCCGCAAATAACTTCAAAGTTGCGGTGAAATAGGGATTGAAAAGCGCCTTCTGCCCATCTAACAGTCCTTATTTCACCACAACTCAGAAAGTCATGCGAGCGGAGATCGTAATAGCGGTTAAGAGTGGTAAAAATATCCCCGTCTCATACTTGCCGTTATCAAAAGTAGGGCGGATTACGGGGCTAGATCGGTGATGCCCGACCACAGCAAAAATGGCCTTAATAAAACCGCAGGTAGATGGCTTGTTGAAATTTGCAAATTACCGGAATGGATAGAGGTTGTCAATTCAGTCCCGTAATCCGGCAGAGTTTTGAAATGTTACAAACTTAGCATCAGCCCGAAATCCGATCTAAAGAAAAGTTGCGGTGAAATGGTTCCTGTTTGGCCGTTGGATGGGCTGATTCAGGAACTATTTCCCCGCAACTCATAGGGAAATCTGAGTAGTGAGACCGCTTGCCGCTAGTGGTTATGTGGGCAGTTGGCGCAACAGCCGCTGGTGGCGCTGGTGCTGGAGCCGCCACTGCGCTGGTCTGTGTTGTAGAAACCGCTGCCGTCGAACTTAATGCCGCTGGCCGAGAACGTCTTGGATGCCGGGGCGCCGCAGCTGGGGCATACGACCTCGGGCGTCTCGGACATGGGGTGCTCAACCTCAAACACGTTGCCGCAGCTCGTGCACTTGTAATCGTAGCGCGCCATAATACTTCCTTTTCAGCACAAAGCGGGCAGATCGCTCTGCCCGCAAAAATTCAAACAGCTGTAACTGTACCCTATATCGTGGGTTTTATCACGCTTCGCCCCAGAATCTATGGGTGTTGCGCAGGAGCTTCGCAGTTTTCTCCTCGGCTGCCGCAACGTCGGCCTCGTCAGCCTGCCATGTCCAGTTGCCTGTGGCTACACCCGGCACGTTCATACGTGCATCGTCGCCCAGTCCCAGCACGTCCTGCAGCGGCATCATCACGAGCGGTGCATCGCTTGCCAGGGCATTGCCCATGAGCTCGCTTGCCAATGTAATGCCGCTCGGCTCATCGCCGCCTGCAAAGGAGCGCGTGCACCAGCCGGCAAGTGTCGAGGTGTCGTGCGTCGAGGTGTACAGGATCTTTCCCGGTGTGGGGTGAATTCCGCAACTAACGTCGTAGTCGCTAAACTCCAGCACGTCCATGCCGGGGAAGCCGCAGGTCGAAGCCATGGCGCGAACGCCGGGCGTCAGATAGCCCAGATCCTCGGCGATAAAGTTGAGCGGACCCAGCTCGTCATAGGCGGTCTGGAACAGGTCCTTGCCCGGGCCTGCCAGCCAGCGGCCGTCGGCACAGGCCTTACCGACGGGAATGCTAAAGTAGCTGTGGAAGCCCAGGAAGTGGTCCAGGCGCACGCGGTCGTAGAGCGAAAACGCACGACGCAGGCGGTCCATCCACCAGCGATAGCCGTTCTCCTTCATGCGATCCCATCGGAAGGTGGGGTTGCCCCACACCTGGCCCTCGGGCGCAAAGTTGTCGGGCGGCGCTCCCGAAATCTCAATCGCCTTGCCGGTATCGGACAGCCAGAAGTTCTCGGGCTCGCTCCACGCGTCGGCCGAATCGTCCGAGACATACATCGGGATATCGCCGATGACCTCGATGCCCTTCTTGTGCGCATAGTTCATGAGCTCGCACCAGGCAAGGTCAAAGCGATACTGCATGTACGCCTGCAGCTCGGCCTCGTCGTGGAAGCGCTTGTCATCGATCAGATACTCGTTGTAGCGCGCGACATCTGCCGGCCAATCGTGGCGCGACTCGCCCTCAAAGTACTTCTTAACGGCCATGTAGACGCAGTACTTCTCGAGCCAGTCGGCGTTGCGATGTTTAAACGCCGTGTACAGCGGGTCGGCATCCTCGCCGCCGCGGGTCTTCCAGGTGACGAAGTCGGCGGCCAGCTCCTCGTGGCTCTCGGGCAGCAGGTCGATATTGCCTGCAAAGGCCGAAGGACCGGCGTAGGGGGAGCGGAAGAAGTCCGTCGGGTTGACGGGAAGGACCTGCCAGTAGCGCATGCCCATGGCGGCCAGGTGGTCGATAAAACGACGCGTGGGCGCACCGATTGTGCCGGGCTTGCCGTCATCGGTCGGCACCGAGGTGATGTGGCATACGACGCCCGCGCCGTGGTCGAGCGGCTCCTGCAGGCGCTTCTCGGCATGGTGATAGATGATCGAAGAGCCCAGCGGGTACAGGTCGAGCGTGACGGTACCGTTGTGGATTTCGCACTCGTGGCCGCTGATCACGTCGCTTGCGCATTCGCCGAGCGCCGGAATCGTCACGCAGTGCGAATTGCGCAGGCTGCGGTTGATGATAACCGTCGCGGCCTCGCCGTCTTTGCCCGTGCGGGTGTAGGCCAAGACGTCGTCGTTGAGCGCAAAGGCCTTGATCTCGCCATCGACCATAAACGGTAACGCGCGGCGAATGGCAGATGCGTTCTTAACGATGGCTAGCGTATCGAAGTCGTGGAGTTGGTCCTTGGTCGGCAGGGTGCGGCGGTTGCCCGGATCGGTGAGGCCCTCCAAGCCGTACTCGTCGCCATAATAGATCGAGGGCACGCCTGGGAAGGTCATCTGCATGAGCGTCGCCAACCAAAAGCGGCTCTTGGCCAGGCCCATGGAGTTCTCGTCCAGGCGCCACTTGCTGCGCTCGCTCTCGGGCAGCTGCGACTCGTCGGGGCCGCCGCCGAGCACCGAGATGATGCGCGGACGGTCGTGGCTCGAAAGCAGATTGAGCGCGCAGGCCAGTGCCTCGCGCGGGTAGTTCTCGCGCAGGGTCTCGATATCCTCGGCAGCCTGGTAGGCGTTTTTGTAGCCCATCAAAAAGCCGATGACCATGTCGCGGAAGGGGTAGTCCATGGCAGAGTCGAGCTCGGAGCCCTGCAGGTAGCGGCGTAGATGGCCATAGCTGATCTTGTTGGAGGCGTCCTCCCAGACTTCGCCGAGCAGTAGCGCGTCGGGCTTCTCGGCGAGCACGGCCTTTTTGATCTCGGCCAGGAAGTCATCGGAAAGCTCATCGGCCACATCGAGTCGCCAGCCATGGGCGCCAGCGCGCAGCCATTTGCGGATCACGCCGTCCTTGCCCAGGAGCCGCTCGCGCACCAGTTCGGAGCTCTCATTGATGGCGGGCATGTTGCCCACGCCCCACCAGCAGTCATACGAACCGTCTTCATGGAAGTAAAACGCATCGCGCCACGGCGAGTCCTCGCTCTGCCAAGCACCGACGCCGGGATAATTGCCGTAGCGGTTAAAGTAGATCGAATCGTCGCCCGTGTGGTTGAAGACGCCGTCCAGGATGATAGAAATGCCGAGCTTCTCGGCCGCCTTGCACAGCTCCGTAAAGTCCTGCTCGGTGCCCAGAATCGGGTCGATCTTGGTGTAATCGGCCGTGTCGTAGCGGTGGTTGCTCGCGGCCTCAAAGATGGGGTTGAGGTAGATGGCCGTAAAGCCTAGCTCGGCAATGCGGGGCAGGTCATTTTGGATACCCTTGAGCGAGCCGCCGTAAAAATCCCAGGTCTTGATGGAGCCGTCTTCGGCACGCTCGTACTCGGGCGGCTCGTTCCAGTCCTCGACCATGCGGCGCTGGATTCCGTTGCGCGGTTTTTCGACCTCGGCCAGCGTGCGCTCGCGCCAGTTTTCGTCGCGGGCATAGCGATCGGGGAAGATCTGGTAGACCATGCCGCGCTCGTACCACTCGGGACGCACTTCGCGGTGCTTGTAAACGGTAATCTGGAACGACGGGACCTCGGCGTAGTCGTAGGTCACACCCTCGCCACCGGTGCGACCCTGCGGTGCACCCAGGCGGACCTCGGGCTGGCCCTCGATGTTGCAGATAAAGCTGTACCAGATAAGACAGGGCTCAGTGCACTCAAGCTCTACGGTAAATATGCCGTCGCCCTCGTGCGTCATGGGATACAGAGACTCACCGATTTCATCGACCCAGGTACGCAGCGTAAGCGTTGCCTGGTTGGGGTCGGCATCCTCCAAAATCACCGATAGCGAAACGGAAGTTCCAGTGGTCACAGCGCCAAACGGAGTACGAAACTGCGGCAGACGGCTGTTGTGAATCAATCTCATAATACGGTCCAGTTCAATAGAATCACGGCCTGCGGGCCATGGGCTTTACGCACAGGATATAAGTATATCTGTTGTACACAGGCTGTATAAACAACATCCGTTTACCATCGGCGAACGGTTGTCCTAGAAAATCGTTTTACCATCCAAATTATCGCGATATTCGAAAAAGCCTATACCGATACTATTTGTAGCCAAACAAAAGTACATCGGTTTACTACGACGAATTGAATGATCTTAACCACGGTCATTTTGGTGATATTAAAACCGCAGGTAGAAGCGTTGCCAATTTCATAGAATACTCTCCGTGGTCGGCCAGAGCTATTTTGTCGTAGTAAACCGGCCCTCTTTTTAATACAGAAGTTCAACGCAAAAGAGGGCGCCTAGTTGGGGCGCCCTCTTTTGCGTTGGATTAAGTTTAAATCGTCCAGACTAGTGACGCTTGCGGGTGGCCGTTGCCTTACGGACGGAGGTCTTCTTGGTCGGAGCCTTTTCCTCGGCCGGAGTGGCGGCGGAGATCGGGGCCTCCTTGGCGGGCTCGGCCTTTGCCTTAGCCTTGGGAGCGGTCTTGACCTCGGCGACCTTCACTGCGGGCTTAACCTCGGCCTTGGCCTCTGCCTTGGGAGCAGCAGCCTTGGTCGTGGCTTTTTTGGTCGTCGTCGTAGCGCGCTTGCGCGTGGTGGTCTTGGCGGCCGGCTTTGCCTCGACAGCTGCCTTGGCCTTGGGCTCGGAGGGCGCCTCCTCGACCTTGACGGCGGGCTTTGCAGCAGCCTTCGGGGTCGTCTTCGCGGCGGCCTTCGTCGTAGCAGCCTTCGTGTTCGTCGACTTCGTTGCCGTAGTCTTCTTGGCTGCCGTTGCCTTCTTGGTGCTCGCGGCCGTCTTCTTGGCAGCGGTCTTGGCCGGAGCCTTTGCCGCAGGCTTAGCCTCGGCGGTGGCGGTCTCGGCCTTTACCTCGGGAGCGATCTCGGCCTCGGCAGCTTTCTTGGCTGCGGCGGTCGTGCGCTTGCGCGTGGTCGTTGCCTTGGCGGTAGTCGTCTTTGCTGCGTCGGTCTTGGTGGCAGCGGCCATGGTTGTCGTAGCCTTCTTGGCCGTCGTCTTGCGCGTCGTGGTCTTCTTGGCGGTAGGCTTCGCAGCTGGCTTAGCCTCAGCCTCGGGAGCTGCCTCAACCTTCACCTCAGATTTAGCCTCAACCGGCTTCTCCTCAGTCTTGGGCTCCTCGGCAGCAGCGGGTGCCTCAACAACCGGCTCGGCCTCAGCCACAACCTCGGGCTCGGCCTCAGCCTTCTCGGCCGCAGCCTCCACACCCGCCGGCCTCTCAATCTCCGGGTGCATAAAGAAGTACAGGTCCAGATACTTATCGGCCGAACGCGTCCAGCTAAAGTCCTGGCTCATGGCCTGCGTGACCAGCTGGTTCCAAGCCTCACGGTTATCCCAGAAGAGGCGCGCCGCGCGGAAGACCGCGTCTCCCATCTCGTCGCCGTTAAAGTTACTAAACGAGAAGCCCGTGCCCTCGCCGGTGAACTCGTTATACGGGATCACGGTGTCCTTCAAGCCACCGGTCTCGCGCACGATGGGTAGGGTGCCGTAGCGCATGGCGATGATCTGCGACAGACCGCAAGGCTCAAACTTCGAAGGCATCAGGAACATATCGGCAGCGGCGTACATGCGCTGCGACAGCGCCGGGTCAAATTCGATGCGTGCGGCCATGGTGCCGGGGTACTTGTCCTGGAAGTAGCGCAGGCCGTCCTCGTAGTCGCGGTCGCCGGTGCCCAGCACCGCCACCTGCACGCCGCCGGACAGGATGCGGTCGAGCGCGTACATGACCAGGTCCATGCCCTTCTGGCGCGTCAGGCGCGTGACCATAACCATAAGCGGGCGGTCGTCGCGAACCTCGAGGCCTAGCTCTTCCTGCAGCTTGGCCTTGCACACGGCCTTGCCGGAACGGTCGTCGACCGTGTAGTTTGCGGCAATGCGCTTGTCGGTTGCCGGGTCAAAGCCTGCAACGTCAATGCCGTTGAGGATGCCCTGCAGCGCATAGGAGCGCTCGCGCAGCACGCCGTCCAGGCCCTCGCCAAACTCGGGCGTCTGAATCTCGTTGGCATAGGTGGGGCTTACCGTGGTGATGGCATCGGCATAGTGCAGCGCGCCCAGCATGTAGTTGATGCTGCAGGCGTCGCAGCGCAACTGCGTGGCGGCCGCGGGAATATGCGCCACGCCCAGGATGTCCTCCATCACGGTGTCGCTAAACTGGCCCTGGAACGCCACGTTGTGGATCGAGAACACGGTCTTGACGCGGTCGTACAGCGGCAGGCCCTGGTAGAACTCGCGCAGGAACACGGGTGCCAGTGCCGTCTGCCAGTCGTTGCAATGCAGGATGTCGCACTCAAAGCCGGCCGGCAGGTGCTGCAGGCTCTCGGTGATGGCCTTGGAGAAGAACGCAAAACGCTCGCCGTCGTCAAAGAAGCCGTACGGATAGTCGCGCGCAAAGTAGCGCTCGTTGTCGATGAACATATAGGTGACGCCGTCGTGCTCGAGCTTCTCGAGTCCACAGTACTCATTGCGCCAGCCCAGGCTCACGTAAAAGTCGGCAAAGTGCTCCATCTGCGCCTTGTATTCGTCCTTGATGGTGGCGTACTTGGGCACCATCACGATGACCTCGGCGCCGGCGCGCACAAGTGCCGCAGGCAGCGAGCCCGCCACGTCACCCAGGCCACCGGTCTTAACAAACGGTGCGCACTCGGCCGAGGCAAACACGATCTGCATCTTTTTGCTGGAATCTGCCATATTGTCTCCCATGATGTAATTCGAGAATAGCCGCCTGGCGCTAACCGGGCGGCTATTCTACATGTTACGAGCGATGTTGCGGTGTCAACGTTAACGTACGATGGTGGTGTCGGAAGTTAACGGAGCCTTGCCCAGCACCAGGATGTTCTCGGGCGTGCCGCGAAGCTCGGTGTTGGTGGGAACCACGTTGTTCTTGTCCAGAATGGCATTCTCGACGCGGGCGCCGCTCTTGATGATGCAGCTCTGGTTGATGATCGAGTTGGTCACCGAAGCGCCTTCCTCGACCACGACGCCGCGCGACAGGATCGAGTTACGCACGGTGCCCTTGATGATGCAGCCGGCCGAGATGATCGAGTTGCACGCGTGGCTGCCGGTCGCATAGCGCGAAGGCGGCACGTCGTGAGCCTTGGTCAGGATCGGGCGCTCGGGGTCAAAGAGCTGATCGGCCACGGTCTGGTCGAGCAGGTCCATGCTGCGGCGGTACAGCGACTTCTCGCTAAACACGCCCACGACCTCGCCCTTGTACTCGTAGCTGCACACGTCGATGTTGCCAAAGTCGCCCTGGAGTGCCTCGAGCAGGTCCAGATAGTCGGCAGCCTGGTAGTGGTCGATAATCTCGAGCAGCGTCTCGCGGTTGACGATGCAGCAGTCCATAGAGGCGTTGTCGCCGTACACGACGCCGGCGCTCACGCCCGTCAGGCGGCCGTTCTCGTTAATCTCGAGTTTGGTCTCGTCATCGACGTTGCGCGTGGCCTTGCAGTACACCACGGTCATCTGGGCACCGGAGTTCTCGTGCGCGTCGATGATGGTGTTGAGGTCCATGTTAAAGATGATGTTGGTGCCCATCATCACGACATAGGGCTTGTCCGAGCGCTGGAACAGCGTCTTGTTGGAGATGATATCGCGCAGCAGGAAGCGCATGCCGCCCTTGGTGGTGCCATACGCGTTGCCGGGCACCATGAACAGACCGCCCTTCTTGCGGTCCAGGCCCCAGTCCTTGCCCGAGCCCACGTGGTCAATCAGCGAGCGGTAGTTGCCCGGCATGACGACGCCAACGGTCTTGATGCCGGCATTCATCATGTTGGACAGCGGGAAGTCGATCAGGCGGTAGCGGCCCAAAAACGGAACGGACGCGATAGGGCGGTCCTTGAGCAGCACGCTGCCGTAGGTCGAAGAGTAGTTAGCGGTGATATAACCGATGGCCTTGCGATTGATCATCGGATCATTCCCCCTTTCCGATAACGACGTCATTTCCAACGACGGCCGTATCCTTGGTGGTATCGACAGAGCCGAGCTTCACGCCCTCTTCGACCGTGGAGTTCTCGCCCAAAATAGCGCGGCAGATGTGCGCGCCGCTCTTAACGTGCGCACCCGGCAGCAGCACGGAGTCCTCGACCACGGCGCGCTCCTCGATGATGACATCGGTCGAAATGATCGAGTGACGAGCGGTGCCGTAGATCTTGCAGCCGTTGGAGACCAGGCAGTCGTCCAGGCGGCCGTCCGGGCCAATGTAGTGCGGCGGACGCGTGGTGATGTTGGACATGATGGGGAAGTGCTTGTCGAACAGATCGAACTCGGGGTTGTTGCCCAGCAGGTCCATCGAGGTCTCGTGGAAGCTGGCGATGGTGCCGACGTCCTTCCAAAAGCCGTGGAACTCGTAGCTGTACAGGCGCTTGCCCTCGCCGAGCAGCTTGGGGATGATGTCCTTGCCAAAGTCGTGGCTCGAGCGCTGGTCCAGAGCGTCCTCTTCGAGCGCCTCGATCAGCACGTCGGCCGAGAAGATGTAGATGCCCATGGACGCGAGGTTCGAATCGGGCTTATCGGGCTTCTCGGTGAACTTGGTGATGCGGCCGTCCTCGGGGTCGGTGGTCAGGATGCCAAAGCGGCTGGCCTCCTCCCACGGCACGGGCATAACGCTCACCGTGAGGTCGGCGTTATTCTCAATGTGCGTCTTGAGCATCTTGCGGTAGTCCATGCGATACAGGTGATCGCCCGAAAGTATCAGGACGTACTTGGGGTCGTTGGCCTTGATGTAGTCGAGGTTCTGCGTAATGGCGTCGGCCGTGCCCGCATACCAGGCGCCGCCGGTCTGCGTTTCGTACGGCGGCAGGATCGATACGCCGCCATCGCGGCTGTCCAGATCCCAAGCCTCGCCGGAGCCCACGTAGGCATGCAGCAGGTAGGGGCGATACTGGGTCAGAACGCCCACCGTGTCGATGCCCGAGTTGGAGCAGTTGGAGAGCGAAAAGTCGATAATGCGGAACTTGCCACCAAAGCTAACCGCCGGCTTAGCGATCTTTTGGGTGAGTGCCCCCAATCGGCTGCCCTGTCCTCCTGCGAGGAGCATCGCGATGCATTCTTTCTTACTCATCGATTTCTCCTTCTGTCATCGATGTTCCTAAACCCATTAGCGACGGGTGCGGCACAACGTCACGCCCGTCGAGTAATGCCGTGCTGGCATAGGGGAGCTTGCGCGCCTTTACGCGTGCCAGATCTCGTCGCGGTACTCGCGAATGGTGCGGTCGCTCGAGAACCAGCCGGAGGAGGCGGTGTTGAGCAGCGCCTTGCGGTTCCAGGTCTCCTGGTCGCCGTAGCTGCCGGTGAGCTTCTCCCACGCATCCACGTAGCTGCGGAAGTCTGCCATGACCAGATCGGGGTCGTTGTTGTTCATGAGCTCGTTGTAGATGCTCTCAAAGTTGCCCGAGAGGCCGGCAAACGTGTTGTCCTTGAGCTCGTCCATCACGCGGCCCAGACGCTCGCGGTCGCCGTTGAGGGTATCCCACGCAAAGTAGCTGTTCGATGCCCAGAGCTGCTCGACCTCGGGAGCGGTCAGGCCAAAGATAGCCTCGTTCTCGCGACCGGCCAGATCGGCGATCTCGATGTTGGCGCCGTCGAGGGTGCCCAGCGTAATGGCGCCGTTCATCATGAGCTTCATGTTGGACGTGCCCGAGGCCTCCTTGCCGGCCGTGGAGATCTGCTCCGAGATCTCGGCGGCGGGGTAGATGAGCTGGGCGTTGCTCACGCGGAAGTTGGGGATAAAGCAGACCTTCATGACCTCGTTGACGCGCGGGTCATTGTTGATGACGTCGGCCACGGAGTTAATGAGGCGGATGGTCTCCTTGGCAAAGGTGTAGCTCGAGGCAGCCTTGCCGCTAAAGATGAAGGTCGTCGGCGTCACGTGGAAGTTGGGATCGGCGATGCGACGGTTGTAGATGTCCATCACCTTCATGATGTTCATGAGCTGGCGCTTGTAGGCGTGGAAGCGCTTAACCTGAACATCGAAGACGGTGTTGGGGTCAATGACCAGACCGGTCTCGGCCTTAACGTAGGCGGCCAGGCGCTCCTTGTTGGCGCGTTTGGAGGCACCCACGGCCTTCAGGAACTCGGTATCGTTCTGGAACTCTTTGAGTTTCTCCAGCTCAAAGGCATTCTTCAGCCAGCCGTCGCCAATGGCCTCGGTCACGAGCTTGGCGTAGGTGGGGTTGGCCTCGGCAAAGAAGCGACGGTGCGAGATGCCGTTGGTCTTGTTGTTGAACTTCTCGGGCGTCAGGGCATAGAAGTCCTTGAGCACGATGTTCTTGATGATGTCGGAGTGGATCTTTGCCACGCCGTTGACGCTATGGCTGCAGATCACGGACAGGTTGGCCATGCGAATCTCGCCGTCCCACAGGATGGCGGTCTGGCGCAGACGCTCCTGCCAGCCCTCCTGCGTGGTGTCGAACGACTCGTGCCAACGACGGCTGATCTCGTCGATGATCTGATACACGCGGGGGAGGAGCTTGGAGAACGTGCCGATGGGCCACTTCTCCAGAGCCTCGGGCAGGATGGTGTGGTTGGTGTAGCTCACGACCTGCGTCACGATGTTCCAGGCGTCGTCCCACTCGAGCTTCTTCTCGTCGATGAGGATGCGCATGAGCTCGGGGCCGCACATGGCGGGGTGCGTGTCGTTGGTGTGGATGGCCACAAACTGCGGCAGCAGCTCCCAGTTCTCGCCGTGCTCTTTCTCAAAGGTGTCGAGCAGGCTGTAGATGCCGGCCGAGACAAACAGGTACTCCTGCTTCAGGCGCAGCAGACGGCCGTGCTCGCCGGCGTCGTTGGGGTAGAGGATGGCGCTGATGGCCTCGGCCTCGGCACGCTCGGCGTCGGCCAGGGCGTAGTCGCCGCGGTTGAAGGCCTCGAGGTCAAAGTGCTCCTCGACCGGCTCGGCGGCCCAGACGCGTAGCTTGTTGACGGTCTCGCCGGCATAGCCCACAACGGGGATGTCGTAGGGGACGGCCAGGATGTCCTGTGTGTCCACCGTGCGGTAGAACGTGCGGCCGTTCTCCTCAAAGCCCTCAACATGGCCACCAAACTTGATGGTCACGGCCTTGTCCTGACGACGGACCTCCCAGGGATAGCCGTGGGTGAGCCACTCGTCGGTGGCCTCGACCTGGCTGCCGTTGACGATCTCCTGCTTAAACAGGCCGTAGCGGTAGCGCATGCCGTTGCCGTAGCCGGCAATGCCCTCGGCTGCCATGGAATCCAGGAAGCACGCTGCCAGGCGGCCTAGGCCGCCGTTGCCCAGAGCCGGATCGGGCTCCTGGTTCTCGATGACGGACAGGTCGAAGCCCATGTCGTCGAGCGCCTCGGCGACCATGTCGCGCACGCCAAAGTTGAGCAGGTAGTTGTCGAGCAGGCGGCCGATCAAAAACTCGATCGAGAAGTAGTACACGCGCTTCTTGCCCTCTGCGGTGGCGCGGGCGTCGCTCTTGGTGGCAACGGTGCGTGCCTTCTCGGCCACGAGCTTGGCCAGGGCGTTAAAGCGGTCTAGGTCGCTGGCGGCCTCGACGCTCTTGCCGCTGATGCTCATAACGGCATCGCGATAGAGCTCGGTAAACTCCTGCTTGTTGTCGAAGATCTTATTCATACGTTCCTTTCCCCCGGGGATGTTTCTCCCGGAACGGTTATGTCTTGTATCCTACGCCCCGTCGGGGCGGGTAATTACAGCTGTAACGGTTTTGTTACGCTTTCTTGGCAGACGGCTTAACAGAAGCAGACTTGGCCTTGGTAGAGGCCTTTTTAGCAGCCGGCTTCTTGGCTGCGGCCTTAGCAGCGGGCTTTGCGGCAGCCTTGGCCTTGGTCGTCGTAGCCTTCGCCTTAGCTGGAGCCTTCTTGGCAGCTGCGGGCTTGGGCTTCACCGAGGACGTGCGCTTGCGCGTCGCCTTCTTGGGCTCCTCAACCACGGGCGGCTTATAGCTGCTGGGGCCGCGGCGCTTAAGCACCACACCTGCCAGGCCGGGCACTTTGATCTCGATGGAGTCCATCTGCCCGTTCCAGGGATAGGGCTCGCTCGAACAGGTGTAGGGTTCCTCTCCGGCATAGCCGCTGCCTCCAAACTCGGGACGGTCGGAGTCAAAGATGACCTCCCAGTCACCCTCGCGCGGCACGCCCACGCGGAAGCTCTCGTAGCTCGCCGGGTCAAAGTTGATCAGGATCACCAGGTCGTCGTCGATGTCCTCGCCCTGGCGCACAAAGCTCACGATGGACTGCTTGGAGTTGTCCGCATCGATCCAGGTAAAGCCGTCATCGGTGTAGCCGCGCTCGTACAGGGCGGGCTCGGCGGTGTACAGGTGGTTGAGCGCCTTGATAAACGCCTGATGGTGCTTGTGGGTCTCGTACTCCTCGGTCAAGAACCACTGGATGGACTCGTAGTAGCGCCATTCAATAAACTGGCCGATCTCGTTGCCCATAAAGTTG
The DNA here is from genome assembly GCA_937943045.1 of uncultured Collinsella sp. GTDB lineage: Bacteria > Actinomycetota > Coriobacteriia > Coriobacteriales > Coriobacteriaceae > Collinsella. The sequence goes on along the minus strand of CALEBN010000051.1, from coordinate 3,402 downwards.
AGCTTGGCACCGGGGTGTGTCATCTGGTAGAAGGCCAGCGTGCGCAGGCCGGCAAACTGGCGCCACCAGTCGCCCGGCATGCGGCCGATCAACGAGCACTTGCCGTGCACGACCTCGTCGTGGCTCAGCGGGCAAATGAAGTTCTCGGTAAAGGCGTACATGATGGAGAACGTGAGCAGCCCGTGGTTGCCGGGGCGCCACGGAAAATCGGTCTGCATGTAGTGCAGGGTGTCGTTCATCCAACCCATGTCCCACTTGTAGTGGAAGCCCAGGCCGCCGTCCTGCGGCGGATAGGTCACGAGCGGCCACGCGGTGGACTCTTCGGCCATCATCATCACGTCGGGGTAGTGCGCCTCCACGGCGCAGTTGACCTGACGGATAAACGCGCTGGCGTCCAAGTCCTCCTCGGTACCGTACTTGTTGAACTTCTTTTGGCCGGGATCGTCGATGCCAAAGTTGAGGTACAGCATGCTGGACACGCCGTCCATGCGAATGCCGTCCACGTGGAAGTTCTCGAGCCAGTACAGCACGTTGGAGACCAGGAAGGAGCGGACCTCGCCGCGGGCGAAGTCGAACTTGTGCGTGCCCCAGTTGGGGTGAATCTCGTGCTCAAACAGCATGTGGCCGTTAAAGGTGGCAAGGCCGTGGGAGTCGGCGCAAAAACCGCCGGGTACCCAGTCCATGATCACTCCGATGCCTGCCTCGTGGCATGCATCGATAAAGTGCATGAGCTGCTGCGGGTTGCCGTAGCGCGACGTGGCAGCGTAGTAGCCGGTCGTCTGGTAGCCCCAGGAGCCATCGAAGGGATGCTCCATAAGCGGCATGACCTCGATATGCGTATAGCCCATGTCGCGCACGTAGTCCACGAGCTCCACCGACAGGTCGTCGTAGGTATAAAACTCACCGCGCTGCGCGGGGAAGGGATCCATGGGGCCGGGATAGTTGCCGTACTCGTCCGGTTCGCCCTGCGGCGCGTCGCCGTGGCGCTTCCACGAGCCAATATGTACCTCGTAGATGTTAAGGGGCTGCGACATGTGGTTATGGCTGGCGCGGCGCTTGAGCCATGCGGTGTCGTTCCACTTGTAGCCATCGAGGGTCCACAGCATGCTCGCCGTTCCCGGAGGGCACTCGGCCTTAAAGGCGTACGGATCGGCCTTGTAGAGCTTTTCACCCTCGTTAGTCTCGATAAGGTACTTATAGAGCTGACCCTGCTCGGCGCCAGGAATAAAGCCTTCCCAAATAGCGCTCGTATGCATGGGCACCAGCGGGTTGGCTTGCTCGTCCCAGTCGTTAAATTCGCCAATGACATGGACGCTCTTTACGTCGGGCGCCCAAACGCAAAAACGCCAGCCGCGCGTACGGTTCTGTGTATCGGGGTGCGCGCCCATCTTTTCCCAGCTGCGCTCCCACGTACCGATGCCAAACAGGTAGACATCGTCTTTGGTGAGCTCCGGTGCGTGCGGGGCGGCTTTACGGGTAGCAGGCTTTTTGGTTGCTGGCTTTAGCTTTGTATCGCTCACGTTTGATCCCATCATGACGCGGCAGCGTGTTGCCTTGGTGACTAGATGCGAAAGGTCCAAGGCTGCACGAATCGAAGGGACGGCGATAGCTCTATGATTCGTTCCACCTCGCGTGCTCGGTGGAACTTTCGGCAAAAACTACGATAACACCTGTACGTTACTTATATGAACGAAAGTGTTTTTGCGGTGGCGTTTAATCGGTAAGCGCCATGTTTATACCACTTGCAGAATTGCGATGGTAAAACTCTTGACAGTTTTACCAATTAGGGTTTCTAGATAGTTAGGTTGACGTTTGGTAAAACGTTTTTAGCAGGTTGTTTACCCTTTGACATCGAAAGGCTCGTTTATGGACCACATCGCTGCCCCGAGTGTTGCTTTTATTTTCGATTGCGACGGTACGCTGGTTAATAGCACCCCCGTTTGGGCCTATGCCCAGCCAGAGTTATTGCACCGCCACGGCATTGACGTGACGGTCGACGATTTTGCCCAGTTTGAGCACCTGTCGCTCGAGGACGAGTGCCAGGCCTACCACGACACCTGGGGCATTGGCGAAAATGGCGAGGAACTCTACCGTGAGCTGAGCGACATCCTGATCGATGGCTACTCCAAGGTGCCGCCGCGCGAGGGCCTGCTTGCATTTCTGAAGCAGGCGAAGGAGGCCGGTATTGCCATGTGTGTTGCCACGTCCACGCCGGCCGAGTTGGTTGCGTCTGCGCTTGCTGGCGCCGGGCTCGATGCCTACATGGAGTTTGTGACCACCACGGGCGAGGCCGGGCGTTCCAAGCAGTTCCCCGACGTATACGAGCTGGCGCTGCGCCGCCTAGAGGAGCGTCATGGGCACAAGTTTGAGCGCGCGTGGGTGTTTGAGGACGCTGTCTTTGGCCTTAAGAGCTCTGGCACCGCCGGCTTTAAGCGCGTGGGCATCTATGACCCGCACGGTCGCATGGAGCGCGACGAGGTTCGCGACAACTGCGAGATCTTTATCGATAGCTATGAGGACCTGGATCTGGCCAGCGTGCTTTCGTTTGAGGGATAGGCGAGAGCTGTGGCTTGCAAGGTATTGGTGGTCTGCGGCTCGCCCGTGGTGGCGAGCGCGGATTTGCTGCGTCAGCTGGCGGGGGAGTGCGACCATGTTGTCGCCGTGGACCGCGGGCTCGACGCACTGCTGAGCGCGGGGCTGGGCTGCGACGTATATGTGGGAGATGCCGACACGGTGAGTGACGCGGGTCGCGCGCTGGTCGATGCTGCTGTTGATTTTGAAGTAGAACGCCACGATCCCTATAAGGACTATACCGATCTGGCGCTAGCCCTAGACACCATCCGTCGACGCTGGTCAGCCGCCGAAGTGGTAGCAACTTGCGCCACCGGCGGCCGCCCGGGTATGGCCCTTTCCGTACTGGGGCTGCTCGCGAGCTACGAGGATGCTCCCATCTGGATCGCCGAGGACAAGGTGGTCGCCCGCATCCTCCACGCTGGCGAGTCGTGGGCTATCGAAGGCGCCGAAGGCAAGACGTTTTCCATCATCGCCATAGCCCCCGACACCGAGGTAAGCGAACACGGCCTAGAATGGGAACTAGATCATAGCCCCCTGGGCCTGTTAGCCGACACGGGCATCAGCAACGTAGTCCGATCCACCGCAAAGATCGAAGTCCACACCGGTACTGCGATAGCGTATTTGTTACGTGAAGGTTATCGGGACGGTGGGCAAAAATAATCGCTCGTAGAGTGATTATTTTTGTCCCGTCCCAGGAAAACCCGTAAGGCAGGGCAACAACCCAAAAAAAGTCCTTGCATCCCCGCAAATATTCCCCTATAGTATCTCCTCGTCACGGGGGCGTAGCTCAGCTGGGAGAGCGCTTGACTGGCAGTCAAGAGGTCAGGG
>CALEBN010000050.1 GCA_937943045.1 uncultured Collinsella sp. | reverse complement strand
CCAACGAGCCGGCTCCTCACGTTTTACCCGCTGGTAGAACGGCAGCAGACGGCGCTTGGCCAAATCGCGTTTGTCGGCACCCTCACGGCGCGCCTCGGCATGTATCAGTTTGACGAGCGCTTTGTCGTCCACGGTCTCGCCGCGACGCAGAGCCTCGAGTATGTTCAAGATAATCTGTTCCATGACCCCATTGTAAAGGCAAAGGCGCCGGAGCCCGTCACGGCTCCGGCGCCTCCATCAAACAGCGCAGCTATGGTATATAAGTCTTCGATAACCGCATGTCACTCCGGATCAAACGACATGTCGCCCGAACCGACCTCGAAACGATACGTAGCAGACTTATCGCCGTTGTCGAATTCAAGATTCAATATGGTCTCGCCATCGTAGCCAAGCGGAAGGAAATCGCTCTCGAAGTCGCCGCTGCCCAAGGTAAGGCTCGCCTTAAAGCCCGTCGAGTTCGGAACCATCATCTCCACATCGCCCGAGCCCACACTCACGTCCATCGACTTCGCGGGGGCCTGGTAGAGCTCGAACGTCACATCGCCCGAACCGACCTCAGCACTGAGCGAATCAGTCACGCTGCCCGCAAACTCTACATCTCCCGCACCCAGGAAAAGGTCGAAACCATCACAGGTGACACCGGCAATCTGCAGATCACCCGAGCCCACGTGCGCGTTGACCCCCTTCAGATGTTCGGCAACACGGCGCGGCAGCTCGACCGTAACTGAGCGATCGATTGCCTTACCGTCATCACTTCCAAACTGGGAAACCTTGAGCGTCGAGTCCTCGACGGATGCGATGTTCTGCGTCGCGGCCTTGGAGGCATCCATACCATTGGCAACGCGTCCCCGCTCGATAACGCGAGCCTTGTTACCATCAATAACCTTGACGTCCACCGTAGCCGCATCGATATCGAAATCGAGGTAGCGAAACTCATCGGCATCAAAGGTCGTACACGAAAGCTGCTGAGGCCGAGCGGAATAGTTACCGCCATCGTTCAGAAAATCGTCGTCATCAACCACATCGTCCATACCGGACAAGCCGGGTATAACATCGTCGAGATCCCACGGGCCATCAAAATGAATCAAAGTCCGCGAAACGCCAAAAACAAGCCCGATAATCAGTACAAACGCTCCGATGCCGACGCCCAGGCGCAGCTTGGATTCATGCGAAAGCTTCATCATTCGTCACCTTCTTTGGCACATGGCTCAGCGGTGGCCGCGGTAGCCACGTCAGCATCAGGTTCCGCAGAAGTATCCTTCCCCTGGGCCCTAGCCGCCGCCGGCGCCGGACCAACCTGAATATCCCCGCGTGCCCAATCACCATCGAGCGCACGCGCAACCCAGTGATAGATGGGAATCGTAAAGAAGATCAGCGCGGCAAAGGGGCCGGCGCCAAACAGGAACATCAGCAAAAAGAACAGCAGCCAGCACACGGCCCAATACGGGAATGACTGGAACGGGCCCTTCACCGGAGTCGAGCCAACTGCGCCGCCACTCGTCGCCTGCGCCGTAGCGGCATTGGCGGCCTGTGCACTCCAGCTTGCCGCTTGCGCCGCCTTGGCCGCAGCATCACTCGCCTGTGTTGCCGCCTCGGTGGCACGTGCCGCCGCCTCATGGGTACGCGCGCGCTCTGCCGCCTCGGCCTCGCGCTGACGGGCGCGGTCCTCGTTCTCAAACTCGATATCGTCCTCGATCTCATCGCTCGGATTGAGCAGCTCGTCCAGGCTCACGCCATAGAGTTTGGCGAGCGAGATCAGGTTCTCGGTATCGGGCGAGCTCTCTGCACGCTCCCATTTACTGACCGCTTGGCGCGACAGCCCCAGCTTTCGTGCCAGCCCTTCTTGGCTAAAGCCTTTGCTGCGGCGAAGGTCGGCGAGCCGCTGCGCAGTTTCTACATTCATGGTTCCTCCTATGCTTTTGCCAGCCGTGCCGCCGGACCGTTTTTGTTCTTAGGCGCCTTGCACAGTTAAAAATGTATCCGCCACCGCCAAAAACATGCCACCTATTTTAGTGAGATTTTTGACAACCGGCGGTTGCGGGTGCATATGAGCTGCGGAAATGTGTCCAAACAAAGCAATGACCCGCAGCTCGGTTGTCCCCGTTGCGGCGTTAACGGTAGTATGGTCGTACTGTTTATTCCGCACCGCCAACGGAGGGAGTTCCGCGCCGTGAACCGCGATTTCGCCTCATCGCTCATCCAGCTCAACAACACGTTCTATCGCGAGCACTCCGCCTCCTTTTCCGATACGCGCCAGGCCCCGTGGCCCGGCTGGGTGCGCACCATGGACATCGCGCTCGAACAGCTCGACGTCGCCACGATCGTGCATCCCGTCCGCGTCTTCGATCTCGCCTGCGGCAATATGCGATTCGAGAACTTTGCCGCCGGCGGCACGCTGGCTGCCAAAGGCATGGACGGCACGAGCCCCTCGGCAGACGCCAGCTGCCCCTTCGAGTTCTATGGCGTCGACTCGTGCCAGGACCTGGCCATCGATGCACGCGGCCACGCCCTGCGCATTCCTAACTTGCACTTCCAAGAACTCGACGTGCTCGATGCCCTCATGAAACTCAACCCCGCCGAGACGCCCGACGTGCTTTTCGACGCCCCGCTCGCCGACATCTCGGTCTGCTTTGGCTTTATGCACCACGTGCCGTCGTGCGAGTACCGCGTACGCGTGCTCGACGCCCTGGTGCGGCAGACGCGCCCGGGCGGCATCATCGCCATCAGCTTTTGGGAGTTTATGAACGACGAGCGCATGGCGCGCAAGGCCGTTCGAGCCGAAGCCCGCGCCGAGCTCACCCCGCCGTTTGAGGGTTACGATTCCGCGCAGTTTGAAGCCGGTGACCACCTTATTGGCTGGCAAAACGACCGCCACGCCTACCGCTATTGCCACCACTTTGACGATCAGCAGATCACCGACCTGGTGCGCGGCGTGCGTACGTTCTACAAGAGCGGCGAGGTCCCCGTGCGCGAGCTTGAGCGCTTCCATGCTGACGGTCGCAGCGGCGAGCTCAACCGCTATGTGATTCTCAAGCGCCTGTAGGCACCGACGACTCGCCGTAGAGCCGCACCGCGTCTTTCGGGCAAACTATGCCCACCCCTTTTTCAACCCATTGACGGAACGCGCAGCTATACGTTCCATACTTATGACCAAGGAGCCTCATGGGAGCCGTCCACGTTCGCACGCCTAAGAACTTTGTGCTCGAGGAGCGCCTAGAGCGCTACGCCGATGCGATTGAGACGAACCCCGAAATCTATGCCGGAGATTGGCGCGAGGCTTGCGCGCCAGTTGGCAGCAAGCCCTTCGAACACCTTCATCTGGATCTGGGCTGCGGCAAAGGCACCTATCTGGTTGAGCGTGCTCGCCGTGAGCCCGACACGCTCTTTGTCGGCATGGACCAGGAGCCCATCTGCATCGCCTATGCCGCACAGAAAATCTGCGAGCATGAACTGACCAACGCACTCGTTCTGCCTCGAGGCGCCGCATCGCTGCCGCAGCTATTTGCCACAGGCGAGCTCGATGCCATCACCATCAACTTTCCCACGCCGCAGCCCAAGGCCAAGTACGCCAAAAAGCGCCTCGTCCATGTCGACCATCTGATGCTCTATCGCCCGCTCTTTGCAGCCGGCGCCACCGTAACGCTACGAACCGACAGCAAACCATTGCGCGATTACGCCCTGGGACAGTTTGCCGCGGCAGGCTACGACACGCTTTGGGTAAGTGACGACGTCCGCCGCGACCATCCCGAGCATCCCGAGACCGAATATGAATGCCGCACGCGCGAGATGGGTGCCGTCGTCTATGGCATTTACGCCACACCCGGCGAGAAACCTACCGAAGAGCAACTCGCAGCAGGCCGAGCGCAGGAGCAAAGCCTTGCCTGCTACCTGCCAGATAACCTCGACGAGCTCACCTACGTGCCCCTCGGCATGGAAGAGGCCGTCGAGAACTTTAGAAACCGCGCCCGCAAGGGCAAGAAGCGCCTGCCACAAGAGTCCCACGGGCTTCTGATGGTCGCGGCGTCAGCAAACAAGCGCAAATAGGCGCCAGCGAACGACCCTCAAACCTAAGTGAGTAGACTTTTTAGCAATAGCCAAGCACAACCCACATAACGAAAACTAAAACCGCAGGTAAATCCCTTACGCAAAAGCCATGTGCTCGCGATATTGCAAAAAGTCTACTCACTTAGCTGGCAACTGCACCAAACGGCTGGGCAGAACGCCCATTTCCTGCATTTTCTCGCGCGCTGGCACCCCGCGCCGCCGCTACGCCATAATAGTTGGCGGACAATCGCGAGAGAAAGCAAACACATGGCACAGACCACGACAGACACCGCCGCCAGCACCGTCTCCGGCGCCGGCGCCGCCAGCTCATTCTCGGGCGGCACGGGAACCGAAGCCGAGTTTGGCTCGCTCGGCGCGCTCTCCCCCACCTGGTGGGAGCCCGAGGACGGCAGCGAGCCCGAACCATGGCTCACGCCCGATCAAGCCTTCGAACGTTTCTTTGAATGGACGAGCGATCGCGGCATTGAGCTGTGGGATCACCAAGAAGAGGCCCTCATGGACCTGGCAGCCGGCGATCACGTCATTTTAGGCACACCGACCGGATCGGGTAAATCGCTCGTCGCGCTGGGCATGCTCTTTATGGGCATGGCACAGGGCAAACGCTGTTATTACACGGCCCCCATCAAGGCCTTGGTCAGTGAAAAGTTCTTCGACCTGGTGCAGGTGCTCGGTCGCGATAACGTCGGTATGATCACCGGCGACACGCATATCAACACCAAGGCACCCGTCATCTGCTGCACGGCCGAAATCCTTGCCAACGATGCGCTCCGCGAGGGCGAGGACGCCGACGTGGGCTGCGTGGCCATGGACGAGTTCCACTACTTTGCCGACCCCGACCGCGGCTGGGCCTGGCAGGTGCCGCTGCTCACCCTGCCCCACACGCAGTTTATGCTCATGAGCGCCACGCTCGGCAATGTCACTGCCATCGCCGCCTCACTCGAGGAGCACACCGGCGCTACCTGTGACTTGGTCGTCGATGCCCCACGCCCCGTGCCGCTGAGCTACGACTACGTGACGACCTCGCTCGAGGGCACCGTCGAGCTCGCGATGCGTCGCGGCGAGGCCCCGCTCTATATCGTGCACTTTAGCCAGGATGCCGCACTTGCGACGGCACAGTCGCTCGCCAATTTTGGCATCGCCAGCAAGGAGCAGCGCGAAGCCATCAAAGACGCGGCAAAGGGGACGAGCTTCTCGACGGCCTTTGGCAAGATTCTCAAGCGCCTGCTTGGATGCGGCGTCGGCGTGCACCATGCTGGCATGTTGCCGCGCTATCGCCTGCTGGTCGAGCGCTTGGCGCAGCAGGGTCTGCTGCCCGTCATCTGCGGTACCGATACACTCGGCGTCGGCATCAACGTACCCATCCACACCGTGGTGCTCACCGCGCTCACCAAGTTCGACGGCTACAAGATGCGTCGCCTGCGCGCCCGCGAGTTCCATCAGATTGCCGGTCGCGCCGGCCGCTCGGGTTTCGATACCGAGGGCATGGTGATTGCCGAGGCACCCGAGCACGAGATCGAGAATGCCAAGCTTATGGCCAAGGCGGGCGACGATCCCAAAAAGCTCCGCAAGATTAAAAAGAAGAAGGCCCCCGAGGGCTTTGTCACCTGGAACAAGCAGACCTTTGAGCGCCTGATCGAGACGCAGCCCGAAACGCTCAAGCCGCGCCTGCGCATCACACACTCCATGGTGATTAGCGTGGTCGAACAGGGCGGCGATGCCCGCGCCCGCGTACACGACCTCATCGAGACGAGCTTGCAGACTCCCGAGGAAAAGGCCAAGCTCGAGGTTCGCGCCGACGAGATCTTCGCCACGCTCATCGATTCCGGCGTCGTCGTTCGCACCGAGGTACCGCCCGCACCCGACGCCCCGACTGACGCCGCACCAGACATCGACTATGCGCTGACGGTCGATCTGCCCGAGGACTTCGCGCTCGATCAGCCGCTCTCGCCGTTCTTGCTTGCCGCATTGGAGCTGCTCGATCCCGAGAGCGAGACCTATACCATGGACCTGATCTCAATGGTCGAGGCAACGCTCGAGGATCCCAAGCAGGTGCTGCGCGCACAGGAGCGCGCAGCACGCGATCGCGCTATGGCCGAGATGAAGGCCGACGGCATCGAATATGAGGAGCGTCTGGAGCGCATTCAAGACGTCACGTACGAAAAGCCGCTCGAGAATTTGCTCGACGCCGCTTTTGACAAGTACTGCCAGGAAGTACCCTGGGCAAACGACTATCAGCTCTCTCCCAAGAGCGTTCTGCGCGATATGCTGGAAAGCGCGAGCGATTTTAAGGGCTACATTCAAAAGCTCGGCATCGCCCGCTCCGAGGGTATTTTGCTGCGCTACCTGGCAGAGGCCTACCGTTCGCTCGACCGCACCGTACCCATCGAGAAGCGCGACGAGCGCCTGCGCGACATTATCTCGTGGCTGGGCTTTGTGGTGCGCTCGGTCGACTCGAGCCTGGTGGACGAGTGGGAGAACGCTGGCAACCCGGCAGCCCTCGACACCACGCCGCCGCAGGGCATCGACGAGGTCGTGGCGGACCGCCGCGGCTGCACGCTGTTGGTGCGCAACGCGCTCTTCCGCCGCGTGACCCTTGCCGCCCGCGAGCACGTTCGCGACCTGGGCGAGCTCGACGACGACTGGGGCATGAGCGAGATCCGCTGGCAAAAAGCACTCGACGCTTACCACGAGCAGCACGAGGAAATCCTCACCGACGGAGATGCCCGCAGCGCCGCGATGTTTTCCATCGATGAGTCCGACGAGAAGACCGCGCACGTATGGCACGTGCACCAGATCTTTGCCGACGAGGATGGCGACCACGACTTTGGCATCATGGGCGATGTCGATCTGGACGCCACGCAAGACGGCGGCGAGGTCATCTTCAAAAACTACCGCGTCGGCTTTATCGAGGACCTGCTCGAGGACTAGCCGAACATACTGGAGCGAAACAAGCGGGGCCGTTGGCAATATCGCCAGCGGCCCCGCTTTTTGCGCGATACGCTATCCCCTACTCGGTATCCTCGACCTCATACGAATCCGCCTCGGCGGGCTCATCGTTTGCCCCTGTCGCAGCCCCGCGCGCCTCGTCAAACGCCGCCTTCATGGTCTTGTTGCCCCAGGTGAGCTTGCGAATGGTAAGATCGTCGGCCTTCTTGTTGGCTAGACGTAAATTGTTCTCGGAGGACAGCAATGCCTCCTTGGTTTTCTGCAGATGGCTAATCGTCTTGTCAATCTCCTCGATCGCCGTCTGGAACTTACGGCTCGCAAGCTCATAGTTGCGGCCGAAGTCGTTCTTGAACTTCTCCATCTTGGCCTCGAAGTTCGTGACGTCGATGTTCTGTTGCTTGTACTCCGCCAGCTCCTGCTTATAGCGCAGCGAACCCATGGCGGCGTTGCGCAGCAGCGTGATCATGGGAATGAAGAACTGCGGGCGGATCACGTACATCTTCTCATAGCGGTAACTCACGTCGACTATCCCTGCGTTATAGAGCTCGCTTTCGGGCTCGAGCAGTGTGCAGAGCACCGCGTACTCACAGCCTTTCTGGCGACGATCGTGATCGAGTTTCTTAAAGAAGTCCTCGTTTTTGTGCTTGGTCGCGGTCTCGTCGTTCTCGTTTTTCATCTCGAACATAATCGAAATGACCTCGTTACCGCTTGCGTCGCACTCGCGGAAGATAAAGTCGCCCTTGGTGCCCTCGGACGCATCGTTATCCTTCTCGAAGTACGCGTTAGGAAACGCCGTCATGCGCAGACGGTTAAACTCGGTCTCGCAGTGCTGCTCGAGCGACTCGCCCACCATCTTGGTGGACAGGCGGACCTTCATGTCCTTAAGGCGCTCGATCTCTTCATCCTTGTAGCGAATCAGGTCATCGCTCGCACGCTTGGCCTGCGCAAGCTCGAGCTCGTGTGCCGCCTTGGCCTGTTCCTCGCGAGAATCGCGCACAGCCAGCTCGCTCGTCAGTTTGGCACGTGCCTCATCGCGCTCTCGCTCCGCCGCGGCGACCGCCTCTGACAGGTTCATTTTTGCCATCAGTTCCTGCTCGCGCAGCTGGGCACGCAGGCCCTCGGCCTCTTGCTCGGACTGAGCCTTTGCGGCGGAAAACTTCTCCTGCGCCTTCGCGCGATAGTCAGTAAGCGCGCGCTCGGCCTCGCTGCGAGCGGCATCGAGCTCACGCTGCGACTCTGCCGCGGCAGCGGCAAGCGCCATCTCCTGGGCTTTGTCCGCCGCGGCGAGCCTGGCCTGCAGCTCAGCAATCTGAGCGTCGCGCGCAGCTAAATCGTTTTGAGCAGCGTTGCGCGCCGCCGACTCGGCAAGCTTTGCTTCGTCATCTTTGCGCCCAAGCTGCGCACGCAGGCTATCAATCTCACGCTGGAGTTCGGCATTTTCCTTTTGAGCATTGGCTCGTGCCTCTACCGCCGCGCGCTGGCTTGCACTCTCGCGCTCTGCGGCAGCGCCCTCGAGCTTAGCGCGCAGCTCGGCAAGCTCAGCATCGCGCTTGGCAACCTCTTGTGCCAGTTGCTGAGCCGCAGCGTTCTTCTGCTCAACGAGCTGAGCGTTGCGCTGAGACTCTGCCTCCTGCAAAGCAGCCGTCGAACGCGAGCGCTCAAGCTCCAGCGCCTGCTCGCCCTCGCGCTGGACTGCCTTCACACGCTCATCCAAGTCGCGCGAAAACTCGGCATCGCGCACCTGCTTGACGATATCCGCATAGCCGGATGCATCGACCTTAAAGACTTCGCCACAATGCGGGCACTTGATCTCATTCATAGCAGCTCCTCGATGGACGGAAATTTCAACCGCCTACACTCTACCGCGCCGCACGGACAAAAAAGGCGCCGCCGCCATAATGGCAACGGCGCCAGAACCACCACAAAGGCGCACTGTGTCCCCTTTGTGGTGGTTCTGGCGCCCTATAGCCCAAAGAAGCTAAGAATCTGGTCGCGGCTTACGGGCTTGTACTCGTTGGCGTCGAGGCCCACATCGTAGCGGTAAATGGGGCGCTCGCGATCGCGGTTGCGTGCGTTGGTGCGGTCTCCTCTGCTGTGGATATGCCCGTGTAGCATGATGGCGCCACGCGCCTTACCATTCCAGCTGAGCATGGGGTAATGGCTCATCACCAGACGATGGCCCTTGGCATAGCCGGGAGCAACCTCCAGGTAATCGCGCACGTCTTCCCAAATTTGCGGGGCGTCGGGATCTTCCCAGTCGCCGTCATGGTTACCGCAGATGAGCGTCACATTCTTGCATTCGATACGCTCGCGCAGGCGCACCGCCTCCGCCATGGGCAAGCGATACGTAAAGTCTCCCAAGATATAGAGGCGGTCGTCCGCAGCCACGCACTCATTGATGGCATCGATGACCTTGCGGTTCATCTCCTCGACCGAATCAAACGGCCGATCCATGTCGTGCAAGATATTCGTATCGCCCAGGTGCAGGTCGGCGGTAAACCACATCATCGTCTATGCCCTCATTTCGCAACGCGTCAAACTCGTGCTAAGTATACAGACACAGCGATACGGCGGTTAGCCAAAGAGCCCGCCGAACAGGCCGCGGCGGCGTTTGTCTTGCTTTTTCGAAGCGTCACCCTAAGTTTTCTTGTCCCGCCGTTTCTTACGGTCCTGTTCCAGATCATCGTCGTCGAGCAGCAGATCCCACTCAAACGGATCATCCGTCAAATCGAACAGGTCATCGTCGTCAAACATGGCAGCTTCCCTTACCGATTAGCGAGCATCCACTACATAGAGGCCAACGCGCACCTGATGCCACGGGCTGCACTCGGGGGCAACCTGTTGCACGCGGGCCTCAAACACGTCTTCGTGGCCGTAATACATCATCAAGGACAGCGGGCCGACCTCGTTTCCCGGAACATAGCCAAGCTTGGTGTTGCCGTAATAGATCGCAACCGCCTCAGGGTCATGGGGATTATCGCGCTCGGCACACAGCGCCAGCTTATCGCCCGCTTTAAGATCGCCCAAGACCAAGGCGCCATCGGCATACTGAAATCCTGCAATGTGAAATGACAGAAGAACACGCGAAGGCTCGTACATAGCAGCTCCTCTAACGGCCGGATAAACCGGTGTGTAACCTTATTGAGAAGTCTACGGTCCCGTGCGGACACAAATACATCCTGCCTGCGTCCTTCAATCGTTTGCCTCAACGCTTGCGCGACAGAACGCTTGCAGATAAGATAGGAACACGGATGGCACCCGTTGCCGCGGGTCTTGCCAACTCCGATACACGTTTTCATCGTGAGAAGTGGCCGTCTTCGCTTACGCGGGGGCGGCTATTTCATTCGGCCGATAAACAGACCGAGTTCGATAGCCGCAATCAACAACGCCAATAACGAAATAACATCGCTTACGTTCATACCAAATCCCTTCTAAAGGGAGTTGGCCCATCCGTGCTCCATAACAGTAGTCTAACGCAAAATGCAGGTAATAGGAACACTTGTTCGTATTACCTGCGCCCTTTTCTAATGCACAAACATGCGCACGAACTTGTACTTCCAGCTTGCGTAAGGAGCATAGCGAAATGGCACGTCCAGCCACGTTGCCTTGTTCACGATACTCTTCTTGTGGCTAAACGTATCGAAGCTCTCGCGTCCATGGTACTGCCCCATACCGCTCGCGCCCATGCCGCCAAAGCCCATATGGCTCGTAGCCAAGTGCATGATCGTGTCGTTGACACAGCCACCGCCAAAGGGCACGTAACGCACGAAGCGCTGCTGAACTGCGCGATCCTGACTAAAGATATACAGGGCCAGCGGCGTCGGACGATCCGTAATAAACGCTTCGGCCTCGTCTGGGCTCTCAAACGTCAGCACCGGCAAGATGGGACCGAAGATCTCCTCCTGCATCACGGCGTCATCGGGGGTCACGCCGTCTAGGATCGTCGGCTCAATCTTGAGCGACGACTCGCGCGCCGTGCCTCCCAGCACGACCTTATCGGGATCGATCAGCCCGCGCACGCGCGCAAAATGCTTAGCATTGACGATATGCCCGTAATCCTCGTTATCGAGCGGATGCTCGCCAAACATACGGCGGACCTCTTCCTTGATGAGGCCCAGCAGCTCGTCGTGCACGCGCGTATCGACCAGCAGGTAGTCGGGCGCCACGCAGGTCTGCCCCACGTTGAGCCATTTGCCAAAGGCGATACGCCGTGCCGCGACCTTCAAATTTGCCGTCGCATCCACGATGCAGGGGCTCTTGCCGCCCAGCTCAAGCGTCACGGGCGTGAGGTTTTTGCTCGCGCGCTCCATAACGAGCTTGCCGACCGAAACGCTACCGGTAAAGAAGATCTTGTCCCAGCACTCATCGAGCAGCGCTTCGTTTTCGGCGCGCCCGCCCTCGACAACCGTCACCAGGCACGGATCAAATGCCTCTTCACAGATTTGCTTGAGCACCGCGCTCGATGCCGGAGCATAGGCACTTGGCTTGATGACCACGGTATTGCCCGCGGCAAGGGCGCCGGCGAGCGGCTCGAGTGTTAGCAAAAACGGGTAGTTCCACGGAGCCATGATGAGTGTGACGCCATAGGGCACGGCTTGCGTTTTGCACACGCTCACGGCGTTAGCGAGATCGCACGGACGCAGGCGCGGACGACTCCACCGAGCCACGTGAGCGATCTGATGTCGAATCTCGGAAAGCGACGTACCAATCTCGCACATATAGGCCTCGTCATGCGACTTCCCCAAATCGGTCTTGAGCGCATGGGCGATATCGGCCTCGTGGGCCCGCACCGCATCGCGTAAACTCACGAGCGCGCGACGTCGAGCATCGACATCAAACGTGGCGTGCGTCTTAAAGTAGGCGCGCTGATCGCCGACGATGCGCGCAATTTCCTCGGTGTTCATGGACCCTCCTAATTCTCGTCCTCAAACATACCACCTGCAACGACTTCGTACATATGCTCGAGCTCCAAGCGGTCCATTAGAAGCGGAACGGGGTATAGCGGATTGGCCTCGGCATCGGCATGCGCCGCCATCTCGGGAATGTCAGAGCGGCGAATGCCCAAGACATATTTGGGGATTCCCAGGGCCTCGTTCATGCGGTCGACCCAATCGATAAAGGCCTCGGCCGCCAGGCTGTCCTGCGCGTTAACCGGCACGATGCCGGCCATGCGGGCGAGATCAGCGAGCTTAGGAGCAGCAGCTTCGCCATAGGCGCGAAGCATGTGCGGCAGGATGATGGCATTGGCCAAGCCGTGCGGAATCCCGTAACGCCCGCCCAGACTGTGCGCGATGGCATGCACATATCCAACATAGGAGCGCGTAAAGGCAACACCCGCCTTATACGCCGCCGAAAGCATATTGCGACGCGCACGCATGTCATCGCCATGCTCATAGGCCTCGAGCAAATTGTCGTGGATGAGTTGAACCGCTTGTCGCGCCATCTTGCGCGTATAGGGCGTGGTGCTTCGTCCGATAAAGGCCTCGACGGCATGCGTCAGGGCGTCCATGCCCGTTTGCCCCGTAATGGAGGCGGGCAGACCGCGCGTAAACTCGGGGTCGTGCACCGCAAAGTGCGGGATGAGCACAAAGTCGTTAATAGGGTATTTGTAGTGCGCCTCGTCATCGGTAATTACCGCCGCAAGCGTGACTTCGCTTCCCGTACCGGCGGTAGTGGGAACGGCGATGAGCAGCGGCAGGCGACGATGAATCCGCAGCAGGCCGCGCATCTTGTTGATGGGCTTGTTTGGCTGCGCAATGCGTGCGCCCACGCCCTTGGCGCAGTCCATGGCTGATCCTCCGCCAAAGCCGATAATGGCCCGGCAGGCGCTCTCTCGGTACAGGGACGCCGCTTCCTCCACGTTTGAGACCGTGGGGTTCGCACGCGTTTCGGCATAGACCGTAATGCCAATCCCCCTGGATGCGAGCGCCGTCTCGAGCGGTGCCGTGAGCCCCAGACGGGTAATGCCGGGATCCGTCACGATAAGGACCTTCTGGATCGAGCGCTTTTGAAGCACCGCGGGCACATCCTCGGCATGCTCTAAAATGCGCGGCTCGGTATAGGGCAGGATCGGCAATGCAATGCGAAAAACCGTCTGATATGTTCGGCACCAGGCACGACGGGCTAGATGCATAAAGGAAACTCCTTCATTTGTTGATAGGTCAACATTTGCTCGCCCGATTGTACTCAGCAAAGATCGCAGACGGCCTCCCAATCGTTAATCAATCAACATCTTCATATCTCGAAATTGTTTTATTAAAAATCATTCCTAATAGGCTTCACATTTGGTTGCATTTATGGATAATAGAACTCGTCAAGACGCACGTCCGGAGAGGGCCCTTACGGGACCGGACGAGCGCACAATCGCCATCGATCGAAAGGATCGAATCATGAAGTTTGTTTGCCCCGTTTGCGGTTATGTGGAAGAGTTCGACGGCGACCAGCTGCCCGAGGACTTCAAGTGCCCCCAGTGCGGCGTTCCCGGTTCTCGCTTCCTGAAGCAGGAGGAGGGTCAGCTCGAGTGGGCTGCCGAGCACGTCGTGGGCGTCGCCAAGATGGAGGGCGTCTCCGAGGACATCGTTGCCGACCTGCGCGCCAACTTTGAGGGCGAGTGCTCCGAGGTCGGTATGTACCTGGCCATGGCTCGCGTCGCCCATCGCGAGGGTTATCCCGAGATCGGCCTGTACTGGGAGAAGGCTGCCCACGAGGAGGCCGAGCACGCCGCCAAGTTCGCTGAGCTCCTGGGCGAGGTCGTGACCGACTCTACCAAGAAGAACCTCGAGATGCGCGTTGAGGCCGAGAACGGCGCCACCGCCGGCAAGACCGATCTTGCTAAGCGCGCCAAGGCCGCTGGCCTCGATGCCATCCACGACACCGTGCACGAGATGGCTCGTGACGAGGCCCGCCACGGCAAAGCTTTTGCCGGCCTGCTTAAGCGCTACTTTGGCTAAGCCAACCGCTTGAGACATAACCTCTAGCTCGATGAGGCCCGGACCGTATTGGTCCGGGCCTTTTTCGTGCCTCACGAACTTGTTAACGCCCTGAAATAGGACCGTCTTCGGCATCGGCTTCTCGTCAAAAACTAAGTGAGTAGACTTTTTGGAACTTGCCGAGCAGACCATCCATATCACTTTATAAAGCCGCAGGTAAATGCCTTGTTGCAAAACGACCTAGTCGCCAAAGTGCCAAAAGTCTACTCACTTAGATTCGCAGCCGTCCACGATCGAGCCATTTTGTGTCTAACGGGCATCTTTCCGTCGATTACTCCCAATTATGTCCAGCCAATGAATAGTTCAGACCGGAGTAATATCTCAGCCCTTTGCTCATCCGAGCTTTTATCACGATATTCAGCATCGAGCATCCTGCATATGGCCTTAACGATCGCGCGAAATCTATCCTCATCCGATATCTGTCTGTGTGTCAGGAGAAGCACATCGTAGCCCATGGCCTGAAGGGCCGTCATGCGGTCAGCGTCACGCAAGCCATCCCCTGCGCGTCCGTGCGAGGCCTTTCCCTGACATTCAATGGCCACCTGTCGCCTACCGTCCGGTGAAGAAAGAAGTAGGTCGATATATACACGGGACTTTCCCACAATCGCTCGAGCACTTGTGTTTAGCATCACTTCAACATTAAGCTCTATGCCGCAAAAACCTTCGCCTCCCAGGGCTCGCGGCAGTCCAAGCAACAAATACGCCTCCACCTCAAAAGGCGACGCGGCGCCCAATGGAACGAGTTGCGATACCGCCATAAATCTATTGCCGTAACGCATCCCGCAAACATCTGAACAAAAACGGTCAAGGTCTCTGCCCAAAACCAAAGCGTCTCGACGCCATAAATTTGAAGTGATGCCGTCCTCGGACGGGCAGCGCACCCAACCGAACGTTGTCGAAATCGCGCCCGAATCAATTGCACGCGAAAGCTCCGCCTCAAGTGCCACCGGCAGAGCGCACACCGCAAACAAGCCACACATCTCCGCCAACACAAAAAGAAGCTGGAGATCCGTCAGATGTCGAGACATGATAAATGCCGTCAGTAGAGGAGACGTGACCAAAAATCCATGCTCCGTTTCCAACACAGATTCCCTGGGGAGCTCACCAAGGAACAGCCGCTGCCTAATGCTGACAGGGCAGGTCCGTTTGTTTCTCGTCCGAACCAATGTATACAACGGAAAACCGAGCGCGACTGCAGCCGTCGGGTTGCGGGCGAGATCATATCGCTGCCGGTCTTCTTCCGGTCGTGGAAGCGGCGGACGCAAAGCGCGGACTTGAGGAGGTAAACGCCAGTACCTAAAAGCCGATATGTCACAAAGTAGATCCTTCATAGGCACAGGAAAACACAGATTTCAACCCAATCGGTCTCGCATTGGCGCGAACGCAACAAAAATGGCACCGAACGGACTGCTAAGTTTTCAACAGCCCTCCCCAACTGACCAAAAACTTGCCGAAAGCTGGACGAAGCACTGTTGAAAACCCCATTTTTTTCTCATGCAGAAGCTTTGCGCGGCAAGTGAGTAGACTTTTTCGAACTTGCCGCGCAGACCATCCATATTGCTTTATAAAGTCGCAGGTAAATGACTTGTTACAAAACTGCCTGGTCGCCAAAGTTCCAAAAGTCTACTCACTTAGGTTGCAGAGTGCCCCCATTGGCTGCAGTTCCAAGTTATTAAGCACTTCCGGACCCAGATCGTCATACTGGACAAGAATTTGAGTCGAGTTTTCAGGGACAAATGCACCATCGGCACACCAATAACAGTCACTGATATCGATAAACGGAATACCCGAGCGCGTGAGGGCCCGCACAAAAGAGCTTCCACCCGTTCCGCGCTCCGCAACCACAGTGCAGTAAAGGCCCGCGTCTGCATGCTCGATTGAGACCTCCCCCGTCGGAAACGCTTTCCGCACAAGCGCCGTCAGGCTATCACGCGCCTCACGAGCACGAACGCGCACGCGGTTCACATGTCGCTCGTAATCACCCGATTCCAGCAAACGAGCCAAAGCGACCTGGTCAACAGAACTCACCGACGAGGCGTAAAAACCAAGGTTGTGCCTAAACCGCTCCATCAGCTCATCGGGCAGCACCATGTACGCTAGACGCAATGCCGATGAAAGGCTCTTCGAAAACGTGTTGGTGTAGATAACCGACTGGGCGGCATCGATCGACGCGAGCGCGGGAATCGGCTTGCCGGCAAGGCGAAACTCGCAATCAAAGTCATCTTCGATGAGATACCGACCCGGTCGCTCGGCGGCCCAGCTCAGCAGCGCATAGCGACGCGCGATGCTCGTCACAAGGCCGGTCGGATACTGATGGGACGGCATCAGGTGAAGGACATCGGCCCCGGTTTTCTGCAGAGCGCTCAGGTCCACGCCGTCATCATCCAACGGAATATGTCGAACTTTGCAGCCCATAGCCTGATAGATGCGCGTCAGACGCAAATAGCCCGGGTCCTCAACGGCATACACCTTGTCAGCGCCAAGCAACTGAACCAACATAGTATCGAGCAGCTGGGCACCCGCACCAATAACGATGTTGTTGGGGTCGACATTCATACCCCTTGTCCCGCGCAGATGGTGAGCAATTGCGCGTCGCAGCCGAGCGGTGCCCTGCGCCGGTGCGGGCGAAAAGATTTCGCGCTCGTCTTCGGATGCCAGCGTCGCCCGTAGCGCACTTTGCCAAAGCCGCGCCGCCTCCAAAGCGGAAGGAGAAAGTGCATCGAACAGCTCGACCTGTCCGTTGACATCATGCGCGCTAGGACCCACAGAGACGGCATCTCGGTCGATGTTCCCCGTAGCCAAAGGCAAAACCGGTGCATCAGGAAGCTCGCAAGCGTAGTAGCCACGCCGCGGCTTTGAGCAAATATAACCCTCGGCAAGTAACTGGCTATATGCATTCTCGATGGTAATGACACTGATTCCCAGATGACTGGCAAAGGCGCGCTTAGACGGAAGATGCTCCCCCGCCGCAATGCGTCCAGCTACGATATCATCTCGAATTTGCTGGTAAACATACTCATAGAGCGATGCTTCGCCGCGTTTTTCCAAATTGTAGTCAAGCATGAGTTTACCACCTGACCTTATCGAGCTGTTCAATCTGGTATTAGTCTGACCTTGTTATTATCTCGAAAACTGAGTATTTTGCCATACCCAGCTCCCCGATAGGATGTTCCGTCAAGCAATGCACATGCCAACCAAGGGAGCAACCATGGCAGAACAGACCAGCAAGGCCGATCGCGTCAAACTCAATCGAGAGCTCGCGCAGATGCTCAAGGGCGGCGTCATCATGGACGTCACCACGCCCGAGCAGGCACGCATCGCCGAGGAGGCAGGCGCCTGCGCCGTCATGGCACTCGAGCGTATCCCGGCCGACATCCGTGCCGCAGGCGGCGTCTCGCGCATGAGCGACCCCAAGATGATCAAGGGCATCCAGGAGGCCGTCTCCATCCCCGTTATGGCCAAGTGCCGCATCGGCCACATTGTCGAGGCGCAGGTCCTTCAGGCCATCGAGATCGATTACATCGACGAGTCCGAGGTTCTCTCCCCTGCTGATGACGTCTATCACATCGACAAGACCCAGTTTGACGCGTCGTTTGTCTGCGGCGCCCGCGATCTGGGCGAGGCGCTGCGCCGTGTTGCCGAGGGCGCCACGATGATCCGCACCAAGGGCGAGCCGGGCACGGGCGACGTGGTCCAGGCCGTGCGCCACATGCGCAAGATCCAAAAGCAGATCCGTGACGTTGTCGCCCTGCGTGACGACGAGCTCTTTGAGGTAGCCAAGCAGCTGCAGGTTCCGGTCGAGCTGGTACGCGATGTCCACGCCGCAGGCAAGCTCCCCGTCGTGAACTTTGCCGCCGGCGGTGTAGCGACCCCCGCCGACGCCGCGCTGATGATGCAGCTGGGCGCCGAAGGCGTCTTTGTCGGCTCGGGCATCTTTAAGAGCGGCGACCCCGCCAAGCGCGCAGCCGCCATCGTCAAGGCCGTGGCCAACTTCACCGACGCCAAGCTCATCGCCGAGCTTTCGGAGGATCTAGGCGAGGCCATGGTGGGCATCAACGCCGACGAAACCGAGATCATCATGGAGGAGCGCGGGCGCTAGTCCGGCAGAAAGGATCGCACATGAGCGATTATGCAGACCAGACGGTCGCCGTGCTGGCGGTCCAAGGCGCTTTTGCCGAGCACGAGGCAAGACTATCCGAACTGGGCGTGCACTGTATTGAGCTGAGGCAGGCGGCTGATTTGAAGCAGGACTTTGACCGCCTGGTCCTCCCCGGCGGCGAGTCCACCGTTCAGGGCAAGCTACTTGCCGAACTCGGTATGCTCGAGGAGCTTCGTGCCCGTATCGTTGAAGGCATGCCCGTCCTGGGCACCTGCGCCGGCCTGATTCTGCTGGCTCACGACCTTGCCGCCCATGACGATAAGGGGACACCGCGCTTGGCAGCCATGGATGTGCTCGTTGAGCGCAATGCCTACGGCAGACAGCTCGGCAGCTTTCGAACCAAGGGGCAGGTAGCCGGCATCGACGGTGAAGTGCCGCTGACGTTTATCCGCGCGCCCCGCATCGTCGAGGTCCACGGCGACGCCAAGGCCTTGGCCGAAGTCGATGGCCGTATCGTCGCCGCCCGTCAAGACAAACAGCTCGGTGTCACCTTCCACCCCGAGCTCGACGACGACACCCGCCTCCACGAGCTCTTCCTCCAAATGTAGGCAGAGTAGAAACGAGCGTGGATTTTCGGACGCATAGCGATAGACGACCACGTTTGCCCAGATAAAACCGACCAAAATAAACCTGTCCCTTTTTGGCAGGTTTGGACTATGGGAACGCCGATGTTTTGGCAACGCCAGCGAGCGCCGCCCAGGGCGAACAAGTTGGCATGAAAAAGGCAAGGCATAGACCTTCTGGTCATGCC
>CALEBN010000049.1 GCA_937943045.1 uncultured Collinsella sp. | reverse complement strand
TGTGGGTACAGGGCTGCCAGATCAAGCGCGGTGCCAAGGTCGGCGTCCGTCGACCAGTTATACGAGGTGTCCAGCACGCTGCTGCGGGTGGTCGTATCGTATTTCACCGAGCAAGGGTTGTAACCGTACAGCTTCAACGAAGTGGCAAGCTCCTGCGATTCATAGGGCTGCGTGTACTCCGGATCCGTGTACCAGCAGACCAGATCGAGGCAGTTGTCTTTCTGACCGGCGGCAGTCGCATCGGGATTCACCTGATAGGTCGTTCCCATCTCATACTCTTCGTCGAAACACGGATCGGTTTCACCGTCGACATAATAGAACACCTTGATACCGACAGGAGACGGAGGAGTCGGCGGCACGGGCAGAGCTTCCAGGCCCTTCGAACTGTCGCCCTGATACGCATCGGCGATCATCTTGTGCCCATCGAACCCCGACGTGTCATCGAGGTTGAGCGCGAGCATCGCCTGTGCCGTGAGATAGCCACCCGAATGGGAGTTTTCCGGGATAAACGAATTGTCCTCGGCGAACTCTCGTGCCAGCTTGGCACCGCGCGGCTTCGGGATGGCGAATACCTGGATACACTTGATGGCTCCCTTGCTGCCGGATGCATCATCCGAACCGCACAGCTCCGCATCATCCTGAGAACCGCCGTTGGAGTGGAAACGCTCCGTCCAGCCCTGCCCATAGATGAAGGCGCGATAGGCGATATCGTATTCCTTGGCGATATCTCCCTCAAGCCAGATCTTGATACCGGTAATGCGGTTGCTAACGCCACCCTTGCCAAGTTCCTCGCCGTCGCGGCAGACATCGGACCAAGAGAAATCGCCTGAATTTTCGATGCCCATGCATCCGGCGTAGCAGATTGCTCCAAAGTCGGCGTTGTTCTCGATGAAACCGTTGCCGTACTTGATCCTCAGCTTGAAGGACTCAACGAAGAAATTAGTGTCGCGAACGGGGTATCCCGCACCGGCATAGGCATCGCGCCAAACCTGATCACCGCAATTTGCAAGATGGCACCAGCTGCTTAACGTAAAGGCTTCAGGATACTTGTTTTCGGCAAACGGGCTTTCCCTCTCGTCTTTCATCCAGTACCAGCGGTACAGGTATTTCACTGAACCGGTGCCAGCCATATCGTAGGGTGTGCATGTCTTTGACGGGTCGATGACAGAGATCGTCTTGCCGGGCTCGACACGCTCGGCATCGAGCGAGATCGTGCCCTTGAAGAACACTTCCTCGATACGCCACTTGTGCGCCTCATTCGTCCATTCGGAAGCGTGAATACCGTCGGAATGCAGCCGGACGATGGTTCCTTCGGCGGTCTTGCCGTCGGCTCGGTCGAATGCAAAACCGGATGCATCGCTGATAATGTTGTACCTGCCGTTCTTGTCGACACTCTTTGTGACCCAGAAGCGACCGGCGATGGAATTGTCATCCCCGTAGAGCTGGAGCGTTTGAGCGGAAGAGGGCGTGGTGCGGTTTCGGGCGGCTTGCTCTAGATAGCCTCTTCCTCCCGATGCGTTGAGCACACGACTGAAACCTTTCACATGGGCCGGGAAGATGGTGAATGTGATACCGCCACGTTCATCCATCGCGCCAAGGCCCATGATGAAATTGCGCTGCGTATAATTCGTTCCGCTTCCGTCCGCACCGTAAAGATGGACGAGCGTGCCGGAGGACTGTCCTGCGGAATCGACATCCAGACATTGATATCCGCTTTTGACGGCATCCGGAACGATCGCGACGATCTTGCCGAACAGGGACATGTCCTGGTCGAGGGTAATTTTATCGATTTTTGCGTGAATATCACTGCCCATGAAGGAATCAGGGGAACTTGTAAGTCCACTAAGAAAAACTCTGTCAGGTGTAGTCCAGTTATTGACGCCTCCGCACATGACGTTATAAACATAAACTCCAAGACCGAAATAGGCGTCTTGAAGACCATTGTTCCGCTTATAGAGGTATGTCGGGGAGTCGTATCCCAAATCGGACCAGCCAGTAATGCTCCACCAACTTCGATTTCCGCCACCGAGGTTTTCGTTTGAGAAAGCGAAGTATCTATTATCTTCCCAGTCAGTTTTTTGGCTACTTCCGGCGATTCCAAGATTGCTCACCCAAAAATGGAGATAGTTATCTTTATATTTGAAATACCAGATTCGATGACCGGTTGAAGTGTTTACATCGCCGCATCTTGCTTGGACGTGAATCTTAAAAATATCATAGAGCTCATCCGTAAAAATCGATTCGATGTATACCCTGAAGGAGACGCAAAGCCATTGGCTTGCATCCCAGCTATATCCGACCTGCCACCACCAGGTTTTAGATGTAACACCGATATAGTTTCCACCATGATGGACAACAGATCCATTTCCTGAACCGAACCAACCTTTTTCGTTCGGAGGATTTCCGCCCGGACAGGTTGCTCCGAACGCTAATTTGGGCATCATGAGCAATGCCAACGCCGCTGCGCCGGCTTCGAGTACACGGCGGCGGGAGAGTGACTTATCATCACTTTCAGCAGAATTATCCTGTGGGATGAGTTCCGCATTGACGTGGGTGATCTCGTTACTTTTTTCCATTGGATCGTTCAACTCCCTATTCGGCATAACCGGTTTCTTCGTAGTTATCTTGAACGCACAATTTTAATGTGTAGAGGTCAAGGCAGATGATATCGCAGAGCTGGATTACAACTGGCTCAGTGCTCATATGGGAAGCCGGAAGTAAAAAATAGATAGTTGCGACGATACCAGCCGCAAGTGCAACCTTATAGTTATTTTTACAAAACGCAATGGCTGCGAGGGCGAGAATGATTACTGGAATTGCCGGTTGCAGGACAGACCAGACAGAATGCGAAAGTGCAATGTACCTGATAGAAGTTACCAAATTACCTATAGCGTCCGGCACGGGCGCCACGCTCGCCACGACCGCTGCAAACCCAAAAGCTTCCGCTGAGATAGGGATGTCTTTCACCCCGTTTTTAATCTTATCTAGCATGAAATTCCCTAACCTACTTGAACGTTTATAGTTATCGAAAATTATAGCGCGGCAGACTGTAAAAAGTTACCGGTATGTCCGGGATTATGGGGAAAAAGGAGAGCAGCCGGGGTGCAAATCTGCACCCCGGCTGCTTCACGTCATTAAGCTGATGTCCCCGGTTACATGATTTCCATGAGCATGCTTGCGGTCGGAATGATGAGCGGGGGAAGGATGAGGACGAGCACGGCGATCAGGAAGAACACCAGCGGGACAGCCATCTTCGTCGAGAGCTTGTTGATCTGCGCGGTCAGCGCATCGTAACGCGCCTTGCGTGCAAGCTTTGCCTGCGATTCGAGGACGCCTGAGATCGAGGTGCCCTTTCTGGTCGCCTCGATCAACGCCGCGCAGAAATATCCCATGAGCGGTGAATCGCATCGGCGGCGCATATGGTCCAGGGCATCTACGCGGGACACGCCGAGGTGCGAGATCTCCATATCGGTACGCGCGAACTCGTCTGCCAGCGGACCGAGGGCCTTGTTCTCGGCAAGCTGCCTGAATCCACGCTCCACGAGCACGCCGGCTGAGACGGAGATGGTGAGCAGTTCCAGTGCCGGCGGCAGATAGCGATCGATCTCTTCGCCGCGTTTCTTTCCCGCATGCGACAGCCAGACTCCGCAGACCGCCCACCCGCCGACGGCGCCGATGATTCCGACTAGGAGTGCCATCGCGATTCCGTATCCGCCCACGAGGGCGGCACCGGCGAGCATGATGGCGGTGAAGATCGTGATCCCGAGGGAGATGGCACGCCAGGTCGATGGGGTTATCTTTAACCCTGCCAGGTCGAGCTTGTCCTGCAGCTCTCGGGATTCCGACAGCTTGAGCGGGACGAGCTTTTCGAACGCCTCTCCGGCGCGGTCGATTGCCTCGGCGATCTTCATGCGCGGCGTCGGTTTGGCGTGCATCCCCTTACGGGCGGCGATGGACATCCTGGCGCGCGCCAGCGGCTTGCGGAAGGGTTCGCCGGCGAGAACATAAGTCATACCGCCGGCAGCGCAGGCGAACAGGAGCACGAGGAGATATTGGATATTCATTTCGATTGGCTCCTATTCCACGTCGATGTCTGCCATTTTGTAGATGATGACGGAGCCCGTTGCCGCAAATAGCACCACGACGATCAGCACGGGAATGCCGAGCGGGTCCTGCGTATAGAAATCATATGCCTGCGGAATGCCGACCATGATGATTGCGAACAGGATGAGCAGCATCACGATAAGCGCCTTCATGGATGCGATCACAGATGACGTCTCCGACTCGATATGCCGACGGAGCGACAACCGGGCGTCGATGGTGTCTCCGATGCGCTCGAGCGAGTCGGCCAGCGATCCGCCAACCTCCTTGTGCGAAGCCACGGCGGCCTGCAGGAGGACAAGGTCCTTGCTGCCGGTTCGTTTCGCCATGTCATCGAGCGCGGCGACGATATCGCCATCGATTTGCATTGCGCCGGCACAGGCCAGGAGCTCGGATTTCAGAGGGTCGTCTGAATTTTCCCCGACAGAGCGCAGGGCTCTTTCAATCGAGGATCCGGCACGCATGTTTTCCGCGACCATGGGAAGCGACCGCGCCAATTGCTCATCGAATCGTGCTTTACGGCTCTTTCCGCGGGAACGCACCCACAGCTCGGCAATCAGGGGTCCGATGAGGGCGAAACCGATTCCGATAAGTCCAAGGGCCATGAATCCGATGAGGGCACCCGCTCCCGCGAGCAAGACGAGGAGGAGAATCCACGTCTTGCCATTGACTTCGATACCGGCTTCCGCAAGACGCGGAAGGGGCGTGGAGACTTTTTGGTCCTTATCGTCCGACTCGCCGGTTCTAAGGGCAGTCGAATTCCTCATGCGGCGTACATCGCCGGCAGCCGACAGCCCGCAGAACAGGGAATAGAGGCCGACGGTGATGGAAAGCAATAGGAAGAAAACACTCAGCATCATGATGATGACGGCAGGTTCCATTACCAGACACCGCCTTCGAACCAACGGGGGTCGTACTCCGCGCCCTCGTCGAGAATCTTTTCCTTTAGACGCGCCGGCTGGTATCCAGTGGCAACATGCCTGCCGTTTTCCGGCGAGCCCTCCCAGTGGAACAGTTCGTTTCGGGTCACGTTACCGTCGGAAAAGCCCTCGACGGCTGTGATGGACTCGATACGGCGGTAGCCGCCCCTCCAGCGCTTCACCTGCACGACGACATCGATCGC
>CALEBN010000048.1 GCA_937943045.1 uncultured Collinsella sp. | reverse complement strand
TCGCGCCGACCGTATGGGCGTCGTATCTCCGTCCCCCCAGGGCACGACTCTGGTTGCCCCCGCGGAACTAATTTCGATAGCAATCATGAACCACCCCTCAAAGGGGTGGTTTGCTCTGGGCCTATAAGGCCGAGGGGGGCCGGCAGCGTCTAAAGGCGCTGCCTCTCACTTCGTTCAAGCCGTACCGCCCTTGTCTCTCGCGGGCCGCACAAAGCGGCCCTCGTACTACCGGGCAGCCCCTAAAGGGGCTCCCCTACTTCCTCTTGAACGGGTCCTCGTACTCCTTGACGCTCAACTTGTCCAGCGCGATGTCGTGGGCCTCCTGCTCCCTGATGTGCTTCGCTATCGTCGCCTCGTTCAGGCCGACGGTCGACACGTAGTAGCCCTCGGACCAGAAGTGCCTGTTGCCGAACTTGTACTTGAGGTTGGCGTGCTTGTCGAACATCATGAGCGCGCTCTTGCCCTTGAGGTAGCCCATGAAGCTGGACACGCTGATCTTGGGAGGTATGCTGACCAGCATGTGGACGTGGTCGGGCATCAGGTGCCCCTCGATTATCTCCACCCCCTTGTACCTGCACAGGTTGCGGAATATCTCGCCCAGCGAATCCCTGTATTGGCTGTATATCAGTTTGCGCCTATACTTCGGTGTGAACACGATGTGGTACTTGCACATCCACTTCGTGTGCGACAGGCTGTGTGCCTTGTTTGCCAAAACGGCCGCCTTTCCGGGCTGATACGACTTGAACACCCGTATCGTATCCCGACTGGCGGCGTTTTGACGCAAGGGCGGAGCCTTCGACGCGCACCCGCATAGCGGGTGGTTTTTTGCCCGCCGCGCTTCGCGCGCCGTGCAGGCTCACGAGCCTGAACAAAAAGACGCCCGCATGGGCGTCCAAATAATAATATAGTTTTGTCGCACAGGTTCGCCCGAGGAAGTCGGCGAGGGTCCGGCAGGCGCCCGGAATTGCCCCGCCTCGGGGCCAAGCGGCCTCCGCGCCGCGCCGAGCCCCAAACAAGGGGCGAGGCCGGGTGCCCGTCGGAGCCGCGGCATCGGCAGGTCCGGCCGTCCCGTCAGGGCGGCCGGAGCGCAGAAAAGCGCCCCCTGCGAGCGGAACGACCTGTCCTCCCGCGGCCTGGCGCCGCAGTACTTTCGGCGAGGTGGGGCTTAACTGCCGAGTTCGGAATGGGATCGGGTGATCCCCCACTCCATGGTTCCGCTCGCGGGAGGCGCTCCCGCGGCAATCGTCTTGCCGTCCGAGGGGCCCGGGGATCCCCCGCGCCACCCTGGCGGTTGCATGCGCGCGACACGTCCATCTCTCGATCTCGATCGTAGTCTTGGCAATGAAGAAGAGCTCGGGCTATTAGTAGCGCTCGCCTGAGCAGGTCGCCCTGCTTGCAGCTGCGCCCTATCGACCAGATAGTCTATCTGGGCCCTTACCGGAAAGGGAGCTCATCTCGGAGGCGGCTTCCCACTTAGATGCCTTCAGCGGTTATCCGTGCCGGACGTAGCTAGGCGGCGGTGCCGTTGGTCGACAACCGCGTCACCAGAGGTCCGTCCACCCCGGTCCTCTCGTACTAGGGGCAGATCTCCTCAACTCCCTTGCGCCCGCGGAGGATAGGGACCGAACTGTCTCACGACGTTCTGAACCCAGCTCGCGTACCGC
>CALEBN010000047.1 GCA_937943045.1 uncultured Collinsella sp. | reverse complement strand
AGCTGCTCGCCTACCCGGAATGCGGCGCGCAGAGCTCCCATGTGGCCCAATCGGCGACAACCGCCGGCCTGATGCGCGCCCTCGATGCCGCCAGAAGCGCCGCCACGAGCATCTCGTATAATGTGACACCACAACTTGCGATAGACGCAATGTTCTTGGAAATCAGGGAGGCTTTATGCCATTAGTAGCGTCAGTGCGACTTCGCTACGCATCCCAGGACTATTGGTTCGATCCAGCGGGCCTCGACATCAAGGCCGGTGACCACGTCCTGGTCGAAACGAGCAAGGGCAACGAGATCGGCCTGTGCACCCATGACGTCGTCGATGTCGACGAGGCCGAGGTCACCAAGCCGCTCAAGCCCGTCATCCGCATCGCGACCGAGGAGGACCTCGCCAAAAGCGACGAGATTGCCGCGCGCGACCAGGAGGCCCTCGCGGTCTTTCACGACCTCGTCGAGAAGAATCACCTCGACATGAGTCCTTCGGCGGTCGAGTTCTCGTTCGACGAGTCCCATGCGACCTTCTACTTCACCTCGGACGAGCGCGTCGATTTTCGCGGGCTCGTGCGCGATTTGGCAGCCGCGTTCCACACGCGCATCGACATGCGCCAGATCGGCCCACGTGACGAGGCCCGCATGCTCGGCGGCTTGGGTCACTGTGGCGAGGAGCTGTGCTGCGCGCGCTTGGGTGGCGAGTTCCAACCGGTGAGCATCCGCATGGCCAAGGAGCAGGACCTTCCGCTCAACCCCACCAAGATTTCCGGTCTATGCGGCAGGCTTATGTGCTGCCTGCGCTACGAATACGAGGCATACAAGGACTTCAAGGGCCGTGCGCCCAAGAAGAACGCGCTCATCGATACGCCTGCGGGCATGGGCAAGGTCGTTGAGTTCGATACGCCGCGCGAGACCGTGCGCCTGCGCATGGAGGACGGCTCGAGCCTGACGCTGCCCGTCTCGGCGCTCGACACCGGTGACAAGGTTCCACGTGAGGGCGAACGCATCCGTCCCTGCCATATCTCCCAGGAGAACTTCGACAAGATCATGGAGGAGCTGAGCAACGACAGCAATCTCGCGATGATGGGCGAGAAGCTCTTCTCCGATGACCCCGACCTCGCCGACACCACGGTCGAGGGAGGATCCATCGAACGAGTGCATCGTCGCAGACGCTCGTCTGGTGACGCGTCGCACAAACAGTCGGGCGATTCGGGGCGCAAGCCGCGCAAGCGGGGAACTTCGTCACCCGCCCCGCAGCCACGCGATGAGCGTAAGCGCCGCCGATCGGTCTCCGCGACCGATGGTACCGAGATAAAGCACGAGGGTTCCGCGCGCAAGGAGCAGCAGGACCACAAGGACGGACAGTCTGC
>CALEBN010000046.1 GCA_937943045.1 uncultured Collinsella sp. | reverse complement strand
TAAAGGATGCAAAAGCGAAGCAGGCCGTCCACGTGAATGACGATCGCAAAAACGATGCGGTTGCACTAGACGTACAGGAAAAATAGAACTTGCCGTCGAGCTACAGGGGAGGAACGATATGGATGGCTATACGCTTAACGCTGCGCGGACGATTCGCGAATACGAGTCCTCGATCCAGCGCCCGAAAGCGGAAAGAATGATCAACGACTCGATTCTCTCCGCTTTGCTCAGAGGAGACGAATTGCCTGAAATGGACGTCAAGGCAATCAGGCAATATGGGATACAGTGTTCGGAATATCTGGATTTCGGTTACGATGTCGATGCGAGCCTGAGCGGCATGCTGTCACCGCACGCCGTTCTGGAACCCCGGCCCAACACACCGTATGTATTCAGGAGAGCCGGATTCGACAACCTGCCCTTCATCTATACGCAAAGACATCTCAGGAATGCAATCGCCCCAAAAGAGGCTGACAACCATCAACATGGGCTTACCATCGAGCAGATCAAAGCGCTTCCGGAAAAGCTCGAAGAACCGGTAGTCGTTTTCGACCAGCCGAACTATACGGTAAACGGTAGGTCGTTTGAGGGCAAAGGCGTCGCCGCCGTACTCGATATGTACGACCCTGACGGCGTCCCGGTCATCGCATACTTTTTCCCAAACGGATATGGAACCAAGACGAACGATAACGGCTGCAGCAACGTGATAGCCAGCCTTTACGGACGTGACAACTTCACTTCATATCTCGCCCGTGCTGCAAACGAGGAAAAGATCCTGTATATCGATTCTGAGAAATATGAACAAATGGAAAAAGAGCTACCCCGCTATGGTGGGACACGATTCCCTCCGGCGCTTGCAGCTCTTTCAATGGATATTATAATACCTTCATCTTATATTTGCAAGATGAAAGCGGAAATAAATCCGAAGCTGTCCGATCGCGAAAAGGAACATAATTCCCTTAACCGCACCATGCATTTCAAGGTCGCGGACAGCAGGCGAAATAGGCTCGCGCAAGATAGGGATAGACCGCGCTACATCACTCTCAGATATGACGACGACAACCGCGATTCGCAGTAAAACCATTGAAAAGGAGAATTAAGAAATGAACACGCTTGGCCTGGTAAATGTCTTAAACAACGATGGAAACGTACTGATCGATGTGGCTCAGATGGCCGATAACCATATCCAGAACGCCGCCATCCACAATGCGCTGGCTGAATGGAACGAAACGGACGATCCGTTCTCGCCTGAAACGACGCAAAGGCTGATCGGTAAACTCAAAGGCGAGATGCCGTCGCTTATCGCATGGCTGTCGGAAGGGAACTATCCAAAGAGCAGCCTGGTGCCGGAACTGTTGGCTTACGTGAAGATGCCCCATCCGCTCCAGGTCTATAAGAACCTCGATCTGGATATTACTATCGAAGATTCCGAAAAAGGGCCTGCATTCGATGTAAAGCTCTCCTATGCGGGCAACGCGGAACATTTCAAATACACTTATCTGCCCGTTGAAGCAGATAAGACATCTGTCGTAATGAACATCATCGACGCGTATGATGGGCTGCGACTGACAACCGATCCACAGCATCCCGGCTACGCGGAAGCAGTCGAAAAGAATTATTCAAAACTCACGAACCTCATCGGGGAAGACGGAATCGACTCGATCAGGGACTTCCATGAGGGCGTAGAGACCGGCAAGTATTTCTCGGATGTGGAATTTGACCTAAAAGACCCGGATCCCTCCACGAAACATATTCTCGAGTGCCTTGGATCCCTGGAGAAACCCGTTCAGAAAGCGATGGATAATTTCGCACGGGTAACCACCTTCCGCAATCTCGCGGAAAAGAACCTCCTGCGCGAAGCGACCCTGTTTACCTCCGGTATGCTAGAGGAAAAGAACGGCCGTGTGATCGTCCCGCAAGGATATAGGCCCGGAATGTCGAGTGAGGAATATCAGGCATGGCATCCATCGGCGAGGGGAAACACCGCCATCTCCGTGGATACGGCGATCTCGGCTAAGCAGCTTGGAAAGCTGGAAGCAATCGCCGCATCCCAGAAGCCGCAGCAGATCATCATGGATATCCTCTTCCTCGACCCAGGTGACCATCTGTCTCAAAAATCGGATCCCCGAGACCCGATGGACGCGGCGTTTGTCGATGAAAACCACATCGCGGTACCGATCAGCCCGGAATTCGCGTCAATCGTGGCTTCGGATATGAAAGATTCAATCGATGCCAAGCTGGCCGGCAAACGCACGAAATGCGACATTTCCCAATGGCATACGCTCGGGAAACAAGCCCGTGACAAGCTCGCCGAGAACAGTAAACATGACCGCTCTCTCGCTGCCGTCAGGGATGCAAAGACGGCCGTTGCCGACAAGGTCAACGAAGGGCATCAAGCTAGTTCCGTGCACGATAATCCGAGTCATTAAAGATTAAGGCTGAACAAATTTTTGATTGAAAGGACCTTCCATGTATCCCGGTCAGCATATGTCCGTCGAGGATAACATTTTCTATGCAAAGCGAAATATCGTTGACAGTATTTGGAAAGAAGCAACTATCGAGGGAATCGATATCACGTTCCCTGCTACAAAAGCTGTTTTCGAAGGTGCTAAAATTGCTAATCTAACGCAAGACCAAACAACTGTAATCAACAATCTAAAACATGGATGGCAATTCATATTTGATTTTATTGATGCACCTATCGATTTGTCATATGTACGGCAGGTACATCAACTCGTTAGCAACAATCTTGTTCCCGATTCTGGACAACTGCGGAATTTTGATGTGCATATTGGCGGAACAAGCTGGCAACCGGAAATGCCGGACTTCGATACTGCAAAAGCCGCTATCGATAAAATTGCGAATATGGAACCTGGGAGAGAACGGGCACTTAAGATGTTCGGTTATCTTTGTCGCTCCCAACTTTTTAGTGATGGGAATAAGCGAACGGCGCAACTCATAGCAAATAAAATGCTGATTGCTGACGGCTGTGGCATCTTGGCGATTCCGAGAGAGCAAATTATCAATTTTGAGACTCTGCTACTCGACTTTTATGAAACAAACAAACCGGATAAATTCTTTTCTTTTTTAACTAAAGAAGCTATCTATGGACTCGATCGTACCATGCCATCTTCACAGAACTTAAAAGCCAAGTGTAAAGCTGCCACACTTGGAAGTAACGCATTGAAAACAAGAAGCAATACTGTGGGCATTAGCAAGACACAAAACGCTGACCGTACAGCGCACACCGAGCATATTGAATGAATGCATATGGACATGGTATAATAATATTACGGAGGTAAAAATACTATGTCTACAATCGCTGAGGCTGAAGAAGCTGTTAAATTCAATGTCTTCTATGCAAAAAAAAATGTTGTGGATAGCATCTGGAAAGAGGCGATCATTGAAGGTGTCAATATCACATACCCGCAAGCAAAAGTAATCGTTGAGCACAACCAAACCGTTGAAGGATTGACTGTCACCGGAACAATTACCGTCTACAATCTTAAACTTGCTTGGAATTATCTCTTTGAGCATTTAAACTCACTTGTAGATTTTGAGTTTGTTGCCAAAATAAATTCCATTTTGGGTGCATCGCTTGTTCATAACGCTGGATGTATTCGTAACATACCAGTAGGTATCAGTGGGACCGCCTGGCAACCGGAGATGCCGGACTTCGATACTGCAAAAGCCGCTATCGAGAAAATTGCGAATATGGAACCTGGGAGAGAACGGGCACTTAAGATGTTCGGTTATCTTTGTCGCTCCCAACTTTTTAGTGATGGGAATAAGCGAACGGCGCAACTCATAGCAAATAAAATGCTGATTGCTGACGGCTGTGGCATCTTGGCGATTCCGCCAGAGTGTAAACATGACTTCGGTGAAAAGCTCAAACGTTTCTACGAAACAGCGGATGATTCAGAATTGCAGAAATTCTTGATTCAAACATCAATTTACAATTAAGAAAGACAGGAAGCTGATTTGGTCAGCTTCCTGTCTTTCTTAATGTTTGTATGCAAGAACAACCCTTTTGCTTAATTTAAAATAGATTCGTTGTAGTAGAAACAACTAATGAAAGGAAAGCAATAATGGAATTGATTCTTGCCGAGAAGCCTAGCGCTGCACGAAATTTTGCAAAAGCATTGGGTGGAAAAACCGGTAATTATGCCGGAACTGAATATAAAATTACCAATCTGCGCGGACACGTTATGGGGCTGTTGCCTCCCGATAAACAGGTTCCTACTGAAAAGGTCGAGTTCTATAAGAGTTGGGATCTTGAAAATCTGCCGTGGAATCTCAACGATTTTGCATGGAAGAAGGGGATCCTAAGCGGATGCAAGGACATCATTTCCGGTCTTAAAGATGAGCTGAAAGAGGCCGATTGCGTCGTGATCGCAACGGATGTCGACCCGTCCGGCGAGGGCGAACTGCTCGCCTGGGAGGCTTTGGAGAAATGCGGTTGGAGAGGTCCGACCAAGCGTATGTACTTTGCCGACGAGGCGCCGGCAAGCGTGCAGAAGGCTTTCAGGGAACGCAAGACCCTTCCATCTATGGACAAGGACGGCGACTATGTGAAGGCAGTCGTCCGCGAGCGCTGGGATCTCGCGAGCATGCAGTTCACCCGTGCGGCAACACTCGTAGCGCGAAAAAAGGGGTTCCGAACGGTCGTACGCCAGGGCCGGTTGAAATCGGTCATGGTCAAACTGACCGGCGACCAGTTGAAAGCCTATAACGAATATGTCCGCAAGCCGTTTTACGAGGCGCGTTTCAAAGATGAGAACGGCAACATCTTCGCCCGAAAGACCGACGACCCCGAAGATATCCGGTTCGATAGTCCCGATAAGGTAGACCTTTCACAGCTGCACGACAGCGCTGTCGCAGAGGATTCTAGGGCGAAGAAACACACTGCTCCCGGAAAGCTCCTCGACCTCGCCGGACTGTCCGCTATCCTCGCGAAGCAGGGATTCAAGCCAGCAAATGTCCTGAAGACATATCAGGAGATGTACGAAAATCAGATCGTAAGCTACCCGCGTACCGAGGATAAGGAGGTTACGCCGGAACAATTCGGCGAATTGCTTCCGCTTGTCGATAAGATCGCCGGAGTGGTCGGAGTGGATACGTCACTGCTCTCCCATCGCACCGCAAGGAAGACACACGTCAAGGAAGGCGGGGCGCACGGCGCGAACAGACCGGGAATCAATGTTCCCGAATCCCTTGCCGAACTTGAAAAGGATTATGGAAAGATCGGTTCCGCGATCTATTCCGTACTTGCCAAGAACTATCTAGCGATGCTCGCCGAAGATTATGAATATGAGTTGGTCAAAGGTCATGTAAGGGATTTCCCTGAGTTTATCGGTCAGACCCAGATCCCAATCAAACCGGGGTTCAAGGCGATTTTCGATTCGGACTCCTCTTCTACCGAAAAAACGGAAGGGGAGGAGGCGGAGAACGCCTGCGAGTTCGGTAAGGCCGCCTCCCCGTATGTACACGAAGGAGCCAACAAACGCCCGCAAAAACCGACAATGAAATGGCTTACGAAGAAGCTCGAGAAATATAACGTCGGTACCGGCGCCACCAGGACGAGCACGCTTGCGGAAATCACCGCCAATGAGGAACGCGCCCTCATGAAGGAAAACAAGGGCGCACTCACCATGACGAAGTGTGGCGAGGTGTCTTACGCCTTGCTGTCAAATTGCCAGATCGCCTCACCGGAAGTCACCGAGAAGCTGTTCGAATCCATGAACGAGGTGGGACGGTTTTCACGCAAACCGTCCGATGTCATCAATACCGTCACTGATATGGTCGTGCACGATATGAAGGCAATGCAGGATAACATCGGTGCATTAGACGGTATGAAACTAGGCGACGGAAACGCGATCGTCATCGGCAAGTGCCCGAAATGCGGCAAGGACCTCTATGCGACGAAAAATCAGTTCCGCTGCGCCGGAGTGCATTTCAAGAAGACAGGCGAGAAAGATGGGAAAGCCGTCTTCGCCCAGGACGGAACCTGCGACTTTTCCATCTACCGTTTTGTCGGACCAAAGGATAAGCCGAAGAAGCTCACCGACAAGAATGGCAGGGAAATCGCCGAAAAAGGAAAGACATCGCTCATCAAGGGAATCAAGAAGAAAAGCGGGGATGGAACCTATGACGCGTATCTCACGTTGAATCGCGAGACCTGGTCGCTTGATATGAAATTCCCCGAGTTCAAGGGGAAGAAGCACAAAGGCTAGTTCGGGGTTAGAATTGTCTACAACAACGGCATTCCGTCGTACGGCGTGAATGCGAGCGCCGACCCTTGCGTCTGCCCCGCTTGGTGCTTCTAGTCTAAATGGGCGACGTTGGCTTCCGCGATCGGTTTGATACAATTGACCACAATGCAGTCAGTAAATGATGCTCAAGCTGAAGCCGGAGATTGATAGAAAGGAATTTCATTATGGAAGAAAAGACCGAAGCCGTTAAGGGCGAGGAAACTACGGTTGGTTTGACTATGAACTATAACCCGTTTTCGTTCATTTCCTGCCAGGAGGACGCCTTGGTGCTGGCGGGGTGCATCTCACATGGCTTGGATGCAGATGTCATCAAGAAAAGCGGGGACCTTTTCGCGACGGCCCGCGCCATGCTTCTCGATGCGTGTGTTTGCCTGCTCTATCGCCAGGGCGGCGATTCGATGAGCATGCAGGGGCTCGTAGATCTTCTGCAGAACGACATCAGCCATAACGAGGATCAGGATATGCCCTCGATCAAGGCTGCCTATGACAAGATCGAGGCCGACGGTGCGACCGTCGAGGAGGACCTGGGGCTGAAGCGGTACCGCATGTTCCAGGCCATCGCCTACGGTGAGACGGCAATCTCCGTCGAGCTCGACCTGTACGCCAAGTTGTCCGCTATGGTCGATAAGCCGCTTGTCGGCTAGACCTGCAAACCGAATCGATATGTCAGCGATTTGCCTGCGATGCGCTATTCATGCGGTGCCTGACGGCACCTATAATCCGCTCGCCAAGGCTCGCTGATTGATTTTTCTGACACTCTTCTCTTTGGGGCATCCGGCTATGGGTGCCCCTTTTTTGATGAGAGGTGGTAAAATCTTACAAAGAAAAATAAAGAAATGGGGGATTTAACCGTGATCGGTGACAACTTAAGACAGGCAAACAAAGTAAAGGGCGCTTCCTGCCTTTCGGGTGATGCGCGATGATGAATCGAAGTGGAATCGAAACGTATGAGCTGTTGCGTCTGGATGAGGTGGCGCTCGCCGGGTATTTCGATTTGGAAGCCGCACGGTTCGAAGAGTGGTATGAAAAGAACCGCGCGGTCGGTGACAGATTGTATAGCGCGGTACTAGATAAAAAAATCGACCTCGTAGCTTTCTGTGAAACGGAAGACGGCCGCTTTTACTCCATCCTTACGCGTAGCCCGAAACAGGAAGGAGCCCTGCAACTCACGGATATCGACTGCAAGGGACCGATCGGGCATCGCCGTATTACGAACCAGAAGATGCTCGATCTTCCGGGATACGGTGCCGTCCTCGCCGCCGTTCCCGACATCTCGAAGTGCAATGAGCGGGACATCCTGCAGGCGATTGGATTCGAACAGAGGGGCAATCGAAGCCTGAAGGAAAAGGCTGCCATCGACAGGGACGGCAGCAAACAGCTTGAAGCCGCGCGTAACCACGTAGGGTTAGAAAAATTCGAGGGACGTAATTTCCGATGAGTGCTCGTCCGGTTATCCAAACTTACAGGCTGGCCTCCCTGCACGAAGCCGCGACCGCCCGACTTAAGAACCCCAAAAACGATAGGTATAAAGAACTCTATCTCCAAAACAGGGAGATCGGCGAGAAAGTCTACAACGCCGTCCTGTCAGGTCGCCTCGACCTCGCCTGTTTTTGCGGAGACTCCAGCAAATACTATTCGGTTCTGACACGGAGTACCAGGCAAGACGGCGCACTCCAAGTTACCGAGATCGACCGGAAAGGACCGATCGGGCATCGACTACTCACCGGTCCCAAGCAACTCGAACTTCCGGGATGTGGCGCAACGATCGCCGCCGTATCCGATATCTCACGGTGCACGGAACAGGAAATCCTCGATGCCGTCGGATTCAAGATGCAACAAGACCTGAATTCCAAAGCCGTCAAGTGCAAGGCC
>CALEBN010000045.1 GCA_937943045.1 uncultured Collinsella sp. | reverse complement strand
CCGGGGGCCCGCGGGCCGAGGCCGCCGGGGAGGCCGCGGCCGCCTCCACCGCGCCCCCGCCGGCGCTCGTCGAGGCCGAGAACAGGCAGGTCAGGTTCCTGGCCGCCCGGATATCGGAGGCCCTCGACGAGGCCGGGGCCCTCGAGGCCGAGACGGCGGCGCTGCTCGAGGGCGACGAGGCCTACGCGTGCCTGCTCACCGTGCCCGGCATCGGCCCGAGGACCGCGGCGCAGCTCGCGGTGTCGGTCGACATCGGGAGGTTCCCGGACCACGACCACCTGGCCTCGTACTGCGGCATAGCCCCGAGGGTGAGGAGCTCCGGCACGTCGGTGAGGTCGGTCAGGGCGTCCAGGCGCGGCGACGCGAGGCTCAAGTCCCTGCTGATCTTCTCGTGCAACAGCCTGGTGAGGTCCTCGGGGCGCTACGGCGAGTACTATCGAGCCTGCAGGGCGCGGGGCATGGGGCACGGCAGGGCTCTCAAGGCCGTCGCGAGGAAGCGGCTCAGGGCGATATACGCCGTGATGCGCGACCGGGTGCCCTACCGGGAGTAGCCCCGACGGTTGACAAAACTATAGGAACACCCAATGACTACTCCGGCAACGCCGATGTTTTGGCAACGCCAGCGAGCGCCGTCCAGGGCGAACAAGTTGGCATGAAAAAGGCAAGGCATAGACCTTCTGGTCATGCCTTGCCTTTTGAATGACAAATTGTCGCCCTGGGCGGCGCGCAGCGTCAACTGGTTACGCGGGTTGGTAAACCCGCGTAACCCCCTAGTACATCTTTGCGCCGGCGGGGATGGAAGCGTCGAGCTGGATCAGGTTGAGGCGCTCCTCGCCCTCCTCCTCGTGGACAGCGCTGATCAGCATGCCGCAGCTGGGAATACCCATCATCTTGCGCGGAGGCAGGTTGGTGATGGCGAGCAAGGTCTTGCCGACCAGGTCCTCGGGCTCGTAATAAGCGTGAATACCGGAGAGGATGGTGCGGTCGGTACCGGTACCGTCGTCGAGCGTAAAGTTCAGCAGCTTCTTGGACTTCTTGACGGCCTCGCATGCCTTGACCTTCACAGCGCGGAAATCGCTCTTGGAGAAGGTATCGAAGTCGACGAACTCCTCGAACAGCGGCTCAACGGCGATCTTGGAGTAATCGAGCGTGGGCTTAAGCGACTTAACGAACGGGCTTGCGGCGTTGCCGGCCTCGGCAGCCTTGGCGGCAGCGGCACCGGACTGGAAACCCTTCTCGGGCTTCATGTGCGGGAACAGCAGGACGTCGCGAATAGAGGCCTGGTTAGTGAGCAGCATGACTACACGGTCGATACCGATGCCGATGCCACCCGCGGGAGGCATACCGTACTCGAGGGCACGCACGTAGTCCTCGTCGTACTCCATGGCCTCATCGTCGCCGCCGGCCTTCTCGGCCATCTGGGCGGCAAAACGCTCGGCCTGGTCGACCGGATCGTTGAGCTCGGAGAACGCGTTGGCGTACTCGTGACCGGCAATAACCAGCTCAAAGCGGTGCGTCAGGCGCGGATCGTCCTCAAAGCGCTTGGCAAGCGGGCTGACCTCGATGGGGTAATCGCACACGAACGTGGGGTTGACGATGGTGTCCTCGCCCAGCTCATCGTAAATCTCGGCGATGATCTTGCCGGCAGTCCACTCGGGCTTGATCTCCAGGCCCTTCTCGCGCGCGGCGGCAGCAAGCTCCTCGACCGGCGTGTCGATGGTGACCTGCTTGCCGAGCACGTCGGAAACGATGTCGGTCATGGGACGGCTGGCCCACTCACCAGAAAGGTCGATGGTCTGGCCCTGGTACTCGATGACCTCGGGGTTGCCGATGGCCTTGTTGGCAGCCTTGATGACACCCTGGGCGAGCGCCTTCATGCCCTCGAGGTCGGAGAAGGCACGGTAGGCCTCCATCGTGGTGAACTCGGGGTTGTGGGTAAGGTCCATGCCCTCGTTACGGAAGATGCGGCCGATCTCGAACACGCGCTCAAAACCACCGACAATGCAGCGCTTGAGGTGCAGCTCGGTGGCAATACGCAGGTAGCACTCCTGATCGAGCGCGTTGAAGTGAGTGATGAACGGCTTGGCAGTAGCGCCGCCCTGGATGGTCTGCAGGATGGGGGTCTCGACCTCCATATAGCCGTCGGACTCCATAAAGCGACGGAAGGTAGAGAGAATCTGCGAACGCTTACGGAACGTCTCGCGAACGTCGTCGTTGGCGATCAGGTCGACATAGCGCTGGCGATAGCGGGTCTCCTTGTCGGAAAGACCGTGGAACTTCTCGGGCAGCGGGCGAACGGCCTTGGCAAGCAGAGTCGCACTCTTGGGGGCGATGGAAAGCTGGCCACGCTTGGTGCGCACGACCACGCCGGTCACGCCCAGGATGTCGCCCAGGTCGAGGGCCTTGAGCGTATTCCAGGCAGCCTCATCCATGTCGTTGATGCGGCAGAACAGCTGAATCTCGGCAGTCGCATCGCGCACGACGATGAACATGATCTTGCCCTGACCGCGCTTGGCGACCACGCGGCCGGCGATCTTCACGATGTCCTCGGTGTCCTCGCCATCGGCAAGCTCGGCGTACTTAGCCTCGATATCGGCGACGTAGTCCTCAAGCTCAGAGTGCTCGGGATAGGGGTTCTGGCCCGCCTCGAACAGGGCGGCGCGCTTGGCCAGACGGGTGGCGCGCTCGTCGTTGAGCGTCGATGCCTGATCGGCGGCGTTCTGGTTCTCTGCCATAAGTTAGCTCCTCAAACTAAAACGCTCCCCAGGATTCGGTCCCAGGGAGCGAAAACATACCTTTACGCGGGACCGTGGTCTAGCGTGCGATCTTGGCGATGGTGTAGACGCGAGTCTTGCCGGAAGGCGTAACGACCTCGACGGAATCGCCCTCGCCGTGACCGATGATGGCGTGACCGACCGGAGACTCGTTGGAGATCTTGTGCTCGAGCGAGTTGGTCTCGGTGGTACCGACAAGCGTGACCTCCATGACCTCACCGTTGGGGTCAATCAACGAAACGGTGGAACCGATGGAGACGGTCAGATCGCCCGTGGTGGCAGCAACCTGAGCGTTGGCGAGGATGGCCTGGATCTCGGCAATACGAGCGGCGTTCTGGGCCTGCTTGTCCTTAGCGGCGTCATACTCGGAGTTCTCCGAAAGGTCGCCGAACGCGCGGGCTTCCTTGATGTCCTCGACGATCTCCTTGGCGTAATCGCCCTCACGCCAAGCGAGCTCCTCGACGAGCTTCTGGCGGCCCTCAGCGGTCAGTACGATCTGGCTTGCGTCCATACGGATATCTCCCCAACTCTGATCAAACAATCAACTGTCAACAAAACGAAAAAGACCGGCTAGCCTGCGGGCAAGCCGGTCAGGTGCTCACCCCAAAGGGATGGGACTACTCTGCGTCCGCGTCGCTGTCCTCTGCCTGCTTCTTCTTGGCAGCAGCGAGCTTGGCCTCGAGCTCTGCGATCTCCTTGTCCTCCTTGGACTCCTCGACCACAACGTCCTCGGCCTGCTTGGTTTCGCCCTTATCGTCGCCCTCCATACCCTCGCGGATATTCTTGACGGTAGAGCCGAGAGACTTGCCGAGCTTCGGCAGGTTCTTAGGCCCGAAGATGATCAAGACAACGATGAGAATAATGATGAGCTCAGGAGCCCTCAGTCCAAACATGTAGACCTCCACAATACAGCGAGACAAGCTCGAATGAGTATACCGCGGGTGCCGCGGTATCACAACAATAGCTAAAAAAAGGGACCGCAAGAAGCGGTCCCTTCTCATGCTCTGGTCGGGTTGACTGGATTTGAACCAGCGACCCCTGCGTCCCGAACGCAGTGCTCTACCAAACTGAGCCACAACCCGTTAGCTCGACTATAGTAACAAAGATTTTCGTCGCGTGCTAGAGAAATTTTTATTTCTTTGGCGCGTCGATTTGAACCGTGTTGGGAATAAGCTCAGTCGCGCAGGCCCACCAGCCATTTTGCTGGGCAGCTCCCGCAAGATGGGCTGCTGCAGCGACGGTATCGCAAATGGCAAACGAGCAAGCACCCGAACCGCACACGTCCACGGCAACGGTTCCCTCCTGTGCGCGCAGCCAGTCGAGAACTGCCTGGATCCGCGGCTCCATCTGCGCGGATATGACGCCCAGATTGTTATGAACGAGCGCATATGCCGCCTCGGCATCGCCGGCGCGTAAGACAGAAGCAATCGCACCGGGTTTGTCCGCGGGCACCGGGCTCTCATCAAATCGTCGATACGCTTCAACCGTTGAAACGCTCGTCTCGTGCGGTTTGACCAATACGACAGGTGTCGCCGGAAGCACAGGATACTCAGTGGCCAGCACATCTCCCCCGCCGACGTAGAATGCGGGACTCGCGTGCAAAAAAAACGGCACGTCGGCGCCGATACCGCGAGCGATGTCACCGAGCGCAGGGTCGGTGCGGTCGATACCCCACAGCTCGGCCAAGGCAACGATGACCGCGGCGGCATCCGTCGAAGGACCTCCCAGGCCGGCGCACAGCGGAATGCGCTTTTCGATCGTCACGCACACGTTGGCGTCGCGACCGTAATGCTCGGCCATAGCGATTGCCGCCCGATAAGCCGTATTTTTTTGCATGGGAAAATCGGATGCCGGAACCGTCTGGACGGTCAACGCCTGCGCCGGCGTGACCGTCACGGTATCGGCTAGACCGACGGCTGCCATCAGGGAATCGACCCTGTGATAGCCGCGGGCGTCGCGCTCGGTATGAACCCCCAGATAGAGGTTAATCTTTGCCGGCGCGGTAAGGATGAGGGACCGATCGGTCACCGTTAGTGCTCCTCGAGCTGGTTGCCGAGCGGGGTAAAGATATGTTCGCCGCTCTCGGGGTCGAACAGTTCGACCTGGCCGGTAAGGACATCGATGTACTGGTAGGACTGACGCGATTTGCGGCCGCGACGCTCGTCAACCTCAACGATAAAGACGGCGGGGTGGACGCTCTTGATGGTGCCCATGCGCTCGATGACGCGGGTACGGCCCATGTTGGCCTTAACCTTGACGCGATCGCCCACCATATCGGTCAGCTTCTCGTGGATGTCGTCGACGTGATTGACTTCCATCTCTTCCATGAATAGGGCCTCCAGAGGGTGCAATTCAAAAAGGGGATAATACCCCTAAGATAGACAAAACTCTAATACTATAGCACCCTGCTGCAGCCATACGCAAGCAGCTAAAAAAGCCCGGTCCCAAATTGACTACTTACAGATTGTCTGTGTCCAGGACGATGGTGAACGGACCGTCGTTGACCAGGTCGACCTTCATATCGGCGCCAAAGATACCGTGCGCCACATGCTCAACGTCCTGAGCGACGAGTGTCAAAAAGTACTCGTAAAGTTCGTTAGCGACATCGGGCGCGCCGGCGTCCGTAAACGACGGACGGCGGCCGTGGCGGCAGTCGGCAAACAGCGTGAACTGCGACACCACGAGCACCTCGCCGTCGACATCCGCCAGCGCCAAGTTGGTCTTGCCGTTCTCGTCCTCGTTGATACGCAGCCCGCGGAGCTTGCCCCACAGCTTGTCGGCTTCGGCGCGTGTGTCGCCGTGGCCCACGCCCAGCAGCACCAAGTAGCCGCGTCCAATACGGCCCACGCACTCGCCGTCGACTGTCACGCTGGCGTTGAGCACGCGCTGCACCACCGCACGCACGGTCTACTCCTCGCCCGTCAGCTTGGCGGACAGATGCTCGAGCGCATGGAAACGATGGCTGATGGCGTTCTTCTCGTCCGCCGTGAGCTCGGCCATGGTCTTGCCCGGCGTATCGACCGGCAGGAACAGCGGGTCGTAGCCAAAACCGTGTTCGCCGCGGCCCTCGTGCGCGATAACGCCTTCGCAGGCGCCCTCGCCATAGGTGACCAGGCCGTCCGTATCGATAAGCGCGACGACGCTCATAAAGCGCGCGGTACGGTCCTCGTCTGCCACGCCTTCCAGGTTAACGAGAAGCTTGGCGTTGTTGGCGGCATCGTCGCCATGCACGCCCGCATAGCGCGCGCTATACACGCCCGGCTCGCCG
Organism: uncultured Collinsella sp.; assembly: GCA_937943045.1. Classification (GTDB taxonomy): domain Bacteria; phylum Actinomycetota; class Coriobacteriia; order Coriobacteriales; family Coriobacteriaceae; genus Collinsella. The sequence goes on along the minus strand of CALEBN010000045.1, from coordinate 7,084 downwards.
TCCAACGCATCGACGACCAAGCCGGAGTCGTCGGCGATGGCCATAAGGCCCGTCTCCTCGACCGCAGCCTGCGCCTTGATGATGGCGTTCTCCAAAAACGTCGTGCCGTTTTCCTCGGGGTCCTCAAAATCGCCCAGCTGGCCGAGCGCCACAAAGCGCACCTCGGGCATGACCTTGCCCAAAATGGCCTCGATCTCGGTGAGCTTATGGGCGTTGCCGGTTGCCACGACGATGGTCGCCGCCGGGTCGAGGGTGTCGATGTCAATCTTCTCAAGTGCCATAGCTGGTCTCCTTTGTCTCTATAGCAATGCCGAGTTGAGGACGACGAGGACTTCGGCCTCTCTCCCGTCTCAATCAACGGCAGTCTTATACTTCGACGTTTTCCCAGATAAAACCTGCCAAAATAAACCTGTCCCTTTTTGGCAGGTTAGGCGAGGGCTTGGCGCTGAAGCTCGATGAGCTCGGCAATACCCTTGTCGCCCAGATCGAGCAGGGCGTTGAGACGCTTGCGGTCGAAGGGCGCCTGCTCGCCGGTACCCTGGAGTTCGATCATCTCGCCGGAATCGGTGGCGACGAGGTTCATGTCGACCTCGGCGTGGCTGTCTTCGGAATAATCCAAGTCGAGCAGGGTGTTGCCGTCGACGACGCCCATGGAAATGGCGGCAACCTGACCCGTGAGCGGGATGCGCTCGAGTTTGCCCGCCTCGACCCACATGGCAAGGGCGTCGTGCAGCGCCACCCAGGCGCCGGTAATGCTCGCCGTACGCGTGCCGCCATCGGCCTGAATCACATCGCAGTCGACGGTAACGGTGTACTCACCGAGCGCCTTCATGTTGACGACAGTGCGCAGACTGCGGCCGATAAGCCGCTCGATCTCCATGGAGCGGCCCTTGCGGTTGGCATGCTCGCGCTTGCAGCGTTTACCGGTCGAGGCCGGCAGCATCGCATATTCCGCCGTTACCCAGCCGGCCTTGGCGCCCTTGCGCCAACCCGGCACACCCTCCTCGATAGTGACGGCGCACAGTACGCGCGTGTCGCCGAACTCCGCCAGGCACGAGCCGTGGGCGTGCTTCATGACGCCGCGGGTGAGCTTAACGGGGCGCAGCTCGTTGGCGGCGCGGCCGTTGGCGCGGTTGACCTGCATGTATTCCATGGAACTATCCTTTCGGCAAAAGATATAGCGAGGACTCCGGCGACATTGCGTGCCTAACCGAGTTCGTCGATATCGACATGCTCGATGCTTTTGAGCGGCTGACCAAAGATAAAGCTACCCGCCACCGCAAACTCGGCAATGTTGTCAGACGTGGTGGCAAAGCGATGCTGTGGCTCGGCGGTATCGCCCGCCAGCTGCTCACGACGCGTGAGGATATCGGTCAGCTCGCGGGTGGTCTCCTCGGCGGAGCTCACCACGCGCACCCCGGGTCCCAGCGCATGGCGGATGGGACCCACCAGCAGCGGGAAGTGCGTACAGCCGAGCACCACGGTATCGATGCCGCGATCGTGCAGCGGCTCGACCGTGGCGTTGACCAGCGCGCGAACGGCTGGCGTATCAAAAATATCCTCGTTCTCGAGCCACTGCTCCTGCAGATGCGCGCCCGAGGCGAGCTCGTGCTCGACGACCTCGACAAAGCTCGAAGCCGGGCAGCCATACACATCGACACCAGCATCCAAATCCTGGATGGCGCGCGTGTAGGCGCCCGAGCGAATGGTGAGGTTGGTGGCGAGCACGCCCACGCGACGCGTACGCGTGCTGTTGATGGCGGCGCGTGCGCCCGGGGCGATCACGCCGATCACGGGAACGTCAAGCACTTGCTGAGCCAGACGCAAGGCCGCGGCGGTCGCCGTGTTGCAGGCGATGACCATGATCTTAACGTCGTGCCTCGATAGCCAGCGGCCCGCCTGCAGCGCAAACGAGCGAACCTCGTCCTCGGTGCGGGTGCCATAAGGGCAGCGTTTAGTGTCACCGAAATAGTAGACGGACTCGTGCGGAAGCGCCGTTGCGATCGCGCGCGCGACCGTTAAGCCGCCCAGGCCCGAGTCGAACACGCCGATCGGACGCGTGTCCCCGGCCAGATTATCGATATCGGACATTACCTCACCAGATTCTCTCTCGAAAAATGCGACCATGCGTGATGCGTCGCGCTACGAACGGGCCGCGACCAACAGCTCGGCCGTTGCCACCCAACCGTCGACAATCTTGCCGCGCGTAATATAGGCATTGTCGCAGGCATCCAAGAACTCCGGGGCACCGGCGCTCGTCAGACCATTCTCGACCAGGCAGAACATGCCAACATGGTCGGCCATGTAGAAGTCGGACTCGGAGTCGCCGAGCGCGAGCGTCTCCTCGCGCTCGATCCCCAGGTGCTCGCAGAAGCGTGCAATGGCAACGCCCTTGTTGAGACCCGCCGGATTGATGTTGAAGGCGCGGCCGTCCTCGACGCGATTAAGCTCGAGCGTCGTCGGCTTGGACAGGTGCGTCAGATGACCGTTGCAAGCCCAGACCAGACCGCAGCCGACCTCGTCCAGGATGGCCTGGACCTCATCGTCAGGCACATCGCCGCGCATGCCAACGGTGACCTCACGGTACTTGTAGCCGGTCGACATGTCGTTGTGGTACTCAATTTTGTGCGGCCAGCGGGCAAGGATCTTCTCGCACACGCCGGTCTGCTCGATCACCTGGTGCGGCGTGAGACCGCAGGCGGGGTCGTAGGGCATGTCGCCCGTCAGGTACTCCCAATCGTTGGCCTTGAGGTCGTACATGACCAGGCCGCCCATCTCGCCGATATAGGAGTTGAGACCGAGCACGCGGGCGTCTTCGTGGATCATGGTGCGATTGCGACCCGAGGTGGGGACCACCTGGATGCCGGCACGGGCGAGTGCGACAACCGCCTCGACGAGCTTGGTCGAAGGATTGCCGTCGTTATCGCGCAGCACGCACGAGCCGGGGGCGAGCATCGTGGCGTCCAGATCGGTAAAGACATACTTGACCTTGGCAAGACGCTCGCGCATCTCGCCCGAAAGCTCGGCAACGGTCGGCAGGATGTTGTGGGACATGGTCACTCCGTTTACATAGAAGGGGCTTGGTCTAGGCGTCGTACGCCGCAAGGGTGCGCTTGAGAATCGAACCGTCGCGCTCACAAGGCTCGGGTCCGTTCTTGCGCAGCATACGCTCTTCCTCGCCCTTACCGGTCACGATGACCACGGCAGGACGGACGGTTTCGCGCACGGCAGTCTCGATAGCGGCAACGCGATCAGTCACGATTTGCCAGTTATCATTTCCCTGCGCTTGAACGTTGCGCGCGATCTCGGCGCAAATATCCTCGACATCCTCGGGGCCGGGGTCATCCTCGGTAATCACGATTCGGTCGGCATACTTGCCGGCGGCGATGCCCATCGTGGTGCGTCGATCGACACCCTTACCGCCCGTAGCGCCAAATACGACCGCCAGCTCGCGCTCGGGATAGTTCTCGCGTAAGTCACGCAGAAGCGTCTCGAGACTCATGCCGTTATGTGCATAATCGACGACGCCCAAGATTTTGCCCGATACGGACGGATAGAGCTCCATACGGCCGGGAACGAAGACACCCTCAAAGCCATGGACGATACCCTCTTCGGAAATGCCCAGGGCCTCGGCGCAGGCAATAGCGGCAAGCGCGTTGGACACATTGAACTTAACCGGCGTGGGAATCACAATGTCGCGCGTAAAGCGGGGCGTGCGCACCGTTGCCACCACGCCGCAGTCGCCATTGCGAATCGCCAGCGCAAGCACGTCGGCACGCTCGTCGGTCAGGGAGAACGTCACCGTACGTTCGCAACGAGATGCCGCCTCGAGCACGCGATCGACCTTATCCATATCGAGATTGACCACGGCAAAACGGCTCTGCGAGAAGATTTTGAGCTTGCTGGCAAAGTAATCCTCGAGCGTCGGATGCTCAATCGGCGAAATGTGATCCTCGCCGATATTGGTAAAGGCGCCGACTTCAAAGTCAATCTTGCCCGTGCGCTCGTATTTGAGGCCCTGACTCGATGCCTCCATGACCAGCCACGGAGCGCCCGCCTCGGCGGCATGTGCGATACGCGACTGCAAAAGGAAGGACTCGGGGGTCGTCAGCTTGGAAGGGCCCGTCTCGATGCCGTCGTCGAACTCAATGCCCGTATTAAGAGCGGGTCGATGACAGCCCGTAAGCTTGGCCTCGTTGGCGAGGATGCCGCGCAGATAAAAGCTGCAGGTCGACTTACCCTTGGTGCCTGTAAAGGCGCAGACCTTCACCTTACCCGACGGGTGCCCATAAAAGGCATCTGCCACCACGGCGAGCGTGCGACGAATATCGCTCACAATCACCGCGGGAAGATCAACATCGTAATCGACCTCGGAAACGTAGGCCACGGCGCCATCGGCGATTGCCGAAAGCAGGTACTCGCGCTTAAACGCACGGCCCTTGCAGACAAACAACGTGCCCGGACGCACCTGGCGCGAGTCATCAGTCGCAAACTCAATGCGCTGGTCGCACGAAGCGCTCGGTCTGGAAACAACAAGGTCATCTTCCTCGAGCAACTCTATATAGCGCATCAGAGTTAGCTTCTCTTGTGTCGGACTCGACATACAAAGACCTCTCTCGCTAAATTCAGCCTTAAAGGGCAGAAGACGTCCCGCGGCAGAAACGATGAAACATTCTGTATTATCAACCATCCTAATATGCCACCTGACCTTGCGCGCATCACAGCCTTCTAAAAAATTGCATGGACTGTGCCGTGGTCTAATAAATGGCAACAGTGTTCACCCCGTGTAAAAACAAGGAAATCTGGGTGCTGTTCTTTAACATAGTGTTCGCAACCACGTCCCGCCGCTTCGTCTGAAGATCGGGACGTGGTTTTTTCGGTTCGCTCGGCGCTTATGCCCCATCACGAAACAAAAGATTGGCATGATAGTAAAGATTATTTGACATCAGCTGCCGCAATCTTTGCGGCAGTACACCTGAGCCGTCAGCAGAAAGGATCTTGCATGTGCGGTTTTGTCGGTTTTACCGGTACAGATGAACAGAGTGAGCTGGTTCTCACGGCCATGATGAATCGCATCATCCACCGTGGTCCCGATATGGGCGGCCAGCATATCGTCGACAACGTTGCCCTTGGCTTCCGTCGTCTTTCGATTCTCGATCTTTCCGAAGCTGGAGCCCAGCCCATGTCGAGCGACGACGGCAAGGTCACGATTGTCTTCAACGGAGAGATCTACAACTTCCAGGAGCTTCGCGCCGAGCTGGAGGCGGCCGGCTACGCCTTCCACTGCAACGCTGATACCGAAGTCCTGGTACACGGTTACGAGGAGTGGGGCGAGGACCTGGTCAACCGTCTGCGCGGCATGTACGCGTTCGTGATTCACGACCAGAACAAGAACAAACTCTTTGGCGGTCGCGACATCTTTGGTATCAAGCCGTTCTATTACTACCAGGCATCCGATGGCTCGCTGCTGTTCGGCTCCGAGATCAAGAGCTTCCTGGACCATCCCAAGTTTGAGAAGGCTGTCAACCACGACGCGCTGCGCCCCTACCTGACGCTGCAGTTCCCCGCCACGGAGGAAACGTTCTTTAAGGGCGTGTTCAAGCTTGCCCCGGCGCATTGCTTTACGTATGACCTGACGACCAACACCATGGACATCAAGCGTTACTGGAGCTGCGACTTTACCGACGACAACTCCAAGACCTTCGAGGAGTACGTGGACGAGTGTGATAAGGTCGTGCACGAAAGCGTCGCTGCGCACCGAATCGCCGATGTTAAGGTGGGCTCGTTCCTTTCTGGCGGCGTCGATTCCAGCTACATTGCCGCCTGTCTCATGCCCGACACCACGTATTCCGTCGGCTTCGATTACAAGAACTTCAACGAGACCAACTACGCTGCCGAGCTTTCCGACAAGCTGGGCATCAAGAACGTGCGCAAGATGATTACCGCCGACGAGTTCTTTGATGCACTGCCCGATATCCAGTACCACATGGACGAGCCGCAATCGAACCTGTCCAGCGTGCCGCTGTACTATCTGGCGCAGATGGCTTCCAAGGAGGTCACCGTCGTCCTTTCGGGCGAGGGTGCCGACGAGCTGTTTGCCGGCTATGAGTGGTACGAGGACACCCCCGAGATGCGCACCTTTAAGAAGCGCGTGCCGCTCGGTGTACGTCGCGCCCTGGGCTCACTCGTTCAGCATCTCCCCTACTTTAAGGGTCACAACTTCCTGACGAAATGCGCCGAGGTTCCCGAGCGCTGGTATGTGGGTCAGGCAAAGGTGTTCGATCCCTCCGAGGTCGACGAGGTGCTCAAGCCCGCTTATGACACCGGCAAGAACGCCGCCGAGATGTGCGCCGAGTACTACAAGCAGGTTCCCAACTGCTGCGAGCTTTCCAAGAAACAGTATCTGGATATGAACATGTGGCTACCGGGCGACATTCTGCTCAAGGCCGACAAGATGTGCATGGCGCATTCTCTGGAGCTTCGCGTCCCGTTCCTGGACAAGAAGGTCATGGAGTTTGCCGAGCACATTCCCGCCAACTACCGTGTTAACGAAGAAGGCTGCAAGCTCGTTCTGCGTCACGCTGCCAACCGCACGCTGCCCGACGAGTGGGCAACGCGCAAGAAGGTGGGCTTCCCCGTACCGGTCAAGTTCTGGCTGCGCCAGCAAAAGTACTACGACTACGTAAAGGAATACTTCACCGCACCGTGGGCTGCCGATTTCTTTGACACCGATGCGCTCATGAAACTGCTTGACGATCACTTTAAGGGTCGCGCGCTCAACCAGCGCAAGATCTATACCACGCTGACGTTCCTCATTTGGTACAAGCGCTTCTTTATCGACGAGGACAAGGGCGCTAAAGTCGCCGCTTAGTTTTCGTTATGAATTAGCGGTGAACCACGCAGGGTTTCCGCTATACTCAATCTCTGCGGGCGATTGGCGCAACGGTTAGCGCAGGTGCTTTACACGCACAAGGCTGGGGGTTCGAATCCCTCATCGCCCACCACTGATTTGTTAGGCTCCCAGCTATGGGGGCCTTTCTTTTTTGGGCCCATCGCAGAGGGATTCGAACCCGACAGGGTGCGG
>CALEBN010000044.1 GCA_937943045.1 uncultured Collinsella sp. | reverse complement strand
GGCGGACATCGGCATCCTCGCCTCGCTCGACCCCATCGCGGTCGATCAGGCCTGTCTCGATTTGGTCTACGCCTCCGACGATCCGGGCCGCGACCACCTCGTAGAGCGCATTGAGAGCCTCAACGGTGTCCGCACGGTCGAATCCGCGGCGGCGCTGGGCTTCGGCACGCGGGAATACGAGCTCGTGGAGCTGTAACATAAAACGCCATAAGGGAAAAGCACGGGGCTCCCCGTGCTTTTCCTTCTACATTATAATAGGTATGGGTCACAGGAACTTATCCAGCTCGCGCTCGACCTCTGGCAGCTTCTTCGGCGCGGGATGCTCGACGCGATAGCCGCCCTTGATGACCATGGAGAGCGTGCGCAGGGCCGAGAGATCCGCGAGCGGATCCTTCGCGCAGACGATCAGGTCAGCCGCCTTGCCCGCCTCGATGGAGCCAGTCTCGCCGTCGATGCCGGCAAGCCGCGCGTTGAGCAGCGTCGCGGTGTGGAGCGCGAAGGCCGGCGTCACGCCGCAGTATTTCACGAAGTAGCACAGCTCGCGCCAAAAATCGTACTGAGTGATCCAGGGACACCCAACGTCATTGCCAAGTGCCACAGGAACCCCCTGCTCCAGGGCTGCCTTGGCATTGGCGATAATGCCCTCGAAGACCATATTGCCGTTAAACTGCTCGACCTCGCTTGCACAAGAGACGGAGCGATCGAACAGCGCATACGGAAGCGCAGGAGAAAGCGTAGTGCACAGGAAGGAATTTCCCTCCTTGAACAGGCGCATCACCTCGTCCGTCGGAGCAGCGCCGTGCTCGATCGAGTCTACGCCACACTCGAGCGCCACACGCACGCCTTCGGTTGACTCGACGTGCGCAGCAACGATAAAGCCCAGCCCGTGCGCCTTGTCGCAAACCGCGCGCACCATATCCGGCTTCATCTTGAGCTCGCCAGGCGTACCCTTTTCTTTGGCGTCAAAGACGCCGCCGGTAATCATGAGCTTGACAAGATCGACACCCTGCAACCTGGCAGTCTCAACCTGCGCAAGCGCCTCTGGAATGCTACTTGCCGCGATGGCAACCGAACCGGCCATGTGACCTCCCGGCACCGATATGCCCATATTGGCGGCAAGAATGCGCGGAGCCTCCAACTTTCCCGCCGCGGCGTCATCACGCACGCGCGTGTCGAAGTCACCCAGGCCGCCCACTGTTCGTATGGTGGTGACGCCGCTGTGCAGCTCCATGCGCGCGTATTCGGAGACAAGGCGGTAGGCGACGGCTCGCGTAAGACCGTTCGACA
>CALEBN010000043.1 GCA_937943045.1 uncultured Collinsella sp. | reverse complement strand
GGGCCCCCGTCAATTCCTTTGAGTTTTAGCCTTGCGGCCGTACTCCCCAGGCGGGACGCTTAATGCGTTGGCTGCGGCACGGGGGGATCGTCCCCCCACACCTAGCGTCCATCGTTTACGGCTGGGACTACCAGGGTATCTAATCCTGTTCGCTCCCCCAGCTTTCGCGCCTCAGCGTCGGTCTCGGCCCAGAGGGCCGCCTTCGCCACCGGTGTTCCACCCGATATCTGCGCATTCCACCGCTACACCGGGTGTTCCACCCTCCCCTACCGGACCCAAGCCGCGGAGGTTCCGGGGGCTTCGGGGGGTTGAGCCCCCCGCTTCGACCCCCGGCCTGCCGGGCCGCCTACGCGCGCTTTACGCCCAATGAATCCGGATAACGCTCGCCCCCTACGTATTACCGCGGCTGCTGGCACGTAGTTAGCCGGGGCTTCTTCTGCAGGTACAGTCTTGACTCTTCCCTGCTGAAAGCGGTTTACGACCCGAAGGCCTCCGTCCCGCACGCGGCGTCGCTGCGTCAGGGTTCCCCCCATTGCGCAAGATTCCCCACTGCTGCCTCCCGTAGGAGTCTGGGCCGTGTCTCAGTCCCAATCTGGCCGGTCGGTCTCTCAACCCGGCTACCCGTTGTCGGCACGGTGGGCCGTCACCCCGCCGTCTACCTGATGGGCCGCGGAGCCATCCCCTCCCGTCGGGGCTTTAGCCGGGGTGCCATGCGGCACCCCGGGGTATCCGGTATTACCCGTCCTTTCGGGCGGCTATCCCGGGGGAGGGGGCAGGTTCTCCACGTGTTACTCAGCCGTTCGCCACTCGCTTCTGCCCGAAGGCAGGTGCCGTTCGACTTGCATGTGTTAGGCGCGCCGCCAGCGTTCATCCTGAGCCAGGATCGAACTCTCCGTCCAAATATGTTGGGCTTCGAGCCCGTCCGGTCCTCACAACTATTAGCTGATCGGTTCCGTTCGATTCATATGGTTTTAGTATAGGAAAAGGAATTTCTCGGGGCCGCCTCTCGGCGGCCTTGCGAAAAACAAATCCAAGTTAGACCATTTCAAATGGTTCGATGTCTGCCCGGATGCGACACTGAAGTAAGTGTCCATCCTCGCAGTATCCGGTTCTCAAGGTGCACGCCTTGCGGCTCATCCGGTTCCACCGGGCCGCGCGGCAAGGAGATATATTGCCAGACCGGAGGGGCCCCGGGGGCGGGAATCTGGCACTCCATATTTTGTTCACAAATGAATCGATCCTTCAGTTGTTCCACTGAAGTCATGTCTGAAGCATCGGCTTCTGGTATTGGCGATGACCAGCTGGTTTATAGGTGTTGAGGCGTCGGCCATCTCTGCTGGGCTACTTTACTCTAAAGACATTAGGTTTTGGTTTCCTGTCGGTAAAAGGCTGGTTTTGGCCGCCAGGCGTCCTTATATATAGAGAAGATCTGGTTCGAACCCGCGTCGCGACAACAAAAAAGCGACCGGCATCCGCCAGTCGCTTTTCTATTCTATGGTGGGCCGTCAGGGGTTCGGGCCCGCTGCGCGGGCGACCGCTGCGGCGCTTTCGCGCCTTGCGCGCTGCGCTGGCAAACGCTCGCGCGTTTCCTCAGCTCCGCGCCCTTTCGGGTTCGAACCCATGAAGGGGCGACAAAAAAGACGGCCAACCGAAGTTGACCGCCTCAACAATCTTTGGGTGGGCCGTCAGGGGTTCGAACCCTGGACCTTGGGATTAAAAGTCCCCTGCTCTGCCAGCTGAGCTAACGGCCCGCGTGTGGCATTGTACCACGGTCTGGGACTATTCCCAACTCCATTGGCCGTTCTGGAAAATCACAACTTCGCGTCCATCGGGCGTAATGCCTACAATATCGATGTCGTCCGTGCCAATCATAAAGTCGACGTGCGTGCTCGAAACGTTGACGCCATGCTCAATGAGCTCCTCTTTGGACATATCATATCCACCCTCAATGCACTCGGGGAAGCCGACTCCCAGTGCAAGATGGCAGCTGGCATTCTCGTCATAGAGCGTGTCATAGAACAGGATGCCGCTTTCGCGAATCGGCGTGTTCTTGGAAATGAGCGCAACCTCTCCCAGATGAGCAGCGCCCTCGTCAGTATCGATGATACTTGCGAGTGTCGCCTTTCCCACACGGGCGTCGTAATCCACCACACGACCGTTCTCGAACTTGATCCAAAAATCGTCGACCTTGTTACCGTGATGGATAAGCGGCATTGCGGAATAGACGATTCCGTCAGCACGCATACGATCGGGCGAGGTGAAGACCTCCTCGGTGGGGATGTTGGGGAAGAAGGGGTGACCGTCGGGGGTCTCGCCCTTACCGCCGGCCCACTCATGCCCCTTCGTCATACCAATTACCAGGTCGGTTCCATTCGAAGCGGTATAGCGCAGGCAGTCGAAACGATTTTCGTTCAGAAAGCGCAGGTTCTTTTCAAACGCCGCATCGTGAAGCTCCCAGTCACTCTCCGGATCTTGGCCGTCAGCACGGGCGGTATGCAGAATCGCAATCCATAGTTTATAGATTGCAACCTCATCGGCGTCTCCCGGGAACACCTCGCGCGCCCAAGCCACGACCGGCGCTCCGGCAATGCACCACGGGTTGATGTTGTAATCCAGTCCGCGGCGGAAAATCTTGCACTGCGTGTTCCTCGCCTTGGAAGCGGCAGCGGGCTTGGCAGGATCGATGCCCTTGAGAGCGGCGGGGTCAGCACCCTCGATAAAGATAAAGCAGGCACCGTCCTGGGCCAGAGAATCCAGCTGTATGCGCTTCCACTCGGGCGTCTGCCCAAAATAGCTTTTCTCGACATGCTCGTACGCAAGCCTCGTCACGGCGTCGTCGGCCCAGATGACCGTCACGTGACCGGCACCGGCGTCATAAGCCTCCGCAACCACCACGCGCGCAAATGATGCGCACTCGACGGGAGACTGAACGACGACCTCCTGGCCGGGCTTAACGTTTACACCCTTGCGGACAACGAGACGCGCATAATTTTTAATCTTGGGCTCAAGGGTCTTCATGCCCTCAAGAGCTTCCTCGACCGTTAGGGCAGCTCGAATCATGTGCCACTCCATCTATCTATAGAACAGTAAAAAGGCGCGCCGCAAAAACGACGCGCCTTATATCTTAGCGATATGTATGGATACAAACGCTACTTCTTCTTGGAGTCCTTCTTGTCCTCCTCGGCAGCCGAGCGCTCGATAAGAGCGTTGAGCTTGTTCTCGGACATGCCCTCGGCCTGCGCGCGGTACATGTTGCGCAAGGGACGAATACGAACGAAGTCGTAGATAAAGTCACCCAGGATGATGACATAGGACAAAACGATGCCGACCATCTGAACAGGACTGGACACCGTGCCGCCGGGAGCGAAGTAGAGCGAAGCCCAAATTGCCACGACGAGTACCATGCCGATGGCGAGCACGGCCCACCAGATACGACGGCGCTTGGTGTAGTCCTCATCCTGCTTGAGAAGAATATTCGACACCGTATAGATACGATCCTCGCGAGCACGCTGCTTGGCCTTGCGGGCGCGCTTCTCCTCCTTGGAAAGGCCTTCCAGGTTTTCACCCTTCTCGAGCTCTTTGCGGCGAGCTTTAGACGAAGCCGGCACGACGCGAACGGAGCTCGCTGCTTGGCGGGCGGGTTTAGCAGATGCGGCTGACTTGCGCGCAACCCCGGTAACTTCGTGGGATTGCGTGCGCTTGTTCGTGGCGCTACGGGTACTCACTTATGCGTTCTCCTTCATGCTTGTGAACTGGGAGCCCGTGATGATCTGGAAGGCCTCGCGATAGCGCTCGGACGTGCCATCGATGACCTCGGCGGGCAGGTGCGGGGTCTCCCCCGTCATATCCCAGTTGGCCTTGAGCCAATTGCGGACGAATTGCTTGTCGTAGCTAGGCTGGATCTTGCCCTCCTCGTAGCTGGCGGCGGGCCAGAAACGGCTGGAGTCGGGCGTGAGGCACTCGTCGATCAGCGTGACCTTGCCATCGATAACACCAAACTCAAACTTGGTGTCGGCAATGATGATGCCACGGGTCGCTGCATACTCGGCAGCAGCCTTGTAGATCTTGAGAGACAGATCGCGAATCTGCGTGGCGATGTCCTCGCCAACGATCTCGCAGCAACGCTCAAACGAGATATTCTCGTCGTGATCACCGATCTCGGCCTTCGTGGACGGCGTGAACAGCGGCTCGGGAAGCTTGGAGGCCTCGGTCAGACCCTCGGGCAGCTGGATGCCGCAGACGGTGCCGTTCTCGTCATAGGTCTTCTTGCCCGAACCGGTCAGATAACCGCGGACGATGCACTCGATAGGAATCGTCTGGGCCTTCTTGACCAGCATGGCGCGGCCTGCGAGGTAGTCACGATACTCGGCAAACTCCTCGGGGAAATCCGCCGGATCGATGGAGACGAGGTGGTTGGGGACGATATCGGCAAACTTGTCGAACCAGAATGCCGAGATGCGGTTGAGCACCTCTCCCTTAAACGGAATCTCGTCGGGGAGAATAAAGTCGAACGCAGAAATGCGATCGGTGGCGACCATCAGCAGGTTTTCGCCGGCATCGTAGATATCACGAACCTTGCCACGGGAATCCGGACGACGCTCCATCGTTGTCACGTGAGTCACTCCTTACCTAAATACGACAGAAATGCGGGTTCTTTCCCGCATGTTTTCGCAAACTCGGAGCGGCAGGAACGCGGCCCCTCCTTCACCGAATAGCGAAAAGCTAGTGCTCCATTGTAGTAGATGCCGCGTCCGCCGTGTGCTCGCGAGGCAGATGAATCGTAAAAGTCGTACCCTTTCCAAGCTCCGACTCCACGGATATGTAGCCATGGTGACGCTCGACGATTTGCTTGGTCACGGCGAGGCCAACGCCCAGGCCGCCGGCTTCGCGGGCGCGGCTGGCATCTGCGCGCCAAAATCGCCCGAAGATGCGCGACAGGTCGTCCTTGGCAATACCGATACCGGTATCCGAAACGGCAATACTGACATGCTTGCGGTCACTGAGCACCGACACCACGACCCAACCGCCCTCGGGGGTGTAGCGCATGGCGTTGCTCATGAGGTTGATGACGCACTGCGTGATCATGTCGGGATCGGCCTCGACGACATCGTCGTGACCTTGGGTCTCGTCAGCAAAGCGCAAGCGCAGATCGCGGTCAACAAATAGGCGCTCCTGAGCGTTGACGATAGACCGCACAAAGGGAACCATGTCCACCGGTTCGAGATTGAGCGGCGCCGTGCTGTTTTCCATACGCGATAGGTCGAGCATCTGCTGCACCAGACGAGCCAGGCGGCGCGTCTCGGAAGCGACCGTCTCCAGATGCTCATCGTCGGTGGGATACACGCCGTCCTGCATGGCCTCGACCGTTGCAAGCATGGCCATGAGCGGCGTGCGAAGCTCGTGTGCGACATCCGAGGTCAGGCGCTTTTCGTGCTTCATATCTTTCTCGAGCGAGGTGGCCATCTCGTCAAAGGTCTCACCCAACTGATCGATTTCATCGTCGCCGCGCAAACCGGTACGAGCGGACAAATCGCCGTCGCGAATTTGCTTGGCTGTGCTGGTTATACGATGAATCGGTCTGGTAAGCATGCGCGACACGAACGATCCGATAACAACTGAGATGCAGACCGCAACAACCGCGGCAAGGGCCATGGCGTTAAAAGTCTTTTCCCTAAACGCAGAATCCGCCTTGGTGAGCAGGGCATCGGAGCCGATAGCCCATAGCTTCACCTGTCCGACATGCTCGCCAGAAGACGTTATGATTTCGACGTTGGCAACGCTATCGGAGTCGGTGGGCGCCGACGAGACCGGGCTATGCGAGGCCTTTTTACCGCTCGAGCTGCTCGACGCCGATTCGCTCTCGCGCACATCGGCGGTCGCACTTGCCGAAGGCCATGAGTCGTCATAGACGACAACGCCCTTTTTGTTGACAACCTGCATACTCAGGTCGTCGGACACCAAGCTCGATGTCGCGACCGTGCGTAGCTCGCCCGCAGTCCAGTTGCCGTTTTCCTCGTACGACGTCGCAAGCTTTTCGGCGGCAGAATTGGCAATCTCGACGATATTGGAGCGCGTGTAATCCGAAAAGACGGTACCCCACACAACGGAGACAACGCCCACCAGCACCAATACCGTCATGAGCGACGTCAGGGCAAAAGCCAAGGCCATGCGCGAGGGATAGCTCATCGCTGGCCGTGAATCGGAACGAGGCGTGTTCCAACTTGCCTTGGAACCCGCCTCGTTCTCCTGCTTATGCTTTTGCCCAATTTCAAAGCGCGCAGGTGTCATATGTGATTTCCCTATTTCTCGTCCGACTTATCGGTCTTGGCCGGAGCCTCGAAGCGATAACCGACGCCGTGAACGGTGTAGAGCCACTTAGGCTTCTTGGGATCGTCGCCCAGCTTGGCGCGAAGGTTCTTGACGTGACTGTCGATGGTGCGCTCGTAGCCCTCAAAGTCATAGCCGAGCACCTTCTCGACCAGCTCCATACGGTTATAGACGCGACCGGGATGGCGAGCAAGCGTGGTGAGCAGCTTAAACTCGGAAGCAGTCAGGTCTACTTCCTTGTCCTCGACCAAGATCTTGTGGCCCGAGATATCGATGACCAGATCGCCAAAGTCGAGCACCTCAACGGCGGGCTCGTCTGCCTGGTGAGCACGACGGAACAGGGCGCGGACGCGGGCGACGAGCTCACGCGGCGAGAACGGCTTAATCAGGTAGTCGTCGGCACCAAGCTCAAGGCCGATGATGCGATCCTCGATCTCGCCCTTGGCCGTCAGCATAATGATGGGGACATCCGAGGTGTCGCGAATGGTGCGGCAAACGCGCTCGCCGGGAATCTTGGGGAGCATAAGGTCGAGCACAACCAGGTCGAACTGGTGCTTCTCGAACTCCTCGATCGCAGACTGGCCGTCGCCGACGCCAACAACCCAGTAGCCCTCGCGCTCGAGATAGGCAGCGACAGCGTCACGGATTGCCTTCTCGTCCTCGACCAGCAGAATCTTTTTTGCATCTGAAGCCATAACACGGCCCCCCTGTCTCAATTAGCTAAGAACAAGCCCATTTTAACGCACCTATGCCCACCGAGCACCGCTACAGTGCGGCGGCTCGGCGGGCGGCACTCACAATTACAACGCGTTTATTCCCCCGTTGGCGCCCTTTTAACCCCTCGGCGCTAAAGAGAGAACAGGCGGGCGGTAACCGTCTCGGGAATTCCTTGGCTATTACGCACCGTGGCATAGGTTAAAAACGTATTCGATTTACCCGCCGTAGCTGGATAATCGCCATATTCGAGAGCGCGGTCGGGCGACAGCAGCGAACCATAGGTTTTGGCGGAGGTATCGATCAGAAAATGCGATGCCTGAACCTTAACCAGATATTTGCCTTTTCTGCCGGCAGCACACGCAAGCGGCTCGCGCGACAGGAATAGGAACGTCCCATTCTCGTTACCGATATAGGTGCCCATGTTGCCTAGGCTCCCCACGCCGCTATAGGTGGCCTCGATGGAGAACACAAACGTGTCGCCCATATATACGGTCTCGAAGGGAGACACCGATGAGGGAAGGACCAGCTGAGCCCTCTTGGTATTATTGCCGTCCGTCAGGTCGATCGCCGTCATGCCGTAGTAGACGCCCTCGTCGTTGCGCACACGCGGGGAAATGGTCAAGATGCCGTCACTCACACGCGGGGCGGATGCAAAGCGGCCCGTTGACTTCCAAATGGCCTCGGCCTTTGCCTCGTCGAGCGAGCGGCGGTAGCAATACGAGTCGTGACTCGTCTTATTGCCGCCTGCAGCAGGCATCTTGTACCAAATGACGGACGATTCGAACGCCGTAAACAGCGGCGGGTCGTAGTCCTTGCCGCCTCGGTCGAGCTCGACCACATCGCCGACAAGCGACGCACCTGCCGTATTTTGCGCATAGAGCTTCCACGATGCGTTCGCAAAGTTCATCTCGATCCAAGCAAATACGCCATCGCCGGCGCGGACATCGTAAAACGAATACCCCGCACCTTCGACGGGGTCCTCGATGAGTGTCGTGAGCGAACCGTCGCCCAGGTTGAGCACACCGAGCGTGTTGGCATGCCGCGCCGATGCGGGTGCCATCATCGCCGCGGCGTAATCGCCGTCGCAGTAGTACAGCAGCGTACCCAGAGGCAATGTCCATGAAGCTGCAGGCTCGAGGTCGATTTCGACAGCCTCGTACTCATCCGTAATCGAGACAATCTTTGAATCGTCCTTGATAACCTGCGGCTCGGATGCGGCATCATCACTCGTGCCCGTTTTTTTCGAGCAACCGGCCAGTACGGCAGCAGTACCGGTAGCGGCGCCACCCAGCACAAAACCTCGACGCGTTATTCCATTCTTAAAGCGGTCGGCGATACCCATTAGGCGATCTCGGCGCGAGCGGCCTCGATAGCGCGCGTAAGCTGATCGGCGCAGGAGGTCTTTTTCATACCGCAGGTATTACCAGCGAGAACCTCGATTACGCGATCGGCAGGAGCACCCTCGACCAGCTTGGAGATAGCCTTGAGATTGCCGTCGCAGCCGCCGGTAAACTCGACGCCCAGCACTTTGCTGCCGTCATCGGAAAGATTGAGGTGGATATTGCGAGAGCATACACCCTGAGGCTTGTAGTCAAAACTAATCATTGAGATCCCCTCTCAGAAAGAAATTTCAGACGTCTATTATCCCCGCCTGGCCCGACTTATTATCGTAAGCACCGATTCAACATCCTACGATGCATAGATTAGTGGGGGCAAGATTAGCAGCCCGTACCCCGTGCGTGGACCATGCGCTTCTCCCGATACATATTGTGGTCGGCGACACGATATACATCGGCCAGCGTATTTCCAGCCGTCTCGACGGTCGCCACGCCAATCGATGCGCTGACCGTCAGTGCCTCATCGCTTACCGCGGCAAGACCGAGACGAAGATCCTGTTCCAGCCCGAGCGCAGACTCGTTGTCAGTATGGGGGCAAACCAGCAAAAACTCGTCGCCGCCAACGCGCATCGGCAGGTAATCCGCACCAGCCACCCGCCGCAGCACGGACGCCGTCCGTCGCAGCAGTTCATCCCCCATCTCGTGACCGTAGATATCGTTGGTCCGCTTGAGATAATTGCAGTCCAACATAATCACGCTCACGGGCAAGCCCTCGTTTACCAGGCTATCTCCGCGCGATTCAAGGTAGTTGCGGTTGCGAAGCCCCGTCAGTTTGTCTTGGTATGTCAGCTCCTCGGCATGTTTGACCATCGATATGTTGTGCGTCGCCACGACGACCGACTCCAGCCGGCCTTGCTCATCGCGATGCTGGGGGACAACCTGTAGCGAGTACCAAGCGCCTCGACAATCTCGCACCTCGGCAGCCAAGTACGGTACGCCCTCCATACGTTCGCGAAGCGTACTTATATCTACGAGTCCCACAACCGCTTCGCGGCTTTCGGGGCTCACGATATCCCGGCAGACCGTGTCCATAAAGTCATATGCCTCGCTGTGCTCGGCAAATATCTTCGCTATCGTCGGCGACATATTGATTCCCTCGATCTCGAGGGTGTCGAGATGCAAAAGGAAAGTCGAATCGTAGATGGCGCTTATGGCATTGATAATGCCGAGCTGTTTATCCTTTTCGACCAAATTGCGGCGATCAACGATATTTCGAGCCAACAGTACCACGACCCAAAACGCAAGGCACACCAAGACGCCAGCGGCGACAAATGTGATCCTGCCAGACATGACCTCAGATTTGGGATACAGCGCAAACAGGCGGTAGTCCTTGTATGCCGCACGCACCGCGTACCATTTGTCTCCTCGATATTCGATGCGCGTTAGGCCATCGTCTTTCCACTCAACCCCTGCGCTGGTGAGGAATCGGGCGAGCGACACGTCAGCATCGGCGCTGTTGGATGAGACAATCTCCGCATCCTCCATAACAAGCACCGTGGGGCCCTGGTGGAAGGTGCTGTTCGAAAGCACGTCGGCTATGGCATATGAATAGTCGTCCGCTGGATCGGAAACAAATGAGCGGTATGCCAAGGCAACGCCGTCGCCATACGGGATAGCACAGACGGCAAAAACGACACCACGGCGCTCGACGACAGTTGAGTAGGTCACTTTGGAACCTTGATACATCGATGCGACCGGCGCACAGGCCAGCTCCTCTCGCCACAACATGAGCGGATCGCGACCATCGATGTCGTAGTGGGCAGCCATATGGCCATCGGAGTCCATGACCATCAGCCCCGAAAGGTTCTCGGCATGGACAAATTGCTCGATAAGATCGTCGTTAACCTCAACGCGATCAGAGGACAGGAACGTCGCAAACGATTCGACCGCGGCGAGCAAATCGTGCGTCTCTTCGGTTTTTCTCCCCTGTTCGTAGCGGTCATATTTTTCGCAAGCGTTTTCCAAAAACGCCATGGTTTCTTGGCCAAACCCAAGCGTTTTTTCGAGGCAGCGATGGGTTCCAACCGTATACAACAGGCCTAACAAGACAGCGCTGACAATAACGCCGACAGCTATGACGGTCAGAGTCTTTCGACGCAAGCGGTGCTCATCATTTGTCATGGATTTGCTCCTTGCCCGCCCGTCGTCGCTCCTGTCTTGTAATTGCCCACAATACGGTCAATCGTGCCATCTCGGTCCATGGCAAACAATGCGGTATTGAGATCCTTTACGATCGGTCCTTCATAGCTGTCATCAAACGCGACGCCCAGATCAACCGTCATAACGTTGTCAGCGAACACGCGGTAAAGGCCGGGATACCGGGCGACAAGTCGGTCAAGCGGCTGAACGTCCGCCATCCAACAGTCGACATACCCTTTGGCGAGGGCGGCTTTGCAGAGTTCGGCAGAACCATACGATTTGATTTGCACGTTCGGCGAGATTTCCAGATCCCCTACGAGCAATCGGCGTTCACTCACCGAGCCCGCAATTACCGCGATGGTCTTGCTTCCATCGAGATGCGCCAAGGACTTGATGCCACTCGTTTTCTTGGCGGCAACCGAGACCGTCACGGTTAGATACGGCTCGGTCCAGTAATACTTATCCTCGCGATAACAGGGAGAATAATCACACCATAGGCAATCGATATCGCCGTTTTCGAGCAGCCGGTCGCGATCGTTCCAGTCAATATCGACAAACTGTGGCTTGAGCCCCGCACGCTCACACGCCTCGCGGGCGATGTCGATATCGATACCGGCGTAATCGCCCGTGGTATCGACATACACATAGGGGTCGTTATCCGTAACGCCGATTTTGAGTACCGGGAGATCTTTGTCGGCTTCATTCGAGGAGAAAGAGCTGCTTCGAACGGTATACGTCAAGGCGGCCACACAGGCGGCAACAAGGAGCATGAGTGCAAACGAGACGATGGCGGCTCGCTTGATACGTCCGGGCACAAGCCTCCCTTCATCGAAACAGCAGTCGGATTTCATTGTATACCTGGGGCTGATGCGGCGATAAAAAAGCGCCTCACCCAAGATGGGCAAGGCGCCAAAGGTTGGAATGCATCCGCAAACGGCCGAATTAGGTTAACCCTACTCGAAGCTCAGCTGCTCCAGGCGATCGAAGACCGTGTCGATGCGGGTGAGGAAGTCCCACGGATCAAAGATCTCGTCGAGCTTCTCCTGGCTGACGGTGCAGCGCGGATCGGCCTCGAGACGCTCCTTAAAGGTGGGGCCGGAAACACAATCCTGCACTTCGTGCCAGGTGGCCATGGCGTTTTCCTGCACGATAGCGTAGGCGTCCTCGCGGGTGATGCCAGTGTCGACGAGGGCCAACAGCACCTTGGAGGAGAAGATAAGGCCGCGGGTCTTGTTGAGGTTGGCCATCATGCGAGCCGGATACAGCTGCAAGCCGTCGATAACGCGGATGAGGCACTGGAACATGTGGTCAAGCGCGATGAAACTATCGGCCTGGGCGACACGCTCGGCAGAGGAGTGCGAAATATCGCGCTCGTGCCACAGGGCGACGTTGTCGAAGGCGACCTGGGCGTTGGACTTCACGATGCGCGACAGGCCACAGACCTTCTCCATGGTGATCGGGTTGCGCTTGTGCGGCATGGCGGAGCTGCCCTTTTGACCCTTGCGGAACGGCTCCTCGGCCTCGAGTGTATCGGTCTTCTGCAGATTGCGAACCTCGGTAGCGATGCGCTCGCAGGTGGCTGCCGTGGTGGCAAGGACGCCGGCGAGGTAGGCGTGATGGTCGCGGCTGATGACCTGCGTGGACAGCGGGTCGTGAACCAGACCCAGGTGCTCACAGACATACTCCTCGACAAACGGCTCGATGGAGCTGTACGTGCCGACAGCGCCCGAGATGGCACCGAAGGCAACGTTCTTGCGGGCATCCTCAAGACGGTCCAGATCGCGCTTGAGCTCCCAAGCCCAAGAGCCAAACTTCATGCCGAAGGTCATCGGCTCGGCGTGAATGCCATGAGTACGGCCGGCGCAGAGCGTGTTGCGCTCCTCGAAGGCGCGGCGCTTGCAGATCTCGCCGAGCCTCTTGACGTCCTCGATAATCAGGTCACATGCCTGGGTGAGCTGGTAGCACAGAGCCGTATCGCCCAGATCGGAGCTGGTCATGCCGTAGTGAACCCAGCGGCTGGGCTTGGGGTCGCCCTCCGGAACATCGGCGTCGATGTACTCCTTCATGTTGGTCAGGAAGGCGATGACGTCGTGGCGCGTGACTTCCTCGATCTCATCGACCTTTGCCTTCTCAAAGTTGGCATGGTCGCGGATCCACTGGGCTTCGTCTTTAGAAATGCCGATCTTGCCGAGCTCCGCCTGGGCCTCACAGGCCAAGACCTCGATCTCCTGCCAAATGGCGTACTTGTTCTCGAGGGAGAAGATATGTCCCATCTCCGGGCGGGTATAGCGATCGATCATAGCGGCTCCTTTTTGGTTATTGGCACGTTGGTCGTAACTCGACTATTGTACCGTGCGCAGGCGCCCGTATGAGCAACGGGCATCAACCTAACATGTTGCAGATGGAGCGGTCATGAGGACGTCCGCGTATTTGCGAAGCAAATACGCACCGGCTTCAGGCGAGCCCCTCGGCCTCACGAAGCCGCGGGGGAAACTTTGTTGAATTGGCCGTCCCCATGTCTCCCGTGCCCGGTGGAGCGGGCAACGGGACGTCCGCGTATTTGCTTCGCAAATACGCACCGGCTTCAGGCGCCTTCCGGCGCCTTCGCCTGCTCGCTACAAACGCTTCGCGTTTGCTTTACGCTCGCACCCTGGCGGGTTCGAGTCCCGGCACTTTATTGAAAAAGGCACGGCACCGTGATGGTGCCGTGCTTGTGCTTTTAACTGGAGCGGGCAACGGGACTCGAACCCGCGAGTGTCAGCTTGGGAAGCTGATGCCTTACCACTTGGCGATGCCCGCATATGTGGGGGATAGTATAACGCGGTTGTCTTGTTCTATACAAGGGTGACGATGCTTGTTTTAGCTGTGGAGAATCGTCCTACAAACAAGCCAATTGTGGAGATAGGGACCTGTAGGCTCTCCTATTTACCGTTGTCTACCTGCAGCTTTATTCCATTGTCTTTCATAGGCGCCATTTGTCAGATATCGGGCAAGCGTTTGGTCAGGTTCTGGTACTTACCCGCATGAACCTCGGGGGTAGCCTCATCCCAAGCGCCGCGGCCTCCCCGTGCGGCGCACGAGGGATAAGGAGCAGCCATGTCCAACGCACCCACGCACTCTGTCCACAGCGCAATCACAGCAGGATCGCTGCTCCTAGTCCTCTTTTTACTTTTAGGCTGCATGACACCGGATGCCGCGCTCGCCGTCGACGGTTATGAATCGCTCGGATTCCGCACTATCAGCAATGAATGCGGTCCTTTTGAAGTTGGCAAATACGAGGCACAGGATTCTTCGATTGCCTACTGCATGAACCAGGAGCGCTTTGGCCCTAGCACACCGGGCGGACCCTGGCTCACCTACAATCAGGGCTGGGTATGGCTCGAAGACGAATTCGCGGCCATCATCTGTCATGGCTACCCCACCGCCACATCCTTTGGCGGGCATAACCTATCCCCCGATCGAGCACGTGCCGCAACCCAACTTGCCGTCTGGATGCTCAACGGCACCACCCATACCGACGGATCATTCTCATATACAACCGCCCGGGGCGTCACAGAGAGGGGAAATTTTTCCGGCGACAATGAGGTCGTTGCCGCAGCGCGCTGGCTCCACGACGGCGCCAAGTCGGGAAGCATTAAAGCCGCACCGCATCGCGCGCGGCGCTATTTGGGAGCTGTGTCGGGCGGCAGTAAACGTCAAGACATGCTCTACGTGCTCCCGGCCGTCTCCGTATCCTTCCAAAAACAGTCAGCCAACGCCGCCATCACGAGCGAAAACGATACCTACAGGCTCGACGGAGCGAGGTTCGACATCTATGAGAGCGTCGGCGACAAGCGTGTCGGCAGCATCCAGATGGACAGCAGCGGTCGCGCGCAGGCGACACTTTTGCCCAACGCGGCATATTACCTGGTCGAAACCAAAGCTCCGGCGGGTTATATCCCCAGGAGTGACCACATCGCCTTTTCCACCGGCAATGACGGCGGGAATGTCGTCATCGATGAGCAGCCCGGTACCATTACCCTGCGCATCGCAAAGGTCGATGCCGCGACAGGGGCAGGTCCTCAAGTCGGTGCGTCACTTGCCGGTGCTGAGTTCACCTGCGTCTCACAGTCTACCCCGGGCTGGTCGCACACCCTCACAACGGATGAGGACGGGCGGGCAACACTTACCGACATCCCCCTGGGCACCTTTAGCATCTATGAGTCGAGAGCTCCCGAGGGTTATCTGCCCTCCAATGAAACCTGGAGCTATACCATCGGTGCCGACCAGCTCGGAGACGCGGGCGTCGTTGAACTCGAGCGTCGCATCCCCAACATCCCCATCGCTTTTGACCTCGAGATTTCAAAGTTCAAGGACTGCGGTAATAGTGACGAATCTGGTGTAGAGCAGCCGGCGGAAGGCGTGGTCTTTGAAGTGGCAAGCAACACTTCGCAGCAGGTTGTTGGAACGCTGACCACCAATATCTACGGCTTCGCATCGACCAAAGACCAGGCCGGAGCATGGTTTGGCGCAGGAGAGCGCCCCGATGGCGTCAGCGGAACCATACCGTATGACCGTGCCGGCTACACCATTCGTGAGGTTGTCGACACTGTGCCCGACGGCTTTAAGCAAGCAGGGGAATGGACTATCACAGCAGAGCAGATCACGGACGGCGCAGAGCTTCAGTACATCGTAGACAACCACGCCCTGTCGACACATCTTCAAATCGTGAAGCGCGATGCTCAGACCGGCAGCGCCGTACCACGCGTCGGGTTCACCTTTCAGCTGCTCAATGGCAACCGTGAGCCCATCTCGCAAACATCCTGGCATCCCGCCCATACCGTTATGAATACCTTTACGACCGATGAAACCGGCACCGTCACCCTACCCGAATCGCTTAACCCGGGCACGTATTACATACGAGAGACTTCCGCCAAGGAACCGTATCTTGTTGGTGAAGATCTGGAGATAACGATTCCCGCCGACATGAACTTAACGCCCGTCGCGGTCGCCTCGTTTTACGACGACGCGGCAACAGGAAGCATCGAGATCGTCAAGAACGATGCCGTAGGTGGGCGCGCCCTTGCCGGTGCTGTTTTTGATATCCGTGCCGCGGGCGATATCGTGCGCCCCGACGGCAGCATTGCTGCCCTGGACGGCGAAACCGTCACATCCATCACGACCGACGAGCGGGGATTTGCGTGCGCGACTCATCTTTCACTGGGGTGCGGAACCGCCACCTATGAGGTAATCGAGGTGCAGGCACCCGAAGGTTACCTGCTCGACCAAAGCGTCCACACCGTCGAGCTGTCGTATGCCGGTCAGGAAACACCCGTGATCAATGCGCACCTCGATGTTTCTAACGACTACACCAAAATCGACATCTCAAAAGTAGATTTGACCGGCAAACAAGAAGTGGAAGGCGCCCGGCTCTCCCTCCACGGTGCCGACGGAACCGAAATTGACGCTTGGACCTCCTCTGACAAACCGCATCGCATCGAGCATCTTTTGCCCGGCACCTACACCCTGTGCGAAGTGATGCCCCCGCGCACTTACGACCTTGCCGAAGACATGACGTTTGAAATTAAGGCCACAGGAGAAGTGCAGACGGTAACCATGAAGGACGCACCCATCGAGATCGAGGGCAGAGTCGACAAGCGGCAAGAGATCGCCCGCCCTATCGGTAAGGGTCTCGTCGCCAACGGCGATGGCAAAAACCGAGCCGTGGCACAATCCGATGCGGACGGCTCCTTCTCTTATACGCTCGATGCTAAAAATGAGTCGAATACCTGGGTTGATGAATTCACCATCACTGACGATCTCGAATGCGCCAAGGAAGGCACTGCCAAACTCATCGCCATCGAAACCCCTGTCGCGACCGGGGACATCGACGGTCTTTGCAACGTGTGGTATCGAACGTCTCCAGTGGGAAGTATCGATACGGGCGAACAGACCAATGCAACGCTCAGCGCCGGGCATGACAACCCCTGGCTCGAAACGGACGAGGTCAAAAAGCTCCTAGGTGACGATTTGCGCATGGTCGATTACGGCGATTGGCGTCTTTGGAAAGCCGATATCCCAACAACGGAGTCGGTCACCCTCGAGGCAAAAGAGCTCGCTCTTTTGGACGATACCGCCGTCACGGGCATTCGTCTTGAGTACGGGGCCGTATCGGCCGACTTCACGACAAGAGGCGCTGCAGAATCTTGGACCCGCGAGGACCTCAAAGACGAGCATGACGACCTTGATGATGTGAGCGCCGTCCTTGACTCGGATATTCACGGTGCCGTCATCCATATGCAGGCCGCGTCGTCTTACACGCCTCAGACCGCACTCGCCAACAGCGCTCGCGTTGACCTCTGTCGCAATGGCGGCGGTAGCAACCTTGAATCACATGACGAGGATCGCGTCATCCAGCGATGCGCCATGCCGCAAGATTTACCGGCAACGGGCTCCCTTCCCATTGCCGCCTGCCTCACCGCCTTCGTGACCTCCGGCGCCGCGGCAATCTGGTTTGCCCATCTAAAGCTGGCGTCAAAACGTCGCTGACGCAATAAAAAAGAGGCGAGCCCGTCTCCCGGCTCGCCTCTTATTCGTTCGTGGCGAAATGGCTATTCCCCAGATGCAGACCCACCGTCGATGAGCGCTTGATCGGACTCGGAGATGCCATCGGCTCCCAAACTCTGCTCGTGCTCCACTTCTTCGCTAATCGTGGACTCAGGCGTTGAGCCTTTAACGCCCACGATATACGCGGCCCCGAAACCAAGGACAATGGCGATCAGGGCCAAGATGAGATAGACGGGCCAGTGGCGCTTGATGTACGAAAACACGCAGACTCCTTATAGGTCAACCTACGAACGACGAATGACCTCGGTCACGACCTCGGACACCGTAGCGATATTTGTCGGATTGACGTTGTACGGCAGATCGTCCTCAGTGTGAGCGCATGCCAAACGTGGGCCGTCGACGCCGGCAATGGTAAGGGCGCGTCGGCTTGCCTCGAGAGCAGTATAGGCATCGGTCTTGGCATAGGGCATCTCAAATGCACCGCAATCGACATGGAACGACTTGCACACCTTGTTGACCAAGTTCATGATGCGTCGGTCACCCTTGAGCAGCTGCTGCTCGCCCTCGACCGTCACGACCGAAAGCCTACCGGCACCAATGGACTCAAGGTTGATAAAGAACACGCCGCGGAGCTTGTCGCGATGCGCGGCCAGGAACGCCTTCATGCCGGCGCCGTCGCAATCGGAAGCGCCTGTAGCCACAAACCAGATGTCGTGGCCAAGCAGCTCGTCATCGCCCATGGAGGCAACGGCAGCGAGCATATCCTCGGCGGAAGCTCCATCGGAAGACGTGGCACCGCCCTTCCAGCCGTCGTCGTCATCCTCGAAGTTATCCCACGAGCCGATACCGCGACCAGACTTCTTGGCGTCGTAATCATCCTCGACACCAAGCCAATCGCTCATGCTGTCCTGCTCGTTTTTCTTTTTGCGACCGAACAGACCGCCCAAGCCGCGCTTTTGCGGCTTGGCGGCCGGAGCGGCAGGAGCCGAGATAGTCTCAAGCGGCTGAACATCCGAGCTGACCGGCATGGGGGGAACAACCGGAGCCGATGTGGGCTCGGGCCCCTGTGCCGTCGCGAAGGGATCGTTAACCTGAGCCGAAGGGTCGGGAAGGTCGAACAGCGAGGTGCGCGAGGCGACATTGGCCTGCTGCATCGAAGGCATCGAGGGATCGGGGACCGAGGCCAGCGGAGACGCAGAGGGCATGGGAGCCGGCGCGGATGCCGGGTCGGGAACGTTCATGTTCGGGCGCGGCGACGCCTGAGACGAGATTTGAGCCATCAGAGCATCGACCGTCTCGGCCTGCGACGGAGCAGCATTGGCAACCGTGGCGCCGGGATCACTCGGCGCGGGCATGGTGAAGATCTGCGTAGAGTAGGGCCTCGACTCATCCGCCTGCGGAGCTTCGGGGGCCACGGGCTCAGGCTCTTGCTCGGAGCTGTCCGCAGCGACCTGTTCCGCCACAGATTGATCCTCGACCGTATCGGGCGCAGCGGGCTCGTCCTCGACAGGAGCGGAAAGGGGCTCGGCGATAGCGGTGCCCTGCTTCTCAAACGTCATCGTGGCATCAAACGACACAGTGCTGTCGACCGGCTGTTGGGTTTCGAAAGTCGCCGTCTCCCCGGCAACATCCGCAGGCGAAGGCTGCGGCGCCTCGAAAGACGTCGTGGCGTCGGCAACATCAACAGATATCGGCTGCTCGGCGTCGTTTTGCTCAAATTCCTGTGCCGCGCGCTCGCGCTCGGCCTCGGCCGCCTGTTGCTGGGCTGCAGCCTCGCGCTCGGCTGCCTCGCGGGCAGCGGCGCGCTTTTCCTCAAAGTCGTCAACGAGTTTCTTGCCCTTTTCGAATGCCCCCTTAAAGAAATGGGAGGCGCTGGCACCGATCGAAGAAAACGCGGAAGCGATATCGGCATGGGGCGTCGTCACCGGAAGCTCGGCAGAAAAATCGGTGTCGCTCTCGTAGGACACACGCTGCGGATACGCATCGTAGTCGTCCTCGGTATTATCGAGCTCCTCGGGCGCCGGGGCAGGCGCCATGACGTCCAGACCGGCTGCGGGATCGATAGCAGTCTCCGCATCGGCTTCCGTCTCGACGGCATTGGCCTCATCGGGCTGCGCAGCCACGACCGGATCGGGCTGGGGCGCGGGCTCGAACGTCGGCTCCTCGCCCTCTTCGTAATCGAGCGTACAGGACTCGGGAAGCATTCCCAGGGCACGGATGGCATCCGAGCCAAACCGGATGTTGCCGGCGGCATTGCGATAAAGCTTGGGCTCGGGCTCGGCCTGCTCGGCCGCGGCAGGCTCCTCTGCCGACTCGGCAGCGGACTCGTCTGCAACGGGCTCCTCGGCCGGAATATCTTGGACCTGGGACTCGGGTGCAATGACGCCAATCAGGGTCTCGTCGGCAGAAGCACCTTCGAATCCATCGATTTGCTCATCAAAAGCCTCGCCCTGCTCACCCTCGGGAGCGACCGGCTGGCCATACTCATCCTCGGTATAGGCAGGCTCTTCGTACTCGATGGTATTGCCGTAATCATTTTGCTGCTGGGCCGCGGCGTACTCGGCTGCCGCGCGCGCCATCTCCTCGGCGCGACGCTTCTGCTCGCCAAAATACGTGTCAAACGGAATATCGTCAGGGAACTCGTTCTCACCCTGATAGGGGGCGACGTTATCCATGACACCCAGCATGGCGGCAACAGAGGACTTGTTGCAAACCGAGCCGGACGTGTAGGGAAGGACAAAACGATTGGAAATGATATTGGCGGCATTGGCGAGCGCCACGAGGGAGGCAAGGATCGCGACAATCCACAGCAGGACCTTCAACGCGCCGGGAAGCGGCAAGATGCGCAGGATGGCAATAGCCGCGGGAGCAATCGTGGCAATCGGGAGCAATTTGGCGATCAGCGCCCGGTACGGCGCATAGGGCTCGCGAGCGAGCAGTTCGGCGCGCGGGGAGTCATAGTGCGCGACGACGACAACCGGGCGATTGCGCGGAGAGGCAAGCGGGCCCGACGCCTTGTGGTAGGCGATGACGTTTTGGCTCACGCCCGTCTTGCCCAGGCGCGAGATCACGGGGCGCCCGGTTCGCTCGAGCACATAGAGCACGGCTCCGACAATGGCCAACAGGGTGCCGACTAAGCCGATACCGCCACCGATGCCCATAAGCAGGGCACCGGCAAATGCCAGAATGCCCGTAACGGCAAACGCCATCCTGCTCGGCGCGGGAGCATTAAACTCCTGCACCTCGGGATCAAAGCCGTGGTTGCGGAAAATTTGAGCGATATCTTCGGCAGCCAAGCGCTCTTCTTCGCTGCACGCCGGCGTGATGCCAGTGTTCTGCAACAGGTGGTTAATATAGTTCTGGGTGTTCGCCATATGCGCTCCACATCCATAATCCGACAAATAGGCCCAATGTATGCACATTAGAACCGTATATAGTCGAAAGTATACCCCGAGCGGGCGCAAACGGCCGAATTCTGGGCATCTTAACGCCCCAAGCGGACAAGGATATAGCCTAATCTCCATATCGGACTAAAATCATGGCATCAAACACCTTCCCATGCGAGGATTCTATGACGGCAAGCGATACAACCGTAACGAATAAAAATGGGGCGCCGGAACCCGGTTTCGACAAGACCGCCCAGCGCATCCTCAATCTGTTCTTTGTCCTCAACAGCTCTCCCGAGCCATTGACCACAGAGCAAATTGTCCTGGATTCCGATCTTGGCTATGGGTCGGGCAATATCGACTCGGACAAGCGCAAGTTTCGCCGCGATCGCGAAAAACTCCTCGAACGCGGAATCACGATCAAGGAAGTTCGCGCAGCAGGCGCCCAAGAAACCGAAGAAAGCGCGTGGACCATCGATCGCGAGCACACGTTTGCGGCCGGTGGCCTCATCACCGCAGACGACGCGGACATCTTGCTCGACGCTATCGACCAGACCCTTGCGACCGGTTCGGCCGCGTTTGCCACGCCGCTTGCAGACATACGCTCCAAGATCGCCTACCTCACCGGCGCATCGACCGCAGAAGAGCCTCCCGCCCGTCGCTTACCCGCCGTCGATGCGGTGTGGAGCGCTTTCGCCGAACGCTGCGCACTGCGCTTTTTGTATCAAAACGGGCACGGGGAGCAAAAAGAGCGCACCGTCTGCGTATACGGCATGTTTGAGCACGAGGGTGTGGCGTATTTTTGCGGACTCGACAACGCCACCGATGAAATCAGGACGTTTCGCTGCGACCGTATCGTTCGCGCATGGCGCCCCTCGAAGGCCTACTCCATCCCCGCCGACTTTAACCTGAACGATCGCCTGTTCTTTGAGTTTGATTTTGCCGATTGCAAGCCCGTTATGGCGACCTTTTCGTTTGCCCCGCAAGCCCAGGCCGACATGGTCAGCGGCCTAACGCGCGGTCGCGGGGAGCTCACGCACACCGAAGAGGGTTGGACCTGGACCGTCGGCGTGCGCGACTTTAATGCCGCTGCCTCGTTTTGTATGGAGCACGCCATGGACGGCATGAGACCCGTTGCGCCCGATGCACTTAAACTGGCGTGGAACCACCTCATCGAAAGGACGGTGCACGAGCATGCCCGTGCGTAAACTCACCAGCGAGCAAAGGCTCTCGCGTGCGATTGACATCATGGAGGCCCTCTACGCTGCCGGCGAGACCGGTATGACACGAGGGGATATCTGCAGCCGTTTTGATATCACGGGTGCGGCGCTCGACGAAATTATCGATATCGTCTCGACCCTCGCTGACCGTGAGTCGGGAGCACGCATCATCTGCGAACGCCACGGCGAGTGCATCATCCTGACAGGCGATGCGGGGCGTGTGCTGCCCTTGCGCCTAAGTGCCGCCGAAGGTGCCGTGCTCAACCACGAACTCGAATCGATGGGAATCGACTCTCGGGCAGCAGAGCGTATCCGACACGCCCTCCTACCCGAGAAACTCGGCTACAACCAGCGCGTCGTCGATACCGTTGCCCGAGGATCACACTGGCAACAGCTGAACTGCGCGATTCAAGACGGCGTTCGATGCCGCATCATCTACCGTTCGATGGACGACACACGACCGCGTGAGCGTCTCATCGACCCCCTGCGCATCGCGACGCATGGCGACCAAACCTATCTGATTGCCTGGGATGTCGAAGTCGATGAGCAGCGCTCCTACCGCATGGACAAAATCGAAGGCCTTACCCTTACCGACGATTCTGTGGAGCGCCACGCGCCCGCGTCCGCATCCCTCCACGAATCCCTTTCCCAAGCGGAGCAGAGCGCAAAACTCCTCATGCCGCTCGACATGGCAGAGCGCCTAGACTGGGCCGGCATCATGTCGATTGAGCCAAACGGGGCAGACATGGCGACGGTGACCGTGCGTTATGGGTCAGAGCACTGGCTGTTCTGCCAGGTAATCGCAGCGGGCGGAGCTATCCGCATACTGGATGACCCCGCCTCGGCAAAGCGTCTATGCGATATGGCGAAGAGCCTGACCTGCCCGCTTTAACGGCGTCGCTCGTGGCGTGCACGCCACAGCTGCAAATAATGACCGATCTGTGCCGACTCGATACGCTGGTAGGAAGTCGTGGGCAGCGACGTCAAGAACTTCTTGCCGTAGCCCTTTGTCACCAAGCGCGGATCTGCCAAGATGAGCACGCCGCAATCGGTCGACGAGCGAATGAGACGGCCGGCGGCTTGCTTGACTTCGAGCACCGCCTCGGGCAGCGAGTAGCGCGCCCAGGCACGGTCTTCGCGCAGGTTGCGCTCGCACGAAAGAGGATCCGTGGGGCTCGAAAACGGCAACTTGGGGATAATGACGCAGCGCAGCGTCTCGCCGCTGGCGTCAAAGCCCTCCCAAAAGGCCTTGAGCGCAAAGAGCGATGAGGTCGGCTCGTTGATAAACCGATCGCGCAGGCGACGCGGGGACGAGTTGCGCTGTTGGCAATTGAGCTCCAGGCCCGCTCGCGCCAATTTGGGCTCGACGCGGGCATACAGGTCCTCCATATCGCGCCTGTTAGTGAAGAGCGTGAGCACCGATCCACCCATGGCGAGATGGGCATCGACCAGCACACGCTCGAGCGCTGACAGATAGTGCTCGCGATCACGCGGATCGGGGATATCCCCAGCCACGACCACGGCCATATTCGAATCGAAATCGTAGCTCGAATCCAAGTGCAGCGACGATGATGTCGAGGCACCGATGCGATCAAGGCCGACGGCATGGTTGAAATGCTCAAAGCTCTTGGACACCGTCATGGTCGCCGAAGCGAAGATGGCCGTGTGCACCTCGGGCAACCACTCGTTCGCCAGGGCCTCGCCGATATCGATGCGCTCGGCGGTCATAGACTCCCCGCCCGCACGCAGCCGACGGTTAACCTGCAGCGAGTACACGTAGTGCTCATCCGTGCCTTCAATGATGAGCTTGAGATTCTCGACCAACTCGTGCAGACGGCGCGAAATATCGCCCAGGTCGACGACGACCTCGGGCTTATCGGCAGCGACGGCCTGCACCAGCGCGTCCACGCTTTTATCCGCTTGGTCCAGTGCATCAATTGCGGTATGGGCCGACTGCAAAAAATCGTGCCAGTCATCCGACTCGCGCAGCTCGGGGCCAATCCACAGATTCGCGTTATCGTAGCTCCCACGGGCGCGACGGCCGAGCTCGCGCACACCATCGAACACATCGGCAATCGCCATGCTCGCGCGGGCAACCGTCGACGTCGCTTTGGCGGTGAGTCCCAGGTAGAGCGTGGAGCCCTCGGAAGTGGCCAAATCACGGGAAACCTGACTCAGCGCGCCGGCACTCGACCCACCCAAGCGCTCAAACAGCACGCGCGACTCATCTGCCGAAACCACGCGCGCCCATTGGCGACGGGCCTCGCGCTCGATGGAATGGGCCTCGTCGACCACCCAGTGACGAATCGGGGGCAAAATCCTCCCCTCGGCGGCCACGTTGCGGAACAACAGGGAATGGTTGGTGACCACCACGTCGGCATGTGCCGCACGACGGCGCGCCCCGTGGACCAGGCATTTGTCAGGGAAGAACGGACACAGACGACGAGCACACTCGCGCGAAGCCGTCGTAAAGTCGGGACGGTTGACGCTGCGCCAGCGAATGCCGAGTGAATCGAGGTCGCCATCGGCAGATTGGCACACATACGCCATGATCACCGCAACCGCCGTGAGCGTGTCAGCAGGATCGCGCTTGGTGGTGATCTCAACCTGACCACGGCTCATGCGCTCGAGCTTGCGCAGACACGGATAGTGGTCATAGCCCTTGAGTGTACAAAACGACAGGCCCCCGTCCAGCTGCTCGGCGAGCTTTGGTAGCTCATGGTACATAAGCTGGTCGGCAAGATTATTCGATTTGGTCGCAATGCCGACGGTAATGTTGTTTCGGCGGGCAGCCTCGGCAAAAGGCACCAGGTAAGCCATCGATTTGCCGACGCCCGTCCCCGCCTCAATCACGCGATGCGTTCCCGTAACGAGCGCGTCACGGACCTCGAGCGCCATCGCGATTTGCTCATCGCGCGGCTCGTACGTGGGATACATGCGATTGACTAGGCCACCGGGGGCATAATCCGCCTCGATCTCTTCACGGCTCGGCATCTTAAGGACCGGCAACTCGTCCGCATCAACGCGATCGTCTGCACGATCGGCCTTGAGCACGTCAGCACGAGCGGCGCTGAGCGAAAATATCGAACCCGGGTTCTGGCCGGCCAAAAAAGAAAAAATGGGGCGATAGGACCAAGGCACGTCCGCGTGCATGTCCGCCAAGCGCGCCATAAGGCCCGAAGGCAGGTCGGTAAGCGCAACCAACAGCACGCGCCACACACCGCACAGGGCATCAACGTCTGCGTTCGCGCGATGCGACACCGAATCGCACCCAAACAAGTCGGCCATAAAAGACAGCTTGTGCGAGGCCAAGCGCGGAAGTGCGATGCGCGACAGTGCCAGCGAATCGATCCAGATGTCGCTGACGTTGACACCGCCCTTGACCGACTCGATAAACGAACGGTCGAAGGTGGCGTTATGCGCAATCACCGGGCAGCCGCCGACAAAATCGGCGAGAGCGGCCACGGCATCGACGGCCGATGGGGCATCCACCACATCGGCGTTTGTAATGCTCGTGAGTTCGGTAATCTCGGCGGGAATCAGCTGCTTGGGGTGCACGAAGGTATCGAACCGGTCGACGATCTCGCGGCCCGAAAGACGGGCAGCCGAGATCTCAATCAGTTCATTGTCCTGCACCGAAAGACCCGTGGTTTCGGTATCGAGGACGATAACATCTTCCTCGATGAGACCAAACGATTGGGTTTTGGCACGCTCGGCAAGCGTGGCATAGGAATCGATGACAAACTGCGGCGTTCCCGACGAAACAGCGTCCTCGATTAGCATGCAACGCCCGCTCGACGAAGTCCCATACGAATCAGACTGTCACAGACCTGTGGGAACGTCATGTCATCGGTGTGGCGAATCTCATCCGGATACAGCGACGTATCGGTCATGCCGGGAATCGTGTTGGTCTCGAGGATGACGGGGCCATCCTCGCTCACGATAAAGTCGCTGCGTGAAATGCCCAGGCAGCCGAGTGCCTTATGGGCCGCGCAGGCAAGTTCCTGGGCACGTGCATAGTTTTCGGGGGAAATCTGCGCCGGAATGCGATGGATATCCGTGGGGTCCACATACTTCACGTCCAGATCGTAGAACTCGCAGTCCTCGGGCTTACGGATCTCAACAATCGGCAGGGCGCGCACGTCATCCTCGCCGTATACGCCGACGGTAATCTCGGTACCCTCGATGCACTTCTCGACCAGCACTTTGTCGCCGTACTCAAACGCCTTGGCGATTGCCGCGGGTAGCTCGGAGGGCTCATGGACCAGAGAGATGCCATAGCTGGAGCCGTTGACGGCGGGCTTTACAAAGCACCGCTCGCCACAAATCTCGACGATACGATCGATATCGACCTCGTCGCCCGCCTCAAGCGCCAGGCCGGGGGCAATGGGGATGCCCGCCTTGGCATACAGAAGCTTTGAAACCTCTTTATCGGCGCCACATGCGCTGGCGAGCACGCCTGACGCCGTGTAGGGGATACCCAGCGTCTCCATGGCCCCCTGCATGGCGCCATCCTCGCCGCCGGCGCCGTGCATGGCGATAAACGCCACGTCGAAGCCACCGGTCGCCATAGTCACCATAAAGTCATCGGCGGCGGTGTCGAGCAGCTCCACCGAGGTGTAGCCGGCCTCCTTCAGTGCCTCCACGACATTCTTTCCAGAATTGAGCGAAATCTCGCGTTCGGCGGAATGGCCGCCCGCCAAGACCGCTACGTGCATGTTCTCTAGGCTTTTACCCGGCATGGGCAGACTCCTCCTCTATAATTCCTGCAGCTGATACCATATTGTAGCGATACCCTCTACGTTTCCCCAAAATCGAAAGGCTTCCATGAATCCCAGGACTAAATCTCAAGACATTCGCGACTTGAGCCAAAACGATATTCGCGAACTTGTCGCCGAACTCGGCCAACCCGCTTTTCGCGCAAAGCAGCTCATCGAATGGGTTTTTGAGAAGAACGTTTGTTCGTTTGATGACATGACCAACCTTCCCAAGGCCTTCCGCGAGCAGCTGAAGGAGGCATTTGCCTTCGACACGCCGACCGAGCTCGCCAAGCAGGTGTCTAAGGATGGCTCTCGTAAATACCTACTCGAGTACCACGACGGTATCTCCGTCGAGACCGTCGGCATGCCTCGTCGCAACAAGCTGTCTGTCTGCGTATCTACCCAAGCCGGCTGTGGTATGGGCTGCGCTTTTTGCGCTACCGGTCTGAACGGCCTCAAGCGCTCACTGACCGCTCAAGAGATCGTTGACCAGGTACTCCACGTTTCCAACGACTTTGGCGAGCGCGCGACGAGCGTAGTTTTCATGGGCCAGGGTGAGCCTTTCGCCAACTACGACGAGGTCCTCAAGGCACTGCGTATTCTTAATGACCCCGATGGAATCGGTATTGGAGCACGTCATCTCACTGTCTCCACCAGCGGCGTCATTCCTGGTATTCGCAAGTTTGCCGACATTCCCGAGCAGTTCACGCTCGCCGTCTCGCTGCACTCTGCCATTCAGTCCACGCGCAATAAGCTCATGCCGGGCGTTAAGAAGTACACGCTTTTGCGCCTTCACGAGGCCCTTCAGCTCTACACCGAAAAGACCGGCCGCCGTCCGACATACGAATACGCCATGATCGAGGGCGTCAATGACACCAACCCCGAGATGCAGGCGCTCTGCGACTTCTGCGAGGGCACGCTGTGCCACGTCAACCTGATCCAGCTCAACGATATCGAGGGCAGTCCTCTCAAACCGTCACCGATTCATAAGGTTGAAGACCTTCAGCGTCGTCTTGAGTCCCGTGGCATTGAGACCACGATCCGTAACTCTCGCGGCAACGATATCGACGCTGCTTGCGGCCAACTCAAGCAGCGCTTCAAGGTTCAGAAGAACGCGTAGGGGAGACCAACCTAAACGTTTCATGTGAAACATCGAACAGCCCCGGTTGCTTAATTGCAACCGGGGCTGTTTCAAATCTATCGCTAATTCGCATCGAGCGATTGTTCAACAACTTTTTCGAAAGAAATAAGGGGTCCTTGTTCTGGCGTTCGGACAAGGACCCCTTAAAAAAGGCTAGTAATTGTTAGGTACCTAAAAGCCTACATTTTCCCATTGATGGTTAACCCAATCTTGATTAATCTTGGGATTCTTAGTTACCTGAGCTGTACGCATAGCGACATCCTCAGTCATAACATCCATTTTCCTTTTGGACGTATCGACGATATCTTGCGCTCCGCGAAGCAGACGACCACGCAATTCATCGTCTGTTGCGATCTTAAATCCCGCAAACGCACCAACCGCTACAGTTGCAACCAAAGCAAGAGCAGTCAGAACTTTATTCTTCATCCTGATCTCCCTGGTCAAATTGAATCATCTCGCCAAGAATGCGAGACAGCTCTTCCTCATCCTTAAACTCGATCTCGATTTTATTCTTGCCGCGCGAGCTCTTGACGCGAACGTTCGTGTTAAACACCTGACGCAGAACGCGTGCAGCCTTCTTAAAAGACTGAGGCGTTGCAGGGCGAGGTGTTTTAGGCGTCTCTCCGGCAGAAAACAGTGGGGCAAGATTTTCTGTCGCACGGACAGACAATCCCTCTGCAACAACCTTCTCAGCAAGATTAATGCGCGCATCTTCATACGGAACCGCAAGAATTGCACGCGCATGACCAGCAGTCAGCTTGCCTTCGAAGATCATCTGCTGAACTACCTCTGGAAGATCAAGCAGGCGCAACGAATTGGTGATTGCGGAACGAGACTTGCTGACAGCCTTTGACAAGGCTTCTTGAGTCATACCGCTCGCATCGATGAGCTGTCGATATCCCTTTGCCTCTTCGACGGGGTTAAGGTCAGAGCGCTGAAGGTTTTCAATCAGCGCGAGTGCAAGCATCTGCTCATCATCAACATCTTTAATGATGACGGGGAGCTCCTCAAGACCCGCAAGTTTCGAAGCCTGATAACGGCGCTCACCTGCGATAATCTCATAGCCATTACCGTGCTTGCGCACAAGAAGCGGCTGAAGAACGCCATGCTCCTGAATTGACTCACTCAACTCTCGAAGCTCGGTCTCGTTGAAGTGAATTCGTGGCTGATTTGGGTTCGGAACGATGTCTTCGATTGGAAGCTTAGTTTCCGAAACGGCATTTGATGCTGACGCTGCAGATCCACCAGTCTCATATTCAGCTTCTGAGACCAGTGCATTGAGACCACGACCCAAGCCGCCGCGCTTCTTAGGACTAGGCACGCTTAATCACCTCTTTAGCAAGGTTCATATACGCCTTTGCGCCCTTGTTCTGTGGCGCATAGGTAATTACTGGCTCACCGAACGAGGGTGCTTCTGAAATTTTAACTGTGCGTGGAATCAAGGTCTTGAATGCCTTGTCACCAAAATACGATTGAACCTCTTCCACAACCTGGTTCGAAAGCGATGTGCGCGAATCGTACATAGTCATGAGCACGCCATAAGTATCAAGGCTCTTATTAAGGCGTGTTTTAACCATCTTCATCGATTCAAGCAGCTTTGTGACACCTTCGAGTGCGTAATATTCGCATTGAATAGGAATCAAAACACTGTCTGCTGCTGTTAACGCATTGATGGTCAGCAAACCAAGCGATGGCGGGCAATCGATGAATATAAAATCAAACTCATCCTGAACAGGCTCAAGCAGATCCTTTAAGCGAGTCTCACGGGCAATCGCACTGACAAGTTCGATTTCCGCACCCGCAAGCTGGATAGTTGCCGGGATTACAAATACCTTATTGCAATTTGTATCAAGAACGAGCGATTCCGCCGGAACATCGTTCAGCAATGCATCATAGATGCAGTGATCGAGTTCTTCTTTTTCGATTCCAAAACCACTCGTACTATTACCCTGCGGGTCAAAATCGACAATTAACGTCTTTCGGCCCAGTTCACCCAACGCTGCTGCAAGATTTACAGCCGTGGTGGACTTACCTACGCCGCCTTTTTGGTTGATGATAGCAATGACACGCGTGTCTTTTGCACTCTTAGAACGCTTAACGTCGCGAAATCCCACGGTCCCTCCTGGTGTATTTAAAGCTGTTGAATGGAGGATGTTTCACGTGAAACAATCCGATTCGACATCGATGTTATGTTTCACGTGAAACATAACAATCGACACTATCCATTATGTTTCACGTGAAACATCTAGGCAAGCGGATTCTTTTTTGCCATGCCATTAGCACGCGGAAGGGAAACAGATGCCTGACGAGTCTTTTTAAGGATAATAAATTCACGGTGACCCAGACCATTCGGCAAATCAAGGTCGTCCGTCATAAGCGTGGTAAAGCCGCATATCTTTGCAGCAGCAATACCAGATTGAAACTCTTCATCAGATGGATTCCCCTTCGTAATAACAAAGAGACCACCATCTTTTAGAAAAGGAGAAGCATATTCAACGAGAACCGGTAATGGTGCGAGCGCACGGGCGGTCACAACTGCAAATTGCTTCTTATGGGATCGAGCATATTCCTCAAGACGATCGTGAACGGCATAAGCATGCTTGAGTCTAAGCGCACTAACAAAGGAGTTAACAGCATCTACTTTCTTGCCAACGGAATCGATATAGGTAGCCTTTCGCCCACTTGCAATAGTCAACGGAATACCTGGAAATCCAGCACCGGTACCCATATCAAGCAAAGCACCTTCAGGAGCTTTATCAATA
This sequence comes from uncultured Collinsella sp., assembly GCA_937943045.1. Lineage (GTDB taxonomy): Bacteria > Actinomycetota > Coriobacteriia > Coriobacteriales > Coriobacteriaceae > Collinsella. The sequence continues at coordinate 134,845 of CALEBN010000043.1, read as the reverse complement.
TAGGGCAGTAAAACAAGTGAGTCCAGAATATGAAGGACGGCTGCATCATCAACATTCAGGATGCGCGTTAGATTAGTAGTCTTATTGGCCTCCAGAACAAGATCAAGATGCTTGATACAGACACGAAGGCTCTCGTCGGAGACCTTCAAAGAATAGTCTTTGCGATACGAAATAAGACGGCCCAGCATTTGGCTTGCCTGCTCATCAGTTAAAACAAACAAGACGACTCCTTTCTGACAAAAATCAGTGTATCGAGAACTTTTGACAAAAAAAGGGGACGTGGAAACCACGTCCCCTTAGCATAGACTCGAGAAGATTATCGAGCAACAATCACAACATGGCGATCGGGGTCAGAGCCCTCAGAATGCGTGTCGACAGCATCGTTACCACGAAGGGCAATATGAACCAGTCGACGTTCGTAGGCATTCATGGGCGGCAAGGAAACACTTTTATGAGTGCGAATAGCGCGCTCGGCAGCGGACTGGGCCATAGAAGCAACCTTGTCCTGTCGACGGCTCTTATAACCTTCGACGTCGACGACGACCGGATACCTAAAGCCAAGCTTGCGACTCACCAACAGGGAGAACATAACTTGAAGAGCATCGAGGGTACGTCCATGACGGCCAATGAGAACAGCAAGATCAGGAGCAGTTACGTCCAGGATCAACTCGCCCTCGTCACCCTCATACTCATCGATGGGTGAGTTCGCCGCATCGAAGTGCGAAAGGATGGAACGCAGAATGGAAATAGCCACATCGGCAATGGTGTCGAGCTCCTCATCGGTCAGCTCTTCACCAGCCTTGTAACGCTGTGCAATCTCGGGATAATCGCCCGCGACCCGCGGGGCAACCTCCTCAAGCATATCCTCGACGATCTCTTCAGACATAACGAACTCCAAAAGTTAGGTACCTAAATAAGAATACTATCCCACTACTTCTTCTTGTGCGGACGCGGCTTCTTCTCGCGACGGGTAACCTCGACCTGCAGCGGAGCGTTCTTGAGGCGCTCCTCCTCATCGGCCTTAGCCTTGTCGATAACCTTCTGCGTCACGAAGATCTGCTGGATAACCTGCCAGGCAGAAGACACATCGTAGTACAGCAGAACGCCGACGGGCAGGCTCCAGCCCATCCAAAGCATCATGACGGTCATGACGACGGCCATCATGCGCATGCTCTGGGCCTGCTGACCGGTCTGATTGCGAGACATATACAGCTGCGGAATCAGGGTCAAGACAGCGAACAGAATCAGGCAAACCAGTGCAGGCAGCGCAACCATAAAGCCATCGGCAAAAGAAGCGCTCGGCGTGGTGGTAAGGTCAGGCAGGATGTTGAAGAACGAGAACGTGCCGTCGCTAAAGTACTGCGGCAGGTTACGCAGCAGCGTAAACAGGGCGAACAGGACAGGCATCTGGATCAACAGCGGCAGACAACCAGCCATGGGGTTGAACTTGTTCTCGCTGTAGAACTTCTGCATCTCCTCGGCCTGACGCTGGGGATCGTCAGCGTAGCGCTCCTGGATCTCGAGCATCTTGGGCTGCAGCACCTGCATGCGCGCCGTCGACTTTGTCGACTTGAGCATGAGCGGCGTCAGCAGCAGACGGATGATGACCACCAGGATGATGATGGACAGGCCCCAGTCGACCGCAAAGGTCTGGATGAGCTTGAGCAGCTCGAAAAGGATGTTAACGATCCAATCCCACATGTAAGTTTTCCTCCGATAGCGAGTGCCCGCTAGGGCACAGGGTCATAACCGCCGACGTGCAGGGGATTGCAGCGAGCGATGCGCCTCACGGCAAGCCAGCAGCCTCTCAAAACACCGTACTTCTCAATCGCCTGGACGGCGTATTGCGAGCACGTTGGGTAATAAATGCAGGCGTCAGGCAATAAGGGCGAAATAACCTGTTGATATATGCGAATAGGAGCGATGGCAACACGTCGCAAAACGTGATTGCTCATCGCTCCTCCCCGGCAACGCCGGCGCGTTTCATAAGCGAACGCAATGCCTTGTCCATCTCCTGAGGCGAAGAGATCCTCGTCTTGGGAGTAGCGAACAAGATGATGTCATAACCCGCAACGGGAAATCCGCAGCTGCGGGCGGCCTCGCGCATCACACGCTTAGAACGGTTGCGCACGACTGCGCAACCGAGCCGTTTAGCACCAACGAAGGCGACCCTTCCGGAGTCGCCTTCGCCAACCGATTCACATATGGTCATTCGAATCAGAGGGTGATTGAAACGACGCCCCTGACTGAACACATGCTCGAAATCTTGCCGAGACTTAATAGTCTTCATGCGAGATGTGTGTATCGCTGCTAGACAGTGAGACGCTTGCGGCCCTTGGCGCGGCGACGGGCGAGCACGGCACGACCACCCTTGGTGGCCATACGGGCACGGAAGCCATGGGTCTTGGCACGCTTACGCTTATTAGGCTGATACGTACGCTTCATCTTAAGTTCCTCCTGCTGCATTTCGAGTGTCCGCGGGAGCGCGGACGCAGATATAGACACGTGAGCTTGAAGATTGTAGGGAAATCAATGTTCAAATGTCAAGAAATCAAAGGTAAAAGGTTGCGTAGTTCACACGGTTCCCCCATAAGCTCAACCGAAATTTGCGCCGCATTACAACTTTTCACGATATTTCATCGAGTTTTCTACAGGTCATGTTGGCAATGTTGAGAACTTTTCGCCTGTTTTCCAGAGTTTTCAACAGGTTTTGAAAAGTTGTCGAAAGATGAGAAACATTGCACGGTGAGCTACTATTTGTTCGAAACCTTTTGAAAGATTGCGAGCGGCATGTCTGACGACTTTTACACCATGGTCGATTCCGGAGACCCGGCACCCGACAACGAGCACATCACCGGCGTGCGCGAAAAGCGTGGCGAGGAAGAGCAGGCCGCTGCGAAAACGCAGGCTGCCATGTATGCCGCACGCATCGCGGTCTATGACGACATGCTGTCGACGCCGCGCGTCATCGTCATCGAACCTAAGGACGTGCGCACCTATCTGGAAGAGACAACCAACACCGTCTACCAGTGCATGAAAGAACAGGGCGGGCACATCTCGCTCATGGTTATCCGCGAGATTGTCGAAAACTTTATCCACGCCCACTTTGCAGAGCCCATCATCTCGATCCTAGACGGCGGCGACACCATCCGATTCGCAGACCAGGGACCGGGGATCGACGACAAGGAGCGCGCGTTCGACTTTGGCGTTACCAGCGCAAACAGCAACATGAAACGATACATCCGCGGAACCGGAGCCGGGTTTCCCATGGTGCAGGAGTACCTGGAAAACGCCGGCGGCGCTGTATCCATCGAGGACAACATGGGCAACGGCACCGTGGTCACGGTAAGCCTGAATCCCAAGCGCGTACAGGAAATCGAGCGCGCCGGAGGGCGAGGGGCCGCCGTGCGCCCCGAGACGGAGCAGCCGGCGTATCCCCTATCCAGCACGTTTGCACAGCAGCCCGTGGCGCAGCAGATGCAGCAGCCTGGAAGTTTTCCCATGCAAGACCCCCAGACACCGCTGGGCAACCCAGTGCAAAACATGCCGGAGGGGATAGGCTCGGCAGATCCGGACACAGGCGCCGTGCAGCAGACGGCGGCCATGCCAAACGTCGCGCAAATGGGCTACCAACCGTACCCACAAGGGTATCCTCCCCAATATATGCCGCAGCAGGGATATGCCCAGCCGTATCCACAGCAGTATCCTCAGCCGTACCAGCAGCCGTATCAGCAGATGCCACAGGGAAACCTCAACCCCTGGACTCAGCAGATGCCGCCGCAGCCTTACCAACAGTGGCCGCAAAGTTTTCAACAGCAGATGCCGCCCATGCAGAGTTCTCAACAACCAGCAGCTCAAATGATGTATCCTAATGCGGCGAATCAATACGCACAACCGCAGTCGGACGTGTTTATAAGCGAACGCGGCAACGCTGCATTAGGGTATCTGGCCCAACATCAAGAGTGCGGCGCGACGGACTTGGCGCGGGCGTTTGGAAACTCTGCACCCACCTGGTCGCGCACGCTCAACGATTTGGCGCAGACGGGCTTGATAGTCAAACATGGGCAGAAATACCATCTGACCGAAATCGGAAGCGCTCGCGTGCGGGCCCAAGCTTAAGGAACGGGAGAGACAGTGGACGAGGAAGCAAGCATCATCCTGGGGGATGCCATCGCCTTTTGTCAGCGCGACGGCCAAGATGCGCGCCTCATCAACATGCTGGGGCAATCGCGTGCTGTGAGCCTGACCGAGGACACCTTGACGATTGAGGCCCCCTCACGATTTGCCATCGCTCAGCTCAAAAAGCATCAGCCGACCATCGAGGCGTACCTGGAAGAGATCGCCTTTGCACCGATTGCGCTCAACATCGTGGCACCACAGGGCTCCGCGGCAGATAACGCCGCACCCGCGGCACCCGTCGTTCCCCCGGCGGCGCCAGCTACCACCACAGTGTCGGCTCCCGAGCATCAAATCGGCGATGTTTCCCGTGAAACCATGCCCACCGTCTCGACGCCGGCGACCCCCATGTCCGCTGCCACGCACATGCCTATCGCGCACGACGCAACACCGGGCGAGGATTCGGGCATCGCAATCAAAAACACGCTTTCGGCCGACGATTTCCGCCGCATGATGAACCAGATGAAAGGCGAGGCGCCTGCAAAGAGTGCAAAACCAGCCTCCACATCGCCCATGAGCGTCCCCGCAGCTGCGGCACCGATCGAGCAGAACACCGACGGCGCGCCGCTCGCGGCCAACTCGAAATTCACCTTCGAAAACTTTGTCTACGGCCCCGAAAACAGCCATGCCTATCGCTCAGCCCTCAAGTTTGCCGCGCTCGCGGACGAACGCGGCACATGCACATCCCTGTTCATCTATGGCAAATCGGGGCTGGGCAAGACCCATCTGCTGCTCGCCATCAAAAACGAGCTCGCCGAAAAGTCGCCCGAGATCAAGGTAAAGTACGCCAACTCACAGGCGTACCTCGATGACCTGATGACGGAGTTCGACCGCCAAAAGAAGAGCAACGCCCCCATCATGCAGGCATACCACGACGTGGACGTGCTCATCATCGACGACATTCAAAACATCATCGGCAAGCGCGCGAGCGTGGACTACTTCTTCCAGCTCATGGACGAGTTTATCCGCAACAACAAAAAAGTCGTCATCGCAGCCGACCGTGCGCCCAAAGACCTGAGCATGGACGAGCGCCTTACCAGCCGTTTTAATGCCGGTATGCTCTGTTTGGTGGCGGAGCCCAGCTACGAGATGAAATACAAGATCTTGCAGCGCTACTACGAGAACACGATAGCCGCCGCACCCGAGGCGGGTGACGACTCGCTGCTGGCGGCCTATGGCGGCGATGGTGGGCATCTGACCGACGAGCACTTTAAGCACATGGCAGAAGTCTCGGGAACCAACATCCGCGAACTCGAGAGCTTCTGCGAACGCTGCGCCGGCGAGGCAGGAGACCGCGAACGCGAGGGCAGCGAGCTCAGTTTCGACGACATCGACGCCATCGCAAGCCAGTACTTCGATACGTCGGCCAAAAAGATCAACGTGCAGACGGTCCAGTCTGTCATTGAAGAGCAGTACGGCGTGACGCACGAGGAGCTCATCGGCCCGCGCCGCAACGCCAACATAGCCAAAGCCCGCCATATCGCCATATATCTGGCCATCGAGATGTGCGAGATGACGACTACGGCGGTGGGCGCGGAGTTTGGCAACCGCAACCACTCAACCGTCAGTACGAGCTATAAAAAGGTTCAGAAGATGATTCAGGAAGACCGCACCATAACCGAGGATCTCAAATCGCTGCGAGATAAAATTACACTGCGCTCGTAGGGAAATAGAGACACCTGTTGAAAACTTGTCGAAACGCCGGGCATAACGTGTCTAAAACTCGCCCCAAGGCGACGAAAAGTTTTCCGCAGGTTTTGAACGTGGAAAACACGGTCGGTTGCGCACAGGTTGCTGTCGATTCTCTTTTTGGGGTTGACCAGCGCTTTTGGGAGTAATCAACAGTTTCGTCAGTGCTATTACTATTATTAAGATATTTATATCTATAGAAAGGTATTAAAAGATGAAGTTTACCGTCAGCCAAAGCTCGCTCACGCAAGCCATTGGCGTCGTTATGAAAGGCGTCGCTTCGGCATCTACCCTTCCCATCCTATCGGGCGTGCTCGTTAAGGCGCAGGACGGCATCTTGGAATTCCAAACCTCTAACTACACCATCTCGATTCGTCATCGCATTGCCGCGCATGTCGAAGAAGAGGGCGAGATGGTGATTCCCTGCAAGATGCTCTCGAACATTACGAAGACCCTTCCCGACGCTCCGGTTACCTTTGAGCTCTCGGAGCGTCAGGTGCTGATTGGATGCGAGAAGAGTTCCTTCCGCCTCAACACGCTCGACGCCAACGATTTCCCCGAGTTCCCCGCCTATGCCATCGAAAGTGCGGTGGAGCTCCCGACCGACATCCTGTCCGAGATGGTCGGTCGCGTATGGCGCGTCACTTCGACCGATAAGGCCCGCCCCATTCTGGGAGGCGTACACATGAAGGTCGAGAACAACACCGTGCGCCTGGTGGCAACCGACTCCTTCCGCCTGGCCGTATGCGACACCCAGGTCGAGACCTCGACGCTCGAGGGGTCCTTTGAGCTCAACGTTCCGGCCGACGCCTTCAACGACGCCCTGAGCATTATGGCCAGCCAGGCGACCATCATGATCGGCGCCACCGACACCCAGGTTGTCTTTGAGGCCGGCAACACCACCTACGTGTCGCGCCGTATCGAGGGCGTGTACCCCAACTACAAGCAGCTCATCCCCGATTCGTGCGTGACGAGCGTCAAGATCGACGTGGCGGCTTTTAATGCCGCCCTCAAGCGCGTGGCGGTCATCGCGAGCGCGAACCCCGCCGTCAAGTTCGAGATCGATGTCGAGGACGGCCAGATGGGCCTGTCCTCCATCTCCAATGACCAGGATCTGGCGCAGGAGACGATCGATGTCGAGGCCGAGGGCGAGTCGGGCATCATCGCCTTTAACTACCACTACATCTTTGGCTGCCTCAATGCCTTGTCCAAGGAGAAGGAGATCACGCTGGAGCTCAAGAGCTACTCGCAGGCGGGTATCTTTAAGTCCTACGACAAGATCAACTACCTGTACCTGGTCATGCCGGTTCGCATCTAGCGCTGCGCCATGACCATGTTTGCCCGCAACCTTTCCGTCGCGCGCTACCGCAGTTTCGATAGCTACCGTCTTGACCTGGACGAGGGCGTGACGGTGCTTGCGGGGCCCAACGCGGCGGGAAAGACCAACCTTATAGAGGCGCTGCAGCTTTTGACGAGCGGCGCCTCGTTTAGGCATCCCACCGCTGGCGAGCTCGTGCACGACGGCACGGGCTCGTGCAGGCTCGAGTTGAGACTCGAGGGCGATGGTCGCGTGCTCGATATGGGGCTGGGCGTTGAGGACGGCAAGCGCTCGTTTAGCCGTAACGGCAAGAGATGTTCGGCCGCCGGCGTGCGCGGGGTTTTGCCGAGCGTGCTGTTTTGCCCCGATCATCTGGATATGGTCAAACGCGGTGCCAGTGTGCGCCGCGCCGCCCTCGATGACTTTGGCGTGCAACTGAGCGCCCGTTACGCCGACCTGGCGAGCACCTACGGGCGTTGCGTGACGCAGCGCAACGCTCTACTCAAGGAGACCTGGTGCTGCCGCGAGATGCTCGGCGCATGGAATGACTCCATCGCCCGCGCCGGGTCAGCCCTGCTCGTACATCGTTTGGCCCTGCTCGACCGACTGGCAGGCCATGTGCGCGCCGCGTATGGGCAGGTGGCGTCCGGTGAGGACGCAGGCGTGTCCTATGTGTCCACGCTGGGGGATTTGCCTCAAACCGAGGGGCGCGAGGAACTTAAGGACTGGGCATACGAGCATATGCTCGCGGCCCTCGATGAGCGTGCCGATGAGGAGATGCGCCGCGGCGTGACGCTTGTGGGTCCGCATCGCGACGAGATTGAGTTTTCCGTCGCGGGCCGATCGGCCCGTTCATTTGCCAGCCAGGGCCAGCAGCGAACGCTGGTGCTTGCCTGGAAGGTGGCAGAAGTGGCCGTGGCGCGCGATATCCTGGGCACCGCGCCACTGCTGCTTTTGGACGACGTGATGAGCGAGCTCGATGCCGGGCGGCGAGGCGCTTTTCTGCAGCTGATCGGTGATGATATCCAGACGGTCATAACCACCACCAATCTGGGGTATTTTACCGATGACCTGCTTGATCGAGCCAAGGTGGTGAGCATGGGTGAGACGTGCTAATTACGAGCGCGAGAACGGAACGGTTGCCTTTGGCGGCTTTTTGGATGCCGAGCGTCAGCGCATCCTGGCGGCCGCAACACCTGAGCGCCGCGCGCAAATGGAGGCTGCAGAGGAATCTCGTGCGGTCTATCGCGCCTGGAATGCGGTGTGCTCGGGCACGCGCGAGGGACGCCACGTGACGGGCCTGCGCTACCTGCCCGAGTCCAATGAGCTGCTGGTGTATCTCGATTCGCCCTCGTGGACGCAGGAGATGACGCTGCTGCGCGAGATCATCCGGGCACGCATGGAGCGGGCCGGGGCGCATGTGGACGGCCTGGTGTTCAAAACGACCGCGCCCGGTCACACGCCGCCGGCTGCCAAGGAGCGCCTGCGCCCGGCCGTGACCGAGCGCAGGCCGGCTCCGCACGCCGATCTAAGCGAAGCCGAACGCGGCGAGATCGAGCGCCAAGTGGCGCCCATCGAAGACCAAAAACTGCGCGAGGCCCTCGAGAATGCCATGAGAGCCAGTGCCGAGTGGGCCAAGGGCGTGCAAAGCAAGAAAGAGCCTTAAATCGCATCTGGTGGCCTTGTAGAGCCAAATACCCTCGCTCCCGAGGGTATTTTTTTACGATAAACTAGTAAGGCTGTACACATTTTCTTAGCTGAAGGAGGACGTGTGGCAAACGAAAACGATTACGATGGCGGCGAGATTAAGATTCTCGAAGGTCTCGAGGCCGTTCGTAAGCGCCCGGGCATGTATATCGGCTCGACGAGCGCCAGCGGCCTGCATCACCTGGTGTGGGAGATCGTTGACAACTCCGTTGACGAGGCCATGGCCGGTTTCTGCACCGAGATTCACGTGACGGTCCACGCCGACAACTCCATCACGGTCGTCGACAACGGGCGAGGCATCCCCGTCGACGAGCATCCCATCAAAAAGATCCCGACGCTCGAGGTCGTTATGACGATCCTGCACGCCGGCGGTAAGTTCGATAACTCGGCCTACAAGGTCTCGGGCGGACTGCACGGCGTGGGCATCTCCGTCGTCAACGCACTGTCCAAGCGCGTGGTCGTGCAGGTGCGCCGTGATGGCAGCGTCTACGAGATGGAGTTCTCGCGCGGCAAGACCGTCAAGAAGATGGAGGTCGTGGGCACCTCGGATTCGACGGGCACCACCGTCAGCTTCTGGCCCGACGACGAGATTTTCGAGACCTGTGTCTACGATTTCGATACGCTGCACAACCGTCTGCAGGAGACGGCGTTCCTCAATAAGAATCTAAAGATTGTGCTGACCGACGAGCGCGAGGCGACTCCCCACGTGGAGGAGTTCTGCTACGAGGGTGGCATCATCGACTTCGTCAAGTTCCTCAACGACGGCAAAGACGTTCCCGAGGCCTTCAAGGAGCCCATCTATATCGAGGGCAAGTCGGATCCGGATGCGCCCGTGACCAAGATGGGCGAGGTCGAGGTGTCCCTGCAGTGGAATGCCGGCTACGGCGAGAACGTCATGTCGTTTGCCAACGACATCTACACCCCCGAGGGCGGCATGCATCTCGAGGGTTTCCGCACCGCTCTCACCCGCGTGATTAACGATTACGCCCGCAAGCAGAACCTGCTCAAGGAGAAGGACGCCAACCTGAGCGGTGACGACGTGCGCGAGGGCCTTTCGGCCGTCATTTCGGTTAAACTGCCCGATCCACAGTTTGAGGGCCAGACCAAGGCCAAGCTCGGCAGCTCCTACATGCGCGCGCTCACGCTCAAGATCGTGACCGATGGACTGACCGATTATCTGGAGGAGCACCCCAAGCCCGCCCGCGAGATCGTCAAGAAGGCCCAGCAGGCCTGCAAGGCCCGCAACGCCGCCCGCAAGGCGCGCGAGGCGACCCGTCGCAAAAGTCTGCTCGAGACGGCGTCGCTGCCCGGCAAGCTCGCCGACTGCTCGGTGCGCGATGCCGAGCTGACCGAGCTCTTTATCGTAGAGGGCGACTCGGCAGGCGGTTCGGCCAAGGACGGCCGTCGCCGAGACATCCAGGCGATTCTGCCCCTGCGCGGCAAGATTTTGAACGTCGAGCGCGTGGGTGACCACCGCGCGTTCTCGAGCGACACCATCCAATCCCTGATCACCGCGATCGGCTGCGGCGTCACGACGAGCGCCGGCGACGGTGGCGACTTCGATATCAGCAAGGCGCGCTACCACAAGATCATCATCATGACCGATGCAGACGTTGACGGTGCGCATATCCGCATCCTGCTGCTGACGTTCTTCTACAAGTACATGCGCCCGCTGATCGATGCCGGCTATGTCTATGTTGCCTGCCCGCCCATCTTTGGCATTAAGGTACGCAACAAGATCCATTACGTGTATCCCAACGGCCGCCAGCCCGAAGACGAGATTCTGCGCGACACCATTCAGAGCTTGGGCCTGAACCCCGACGACAACGACGAGGACGGCAAGGCCAAGGACGGCAAGATCACCAAGAAGCGCAAGGGCTATACCGTTCAGCGCTACAAGGGCCTGGGCGAGATGGACCCCAAGCAGCTTGCCTCGACGACGATGGACCCCAAGACCCGTATCCTGCAGCGCGTGTCGATCGAGGACGCCGTGGTGGCGGACCGCGCCGTGCGCGAGCTCATGGGTTCCGAGGTCGGCTATCGCCGTGAGTACATTGAAAAGCACGCACATGATGCGCGCTTCTTAGACGCCTAATCCCCGCGGCTTTCCCAGCCACCGCACCTTCGCCCTCAATCGTCGGTCGCGTACCCAAGTACGCTTCCCTCCTCTTTCGGGCGAATCTGCGGCACCTGGAAAAGCCGTCTCCGTGGTAGGGAACTAATGGACCACGCAAACCATGAGGAGGTAACGTGGCAGACGATATCAACAACAACGAGGGTATGGACGAGGCCGGCGACGCCGGCATGCCCGATGATCTGAAGCGCCTGCTCGCCCGCGCTGAGCAGGGCGAGGACGGCGATCCGGATTCCTATAACCCCGACGCCGAGGATGAAGAGGATGAGGATGACGACGCCGAGCTCGAGGAGAGCTTCGGTGCGGTCGATCGTGGCGCCTCGGCCGGCGAGGATATCAACGGCGGTCAGCTCCAGATTTCGGAGTTCGGCCGCGAGATGAAGCAGTCGTTCATCGAGTACTCGATGTCGGTCATCACGGCGCGCGCCCTGCCGGACGTGCGCGACGGCCTAAAGCCGGTGCACCGCCGCATCCTGTACGCCATGAACGAGAGCGGCATCTACCCCAACCGCCCGCATAAGAAGTCGGCCTGGACGGTCGGCGAAGTTATCGGCAAGTACCATCCGCACGGTGACTCCGCGGTTTACGAGGCCATGGTTCGTCTGGCGCAGTGGTTCTCCATGCGCACACCGCTCATCGATGGCCACGGCAACTTCGGCAACATCGATGGCGACGGCGCGGCGGCCATGCGTTATACCGAGAGCCGCCTGGCAAAGCCTGCCATGGAGCTGCTGCGCGACCTGCAAAAGGATACCGTCGACTGGCAGCCCAACTACGACGAGTCGCTCGCCGAGCCCGTGGCGCTGCCCGCGCGCTTTCCCAACCTGCTGGTCAACGGTAGTCAGGGCATCGCCGTCGGCATGGCCACCAATATCGCCCCGCATAACCTCACCGAGGCGATCGAGGCCACCTGCTACCTGATCGACAATCCCGACGCCACCGTCGACGAGCTTATGCAGATCATGCCCGGTCCGGACTTCCCCACCGGCGCCATCATCATGGGCAGCGCCGGCATTAGGCAGAGCTACGAGACCGGTCGCGGCTCCATTACCGTGCGTGCCAAGGCTCACGTGGAATCCACCAAGACCGGTCGCAGCCGCCTGGTCTTTACCGAGATCCCTTACATGGTCAACAAGGGCACCCTGCAGGAGAAGATCGCCCAGCTCGTGAACGACAAGCGCATCGAGGGCATCTCGGACATGCGCGACGAGTCCAACCAAAAGGGCATCCGTCTGGTCATCGAGCTCAAGAAGGGCGTCATTCCGCAGGTCGTGCTCAACAACCTGTATAAGTACACCTCGCTGCAGACGACTTTTGGCGCCAACAACTTGGCGCTCGTCAATGGCGTTCCCAAATGCCTGAGCCTGCGCGAGATGCTGCAGCACTACATCGACCACCAGGTCGACGTCGTTACCCGCCGCACTCGCTTTGACCTTAAGAAGGCCCAGGCGCGTGCCCATATCCTCGAGGGCTACTTGATGGCTCTCGACCATATCGACGAGGTCATCAGCATTATCCGTTCCTCGCAGACCGACTCCGAGGCAAGCGGCCGCCTGATCGAGCGCTTTGGCTTTACGCCCGAGCAGACCACGGCCATCCTCGAGATGAAGCTGCGCCGCCTGACTGGCCTGGAGCGCGACAAGATCCAGGAAGAGCTGGACGGTCTGCGCCGCGCCATTGCCTACTACGAGGACCTGCTGGCGCATGAGGAGAAGATCCTGGGCGTCATCAAGGAGGAGATGCGTGAGATTTCGAAAAAGTTCGGCGACAAACGCCGCACCGAGATCAGCCATGTCGAAAAGGATCTGGATGTCGAGGACCTCATCGCCGACGAGGACATGGTCGTGACCATCACCCACACCGGCTACGTGAAGCGCATCCCGGTGGCTGCCTACCGCGCCCAGAAGCGCGGCGGCAAGGGCGTGTCGGGCGTCAACCTTAAAGAGGACGACGTCATCGACGAGATGTTTATCGCATCCACGCACGAGTACGTGCTGTTCTTCTCGAGCAAGGGCAAGGTCTACCGCCTGAAGGTACACGAGCTGCCGGTGGGTACGCGCCAGGCGCGTGGCACCGCGATCGTCAACCTGCTGCCCTTTGAGGAAGGCGAGAAGATCGCGAGCGTCATCAGCTGCCGCGAGTTCCCCGCCGACGAGTACCTGATGTTTGCCACCAAGAGCGGCATGGTCAAGAAGACCGTGATGAGCGCTTACGACCGCAGCCGCCGTGATGGCCTGATCGCCATCAATCTGAGAGACGACGACGCGCTGCTCGCCGTGCGCCGTGTGCGCGAGGGCGACAAGATCATCCTGGCCACCACTGCGGGCAAGGCGATCATGTTCCCCGAGGACCAGGTTCGCGCCACGGGACGCGACACCAGCGGCGTTCGCGGTATTAGCATGAAGGACGGCGTGAGCGTTTTGGATATGGAGGTTACCAACGGCAACGGCGACCTGTTTGTCATCACCGAGCGCGGCTACGGCAAGCGCACGCCGGTCGCGGACTATCCGGAGCAGAACCGCGGCGGTCAGGGCGTCTACACCATCCAGATGACCGAGCGTAAGGGAAACCTCGCGGCCATGAAGACGGTGGGTCCGCAGCACGAGCTGTTCATCGTGACGGAAGGCGCGACGGTCATTCGCGTCAAGACCGATGAGATTAGCCAGACCGGCCGAGCCACCCAGGGCGTCAAGATGATGACCGTCGACGACAACGACCGTGTGTGCGCTGTCGCCCGCATGACGGCAGCTAAGGAAAAGCCCGAAGGCGAAGGCGCCGAGGCCGAGGCAACGGTCGATGCCGAAAATACCCCAGTCGACCTAGGCGACGGCAACGACATGCCAGAGGATCTCCTAGACGAGTAAGAGGCCCTAGCTGGTAGAAAATATCAGACCCCATATATCGGCGGTCGGCGCACTGCGCGCCGACCGCTTTTTTGAAAACCTCGGGACTCGCGTTCGCCCCGGCCGCACGGCGGCATGTGAAGTCGATCGCGAGTTCCGCACGAGCCGGAGAGCACTTAATGTGCTCTCTGCGCGAGTCAGGACTGTCCGAGCAGGCGACTTCACATGCCGCCGTGCGGCCGGGGCGAACACCCTCCAAAGATTTTCAAAAAAGTTGTTGACGCGCGCGTAACGACTCGTCTAATATATCCCTTGCGCGATGGACCTGTAGCTCAGTTGGTTAGAGCGTCCGGCTGATAACCGGGAGGTCACAAGTTCGAATCTTGTCAGGTCCACCACTTTCTTTCGCAATAAACACCCCAGCGAGAGCCGAGTCGCCGCTGGGGTGTTTATTACTGTCTCCGTGGGGGTTTAGCTCAGCTGGGAGAGCGCGGGCTTTGCAAGCCTGAGGTCAGGGGTTCGATCCCCCTAACCTCCACCATGATGGACCTGTAGCTCAGTTGGTTAGAGCGTCCGGCTGATAACCGGGAGGTCACAAGTTCGAATCTTGTCAGGTCCACCATCAAAACTGTGAAGAGCCTCGAGGCATGGCCTCGGGGCTTTTTTCTTGTGTGTGATAAAACTCATTTTGGTTTTGTGTGCTGTGCGAAAGATTGGGTAGTATAGCTATTCAATGCGGCGAAGGCGCCGCGTGTTAACCGCTACGTACCGGAGGTGTTCCATGGTTCGTGTCGACATAGAGACCATCGTCATGGCCGCCGGTCCCGTGCCATCGCTTATCGTACTTCGCGAGCGCTGCAGCAAATCGGACTCCCCTGCGCCGCTGCGCTCCCTTTCTATCCAAACTGGTTCGTTTGAGGCTGCGGCTATTAGCCGCGGTATCGACAGCGGTCGTGCCGAGCGCCCGATCGCCCATGACCTGCTGCTCGACACGCTTGATGCCCTGGATGCAAAACTCGAGCGCATCGAGATTGTCCGTGCCGAGCCTCCCGTGTTCTATGCGACGGTCGTTGTTTTGGCCGACAGCAACGAGCATAGGATCGATGCGCGTCCGAGCGATGCCATCGCCCTCGCCGTGCGCAGCAATGCTCCCATGTTTGTTGAGGACGACATCATGAACCGCCTGGGGACCGTCTCTCCGGTTGCCGAGGAAGTCGATGACGAGCAGGAATTTGAGAAGTTCGACGAGTTCGTCCATACGCTCTCGCCCGATGATTTTTAAATGACGAGTAGCCATGAGACGGAGTGTGCACTGATGAGTCGCGGCGTTTCAGCCGAGGCCGCCGCCATTGCCCGCGAGGCCCAGATGCGCTCGGAGGCATCCGAGGCCGCACGCATTGCCTATGTGACGCAGGCCCGCACACTTCGCGAGCGCCGTGCCTCCTTCATCAAGATGGTTGCCGCCTCCACACTTGTCGCGGTAATCTCATCGCGCCTTCGTGGTACAGTTGGTGCGCTTGGGTTTTCGATTTCGACGGGCTTGGTCATCTGGGGCGTGGTCGATGCCGTGATGCTGACTAACCAGATCAAGGTACTCGATAAGCGCGCCGCCGATATGATGCGCGCCCGCGACGCCGCCGCCAAGATCGCTGCCGAGGCACAAGAGATGTAACGACGCCGGACTCGATGGGAAGGTCTAAAAATGGCACAGGATATGCAGGACGCCGGAAACGTCTCCGCCGAGCTCGACGCCATGGTGTGCGACCTCATCGGGGCATTTTTAGACGATCTGGCCGCTGGTGAGAACCCCGGCGTTGTCGTTGCGATCGAAGACGCCGCGTCCAACCGCTATCTGGCGGCACTCGACGAGGACGGCGAGGAGGCATGCCTCGAGGCTGCCACCAACTTTATCTCCGAGCACAAGATGGGCCTTAAGGACGAGGGCCTGGGTCGCATCGCCCGTTACGCCATCGGCTACACCGGTTGTGTCGAGATCGATGGCGGCTACCATGACGCCCTGCTTGTGAGTTTCTTTGAGACGACGCTCGAGAGCGGCTTTTCGGCATACGTACTGTACGAGGGTGTGGGCGCCGGCGATGGTTTTATGTGGAGCGACCCTGAACCTGCAGGCGAGGAAACCCCTCTTATCTAAAATCGCTAAAATAAACGAGTTTTCGGTAAAAGGCTCAAAATTCCCGCCGAGCGTTGTGTTACTGGGCGGGTCGCATACGCGTGCCGGTTGTATATAGATAGAAGATAGGGGAACTACATGCGCGTAGACAATCTGAGGAACATCGCCATCATCGCTCACGTCGACCACGGCAAGACGACGATGGTCGACAAGCTCCTGCGTGCCACGGACGCCTTCCGTGCCAACCAGCAGGTCGAGGACCGCGTCCTGGATTCTAACGACCAGGAGCGCGAGCGCGGCATTACGATTCTCGCCAAGAACATCTCTATCGAGTACAAGGACGTTAAGATCAACGTCATCGACACCCCGGGCCACGCCGACTTTGGCGGCGAGGTCGAGCGCGTGCTGCGTATGGCCGACGGCGCACTGCTGCTGGTCGATGCCTTTGAGGGCCCCATGCCCCAGACCCGCTTCGTGCTGCGTCACGCCATCGACACCGGCCTCAAGATCATGATCGTCATCAACAAGATCGACCGTCCGGGCGCCAACCCCGAGAAGGCCTACAACGACTGCCTGGACCTTATGGCCGACCTGGGTGCCACCGACGACCAGCTTGAGTTCGCCATGGAGCACGTGGTCTACGCCAGCGCCATGAATGGCTTTGCCCGCCTTGATCCCAACGACGGCAACATGGATATGTATCCGCTGCTCGATATGATCATCGATGACATGCCCGCGCCCGAGGTTGACGAGAACGCCCCGCTGGCCATGCAGTGTGTGACCATCGACCACTCCAACTTCGTCGGCCGCATCGGTATCGGCCGTGTGTACTCCGGCGCCATCCACCAGGGCGATCAGATCCTGGTCGTCAAGAACGACGGTTCCAGCGCTACCGCTACCGTCAAGCAGCTCTTTACTTTCGACTACCTGGGTCGTACCGAGTGCCAGGAAGTCGGCGCCGGCGATATCGCTGCTGTCGTGGGTATTGACCGCACCGATATCGGCGATGTCTACACCGATCCCGAGAACCCTGTCGAGCTCGAGCCCATCGAGATCGACCCGCCGACCCTGTCCATCGTATTTGAGGCTTCGACCTCCCCGCTCGTCGGCCGCGACGGCGACATCGTGGGTGCCCGTCAGCTCAAGGAGCGCCTGTTCAACGAGGCCGAGAACAACGTGACCATGAAGATCGAGGAGCTCGAGGACAAGAGCGGCGTCGAGGTCTCGGGCCGCGGCATTCTGCACCTGTCCGTCCTGATGGAGTCCATGCGTCGCGAGGGCTTTGAGTTCCAGGTCGGCCGTCCCCGCGTTCTGTTTAAGAAGGACGAGAACGGCAATAAGATGGAGCCCGTCGAGCAGGCCGTCGTCGAGTGCCCGGACGAGTATTCGGGCAAGGTCGTTGAGGTCTTCGGCACCTCCGGCGGCATCATGACGAGCATGGATACCTCGGGTATCGTGACGCACCTCGAGTTTAAGATCCCGACCCGCGGCATCATGGGTCTTAAGAACCGCATCATGAACGTCACTCACGGCGAGGGGGTGTTCTACCACACCTTCCTGGAGTACGGCCCCTATGCCGGCGAGATCGGCAACCGCCAGAACGGCGCCATGATCTCCATGACCACCGAGAAGGCCGTTGCCTACGCTCTGGGCACGCTGCAGGAGCGCGGCCAGCTGTTTGTTGAGCCGGGTACCGAATGCTACGAGGGCATGATCGTGGGCGAGCGCAGCAAGGCCGGCGACATGGTCGTCAACATCGCCCGTACCAAGAACCTGGGCAACCAGCGTTCCTCGACCTCCGATATCTCCGTCCAGCTGGTGCCGCCCCGCACCTTCTCGCTGGAGGAGGCGCTGGAGTACATCGCCGACGACGAGCTGGTGGAGATCACTCCCAAGAACATCCGCCTGCGCAAGCGTCTGCTCAATGCCACCGACCGCAAGAAGGCCGCCGTCCGCGCCGGTCAGGTCAACAAATAAGCGCTGGGCTTTATAGCGACTAACAAGAAAGGGCGCCGACCATCGTGGTCGGTGCCCTTTTTGGTGCACAGGGATTGAGTTGGTCTGCACCCCCACAAAGGTGCCTGTCCCCTTTGTGGGGGCGACGGCTAGGCGGAGGGAAGGCCCGGAGTGTTGGCGGCCTGCTGCGGCTTGAGGCGGGCGTTGCGCCAGATGATCTGGATGACGTAGCCGAGCGTAAAGACGAAGGCTACGCCGCTGACAAAGCTGCCCATAAGGGGAAGTGCCGTGAGTGCGCCCGCGGCGATACCGCCCACGGCGGCCATGGCGTAGCGGTTCTGGCTGTGTCCGATCATGCGTGCGATCGCGGTGCCCGTAAACGCCGCCGAGACCAGAGCGATACCGATCACGGCGCACATGAGAGCTCCGGCGAGTGACAGACCTGCAATCGAGATGATGAGCAACAGGACGGCGGGAACGGCGGCCACCGTGCCCAAAAGACCGCTCACCCACAGAGGGGTAGGTCGTTGACGAAGCATGCCGGCGGCGCTGGCGGTCGCGCGCGGAAAGACGAGCTCGAGGAGGATCGCGACAAAGCAGGTGGAAAGCGCCGCGGCGACGATGCCGCCGATGGTGTCGTTAATCGTTGAGGTGTTCTCGTTCTCGGTACGGTCGATCTTGAGGGCTCCGACCTGAGCGCCCTCGGCCCGCTCGGGGTCCTCGGAAACATGCGCGCTCACGGTGCCGGTGATGCGGGCGTTTTTGCCCAAGACGAGCTTGTCGGCCCAAACCTCGACATCGCCCTCGACGGTGCCGTCGATGGTCACCGTATCGCCTGCAAGTGCTGCCGACTTGGTGGAGCCTCGCAGGGCAACAGCATCGCCCATCGCGTAAAAACAGTTGGCGGTGCTACCGGTGTTGAGCACGACGTGCTGACCGGCTACCGTCACGCTGCCATCGATTGCGGTTTTGGAGATATCGATGGTGCGCGCCGCCAGGCGAATGGCGCCGCCTACGGTGCAGTCGCGAATCGATAGGCTGTCGCCTGCCGCGATAATATCGCGGCCGATGGAGGCATCGTCCAGGTTAAGGCTTTGGCCAGCCCAGTACAGGTCGCCCTCGGCGCCAGACGGATTTGAGTCAGCTTCGGTTGCGAGTACGTTGCCCGCGGTGTCTGTGCCGGCGAACGACGCCGTGGGAAGTACGGTCAGCGCAAGCGCAATCAGTACGAATAGGAGGGCGATGCGGGCCTGCGCTTTGTGGCGCTTGGTCGACGGTTCTAGGTTGCAAGGCATAGTGAATCCTTCGTTAGATACTCGGCATATATCTAACAGGGTACCCAACGTGCGAGCGCTCTAAAAGAACCTCTCGGTTGCATTTCGAAAGGTCGTGCCGTGCTATCTACTTTTTGCGATGTAAAAAGTGCGCGATGTCTTCTTCGGTGGGGCTTTTGATGTCAAAGCGCAGCGAGAGCCAGCGCAGACCCATGGTCACGATAACGCATACGACCAGCGCGGCGACATTGCTGACCAAGCCACTCATGACGAGGCTTACATAGCTTGCCGATCCGGCGATGGCCGCGATGGCATAAAAGTTGGTGCGTTGGAAAATGCCCGGAACCACGCCCATAAAGCCGTCGCGCAGCATGCCGCCGCCCACCGCGGTGAAAAAGCCCATCATGATGCAAACGACGGGTGCAAATCCGTAGACCAGTGCCTTGTCTGCGCCGGTTGCCGCATAGATGCCGACCGAGATGATGTCGAGCAGGGGGATGAGTTTGTCGGGCTTATCGACGATTGCCGGGAAGATGTAAATGATGGCCGCCGTGGCGATGGAGAGCGGCAGCGCCATTGGCTGGTTGAGGATGTAGACGTTGCCGACCTGGAGTGTCATGTCGCGCAAAAGACCGCCGCCCAGACCGCAGACTACCGCGAGTGCGACCGCGCCCACCAGGTCGAGCTTGTGTTCGCGCGCAACCAGCACACCCGAGATCGATGCAGCGACAACGGCGAACATCTCGAGCCAAAATGGGATAGCGACCATGGCATCCGAGGCATGTGAGGTAACGGTTATGGCGGCGACGACGGGCAAGATGGGGTCCTTTGAGTTGCGGGTTTGGACAATGCCCGTACATAGTACATGTTCGGCGCCTATTGCGACCCTATTGCTCGGCAAACGGTCGGGACTGGGTACGGTCATAGGTTTCAAGTATGTGCATCAGCCTCCAAAGATATCGAAAAATATCGTTTTTGGAGGGTGGTGTACATGTTTGGGGATCTGGGTTGATGCTGAACGCGATGAGGGCGTGGCTGAATAGGAGGGATGTCTATATTTTGATCGGAGCTCAAAATTTATCCGGTCGGCTTACGCCGACCGCGCTGCACTAAAAACGCGCCACTGGTGCGTTTTCTTTACGCTTTGCGCCCTGGCGGGTTCGAACCCCTCCTTCTTCGCCGTATTTGCTTGTTAGGGACTCAAAACAAAAAAGCTCCCATTCCTGGGAGCTTTCACAACCAAAATGGCGGAGGAGGAGGGATTCGAACCCTCGTGACCTTATACAGGCCAAACGGTTTTCGAGACCGCCGCATTCAACCACTCTGCCACCCCTCCGCGTGGGGTAAAAACAAAGCAGGCACTAAGGCCTGCTTTGGAATTAACTGGCGGAGAGTCAGGGATTTGAACCCTGGAGACGCTTTTGACGCCTACACGATTTCCAATCGTGCTCCTTCGGCCACTCGGACAACTCTCCGTTAAATGCGAAAGTCAGTATACACGAGGAATCGAAAAGTGCAAACAGAAAACTTGGCATTTTTTAAAGCGCTCGCTCCGCACCCGTATCCGGCATGTGCCAGATGAGTACTAAAAAAGCATCCTGACCAGCCAGATCCCGCTCGATGATCTGTTCAAAATAGGTATTCATGAATGACGTGGCAGCGAATTTAAAAATTTTGAGGCAATCGATCGAACCGGTGGTATGCATTTCGTGACCACAACCCTGCAATCGGCGACCTGCGGTTTGACTCAGGTTGTCCTCGCCGCAGCGTATCTTGCTATCGAATCCGTCAAGCTCTTGGTCAGCATTTGGTTGGAATACGCATGAAGAGCCGTGTAAGCATGGGTATATGTGGAGGTCATGAGGTTGTAGCTGCATATTCTTGCAGCCTGGGAGGTTGAAAGATATTATTACCAAGTCTTTTCCTGCTTCAGGCGCACCTTCACGACCTGAAGCCACATTTGCCCAGAGGAGGTGACAATATGAAGGCTTATGAACTGCTGTTCTTTGTTGACCCGTCGCTCGACCCCGAGACTCGTCTCGCTGTTATGAAGCGTATCGATACCACGATCGCTGAGGGCGCTGGCAAGGTCGACTCCGTTGACGAGTGGGGCAAGCGCAAGCTCGCCTACGAGATCAACGACCTCACCGATGGTGACTACACCCTCATCAACTTCCACGCAGATCCTACCCAGATCGCCGAGCTTGATCGCGTCCTGCGCATCACCGACGCTGTGGTCCGCCACATGATCGTCCGTCGCGACGACCAGGAGTAAGACTGTCGTTTTGGACTGGGCTAGTGCCCCAAGAGGAAGTAGTGAGTTATGAGCATCAATCGAGTGAACATCACCGGTAACCTCACCCGCGATCCCGAGCTGCGCGCCACCGCCGGCGGAACCCAGGTTCTGTCCTTTGGCGTCGCCGTGAACGATCGTCGCCGCAACGCGCAGACTGGCGAGTGGGAGGACTATCCCAACTTTGTTGACTGCACTATGTTCGGCACCCGCGCCGAGGCCGTGAGCCGTTTCCTGGCAAAGGGAAACAAGGTCGCGATCGAGGGCAAGCTGCGCTACAGCTCTTGGGAGCGCGACGGTCAGCGCAGGAGCAAGCTTGAGGTCATCGTCGATGAGATCGAGTTTATGAGCTCCCGTGGTGGCCAGGGTGGCTACGATCAGGGCGGTTACGCCCCCGCAGCTCCCGCGCCCGCAGCACGTCCTGCCGCACCGGTGGCTACGCCGCCCGCGGTCGACGTCTACGATGAGGACATCCCGTTCTAAGGGTTGTTCACCTATTTTTTGAGTGAGAGGCGGCTTCGGCTCGCCGAAGTTGCCAAATGAAAGGTATTTTGACATGGCTAATGATTATTCTGCACGTCAGCCGCGTCGTAAGTACTGCCAGTTCTGCAAGGAGAACACTGAGTTCATCGACTATAAGGACACTCAGCTTCTCCGTAAGTACATGACCGACCGTGGCAAGATCAAGCCCCGTCGCGTCACTGGCGCTTGCACGCAGCATCAGCATGACATCGCCAACGCCATCAAGCGCGCCCGCGAGATGGCTCTCCTGCCGTACACCGTCCCCGTGGTTTCCTCTCGTGGCAACCGCGACCGCGGCTAAGAAGGGAGACGCATCATGAAGGTTATTCTTCTCGATGAGATCAAGGGCAAGGGCGGCGAGGGTGACGTCGTAGAGGTCGCTCAGGGTTACGCTGAGAACTTCCTGTTCCCCAAGAAGCTCGCTGTTGCCGCCACCAAGGGCAACCTCAAGCAGCTTGACGAGCGTCGCAACAACATCGCCAAGCGCGAGGCCGTCCGTCTGGCTACCGCCAACGAGACCAAGGCTGCCTTCGAGGGCAAGCAGGTCACCGTTGACGTCAAGGTTGGCGACGAGGGCATCCTCTTTGGCTCCGTTACCGCCGCTATGATCGCTGACGCCATCAAGGATCAGCTCGGTATGGACATCGATCGCAAGCGCGTCGAGCTCGGTAAGCCCATCAAGGTTGCCGGTGCCCACACCGTCGCTATCTCGCTGTACCGCGAGATCAAGGCCGAGGTTGTCGTTCTCGTCGGCGTTACCGCCGAGGAGCTCGCTGCCGAGGCTGAGGTTGAGGAGACCGCTGAGGTCGCCGAGGCCGAGACCGCCGAGGTCGAGACCGAGGCTGCTGCCGAGTAGCATTTGCTGCAACGCAACAATCTTGTTCTAAGAAGGGCGCTCTGGGAGACCAGGGCGCCCTTTTATTTTTTGCGCTGGGTGAGTGTCGTGGCAGTCATTGAGATGCGGTCCCGTGTATGGGACCGTTCATCCGTTTGGTTCGGTGATGATTGCCAAGCCGCGGCTCGATTTATAGCCGCGGCTGATACTATGGATGCTCGCAAGCGATATGAATGAGGATGCCCATGGCATATGACGATAGGGAGACGGGGCTGACGGTCGAGGACCGTGGCTCCAAGCTGGGTCTCCCCCAAAACCAAGATGCAGAGGCCAACGTGCTGGCCGCTATGCTGCTCTCGCCCGAGGTGGTCGAAGAGGCCCAAGTCGAGCTGCAGCCCGATGACTTCTACCGGCCCATTCATAAGACCATCTATACCGCGATGGTCGATATGTACAACAGTCGCATCCCCATTGACTCTATCTCGCTGATCGATTACCTGCGAAGCATCAACAAGCTCGATGCCGTGGGCGGCGAGGCGTACATTTTGGAGCTGATGGGACAGACTCTGTCGCTCGTCAACTGGCAGCACCATGCCGCCATCGTTCGCCGCGACTCGATGCTGCGTGAGCTGATTGGCGCCACCAACGAGATCAACGCGCTGGCCTACAACGCCCCCACCGACACCAAAGAGGTCGTGGAGCTGGCCGAGAGCAAGCTGCTCAAGGTCACGGCGCGTGAGGTTAAGTCGAGCTACAAGACGCTGACCGAGTTTATGGTCGAGGCCTATAACGAGGCCGAGGAAGTGTGCAAGGCCGGCGGTCAGGCTGCAGGCGTGCCCACGGGCTTTCCGTCGCTCGACCGTATGCTCATGGGATTCCGCGAGGGCCAGCTCATCATTATCGGTGCCCGCCCCGCCGTGGGTAAGACTTCGTTCGCCCTGAACTTGGCGCTTAATGCCGCCGCAGCGGGCTATACCGTCGGCTTCTTCTCGCTGGAGATGTCGGGCAAGGAAATTGCCCAGCGTCTGATTTGCGCCTATGCCATGATCTCGATCAGCGACTTCCGTACGGGCCGCATTAGTCCCGAGCAGTGGGCCAACATCAATGAGGCCACGCAGACGCTGTCCAAGCTCGATATTCTGATTGACGATACGCCCGGCACCACGGTGACCGAGATTCGCGCCAAGAGCCGCCGCATGCTCCATAACAAGGAGAAGGCCATCATCATCCTGGACTATTTGCAGCTGGTGAGTCCCCCGCCGGGACGTCGTTCCGAGAGCCGCACCGTCGAGGTCTCCGAGATGTCGCGTGGTCTGAAGATTATGGCCAAGGAGCTCAAGATTCCGCTGATCGCGCTGTCGCAGCTGTCGCGTCAGGTCGAGTCCCGTACCGGCAAGCGCCCGCAGCTGTCCGACCTGCGTGAATCGGGCTCCATCGAGCAGGATGCCGATATCGTCATGTTCTTGGACCGATCCGCCGACGAGGCCGAGGCCTCGCGCGACGACCGACCCGACGAGGGCGTTACGCGTATCGTCGTGGCCAAGAACCGTTCGGGCCCGATTGGCGACGTCGACCTGATGTTCCTGCCGGCATCCACCAAGTTCTATGAGCTTGATGGGGCGCATACCGAGGAGTAGGACAGGCGCCCGTTGCACGGGTATACTGGGAATGTTTTGTGCTTCTGCGCACTTGCGGTGTGCGGACAGTCCATGAATGTGAGGAGTAAACATGCCGTCAACCGTTTTGGTCGGTGCCCAGTGG
Organism: uncultured Collinsella sp.; assembly: GCA_937943045.1. Lineage (GTDB taxonomy): Bacteria > Actinomycetota > Coriobacteriia > Coriobacteriales > Coriobacteriaceae > Collinsella. Next base: position 110,206 of record CALEBN010000043.1, on the reverse strand, counting down.
GGCGATGAGGGCAAGGGTAAGATCTGCGACCTGGTCGCCGGCGACTTTGATGCCGTCGTGCGCTATTCGGGCGGCAACAACGCCGGCCACACCATCGTCGTCAACGGCAAGAAGTACGGCCTGCACCAGGTGCCCTCCGGCATCATGTATTCCGACCACGTGTCGGTGATCGGTAACGGCTGCGTCGTCAACCCCAAGGTCGTCCTTGAGGAGATCGACATGTTCGAGGCCGACGGCATCACCACCAAGAATCTCAAGATCAGCGGCAACGCACATGTCATCATGCCGTACCACATCGATCTGGATGGCGCCTTTGAGCAGAAGCTCGGCAAGAAGAACATCGGTACCACTAAGCGCGGCATCGGTCCGTGCTACCAGGACAAGATGGCCCGTATTGGCCTGCGTATGCAGGACATGCTGGATGAGGCGCTGTTCCGCGATAAGCTGGAGACCGCTCTTGCCCGCGTGAACCCCGAGCTAGAGCTCATCTACAACCTGCCCACCTACACCGTGGATCAGATTTGCGATGAGTACCTGCCCATGGCCGAGCGCCTGCGCCCCTACATCACCGAGACGAGCCTGCTGCTCAACAACATGATCGATGAGGGCAAGGATTTGCTGTTTGAGGGCGCCCAGGCGACGCTGCTCGACATCGATCACGGCACCTATCCGTACGTGACGTCTTCTAACTGCACCGCCGGCGGCGCCATTACCGGTTCCGGCGTCGGCATGAAGAACGTCGACCGCGTGCTGGGCGTCATGAAGGCCTATATTACCCGCGTCGGTTCGGGCCCCATGCCCACCGAGCTTTCCTATGAGTCCGAGGCCGGCCACACGCTGACCGAGGAGGGCTACGAGTACGGCGTGACCACCGGTCGCCGTCGTCGCTGCGGCTGGTTTGACGGCCCTATCGCCAACTATGCCTCGCGCGTCAACGGCCTCACCGACATCGCCGTGACCAAGCTCGACGTGCTTTCGGCCTTCGACACCATTAAGGTGTGCGTTGCCTATGACGTCGACGGCGAGCGCTACACGAGCGTGCCCGAGCACCAGGTGCGTTTTGAGCATGCCAAGCCCATCTACGAGGAGCTCCCTGGCTGGAAGTGCGACATCACCGGCTGCCGCAGCTTTGATGAGCTGCCGCAGGAGGCTCAGGACTACGTGGCATTTATCGAGGATCTGGCACACACCCGCGTGACGTTCATCGGCGTCGGCGCCGGTCGCGAGCAGATCATCAACCGATTCTGGAAGTAATCGGCGTTATTTGGTTATTGCGATATACCCCTTTGCAGCCCAGATGGGCGGCCGAGGGGTATATTTGCTTGTAATGGGCCCGCGCGGAGCGGGCCGGTAATCCATAGAGGAGGCACCCTTGAAGGCGGACACTCAAACCATCGACATCCTGTTGTTGGGCAGCGGCGGCCGCGAGCATGCTCTGGCAGCCAAGCTCGCAGCATCACCGCGCGCCGGCAAGCTCTACATCGCGCCGGGTAACGGCGGCACCGCGAGCTGCGGCGAGAACGTGGTTCTCGACGATTGCGATCCTGCGGCCGTGGCGGCGTTTGCCCAGAGCCATGGATGCGGACTCGTGGTGATTGGCCCCGAGGCTCCGCTCGTGGCGGGCGTTGCAGACGCCGTCCGCGCGGCGGGCATCCCGTGCTTTGGCCCGGGTGCCGAGGGCGCCCAGATGGAGGGCTCTAAGCTGTTCTCCAAGCAGCTCATGGAGCGCGCCGGTATCCCGACGGCAGCCTATGGCTCATTTACCGACGAGGCTTCGGCTCTTGCCTATGTGCGCGAGCAGGGTGCTCCGCTGGTCGTGAAGGCCGACGGCCTTGCCGCGGGCAAGGGCGTTATTGTGGCAACCGAGCTTTCGCAGGCCGAGGAAGCTGTGCGTGAGTGCTTTGGCGGCACCTTTGGCGATGCCGGCAACACGGTGGTCATCGAGGAGATGCTGACCGGCCCCGAGTGCTCGCTGCTGGCCTTTACCGACGGCAAGACCGTGCGTCCCATGGCCACCTCGCAGGATCACAAGCGTGCGCTCGAGGGCGACAAGGGCCCCAACACGGGCGGCATGGGCGTCTACAGCCCGGTGCCCATCGTGACCGACGAGGAGCACGCCACCATGGTGAAGGTCATGGAGCAGACCGTGGCCGAGCTTGCTGCCGAGGGCATCGACTACCGCGGCTGCCTGTATGGCGGCTTTATGCTCACCCCCGCCGGCCCCAAGGTGCTGGAGTTCAACGCCCGCTTTGGCGACCCCGAGACGCAGGTCGTGCTCCCGCGCCTTAAGAACGACCTGGTCGAGGTCATGTTGGCTTGCGCCAACTGCGAGCTCGATCAGGTTGAGCTCGATTGGCGTGACGAGTGGGCCGTGGCCGTTGTCCTGACGAGCGCGGGCTATCCCGGCAGCTACGAGAAGGGCAAGGTCATTACCGGTATCGAGGATGCCGAGGCCATGGAGAACGTGACGGTGTATCACGCCGGTACTGCCGTGGTGGACGGCGAGCTCGTGACCAACGGCGGTCGTGTGCTCGCTGTGACCGCGCTGGGCGATACGTTCGAGAACGCTCGCGACCTTGCCTACGAGGCCTGCGAGAAGATCAACTTTGAGGGCAAGACCCTGCGCCACGACATTGGCCTGCGTGCGCTGCGCGGCCGCGACGCCTGGGATGCCTAAAATCCGAGAGGAATGAGACGGATGGACGAGAAGAACGAAGAGCTCGTGGACGCGCAGATCGTCGAAGAGGACAGCCGCATGTATGGGCACGCCGAGGGCGAGCCTGGCGGCGAGGTCGCTGACGAGCCGGCGCTGGTGCTGGGCGACGACGACCCGCACGATGCCGAGCTGCACGAGAAGATTCTTTCGGAGGAGTGCGCCTGGAAGGGCAAGATCCTCGACGTCCACCGTCTTGAGGTTGAGCTGCCCAACGGTCGCCGCAGCGCCCGCGATATCGTTCGCCATCCGGGTGCGGCGGCCGTTGTGGCACTGACCGAGAGCGGCAAGATCGTGCTGGTGCGTCAGTACCGCACCGCCATCGACCGCGTGACGGTCGAGATTCCCGCCGGCAAGCTCGATCCGGGCGAGGACCCGCTCGATTGCGCCAAGCGCGAGCTGCATGAGGAGACGGGCTTTAGGGCTGGTCGCATTCGCTTTTTGACGTCGATTGTCACGTCCTGCGGTTTTTGCGATGAGATCATCCACATCTACTTGGCTACCAAGCTCGAGTTTGATGCGCCCGACCCCGACGATGACGAGTTTGTCAACGTCGACCTGGTGCCACTGCATGAGCTGATCGACGCCGTACTCGACGGCAAGATCGAAGACGCCAAGACCGTTGTGGGTGCCTTGGCTTGCGACAGCATTGCTCATCGTTTGGGTGGAGCGGAGCTCTAGGTTACGCGGTTTTACCAAACCGCGTAACGAGTCGACGCTGCAAACGCCCCTAAGCGGCAATCTGCCTTTCAATCGTCGCTCGCGTACCGAAGTACGCGTCGCTCCTCTTTCAAGGCACCTTGCTCGCTTAGGGACGTTTTCGCTGACGCTGCCAGAACATTGGCGTTATATCTGTCGTGGGTTTTTCTTTCGGTTCGCTTGGTCAACCGATTTTTCCGTTCTTCCTATTTCTAGAGGACCACATGCTGAAGCGTTTTCTGTCTTATTACAAGCCCCAGATGGGGCTTTTTGCTGCTGATACTGTTTGCGCCCTGGTACTTGCCGCCATTGACCTGGCGTTCCCCATTATCCTGCGCAATCTGACCGGCGGGCTCTTTACCCAGGGTCAGGCTGCTATTATGCAGGCGCTCGGTATGATCGCGGTGGGACTGGTGCTGATGTATGTCATCCGCTGCGCCTGCCGCTATTTTGTGAGCTATTGGGGTCATGTGATGGGCGCGCGCATGGAGTCCAAAATGCGCGAGGACCTGTTCGATCAGTACGAACGGTTTAGCTTTGCGTACTTTGATCGCAACAGCTCGGGCGACATGATGAGCCGCGTGGTCAACGACCTGTTCGATATCTGCGAGGCGGCACATCACGTGCCCGAGTGGATCATTATTTGCGGCATCGAGATCATCGGCTCGTTTGTGATTCTGTTTACCATCGCGCCGGTGCTCGCACTCGCCATGGCTGTGGTGACGGTGGTGTTCGCGGTCATTATGTTTTGGCAGAACATGCGCATGCGCGAGGTCTTTAGCGATAACCGCAAAAAGATTAGCGGCATCAACGCGCAGCTGCAGGATTCGCTGGCGGGCATGCGTGTGGTCAAGAGCTTTGCCAATGAGCAGACCGAGCGCTCTAAGTTTCGCGCCTCGAACAATCACTACCTTTCGTCCAAGGAGAACATGTATCACGCCATGGGCGTCTATACCGCGACGTATGGCCTGCTCTCGGGAGTGCTTTATGTGATCGTGGTGCTGCTGGGCGGTTGGCTCGTTGCCCAGGGTCAGCTGCAGGCGGTCGATATGGCAACCTTCGCACTCTACATTTCGCTGTTCTGCACGCCGCTCGAGACGCTCGTCAATTCGGCTGAGACGTATCAGAAAGCCATCGCCGGCTTTAAGCGCATGGATGAGGTGCTCTCGACTGTCCCCGATATTCAGGATAAGCCGGGTGCTGCGGATCTGCAGGTGACGGCTGGTGCTGTGGAGTACCGCGACGTGTGCTTTAGCTACGAGGATGTTGAATTGGGCGAGCGCGGCGCCGACGGACGCCCTGTTATCGACCACATGGACCTGTCCATCAAGCCCGGTCAGACCATCGCTTTGGTTGGTCCCTCGGGCGGCGGCAAATCGACGACTTGTTCGCTGTTGCCGCGCTTTTACGACGTTGCCGCCGGCTCCATTAGCATCGACGGCCAGGATGTGCGCGACGTGACGCAGCATAGTCTGCGCCGTGCCATCGGCCTGGTGCAGCAAGATGTGTACCTGTTTGATGGAACGATCGGCGAGAACATCGCCTACGGCAAGCCGGGCGCCACGGCAGAAGAGATCGCCGAAGCGGCCCGCCGCGCCAATATTGATACCTTTATCGAATCGCTTCCGCAAGGCTACGACACCGTGGTGGGCGAGCGCGGCAGCCGTCTTTCGGGTGGTCAAAAGCAGCGCGTCGCCATCGCGCGCGTTTTTCTCAAGAATCCCAAGATCCTTATTTTGGATGAGGCGACGAGTGCCCTGGATAACGAGAGCGAGGAAGCGGTGCAGGAGTCGCTCGAAGAGCTGGCACGCGGCCGTACCACGATCATCATCGCCCACCGTCTCTCGACTATTAAGCATGCTGACGAGATTGCGACCGTTGAGCATGGTCGCGTTGTGGAACGTGGCACGCACGAGGAGCTTCTCGCCCGTGGCGGCACCTATGCCCGTTACTATCGAATGCAGTTCGAAGGTGCGCGTGCGCACGAGCTCGACTGATTGATATGACAGGAAGATCATGGCTGATAAGAACCCTTTGACTCCGGAAGAAGTGACGGAGTTATTCTCCGAAATCGATGCATCCGGCGTCTTGGATCCTACGCTCGCCAAAAAGCGCACCGAGCGCATGCGCGAGAAAGAGGCCGCCGTCAAGCGCGGCGACAAGGCGACGCTGGCGCGGCTGCGCAGCGAGGATCGCGCGAGCCAGGCAAAACATATCGACCCGCTGTCCGAGGACGACCCTTCGGGCTCGCAGGTGAGCCATACCATTACGAAGACCGCCATGGCCGTGGTTATCGGCATTTTGGTGCTGATTGTGGGCATGCAGATTGGCTACGGCGTGATGCGACGTCTGAATACCGCGAACCTTTCCGAAAGTGTTTCGGTGGATACCGTTTCGACCGCGCTCAAGGGTGGACTTGAATGGGGCAATGGCTTTACGCAGTTCCCGCTCGATTTTACCGTCGACGAGGCAGATGAGCGCACGGGCACGGTTGAGGTGACGGTGCTGGACACGTCTTCTGCCAATGAACTCGAGCTGCTGTCCAACGGTCAGATTCAGGCGGCGGCGCTCGCAACCAACGCCCTGCTCAACGACAAGATCGACCGTGTGGTGTATAACGTTCACGCCTATATCGACGAGGACAGCAGGATCCAGCATGATTCCTTCTTTGGCATGTTTCCTGCTCAGGGGCACCAAAGCGCCATCCTGACGTTCGTTTGGACCAAGAGCTCGTCCAACGCCACGAGTATCGACTGGAAGATGCGCATCGTAAGCATGGACGACACCATTGCCGAGCGCATTCAAAAACAGGTCAACTCGGTTTCATCGCTGATCGAGGACCCGGTGGTGAGCCAGACCAAGATCACGGAGGAGCAGGCCGAGCGCGATCTTGAGCATCGTCTGCACGGTCGAGAGATCTTCCGCGGCGGAAAGCCCGATCGCACGCCGTCCGAGCTGCTGGAGCAGGACAAGCAAAAGTAGTCCGCAGCCACATAGAACGATGCCATCCCGCGTGAGCCGCAAGCCCACGCGGGATGATTTTTCTGGGGCGGGGATTAAAAAATCATTCTGTCATGTATGCAGTTGGCGACAAAGCCCTGCTCTCAGAATAATTTTTTAATCCCCGTCCCAGAAAAATCATTATGCACAGGAAGTCATAATTATCATTTTGTAAACAATTCTATGTAATTAATGCCATGGGCGATGCTTGCGGTTAGAATACCGCGAGGCCTAACTACACACCTTTAAGCCGGTCCTGTGAGACCGGGAAGGAGAACTATGGCGAACAACCATATTGCGGGCGCTGCCGCCCGCACCGTCGTGCCCAGCGAGCTGTGCCAGCGTATGCTGGCTAAAACCAGCAAGGGCACCTGCGGTCCCTGCATCCTGTATCTTGAGGATGGGACCATTTTTTATGGCCGTGCATGCGGTGCCGAGGGTACCGCAACCGGCGAGGTCTGCTTTAACACGTCGTTCGAGGGCTACTTTGAGGTCATGACCGACCCGAGCTATGCCGGCCAAATCGTAACCATGACCTATCCGCAGATCGGCAACTACGGCATTGACGAGACCGATGTCCAGTCGGCCTTCCCCGGCGATGCCGCTCGCCCCGCGAGCGCTCCCGCCATGCGCGGCATGGTCGTCCACGACATGTGCGCCACGCCTTCTAACTGGCGCTCGACCGTCAGCGTGCCGGAGTACCTGCGTGCACGCGGCATCGTCGCTATCGAGGGCGTCGACACCCGCGCTCTCGTGCGCCACCTGCGCGACAACGGTTCCAAGATGGGCATAATCTCGACGGAGATCTTCGACGTCGACGAGCTTGCCGAGCGCCTGTCCGCCGCGCCTACGCTGGTCGGCGAGAACCTGGTCAAGACCGTGAGCTGCCCTGAGCCCCACGCTTTTGCCGCGAGCGACCTGCCCGCTACGCATGACTTTGCGCTTGCCCCTACCGCTCCTGCCCGCCACAAAGTGGTCGCCTACGACTGCGGTGTCAAGCGCGGCATCCTGGAGGGCCTGGTTCGTGCTGGCTGCAACCTCACCGTCGTGCCGTGGGATACGCCCGCGCGTCAGGTGCTCGACATGAATCCCGATGGTGTCTTTTTGTCCAACGGCCCCGGCGACCCCGATGCCGTGGTGGAGACCTACGAGCAGGTGCAGCAGCTAATCGGCAAGGTGCCGGTTTTTGGCATCTGCCTTGGTCACCAGATGATCAGCTTGGCATGCGGCGCCCAGATGGAAAAGCTCAAATTCGGTCACCGTGGTGGCAACCAGCCGGTTATGAATCTGGTCAGCCGCCGTGTGGAGATCACCGCGCAAAACCACGGCTTTGGCCTGTTGTTCCCCAGCTTGGGCAAGCTTGTCCCCGAGCTTTCGGGCGGCGAGACCGAGCACGCGGCCGATGGCGATCTGCGCGTCTGGGTGCGCCGCGGTATCGCGCCGGTCGTGATGAACGAGCGTTTCGGCCGCATTCGCCTGACGCATGTGAATCTCAATGACGGCACCGCCGAGGGCATTCAGCTGCTCGATGCGCCGTGCTTCTCGGTCCAGTACCATCCCGAGGCATCGCCCGGCCCCACCGATGCTCACTATCTCTTTACCGCCTTTACGCGACTCATGGACGGCGAGGAGAACTATCTGGACATCGATACCGCCAAGGACCGCCTTGCCGGCTGGAATTTCGCCGATAGTGGTTCCGCCGTTCTACCGAACGGCGGACCTGTCGACGCTGCGGCTGCATCTGGCACATCATCTTGCCGTTCTGCTTCGGACGCGCGGGCATAAGCCCAGCGCGCCCTCGCATCACGGCAACCTGATGCACCAGCTGCACCCTCGCTGACTTTTCCAAAACATTGAGTCAGCCTCTCTAGGAGGTTTTAAACATGCCTAAACGTACCGACATCAAGCGTATCCTCGTCATTGGCTCGGGTCCCATTGTCATTGGCCAGGCCTGCGAGTTCGATTACTCCGGCGCCCAGGCCTGCAAGGTGCTCAAGGAGGATGGCTTTGAGGTCATCCTGGTCAACTCCAACCCGGCGACCATCATGACCGACCCGGGCTTGGCCGACCGCACCTATGTCGAGCCCATCACCGCCGAATTTATCGAGCGCGTGATCAAGAAGGAGCGCCCGGATGCGCTGCTGCCCACGCTGGGCGGCCAGACCGGTCTGAATGCCGCCGTCGAGCTGGCAAAGGACGGCACACTCGACAAGTACGGCGTCGAGATGATCGGCTGTGACCTTGCCGCCATCGAGCGCGGTGAGGACCGCAAGCTCTTTAACGAGGCCATGGCCGAGATCGGCCTGGAGGTCGCGCGCTCGGGCTATGCCTACAGCGTGGCAGACGCCGAGGCCATCGCCGAGCGTGTGGGCTATCCCTGTGTGCTGCGTCCGAGCTTTACCTTGGGCGGCGCCGGCGGTGGCATCGCGCATACTCACGAGGAGCTCGTCTCCATCGTGAGCCAGGGTCTTGAGCTTTCGCCCGCCCATGAGGTGCTGGTTGAGGAGTCCATCGAGGGTTGGAAAGAATACGAGATGGAGGTCATGCGCGACCACGCCGGCAACGGCATCATCGTGTGCTCCATCGAGAACCTCGACCCCATGGGCGTGCATACCGGTGACTCCATCACCGTGGCGCCGGCGCAGACCCTCTCCGACCTTGAGTATCAGCGCATGCGTGTCGCGTCGCTCGCTATCTTGGAGAAGATCGGCGTCGAGACCGGTGGCTCTAACGTGCAGTTTGCCGTGAACCCCCAGACCGGCCGCCTGATTGTCATCGAGATGAACCCGCGCGTGAGTCGTTCGTCCGCGCTGGCTTCCAAGGCCACGGGCTTCCCCATCGCCAAGGCCGCCGCTCGCCTGGCCGTGGGCTATACGCTCGACGAGATCGTCAACGACATCACCAAGGCCACGCCCGCCTGCTTTGAGCCCACGATCGACTACTGTGTGGTCAAGGTGCCACGCTTTGCCTTCGAGAAGTTCAAGGGCACCGACCCCACGCTCACCACGCGCATGAAGGCCGTGGGCGAGATCATGGCGATCGGCCGCACCTTTGAGGAGGCCTTTGGCAAGGCCATGCGCTCGCTGGAGGACGGGCACCAGGGTATTTGCGCCGGTGGCAAGGAGGGCGCCGATAAGCTGAGCGACGATGAACTCGCCCAGGCCGTGGGCACCCCGACTGAGCACCGCATCTTCTTTGTGGTCGAGGCCCTGCGCCGTGGCTGGGATGTTGCGCGCATCCACGCCATCTGCGGTATCGATCCGTGGTATCTCAACCGCATCAACGATATGGTGCGGGTCCAGGAGAGCGTTCGCGGCCTGCGCGTGGAGGACATTGACGCCGACGCGATGCGCCTGCTCAAGCAGTATGGCACGAGCGATGCCGAGATTGCCGCGCTGACCGGCTCGGATGAGCGTTTTGTTCGCGCTTACCGTAAGGGTCTGGGCGTGGTTCCCAGCATGAAGACGGTCGACACCTGCGCCGCCGAGTTCTCGAGTGCCACGGAATACCACTATAAGACCTACGAGAACATTTACCGCACGAGCCCGGATGCCAAGAAGTGCGTGGCTCCCGACGAGACCACGCCGGCGGACAAGCCCAAGGCGATGATCCTGGGCGCCGGCCCCAACCGCATTGGCCAGGGTATCGAGTTCGATTACTGCTGCGTGCACGCGAGCTACGCGCTGGCAGCCCGCGGCTTCGAGACCATCATGGTCAACTGCAATCCCGAGACCGTCTCGACCGACTACGACACGTCCGACCGCCTGTACTTTGAGCCGCTCACCTACGAGGACGTCATGGACGTTATCGATGTTGAGCGCCCCGATGGCGTCGTGGTGACGCTTGGCGGCCAGACCCCGCTTAAGCTGGCGCGCATGCTCGAGGAGAGCGGCGTGAACATCATGGGCACCAAACCCGATGCCATCGATTTTGCCGAGGACCGCGAGCGCTTCGCCGCTCTGCTCGACAAGCTGGGCATCATGTACCCGCCGGCGGGCCAGGCCACCTCGTTTGAGGAGGCCGAGGCCGTAGCCGCGCACATTGGCTACCCGCTGCTAGTGCGTCCGAGCTACGTGCTGGGCGGCCGCGGCATGATGATTGCCTACGATGCCGAGCATCTGCGCGATTACATGGCCGAGGCTGCGCGCATTAGCCCCGACTACCCGGTGTATCTGGACCGCTTCTTGGAGGGCGCGATCGAGTCCGATGTCGACGCCCTGTGCGATGGCGAAGAGGTCTACATCGGCGGCATTCTGGAGCATATCGAGGAGGCCGGTATTCATTCCGGCGACTCTGCGACCTGCATCCCGCCGTTCAGCTTTAGCGAGAGCCTGCAGGCAAAGCTTCGCGAGACCACACGCCGCATCGCGATGGCGCTGGGCGTACGCGGCCTGGTCAACGTGCAGTATGCCATCAAGGGCGAGACCGTCTACGTGATCGAGGCCAACCCGCGTGCCAGCCGTACCGTGCCGTTCATCTCCAAGGCCACCGGTGTGCCGCTGGCCAAGTGCGCGGCGCGTATCATGGCGGGCGATTCCATCGCAAGCCTGGGCCTGCCGAGCGACGAGCGTCAGCTGGACTGGTTCTGCATGAAGGAAGCCGTTATGCCCTGGGGCCGTTTCCCGGGCGCCGACGTTATCCTGGGGCCCGAGATGAAGTCGACGGGCGAGGTCATGGGTATCGCCAAGAGCTATCCCGAGGCATACGCCAAGACGCAGCTGGCGATCGACTACAAGCTGCCCGACCCGAGCGCCGGCAAGGTGTTCATTAGCGTGTGCGACCGCGACAAGCGCCATATCCTTTCGGTCGCCCGCATCCTGCGCTACCTGGGCTTTGATATCTGCTCCACCGAGGGTACGGCGCGCGTTCTGCGTGGAGGCAACGTGACGTGCGAGGTCGTGGAGAAGATTAGCGGCCCGCACGACGGCGAGCGTCCTAACATCGGTGACCTGATCGCCGATGGCAAGATTGCGATAATCATCAACACGCCGTACGGTCCGGGCTCGCGTGGCGATGGCTATCTGCTACGTACCGAGGCGGTGCGCCGCGGCGTGACCTGCGTGACGGCGATGTCTGCGGCCAACACGTACGTGAGTGCCATCGAGGCCGTGCGCGAGGACCAGCAGGGTCACGGCAGTGCCAACGACATGGGCATGGACGTCATCGCCCTGCAGGACCTGCCGCAGCACACGGTTTAGGTCGAGCTGCCCGGCCGGGGCGGGAGGGGCCGAGATTTCCCCCTTTCGCTCCGGCTGCAAGCAGAGTCGCTCAGGAGGAAACTCGGCCCCTCTCGCCCCGACGCACTGTGTCTAGACGGACTGCACCTCCTGTTTTTAGAGATAAATACCATTTAGCGGTGATATTCAACCGTTCAAGATATTATGTAATGGCATATTACGTCATATGACGTAATATGCCATTAGCAGTCAAGGATGATTGTCTGTGTTCAAGTCGAGAAAGGGGCAAAATGATTAAACTGTGTCGCGTCGATAGCCGGTTAGTGCATGGGCAGACCGTGTTCTCTTGGTATCCAACGCTTGAAGCAAACGCTATTCTTGTGGTTTCAGATGAGTACGCCGCAAGCAAAGAGCGAATTCAAGCGCTGCGAATTGCAAAACCCGCTGATGCCAAATTGGTTGTCAAAAGTGTAGAAGATTCCATCGTGGCCCTTAACGGAAGCGCGGTGGATAAATACGAGCTAATTGTTGTTGCGGGAAATGTACATGACGCCTGTGAAGTTGCGCGTGCGTGTCCAAAAATAACGTCTGTGAATTTAGGCGGCGCTCGACCGTTGGGGGATAGCGTAAAGGAGCTTGGCCCTGCTGTGCGCCTTTCCCAATCCGATATTAATGAAATTAAGAAAGCCATGGCTGATGGAATCGAGTTCGAGGTAAGGCAGGTTGCTAGCGAGAAAAAACGCATCGTAACAAGTTTTGATTTGTAGGAAGAGGGAGAAATATGCTGCTTCAGGCTTTTCTGGTTGGTCTTGCCGCTGCGATAGGTCAATCGGATTATTTACTCGGTACTGCGATGGTCGAGCGGCCGATTGTCCTCGGAGCGATCGTCGGTATTTTTTTGGGTGATATTCCGACTGGCGTTATTGTTGGTTTCCAGCTCGAACTCGCGTTCATGGGGGTCTGGCAGGTTGGTGCTGCCGTGCCGCCCAACGTAATTGTTGGTTCAGTTTTGGGAACAGCCTTTGCGATTACTATGGGTGCGGGTCCCGAGACCGCTCTGACTATTGCTATGCCCACTGCGGTGCTTGCCGGCATGTTTGACAGCCTTATGTATAGCGTTGTTACGCCTCCTATGGCTGTCTGGGCTGATCGTGGTGCCGAAAAAGACGACCCCAAAACGATTGCAGCCGCTATGTGGACCAATGGAATTCTCTACATCATTGCGCTTGGCTTGATTTGCGGCGTGGCTTTTTACGTTGGAAATGATGCTGTTCAGGCACTGATTGACGCCATTCCTGATTGGCTTACGAATGGGCTTACGATCGCAACGGGTATTCTGCCCGCGCTTGGATTTGCGCAGCTTATGTCAATCCTGTCCACCAAGGAGCTGAGCTTCCTATTCTTTGGAGGCTTCTTGTTGAGTGCCTATCTAAACATTCCGACGATCGGTATCGTGGCGTTTTCGCTGATCCTGATTGGGATTCTCAATATGGCTCACATTTTTATGCCTGCCAGTGCGGCGGTCGCTAAGGAGGTTGACGATGACAACGAATTCTAATGATGTTCTTGAGCTCTCGCCGGAGTCAAATAAATCGACCGATAAGAGAATAACCAAGAAAGACTTAAAGGCGTTATTTTGGCGCAGCTTTCCACTCAACATCATGTGGAGCTTTGACCGACAAATGAACGTTGGTTTCTGCTACGACATGATTCCGGTAATCAAGCGGTTATACGATAAGCCTGAAGACCGGATCGAGGCATATAAGCGTCATCTTGAGTTCTACAATATTCAAGTTACGTTTAATCCTCTGGTCGCCGGCATTGTGGCCTCCATGGAGGAGGAAAACGCCAACAATCAGGACTTTGACACCGCCTCAATTAACGCCATGAAAGCATCGCTTATGGCTCCGCTTTCCGGTATTGGAGATTCACTGATTGCCAGTACGCTTCGCATGATTGCGACGGGCGTTGTGACAGGACTTTGCCTTTCGGGCAGTCTGCTCGGCCCAATCCTGTTCTTGCTTCTTTATAATGTCCCAACGATCCTGATCCGCTGGTTTGGGCTTCAGTATGGTTATTCGCTTGGCAGTGGCATGATTTCGAAGCTGAACGATTCTGATGTAATGCACAAAGTTACGTCCGGCCTGGCGATTGTGGGACTAATGGTAGTTGGTGGAATGGTGGCGACCACCGTTGCAGTTACCACTCCGCTCGCTCTTAACTTCGGCGACACCGCGTTTAAGTTGCAGGAAACGCTCGATGGGATATTCCCGGCTCTTTTGCCGCTCTGCGCGTTCGGGATCATGTGTCTTTGCAATAAGAAACAGGTCAAAATTATTTGGCAGATTGTGGGCATTCTCGCTGCGGGTATTGTGCTCGGCGTCCTGGGGATTTTGGGCTAGAGAAGGCGTCCATCTTTTGAGATGCTGAACTCGAAGGACGATGCGTCTGCTCGCCAAACGGTTTTCGAATAGTGGAGCGGCATTTCATTGCAGGCATATGTGACGTGCTCGACAACGCTCACGGGGGCTCCAACGATATAACCGAGAAGGTTTGCTTCTTGGAGCCCCGCTATTCCTGCGGTGATTTTGAGTTTCTCAATACCGGTTGCGATGCTGTAATGGTTGGCGATCAGGTCGAAAAGACTGGCATTGTCTGTGAGAAGCTCCAGTAGTCCGGGTAGAGTGCTCTGCGTTGCATAAATGGTGTCGATGGCGCAGGGGGCATTTTCGATATAAACCAAGCGCGCAACTCGTTGCACTACGGTTCCGTTGTCAATTTTGAGCTCCCGTGCAATGTGGGCATCAGCCTTGATCAAGCCTGTTTCCAAGATGGACTTGGTTGTTTTATCGCCGTATTGGGGGTCGGAGCTCAAATTGAAAATGGTGCTTGTTCCTCGTTTCAGGGTGAGCTTCGATGGGTTTACGAATGTCCCCTTGCCTCGCAGGCGGTAGAGCAAGTTTTGGTCAATGAGATTCTGTACGGCGCGTCTTACGGTGATCCTGCTTACTTTGTATTGCTTGCAAAGCTCGGTTTCGGTGGGAATCTGACTGCCGCCGGGGAGTTCGCCAGAAACTATTTTCTTGAGGATATCGTTTTCAACGGTCTGATAGAGAAGCTCTGGCTGAGTGAGCTCGTCTTTTGCTGCAGGCATGGTGGACCCCTTGGTCTTCAGTTTCTTTAGTACATAGATATACGACAACTGAGGACATCATAAGCCGTTATCTCAAAAGTTATGGAAATATCGATTTGGCGTTATCGCCGAGAGGGGATTTAAGATGGGCAGACAATACGACGAGGCGTTGATTGGCGCCATCTCCGGTCGCTCGTTTATAACCGAGAAGAGGGGACTCGAGGTTCAAATTCGTCCGGTTCCTGATGATGAAAGAGAGCATGTGCTTGACCCGCGAATTCTCGAGGTATCCCGCAAGAAGATGCGGAATGTTAGCATGTCTCCGAGCTGGACGAGCCTTATTGGAATGCGTCATCGCCCGGATAAGCCGACATACCGCCTACTCGATGGTGAGGTTCAGCGCGATGAGGTCCTCATGGAGGCAGCCGATCGCTATATAGATTTATTCGTCTGGACGCCACCAAATCATAAGGAGGCAAGTCCAGCGCTAGTTTACCTGCATGGCGGCGCGTTTATGGCGGGGAATGTTCTGCAATTTGAACATCAGCTCGAGTTCATCGCCGAAAAGTCTGGTGCAGTGGTGGTTTATCCGGAATACCGCTTGGCGCCGGAGACGGCATTTCCCGGGCAGATCGAGGATTGCGTTCTTGCTCTTGATTATGTGCGCGAGCATGCCGGGGATCTCGGAATCGATCCTCATAAAATAATGGTCGCCGGCGACTCTGCGGGAGGAAGCCTTACTAATGCGTGTGTTCAGCTCAGGGGTGCTGGAGCTGTAGCCCATGCCTTCGAAATCTATCCTGAAGTCGACCTTGCGGGCGAACAGGGCGAGGGATATGAGGATTTTCCTGCGATAGCCGATCAAGAGGACGTTGCGCGTTTTCGCATCGACCATCTTCGCGATTCGGACGGCCCGATGGTCGAACTTTGTGCACACGGAAAAATGTCTCCTCATGACCCGTTGATTTCTGCGCTAATGCTTGAGGACTGCACTGATTTCCCCCCGGTGACTATCGTGACATCCGAATACGATCCGCTTCGTATCCCCGATGAAAAATGGGCTACAAAATTACGGTCTTCAGGAATCGATGTCGAGGTCATCGAATATGCCGGATGTGACCATGGTTTCTTCGATCATTTTGGCGTGT
Organism: uncultured Collinsella sp.; assembly: GCA_937943045.1. GTDB lineage: Bacteria > Actinomycetota > Coriobacteriia > Coriobacteriales > Coriobacteriaceae > Collinsella. Next base: position 94,336 of record CALEBN010000043.1, on the reverse strand, counting down.
ACCCGCAATCGGAAGACGTGTGTTTGTTGATGGCTGAGAAGCTTAAAGAAATGGCTGTACAATAACGTCTCTCGGCGATAAGGGACTGAAGTCGCCTGTGTTTCTGCATTCGTGGTTCTCAGTCTGATTAAAAATGAGGCTTGCTCCTTGCCCGAGTGGGTGGGGAGCAGTTTGTTTTTTGTAGCGATACGAGGCGAGTGCCGCGCACTTTAGATCGCCATTTTGCTTCGCTGTATACCACTTGACGTAATAAAAGAGGCAAGGGCGGTGCGAGAGCCAACAGTCATTCTAAGCTCGGATTCGTATCCTAAAAGGTTGTTTCGGTTGCGTGGTACAATATAGCAAAAAAGAATGATAAAATGAATTCGAAAAAGAATTCATTTTTAGGAGGTATGTATGCCTGCTTTGCAGATGCTCGACAACCTTGTTCCAATTAGCGATTTCAGCCACGGTAAGGGCTCGGCTGCATTTTCGAAGGTTGGGGACGACAATCCAGTTGTGGTTCTCAAACACAACAAGCCAGCGTTTGTGATTGTGACACCCGATGAATATAGGGAAGCGAAGCAAGCGGAGGAGGACCTCGCCTTGTTAACGTTGGCACTTAAGAGAGTGGCTGTGGCACGTGACGATGCGCTTGTTTCCCTGTCTGATGTTATGGAAGAGCTGGGTGTGAGCCAGGACGAACTCGATCAGATGGATGAGGTCGAGTTTGAATGAGTGGGTACGAAGTCGCTTTCTACCCGGATGCTCTCAAGGATATTAAGCGTCTGGACGGCTCCCAACGAAAGATCGTCCTTAAGGCTATAGAAAAAATCAGAACGAACCCATTGCCGCAGAACGAAGGTGGATTCGGCAAGCCTCTTGGAAACAAGGCAGGTACGGATTTGACTGGCTTTATGAAAATCAAGCTCAGGGGAAGTGGCATTCGAATCGTGTACCGCCTCATCAGAATTAAAGAAAAGATGGCCATCGTAGTGGTAGGCGCTCGCGAAGACATGGAAGTCTACCGAACTGCTCAGAGACGAGAACTCGATTTCGAGAAATGGGCGGAAGAGAATATCTAGCTTTAACGATGAACGACGAGTGAGCGTTGGTGGGGCCCTGACGAATTAGATTCGTCAGGGTTTTTCGCTGAACCAATTGCCTTCAGTCTCCGTTGACCTTTCCTTCCAATTCATCAGCCAACGTACGTCATGGCAATTCCCGGTAGGTCGCAGGGCGCTTCGCGGGCGGGCCAGGCTTTATCTGAACGACTTTGCGAAGCAACCGGAGTGAAGATAAAGCCTGGCCCGCCCGCGAAGCGCCACAAAGACCGCAGGGACGGGAGCAGCTATACTACTCTCAGTAGTTAAGGGTCGCGGATCCGCCGCGTCGCCGTTCTCAACAGGAGGTCTTTGTTTATGGCAGATCAAAAGCCGGTTGTCGGGATCATCATGGGTTCCAAGTCCGACCTGGGCGTTATGGAAGGTTGCACCGCCGAGCTCGAGGCGCTGGGCGTGCCCTATGAGCTTGTCATTGCGAGCGCACACCGCACACCGGCGAAGGTCCACGAGTGGGCTTCGACTGCCGCCGATCGCGGTATCAAAGTGATTATCGCCGCCGCCGGCAAGGCCGCTCACCTGGGTGGTGTCGTGGCTGCCTTTACGCCGCTGCCGGTCATCGGCGTGCCTATGAAGACGAGTGACCTGGGCGGCATGGATTCGCTGCTGTCGATGGTGCAGATGCCTTCGGGCGTGCCCGTGGCCTGCGTTGCCATCAACGGCGCCAAGAACGCCGCCATCTATGCCACGCAGATTCTGGGTGCTTGCGACCCCGAGTACCGCAAGGTTATCGAGAAAATGAAGCAGGAGATGGCCGACGCCTAGGCGTTCCGCCGTTTCACCGCAGTATAAGGAGAGCCATGTCCGACTATCAGGGAAAACGATTCAAGGCTTCTCAGATTCCCGATCCGTCGAAGCCGGGTGCTGCCTGTGCGGCACAGCAGGGTCGGACATCCTCTCCTCAGCAGCCGCGCGCGCCGCGCCCCGTGACACCGGCGACGCATCGTCGACAGGACGCGCCGGCCGCATATCGACCTTCATCTTATAGCACCGCTAAGAAGCCGCCCCGGTCTTCATCGCATGCCGCGCCGTCGGATTACACCGAGCCGCCGCGCAAAAAGCGCCGCTCCGTTATTCCCATCTTGCTCATCATTATTGGTATCGGCCTAATCGTTGCCGCTGCAGCCATCTTTATCAACGCCCAGATTGGCTACAAGCAGGCGAGCGAGTCGTATCAGAAAATCGAGAAGCAATATGTAAGCGATAAGGACGCCAGCGGCGTGCCGACTATCGACTTCGATGCGCTTGCTCAGACAAACCCCGAGATTGTGGGTTGGATTTATGTGCCGGGAACCAACATCAACTATCCCGTGGTGCAGACCAACAACAACTCCAAATACCTCAACACGCTGTTCGACGGTACGGCCAATGCATCTGGGGCCATTTTCCTGGATAGCGATGACACCGCGCCGGGAATGATTGACCAGCAGACCACGATCTACGGCCACCATATGAACGATGGGTCGATGTTCAACGTGATTTCGGACACCACTGATCAGGCGACGTTCGACAGCATTGAGTTTGTGTATTACATCACACGGGATGCTACGTATAAGCTGCGACCACTGGCGACCAAAGTTGTCGAGGACACGTATGCCAAGGCGCGCACGCGCAATTTTGAGGGCGACGACGGGCTCAAGAACTACCTGTCCGAGATGCTCGACGGTGCCTCTGCCGTGGCGAGCGATGCCACCGATCGTGCTGCTTCGGCAACCAAGGTCGTAACGCTTGTGACCTGTCGTTCGTTATCGCTGAGCAACACGCGTGCTGTCATGGTGCTCACGCCGGTCGAGGAATAAGTTGTTCGAGAGTAGCTAAAAAGCCCCGTTCCAAATTGGCTACTCGACGACGGTAAGGGAGAAATGATGCTCGAGAATGGCAAAACGATGCCTTCGGTTGATGCTTGGCTGCGCGAGGCCAAGGCCGATTCGTCGGCACCTGCGTGCGGTATGTATCTGACACATAACGGTGTGGTGCGCGCGACGCCCAAGGCCGAGGCACGCGGTGTCGAGACCGATGGCGTGGCGCCGGGCCACAAGGTGGGCGGCATGGTGTTTGGCTACGACGCCAGCAAGGTACAGGCCGCCATCGAGGCGACGCGCGCGATGCCGGGTATCGGCTATGTGCGCGTGTGGCTGGCAAGCGGTGAGCTTGCCGTAGGTGACGACATCATGCTCGTGCTCATCGGCGGGGACATTCGCCCGCATGTGGTCGATGCGCTGCAGGCGCTCGTTGGCACCATCAAGAACGAATGCGTGAGTGAGGTCGAGCGCGAGGCGTAGAGGCTTGCGTCGATAGAAGACTCGTTTATAAAAATGCCCGCCGGTACGTGTGATACCGGCGGGCATTTTGCGTTTTGGGCGCGGTTGGCGCTACACGCGCGTCGCATCCTTGGGGCTCATGGTCATGCTCTGGAAGCGATTCTCCATAAAGTCATTATCGAAATACTTGCCGTAGAACTGCGCAACGGGAATATCCGGTTCCGTGCCGTTGACGCGCTGATACCAATAATCGAGCGACTGCAGCGTCATAACGCCATCGACCAGCATAATGATGGTGAAGATGACGGTAGCCGAGTAGCGGCTCTTCCACGGAATCATGTTGATGAGCTTGAGCAGCCTCGGCAGCAGCAGCTTGATCCAGATGAGGCCGCCCAGGCCCCACAGACAGGCGAAGCCCGTGCAGGTGCGTCCGCCCGTGAGGACCACGAGCGGGTCGGGCATACCGAACAGCGTTATGTGCGAGTAGCTCCACGAGACCACGCCAAACGCGGTCTGCATAAACCAGCCCACGAACACCTCAAAGCTGGCGCCGAGCAGGGCGCTCACCAGGAAAATGATGATGGGGTTCTTTTTATAGAAGCGGTTGAGCACCATGGTCATGAGCACGGCACCAAAGCCGTAGATGGGGCTGAAGGGGCCAAACAGCATACCGGCGCGGTCCTGGTAGACACCCGGATCGTTGACGGTCATATGCCAGATATCCTCCAGGACCAGGCCGAGTATGCAGCAGACAAAGAATACCCAGAACAGGTTGAAGTAGTTGAGCTTGATGTAGCCTTCGCCGGTTTCATCGCGCCCGAGCATGCCCTCGGCGGCGGCGTCGCGGTCGAGCATCTCCTGCAGGCGGCGCTGCAGCTCGCGCTCCTGGCGCAGCGTGGGGTCGACGGTGGCCGAAAGCGCGACGAGGATGCCGAGCTGGATGGCAGGGCGCAGCAAGAAGGGCCCGATGCCCTGGAGCATCACGTCAACCAAAAGCTCGACGACGGTAAACGCGATAAGGATATAGGACAGACGGGCGGCATTGCGGCGCTGGTTCTTGATGAGGTCAAGGCCAAAGATGATCAAGATGACGGCACTGGCAGCCGAGAGCATGATGCCGGCGACAATCAGTCCGACCGCGACGAGCGTGTTGTCGCCGAGCTTGGCGGCGGCGTTGCCGTTGATGAGCGCGGTGATGACCTGCCACATAAAGGCGCCGACCGAAGGGAGCGTGCCCACGCCGGACAGGATGCACAGGACGGCGTATACCTTAATGATGAGGGGGATCTTCTTGACCTCCGTGGCGCTGGGGACGCTGGGGTCGAGTTCGTTTCGATCCATACATAACCTTTCTCGTTTTGCTGTAGGTACAAGGATACGCCGCCGACCTGCCAAAAGACAGGACGAACGTCCCAATTGCAACAATGCAAGCCCCAACGGCGGGCGAGACGCGTCGCAACGGAAGTATGCGGGATCGTCGGCCCCGAGGCGGTTGCCCAATAAAATGTTTGGCTGCAAAACGGATTATAAGCTCGGTGGGCTTTTAAAAAGCGCTGTTCATGCGCGGGAGTGCTTGTCTTGCCGTGCGTATAATAGGGCAGGTAACGCCAAATAACGAGGCTCTGAGGGGATGCCATGTCTCAAGAAACCATCCGCGCGGCCGAGCGTGCCGCGGGACAGGTGAAGACCATGTCGACGTATGATCCGGACTCCGACCAGCTGCATGAGGAATGCGGCATTTTTGGTGTGTGGGCACCCGATCGCGATGTGGCTCGACTGACGTACTTTGGTCTGCGCGCGCTACAGCATCGCGGCCAGGAATCGGCGGGAATCGCCGTGGGTGATGGCGGCACGGTTATGGTTCGCAAAGACCTGGGGCTGCTCGATCGCGTGTTCTCCAACGCCGACCTGTCGACGCTTTCCGGCCAGCTGGCCGTGGGCCACGTGCGCTATGGCACCGCCGGTGCCAAGAGCTGGGAAGCCTCGCAGCCGCATCTTTCTACCATCAACAGCGTCATTATCGCGCTTGCTCACAACGGCACTCTGGTCAACACCGACGAGCTGCGCCGTCAGCTGATCGAGCTGGGCGTGCCGTTCCTCTCCAATTCGGATTCCGAGGTCGCGACTAAGCTTATCGGCTACTTTACTCAGCGTACAGGCCATCTGCGCGAGGGCATTCGCAAGACCATGGAGCTCGTGCGCGGCGGCTACGCCATGACGCTCATCAACGAGCAGGCGCTCTATGCATTCCGCGATCCGCACGGCATTCGCCCGCTGGTGCTGGGCAAGCTCGTGGACGAGGGCCTGGACCAGGCCGACGCCGCTTCTGTTTCGCAGCTGCCCTCGCAAGACGGTGCCTCGACGGTCGACTCCGCCGTCCATGTCACGCGCGCCGGCGGCTGGGTCGTTGCTTCCGAGACGTGCGCGCTCGATATCGTGGGCGCCGAGTATGTCCGTGATGTCCGCCCCGGCGAGATTTTGCGCATCAGCGCCGAGGGTCTGGTGTCCGAGCAGGGTGTGCCCGCAGCCGAAGAGTCCGCTAACTGCATCTTTGAGCAGGTCTACTTTGCCCGCCCCGACTCCATCATGAACGGCAAGAGCGTCTACGCCTGCCGCTACGACATGGGTCGTCAGTTGGCACACGAGGAGCCCGTCGAGGCCGACCTGGTCATCGGCGTGCCCGACTCCGGCCTGCCGCCCGCGGAGGGCTATTCGCACGAGAGCGGCATTCCCTTTGGCGAGGGCCTCATCAAGAATCGCTATGTGGGCCGTACGTTTATCGAGCCCACGCAGGAGCTGCGCGCCATGGGCGTGCGCATGAAGCTCAACCCGCTGCGCGACAACATCGAGGGCAAGCGCCTTGTCGTGATCGACGACTCCATCGTACGCGGCACCACCATGGTGCAGCTCGTCAAGATGCTGCGCAATGCCGGCGCCAAGGAGATTCACATCCGCATCAACTCGCCCGAGGTCATCTGGCCGTGCTTCTACGGTATCGATACCGACGTGCAGTCGCAGCTCATCAGCGCCAACAAGACGGACGAGGAGATCTGCGAGTATATCGGCGCCGACTCGCTGGCCTTCCTTTCGGTTGAGGGCCTGCTCAAAGTCATGCCCAAGGGCGGCTACTGCGATGCGTGCTTTACCGGCCGTTATCCCGTGGCGATTCCCGAGAGCTTTGGCCGCGACAAGTTTATGGAGGGCTTTAAGCCCCGCAACCTGGATAAGCCGCTGCATTTTGACGACGACGCCGTGGTCGAGAAATACGACGACCGCAGCTGGGAAGAGAAGCACGGCGAGGCCTAAACCTGCCATTCAGGGACATGCCATTTAGGGACAGGTTTATTATGGTAGGTTTTACCTGCTGTTTTGTTGATTGATCGGCGCGCGTTGCCAGAATGTGCGCCGAATCGAGGACAACTATGAGCACTGTTTGGCGTCTGCGCGTCAAGCAGTAGTGGGAGAGGAAGGCTCAGATGAGCGACAGCAAGCATGTGACGTATGAGGATGCCGGCGTCGATACCGCCGAGGGCGGCCGCGCCGTCGACGCTATTAAGCAAATGGTTAAGGACACCAACCGCCCCGAGGTCATCGGCGGTATCGGTGGCTTTGGCGGCCTGTTCTCGGCCGCCGCGCTTAAGGATATGGAAGACCCGATCCTGATCAGCGGTACCGACGGCGTGGGCACCAAGCTCGTGCTCGCCCAGATCATGGACCGTCACGAGACGGTGGGCCAGGACCTGGTCGCCATGTGCGTCAACGACATCTTGGCATCGGGCGCCGAGCCGCTGTTCTTCCTGGACTACGTTGCCATCGGCCACATCGAGGCCGAGCACATGGCAAAGATCATCAAGGGCGTGGCCGACGGCTGCAAGCTCGCGGGCTGCGCGCTCGTGGGCGGCGAGATGGCCGAGCACCCCGGCGTTATGGCTCCCGCCGACTACGACCTCGCCGGCTTTACCGTGGGCGTCGTCGACCGTCCCAAGATGCTCGACCCCGCGAACGTCCGCCCCGGCGACGTGATTCTGGGCCTGCCTTCTACCGGCGTGCACTCCAACGGCTACTCGCTGGTGCGTAAGGTCATCGGCGTCGACGGCATCAAGCCGGGCACGCCCGAGGCCGCTGCTAAGGCCGAGGAGCTGAGCCGCCCGCTCGAGGAGCTCGGCGGCGCATCGCTGGCCGACGCTCTGCTGGCCCCCACGCGCATCTACGTCAAGCCGGTTCTTGAGCTGCTGCGCGGTGGCGCTCCGGTGCACGCCATTGCCCACATCACCGGCGGCGGCATCACCGAGAACCTCAACCGCGCGCTTGCCGACGACGTCGACGCCGTGGTCACCCGCAACGGCGCCGAGATGGGTTGGGACGTTCCGCCCGTCATCACCTACGTGTCGCGCCAGGCCGAGCTCGCGCCCAACGAGGCATGCAAGACTTTCAACATGGGCGTCGGCCTGTGCCTGATCGTCGCCCCCGAGGACGAGGCTGCGGTTACCGAGGCCCTGGTCGCGCTGGGCGAGAAGCCGTTCCGCGTGGGCGAGTGCGTCGAGGGTTCCGGTAAGGTCGTGTACTCCGATGAGCGCTAACGAGCAGATGGCTGCCGCCGAGGGCCTGGACTTTGTGCCCTATACTCGTCCGACTGACACCGATACGGCTGAGCCGCTCAAGATCGGTGTGCTCATCAGCGGCTCCGGTACCAATCTGCAGGCGCTGATCGACCTGATTGCCGCCGGCAAGCTCAATGCCTCGATTGAGCTCGTGGTGTCGAGCCGTCCTTCGGCCAAGGGCCTGCAGCGTGCTGAGCGCGCGGGCATCCAGACGCTTACGCTGTCCAAGGATGTCTATGCCGATCCCATCGCCGCTGACGAGATCATCGCGCACGAGCTGCTCGAGCGCGGCTGCGAGTACGTGGTGATGGCTGGCTATATGCGCATGGTGCACACGCCTCTGCTAGCGGCGTTTCCCAACCGCGTGGTCAACTTGCATCCGGCGCTGCTGCCGAGCTTTACCGGCGCGCATGCGATCGACGATGCCTTTGCGCGCGGCGTCAAGGTAACTGGTGTGACCGTACATTTCGTCAACGAGATTTACGACAACGGCCCCATCATCGCCCAGCGCGCGCTGGCTGTCGAGGAAGGTTGGGATGTCGACACGCTCGAGGAGCACATCCACGCGATTGAGCATGTGCTGTATCCCGAGGTTGTTCAGATGCTCGCCGACGGCCGCGTCCACGTGCTGGAGAGCGGCAAAGTGGCAATTGATGCACCGCGTCATTGTGCGTAAAAGGATTCGCTTGGTTTTCCTTACAACGTAAACTATCAAAAAGGCTGATTGGGGCATATGGAATCACCTGTGCCCCAATCAGCCTTTATTACTTCTTCGATTTCGGATCCTGGATAACGTGACGGGTGTCATTTCCATCCCAAGAAATCCGATAGGGCCTCGTCCGCGTGTGGGTGGGCCCTTTTACGTGGCCTTTTAGGTCTGCTATACTGCTAGCAAGTAGAGAGGAGCCGCTATGGGTACAGCAACGGTGCAGCTCAACACGCGAATCGACCCTATGCTCAAAGCTGGTGGCGATGCAGTCCTAACTCGCAATGGATTGGGGCCGAGCGATGCCATTCGTGCGCTTTGGGCTTATCTCGTCGAGCATCAAACGTTGCCGGGATTTATGGTGGCGGATAAGCGCGAGGCGCCCCGTGCGGAGAGTCTAGCCGAGCAGGGGTGTGGCCTAGCTTTTTCTTCGTTGGGGCTAAGTGCTTCGGATTTTGCGCCGGCTGGATCATCTGCGGAAGACTGGGATGCCGTACGAGATGATATGTATGAAGCGATGATTGCTGACATTGAGGCGAATTGCCGATGATTGGGGCAAAGCATCTCTTGGTAGATACCAACGTTTGGCTCGATTATTACCTGCAAGAGGGGGCGTTCGACGAAGCGAAGAGATTGGTTGAACTGGCCGAGGCAGGAAAGATCGACCTTCTGTATGCGCCAACGACGGCAAAGGACGTGTTCTATATTTTGCCTCGGCGACTAGCCCGGCGGAATGTGAATGGGGTTAACGTGTCGTTTGCCTCGGCGTCATGGGCCTGCATTGAGCATATGATGCAGGTGGCAACCGCCTCTCCGCTTTCGTTGGCAGAGTGCGAGATGGCGCGCATGCTTGGCAAGCGCATGCCGGATTTTGAAGACAACCTCATCGTCGCTTCGGGCGAGACGTCAGATGTTGACTACGTGGTCACGAGTGACCGGCGCATGCTGGAGGCGATGCCCGAAGTTTGCCTGACGCCTGCCCGCGCACTCGATATGATTGGAATCCTCGACTAACCTTGCCTGCCTCGTTTCGCTATCATATGGGACATTGTGAACCTCATGCAACTTTGGAGGACGGTATGGCGGATAACGCCGAGATGCTATTCTCGCCTGAGCTAGTGTTTTTTGATTGGGAATGCGCGACGCCGGATGAGGTGTTTGCGCGGCTCGAGGGCGAGCTTGCACCACGCGGCTACATTGCGTCCGGTTGGCTCGATGCCGTCCTCACGCGCGAGAATGCCTATCCCACGGGCCTTGCCATGCCGGCGGCTAACATCGCCATCCCGCATACCGATCCGGGGTTTGTGGCTAAGCCCTATATCGCGGTGGTAAAGCCCGCGGCACCCGTGACGTTCAATGCTATGGCGGGCATGGGCGCCCCCGTGCCGGCGCGGGTCATCATCAATTTGGGCATTGCCGAGCCGGGCGGCCAGGTCGAGGCCCTGCAAGCGCTTATGAATATCTTTATGGATGCCGATGCTGCAGCCGATGTGCTCGGCCAGACCACGTGCCAAGGCATGGTCGACGCCATCCGCCGCCACTTCTAAGGTGGAGCTAAGCCGGCGCCTGGGGACGGTCCCTAACTGCCGGCAGAAAAGGAATGTCCCTAACTGCCAGCTGCCAGAGCTGTCCCCTTTGCACCAAAATGGTGCAGATTAACTTGTCCCCCATGTGCCAGGTGTGTCGCGGGGTCCGCGTTGTGACACAATGGCGTTTGTTCGATTCGTGATGCGAAAGGCCAACTATGGCAAACAAGAAAAAGAACTCCGAGGCCGCGCCGACGCCCGAGCAGCAGGCTCGCGCTGCCTCCAGCTCTCGTAAGAAGCAGCGCAAGACGTACGTGTCTAAGACCGTCAAGATCGTCCTGGTGGTTATCGGCGTGCTGGCAATGCTGCTTTCCGTCTCGGCCATGGCATGCTCCGGTCTCATGTCGCAGGCAGAGGATACCTCGAGCTACAAGCTTACCGGCGGTGTCGCCGCCACCATCAACGGCACCAACCTCACCGAGGACACCCTGACCAAGCAGATCATGAGCATGCGCACGTCCTACGGTTACACCAAGGACAAGGACTGGGCGCAGTATCTGGTCGACAACGACCTGACGCCCAAAAAGTACCGCAAGCAGCTCATCGATTCCTACACGCAGCAGATTCTGCTCCAGCAGGCGCAGAAGGAAAACGGCGTGACGGTGTCGGACGAGGAGGTCGAGAAGGCATGGAAGGACGCGTGCAAGAGCGCGGGCGGTGCCAAGGCCTTTAAGAAGACCCTTAAGACCTACGGCTATACCGAGGACACCTACAAGGACTCGCTCAAGGAGAACCTGGCACAGCAAAAGCTTAAGGACGCCGTGGCGCCCACCAGTAAGCCCAAGGACAGTGAGATCGTCGATTACATCAACGAGAACCTGTCTAACTACAACGATGCCCGCCGCTCGTCGAACATCCTGATCAAGGTTGATTCCGACGCATCTGACGAGGACAAGGCCGCCGCCAAGGCCAAGGCGCAGGAGTGCCTGGACAAAATCAACTCCGGCGAACTGAGCTTTGAGGACGCCGTGAAGCAGTATTCCGACGACACCGGCTCCAAGGAGAAGAAGGGCGATGTGGGCTGGGACAAGCTCACCACCTTCGTCGACAGCTACCAGGCGGCGCTCGAGGGACTCAACAAGGGCGATGTGAGCGACGTGATCGAGTCGACGTACGGTTACCACGTCATCAAGTGCACCGACTACTTCCATGTCGATAGCCAGGTCGATGACATCAAGCAGGTACCCAAGGACATCAAGAAGTATATTTCCAACGTGGTGAAGACGCAGGCGGCCAGCACTGCATACAGCGAGTGGCTGGAACAGTACAAGAAGGACGCCGACATCACCGTCAACCCCATGCCCAAGGACGTACCGTACAACGTCAGCCTGAAGGGCGTCACCAAGAGCTCGACCGACAATTCGTCGACGACTGAGTAATCATGGGACGGTGCTCGCGCGAGTGCCGCCCACACTATTGAGGAGGATTTGCAGATGACCAACGAAGAGCTGCAGAAGGAAATGATTGCGGCCATGAAGGCCAAGGACAAGGTTCGCCTGTCTATCATTCGCCAGGTCAAGGCCGAGGTGAAGAATATCGAGGTTAACGAGCGCCGCGACGTGACCGAGGAAGACGTCAACAGTATGATCAAGCGTCTGATTAAGCAGACGAGCGAGACGCTGGAGATGTCCATTAAGGCCGGTACCGACCAGGAGCGTACCGACAACCTGACCGAGCAGGTCAAGATCCTGGAGAGCCTGCTGCCCGCGCAGGTTTCGGGCGAGGAGCTCGAGGCTCTGATCGAGCAGGTCATTGCCGAGCTGGGCGCCACGTCCAAGAAGCAGATGGGCCAGGTCATGGGAGCACTCGGCAAGGCCACCGGCGGCAACTTCGATAAACCGGCAGCGGCAAAGATCGTCGGCGCAAAGCTCGCGTAGGGGCCGAGCGGCATATAGTTGATGTTGAGGGGGCGTGGCCATTGCGGTCGCGCCCCTTTTTTGCTGGGCGGTGCTCATTGGGGACAGACTTAAATGAGTGCCCAATGAGCGGGTACTCATTTAAGCCTGTCCCCAATGAGTGGGTGGAAGGTTGCGGGTTCTTTACGGGAATGTAGTGTGGGCTGCGGAAACGTGGTTCTTTCCGTACAATAGTTCAACTCGTGTAAACGCAGGGAAGGGACATTCATGGCAGACATGATCGAGATCAAGCATCTCAACAAGTACTTTGGCGACCTGCATGTGCTCAAAGATATCAATCTCACCGTCAAGCGCGGCGAGAAGCTCGTAATGATCGGGCCTTCCGGCTCGGGTAAGTCGACGCTCATCCGTTGCGTCGATTATCTGGAGGAGCCCACGTCGGGCGAGGTCGTCATCGACGGTACACCGCTCACCAAAAAGAATCACCTGGAGATGGCTCGCAAGTATAGTTCCATGGTGTTTCAGCAGTTCAACCTGTATCCCAACATGACGGTGCTCGGCAACCTGACGCTCGCGCCCATCAAGCTGCAAAAGAAGAGCAAAGAGGAGGCGACCGAGATCGCCATCGCCGCGCTCAAGCGCGTCGGCATGGCGCATAAGGCCGGCGAGTATCCGCAGAACCTCTCGGGTGGTCAGCAGCAGCGCATCGCCATCGCCCGTGCCCTGTGCACCAAGCAGCCCATCATCCTGTTTGACGAGCCGACCTCGGCGCTCGACCCCGAGATGGTCCAGGAAGTCCTGGACGTTATGATTGAGCTCGCGCAGGAGGATATCACCATGATCTGCGTGACGCATGAGATGGGCTTTGCGCGCCAGGTGGCCGACCGCGTCATCTTTATGGAGGACGGCCGCATTCTGGAGGAGGGCACGCCTGAGCACTTCTTCGATAACCCCGAGAACCCGCGCTGCCGTGAGTTCCTGTCTAAGATTCTGCACTAGGCGCGGTGATGGACATGACGGATATGACGAGGGCGGCCGTGTCGCGCCGTCACTTTTTGCAGCTGGCTGGCGCCGGCATGCTTGCGCTGACGGGGACCGCGCTTACCGGTTGCGGCAACTCCACCAGCGGCGAGGGCTCCGACAAGGGGTCCAAGCTTGCGGCCATCAAGTCGCGTGGCCATCTGAATGCCGGCGTTAAGAAGGACGTTCCCGGCTATGGCTATTACGACACCGCCAAGGGCCGCTTTGAGGGCATGGAAGTCGATTTGTGCTACCAGATCGCCGCTGCCGTCTTTGGTGTGAGCTACAAGGATGCTCGCGCCCAGGAGCTTGTAGAGTTTACCGATGTAACGCCCAAGACGCGCGGCCCGCTGATCGATAACGGCCAACTCGACGTGGTCGCAGCGACCTACACCATTACCGACGAGCGCAAGAAGAGCTGGGATTTCTCGACGCCGTACCGCACCGACTACGTGGGACTCATGGTCAAGAAGCGTTCGGGTTTTACCTCGATTGAGGACCTGGACGGCAAGATTATCGGCGTGAGCCAGGGTGCTACCACGCAGAGCCTGATCGAGCAGATGATCAAGGACAACGGCTTTAGCTGCAAGCCCGAGTTTAGGGCCTTTAGCGGCTACCCCATCATCAAGAGTTCGCTCGACGCCGGCAATATCGACGTCTTTGCCATGGACCGCTCCACGCTGGCCGGTTACATGAACGAGACCGTTGAGCTGTTGCAGCCCGAGGTCAAGTTTGGCGAGCAGGGCTACGGCGTGGCGACCAAGAAGGGCTGCGACCTTTCGGCCGTGGTCGATCAGGTGATTTGCGATCGCCTGGCCGACGGCTGGCTCGACCAAGAGGTCAAGACCTGGGGTCTTGTATAGGCGCATCGTCCAAGGAAGGAATCAAATGCTCGAAGGATTATTTGACGCCGACCGTTGGTCGACGACATTTCAAAACATGGGGCCCTTCTGGGAGGGCTTTGGCGTGACACTGCAGGTGGTCGTTGCCGGTCTGCTGCTGTCGCTGGTGCTGGGCACGCTGCTGGGCGTGTTCTCTACCACTCGCTCGCGCGTGCTGCGCGCCATAAGCCGCGTGTACGTGGAGTTTTACCAGAACACCCCGTTGCCCGTGCAGGTGCTCTTTATGTACATGGCCGGTCCGCAGTTTTTGCAGGCCATAACCGGTGCCGACCAGCCGGTGCGCATCGCGCCGTTCGTGCTGGGCTTCTTGGGCGTGGGCCTGTATCACGCGGCCTACATCTCGGAGGTCATCCGCACCGGTATCGAGGCGGTTCCGCGCGGTCAGATGGAAGCGGCCCAGAGCCAGGGCTTCACCCGTGCGCAGGCCTACTGGTACATCGTGCTGCCCCAGACGTTCAAGATTATTTTGCCGCCGCTGTGTAACCAGGCGCTCAACCTGGTCAAGAACACGTCGGTACTGGCGCTTGTGGCCGGCGGCGACCTTATGTACCGTTCCGACAACTTTGTGAGTCTATACGGTTACCTGCAGGGATACATCGTCTGCTGCCTTATGTACTTCATCATCTGCTTTCCGCTCGCCATGCTGGTGCAGTGGCTCGAGCGTCGCTCCAAGGAGCGTCCGCGCGGCGTGAGCCTGGCCGAGCTGGGGCTCGACAACGTAGAGGAGGCCTAGCGCATGGAAATCTTCAACGCGACCAACCTGCTCTACATTTGGGGCGGCTTTGTTAAGACGATCGAGATCTCGGCGCTGTCGATCTTTTTCTCGCTCATCTTTGGCACGGTGCTGGCGCTCGTTAAAAGCTATGCGCCCCGCCCGTTCCGTATTTTGGTGAGCGCCTATATCGAGCTGTTCCGCTGCACGCCGAACCTGCTGTGGATCCTGTTTATCTACTTTACGGTGCAGGGTTTGGACATTGTGATTTCGACCATCGCCTTTACGCTGTTTACCAGCGCTGTTATGGCTGAGATTGTGCGCGGCGGCCTCAACTCGATTCCGCGCGGCCAGTTTGAGGCGGCGCAGAGCCAGGGCTTCGGCTTCTTTGCCACCATGCGCTACATCATTCTGCCGCAGACATTTAAGACGATCATTCCGGCGCTGTTTAGCCAGTGCACGACCGTCATCAAGGACAGCTCGTATCTTTCGGGCATTAACGTGGCCGAGCTCATGTACACGGCAAACGTCGTGATGGCCCACGCGATTGATCTGTCGCAGGTGCTTATGCTCTACGGCCTGGTGTTTGCGATGTACTTTGTGCTCAACTTTGGTATCTCGCTGCTGGTTCGCGCATATCAGAGGCGAATGGTGGCAGCGTAGAATGTGGCAAAGGGACAGCCCCTTTGCCACATAGAGAAAGGAATCGCGATGAGCGATCTGGAGAACAAGAAGAATCCTGTGGTCATTACCATCGCGCGCGACTTTGGCGCCGAGGGCCACGAGATTGGTCGCATGCTTGCCGACGAGTTGGGGATTCCGCTGTACGACAACGAGCTGCTGGTGCGCGCGTCTCTGCGCGCGGGCGAGTCGCTCGATAAGATGGCCGCCTATGACGAACGTCTGGCCGTGGAGAACATGGCGTTCCTGCCCGACCGCTACGATGCGCGCTCGTACTCGGACAAGTTGTTCCAAAAGATGAGCCAGGTGATTTTGGATCTGGGCGAGACCGAGAGCTGCATTATTGAAGGTCGCCTGTCCGATTACCTGCTGCGTAACAACCCCAACCATATTGCCGTGTTGGTGACCGCACCCTTTGAGGACCGCGTCGAGATCGTGCGCAAGAAGCGTGGACTTAACAAAAAGAAGGGCGCCAAGCTGGTCAAGCAGCAGCAGAAGGCGCGCGAGGCGTTCTACAAGCGCTACAGTGCCGGAAAGTGGAAGATGACGAGCGGCAAAGACATCGTCGTCAACCGCGCCAAGTTGGGACGCGAGGGCTGTAAAGACGTTATCGCCGCCGCCTACCGCTACAAAGTGGCGCAACTCGAGGCTTAACCGACCAAAAACCACCACAAAGGGGACAGGCACCTTTGTGGTGGTTTTTGTTTTAGGCGGAGGGGAAGGCCTTGGTGAGACCGGCGCGCGTCTGCGTGTCGGTCTTTTGGTAGATAGAGCTCAGGTGGCGCTGCACCATGCGCATCGAGATACCGAGCTCCTCGGCGACCTGCTTGAGCGGGCGTTCATCCTGGGTCACGGCTATGAGCACGTCGACTTCGCGCGGGGTGAGAGCGTGGTTGGCGATGAAGGCCTGGCGTTGCTCCTCGATGGTGGGGGCGGCGAGTGCTTCTTCTGCCAGCTGCTCGCGCTCGCGCTCCTGCTCGGTTTGGGGCAGGCGGAACAGGCCCGCGGCTACAAACGCCACACTCGCCGCCACAAGCAGCATGAGCGCACCGATCATGATGAGGGCAACGTTGCCCGAGGTCACGAGGGCAAGCGAGATGCCCGATGTAGTGAATGCACATACATTGTTGGCGGCGCGCCCCATGCCGGCCCAGAGGGCGGGTGCATGCATGCGCGGTGCCAGCTGTGTAAAGGTGGCGGTAAAGAACGTGACAAAAAAGCCCGAGCTCAGGTAAAAGACGACAAGGCCTAGGTTGGGATCGGCGCCGGCCTCCACGGCCAGGATGGAAATGGTCGAGAGCACGGCGATGCCGAGCATGACAAGTCCCATGTAGCGGCGCTCGTCAAGGTCAAAGATAAGACCGGCGGCAAGGCCGCTTGCCGCCAAAAAGAGGCGCGGCCAAGTCTGCACGGCAATGGTGCCGTGGGCGTTGGAGAGTGTGACCACGTTGTCGAGGGTGGAGAACAGACAGGCAAGAATCATGACGAGCGCGATGCTCCAGCATGCCTGTTTGGCGAGGGCATGAGAGGACTCAGCAAAGGGATTGATGGCGGGGCTGGAGCTCTCGGCAGCTTTTTGGGGAACGACGCTGAGGGCGGATATGGCGATAGTCGCTGCGCCAAGGACGATGAGCTCTGCGATACCGCCGCAATTGAGCAGGTTGACGGCGAACTGCATCAGGATGCCCGCGGCATAGGCTGCTCCCGCACCGGTGGCGAGCTTGGGATCGTCTTGAAACGCCAGTGAAAAGGCGTGGTGCGCAGCGGCGCCCAGCAGGCCGAGTCCAAAGAATGCCACGCAGCCCAGAATCTCGAGCGCAAGCGGGTCCGTGGGGGATTGAATTTGGGTTAGGCCCACGATGACGATAGGGACGGCGGCGGCGTTGACGGCTGCCAGTGAGTGGCCCTTGCGCTGTGCGAGCCCGAGCAGCGGCGCGTATCCGATAAAGCCGAGCACGCTCGCACCCAGAATAAAGCCCTGTGCGATTACAACGCGTTCGGCACCGGCGAGCAGCCCGACGTTGACGTCGAAGCGAAACTCGGCGGCAAGGAAGGCGAAGGTGAAGAGCGCGAGTGCCAGAAGCGCGTTGATTTTAGACCTGCTCAGGTTCAAGGACGGTCCTTTGGGTGGACGAATAATCGTGTCCTCGATTGTAGCGTTCCCGGGACGAGTGTGGCGATGGCGAAATCATATTGAATTAAACCGCAGGTAGAGGCCTAGGTTCACATCTACGAACCTAGGCATATGGAGTCATTTGGCACATCTTGGTGGTACAGGACCACCACAAAGGGGACAGGCACCTTTGTGGTGGTATGTCCCTACGACCAAGGAGGCCGTTATGAACGCAAGCCACTTTGACAAGCAAGCTCAACGTGAGTCCACCTGCTCGCTGGCTCACGGTACCTGGCGTTGTGTGGGTGCAAAAATAGCTTGCGCCGGCGCGTGTGCGCTTATGGTCGGTCAGTTGCTGCTGCCGAGCGTGGCGCTGGCGACGGAATGCGCCGATCCCGCCGCTGGGACGGACGAGGTTGCCGCGGCTCCGGTGACGCCGGCGGTTGCGGAGGATGCGGCTGCAACGACCGCACCAGCTGCTTCGACCGCGCCTGCAACCGATGCTGCTCCGGCGGCGCAAGCCACCGTTGAGCCTCAGCAGACAATCCCAGCCGATGCCGTCAATGAGTCTAGCGGTGCTGCGCTCGCTGGGCAAAACGCTTCTGGCGACGACAACGCCGCCATGCCGGCGAGCAACGCCATCATGCCCTGCGGTGTGACCGATGTTGTTGGCGGCAGCGACGTTAGGGTCAACACGACCGTGGTCCCCCACTATACGGACTGCGCGCTTCCGAGCAAGGTCACACTCAAAAAGGGCCAGTCGTATACCTATGATTTTCCCGATGTTGAGGGTGGCATTCCAGAAGCGCTTGCGAGCGAAGTCGTCGAGGTTAAGTACTACAGGGCCGATGCCACTTCGGGCACTCTGGTCGAAGTTCAGGATGCGTCCATGTCCGACGTGACGGCTCACTTTGAGCCTGTTGGCGATCACATGAGGCTGACGCTGACCTTTACGGGTGGCGCGGCAGGCGGCTCGTATCGACTCACGCGCAATGAGGCTCTCTATATTGGCGCGGCACTGGAGTATACCGGAACTGACTATGAAGGCAGCTCGACTATCCTCAACGAAACCAGGTACGATTATTACCTCCGCTACGTCATCAATAGCGAAATTACGCTCGTTGCGTCAGAAAACGAAGCCATCCATAACCTGGACGTCAACGACGTGAAGACCGACTACGCGCCCGGCGAGGCGCCCCGCGCGACCGCGACGATTCCCGCTGCTGACGCCGACAAGTACGAGATCGCCTACGAGTGCTGGGAAGAAATGGAGCTCGATATGGAATCCGGGGAGTCGGTACCCGTTGCCTTCTGGTATTCCGACCCCGCAAAGTACACGCCGGGCATGAAGAAGATTGACCACTTCGAAGAGGGCAAGTTCTACATGTACTCCGTTGAGCTGAGGCTCAAGGGCGACAATACCGTGGCCGATGACTGCAATATGAACGTCAACGGTCATTGGGCGCACCACATCAAGACCGTCAACGGCGTCTTCGCCCCAAACGCTGACAATATGCTGTGCGAGCAGCCGATTGATGAATGGCGTGCCATCGACGTTATCGAGATTAATGGCGCCACGACCACCTTTAAGGCGGGCGATAAGCCGGTCTTTACGGCGGGCATCCCGGTGGGCTCGAACTCTGTCCTTCAGTGTGAGTTTTGGACGGGCAGCGATGGTAGCGAAGTAAATTCCGTTGAGTTCTGGGACCAGAACATCACCAACCGCATCGATGCCTTTAAGCCTGGTGTGACCTATCGTTACGGCCTGTACTTTAAGCCGGCGCGCGGTTTCTACTTTACGCCCAATACCAAGCTGAAGATCAACGGCGTGGAGTGCGGCTACCAGATGGACGAAGCGAGTGTGGTTGATCCCGAGAGCGGCTGGATCGATACCCTGTGGCTCAACACCAACCTGACGTTTACGCCCGAGGCCACGCCGACTCCCGATCCGCAGCCTACGCCGGATCCCAAGCCGACGCCGCAGCCTGACGTCAAGCCCGATACCAAGCCCGAGGTGAAGCCCGAGACCAAACCCGCGGCTAAACCGGCCACGACAACCGCCACGACCAAGACGGTTGAGAAAGCCGCGCCGGCCAAGAAGAGCGATGCTGCCCTGGTGGCCACGGGAGATACCACCGCGATGACAGTCGCCGCCCTAGGCATCGCCGGCGCAACCGTAGCCGCCGGTCTCGCCGCAACCAAGCGCCGCAAGCGCTAGGTTTTGGTGACGGCGCCTATCCTCGGCCTCAGCAAAATCTCAATCTGTAACACCAAACTGCCCAAAACGGCTCCAGATGTTACAGATTGAGATGAACCGAATGGCCGCCAACCTAACGTCTCGATCTGTAACACGTAGCGGGGAATTTGGTCTCTAGCTGTTACAGATTGAGACAAAGCGGGGGCGGTTGGAGCGATATCTCGATCTGTAACAACTACAAGGCTCAACGGGCTCCAGGTGTTACAGATTGAGGCAAAACGACCGACCAGGCCCCCAACCACCACAAAGGTGCCTGTCCCCACCGTGGTGGTTGGGGCGGCCGGCATAGAAAAAGTCCCCGCCGGGCGTGTGCTCGACGGGGACTTTGCCGTTTGGTGGCTAGCGCTGCAGGTGATTACTCGCCCAGCAGGCTCTTGGTGATCGAAGCGGCGGCCTTCTTGCCGGCGCCCATCGCCAGAATGACCGTAGCGGCACCGGTGACGATGTCGCCGCCGGCCCAGATGCGGGGATCGGTGGTCTGGCCGGTCTTCTCGTCGGCGACGATGTAGCCCCACTTGTTGAGCTCCATCTTGCCGCCGATCTTGGCAGCGAAGGGGTTGGCGTTGGTGCCGATAGCCGAGATTGCGACGTCGCAGGGGATCTCCTCGATGGCGCCCTCGATGGGCACCGGACGACGACGGCCGGACTCGTCGGGCTCGCCGAGCTCCATCTTCTGGACCTTGACGGCGCACACGGAGCCGTCCTCGCCAGCGACAAACTCGAGCGGGGAGACGAGCGGCAGAACCTCGACGCCCTCGGCCTTGGCATGGTGCAGCTCAGCGCGACGGCAGGGCATCTCGTCCTCGGTACGACGGTAGGCGATGATGGCGTGCTCGGCGCCCAGGCGCTTGGCGGTACGGACGGCGTCCATAGCCACGTTGCCGCCACCAAAGACGACGACGTTCTTGCCGTGCTTGGTGGGGGTGTCGTACTCGGGGAACTTGTTAGCCTTCATCAGGTTCACGCGGGTGAGGTACTCGTTGGCGAAGAAGACGTTGGGCAGGTTCTCGCCGGGGACGTTGAGGAACTTGGGCAGGCCAGCGCCGGTCGCCACGTAGATGGCGTCGAAGCCCTGCTCGAACAGCTCCTCGGCCGTGGCCATGTTGCCCACGACGGAGTTGTACTCAAACTTGACGCCCATGTCCTCCAGGCCGTCAATCTCACGCTTGACGACTGCCTTGGGCAGACGGAACTCGGGGATGCCGTAGACCAGCACGCCGCCGCCGGTAAAGAAGGCCTCGAAGACGGTGACGTCAAAGCCGTTACGGGCGAGCTCGCCGGCGCAGGTGATGCCGGACGGGCCGGAGCCGACGACGGCGACCTTCTTGCCGTTCTTGGGAGCCATCTTGGGCGTGGAGGCGAGCTCGGGGCGGTCACCCAGGAAGCGCTCGAGCTGGCCGATGGCCACGGGCTCGGACTTCTTACCACGGATGCACTTGCCCTCGCACTGGTTCTCCTGCGGGCAGACGCGACCGCAGATGGCGGGAAGCATGGAGTCCTCGCGGATGGTATCGAGGGCGCCGCCGAAGTCCTTCGCGCGGATTTGCTCGATAAAGCGGGGGATGTTGATGTTGACGGGGCAGCCCTCAACACAGAACGGCTTCTTGCAGTTGAGGCAGCGCTCGGCCTCGGCCAGCGCCATCTCCTCGGTGAAGCCCTTGTCGACGGGGCGGAAGTCGCAGGCGCGCTCGGCAGCCGGCTCCTCGTTATCGGGGGTGCGGGGCGACTTCATATCGGCAACGAAACGACCGTTAACTAGTGGCATGCGCAGCTCTTTTCCTCATAGGCCTTGAGGGACGCGCCCTCTTCGGAACGGTAAGCGGCCTGGCGGGCACGAAGGTCATCCCAGTCGACCAGGGTGGCATCGAAGTCGGGGCCGTCGACGCAAGCGAACTTGGTCACGCCGCCCACCTCGACGCGGCAGCAGCCGCACATACCGGTGCCGTCAACCATGATGGGGTTGAGCGACGCGGTGATGGGGGTGTCGTACTTCTGGGCGGTGAGGGTCGAGAACTTCATCATCGGAACGGGGCCGACGCAGAAGACCTGGCTCACGGCCTTGTCCTGCAGCAGACGCTCCAACGGAGCGGTGACAACGCCCTGCTCGCCGTAGGAACCGTCGTCAGTGGTGATGTGGATGTGGTCCTCGTCGAGGAGCTCGCGGAACTGATCCTCCATGAGCAGGAGGTCCTTGGTGCGGGCGCCCATGATGGCGTGCACCTCGTGACCGGTCTCGACCAGGTGCTTGGCGACCGGGAAGGCAATTGCCAGACCGACGCCGCCGCCAATGACGGCGCAGGGGCCCTCGGCCATCTCGGTGGGAACGCCCAGCGGGCCCACGACGTCGCGCAGCGACTCGCCGGCCTCGTAGGTGGAAAGCATCTCGGTGGTCTTGCCGATCACCATGAAGATGAACTCGACCCAGCCCTCGTCACCGTTCCAGCCGGCCAGGGTAAACGGGACACGCTCGCCCGTCTCATTGGCGCGAACCATGAGGAACTGTCCAGCGTGCGCATGCTTGGCGATTGCGGGCGCCTCGATGCGGAACTTGAACACCTTCTCCGAGAACTGCGTCTTCTCCAGGATCTTATACATAGAACCCCTCTCTTGTTAGGGCGACCGAACCGTGCCTCCACGGAAATGGACGGTAGCCCGAATAAAACCGTACGCGCACAGGCGTTGTGCAGACATACGGTGCAAATTATACCCTCATGGACATGTCGCTTACGTGTATCTTCGGCGGTTGGGAGCAGGGTTTATCCACTTTGGCCTACCAAATAGGGGCAGGTTTATTTTGGTCAGTTTTATCGGGTAAAACGGCAAAGGGGGCCGGCCTCGGGTTGTGATGAGGCCGGCCCCCTTTGGGGCGCTATGTGTGTAAGTCGGCGCGCGGTTGATTGCGATGCCGCAACTGAGGTGTTTCCGCAGATAAAACCTGCCAAAATAAACCTGTCCCTAAATGGTAGGCTTTAGTGCTTGCCGTTGGCGGAAGCGGCGCCGTTGACGTGATCGCGGGCGTAGATTACGCCGTGCACGATCGCCAGGCCGGCGGCGTCGGCGGCGCGGGCGCAGGTGTCCTGGAAGTCCTCGGCCTCGCGGGCGCGCAGCTGCTTGAGCACGTAGTCTGCGACAGCCATCTTGCCGGGAGGGTTGCCGATACCGGTGCGGATGCGGCTGAAGTCGCGACTGCCCATCTTGTCGATGATGGAACGCAGCCCGTTGTGGCCAGCATGGCCGCCGCCCACCTTAACGCGTACGTCGCCGGCGGGAATATCGAGCTCATCGTGGATTACAAGCAGCTCCTCGGCCTTGATTTTGTACTCGCGGCAAAGCTTGGAGATGGGACCGCCCGAGGTATTCATGTACGACTGTGGCTTGACCAGCACAATCTGACGCTTGCCGCCCTCTTCCTCGGGGTCGTTGATGTTGATGAGCGCGACCTCGGCGCCGGCCTGGTTTTTCCAGTACGTGACACCGGCCTGACGGGCCAACTCGTCGATTGCTTTGAAGCCAGCGTTGTGGCGGGTCTCGGCATACTCATCGCCAGGGTTGCCAAGTCCAGCAACCATGCGAATCTTAAGCGGCTGTGC
Organism: uncultured Collinsella sp.; assembly: GCA_937943045.1. Lineage (GTDB taxonomy): Bacteria > Actinomycetota > Coriobacteriia > Coriobacteriales > Coriobacteriaceae > Collinsella. The sequence continues at coordinate 70,951 of CALEBN010000043.1, read as the reverse complement.
AGCTGCCATATTTGTCCCTTCGTTACACAAATAGTTCAATCAACGACAAAGGCTACCACGCCCGCCGAAGGCGAGACTTCGTTTCAGCGAAATCCCACCAGACAAAAGCACGGCCGCGGCAGAGCGAGCCGCCGAAACAGAAGAAACCCCCGCGCGACCTTTGCGAAGCAAGGGGGAGCGTGGGGGTTTCTTCTGTTTCGGCGGCGATGCGCCGGGTTGCAAGGACGATGCGACTACAGCGCGAAGTCGCCGCCGACGAGCGTGGAGACGGGCTCCTCGTGGTAAACGGCGGAGATGGCCTGAGCGAACTCCTCGGCGACCGAGATGGTCTTGATCTTGCCGCCGACCTCGACGGGGATGGCATCGGTGACGAGGCACTCGACGATCGGGGCGTCGTTCAGGCGCTCGATGGCCGGACCGGAGAAGATGCCGTGGGTGGCGCACACGTAGATGTCGCCGGCGCCCATGGCCTTGAGCTCCTTGACGTTGGCGCACAGGGTGCCAGCGGTGTCGATCATGTCGTCGTTGATGATGCAGGTCTTGCCCTTGATGTCACCGATGATGCCCATGACCTCGGCGGCGTTGTGGCGCGGACGGCCCTTGTGGGCGATGGCCAGGTCGCAGCCGAGCATGTCGGACAGCTTCTTGGCGGCCTTGGCGCGACCCACGTCGGGGGAGACGACAACCAGGTTGTCGGTGTCGAAGTGCATGTCGTTGTAGTACTGGCCAAACAGCGGCAGCGCGGACAGGTGGTTAACCGGGATATCGAAGAAGCCCTGGATCTGACCCTGGTGCAGGTCGAGGGTGATGATGCGGTTGACGCCGGCGCGCTCGAGCAGGTTGGCGACGAGGCGGGCGGTGATGGGCTCGCGCGGGCCGGCCTTGCGGTCCTGGCGGGCATAGCCGTAGTGGGTGATGACGGCGGTGATGGAGCGGGCGGATGCGCGCTTGGCAGCGTCGGTGGCGATGAGCAGCTCCATGAGCATGTCGTTGACGTTGCCGCCGGCCACGGACTGAATCAGGAAGACGTCGGCGCCGCGGACGGTCTCGTCGTAGCGGGCGTAAATCTCACCATTGGCGAACTGCTTTAGCGTAAGGCCCGAAAGCTCGACCCCAAGGTACTCAGCGATCTTCTGAGCGAGGGGACGGTTGGAGGAACCGGAATACACGCGGATGGACTTGCGCATATTCTCCGACTTCTCGGGATCATTAATCGGCATTACCCTTCTCCTTTATACATCGAATGCCATATAGATGCCTTTTTGCATTGTAACCGCGCGGCGGGGTTAATCGGGTCTTGATAACGTCTTTACCGTCAACGGACACGAACCGACCACTCATTCTGTCACGCAGGTCAGCATAGAAAAAGGAGCCGTCCCCATGGGAACAGCTCCTTAGATGCTTGGTAAAACGTTATACCTCGTCGTCCTCGTGCAGGCGGCGGCGGTAATCGGCGGCCCAGCCCTCAATATTTACCTGACGGGCGCGGCCCAGGCCGAGTGCGTCAGCCGGGACCGGCTCGGTGATGACGGAGCCGGCGGCCACGAGCGCGCCGTCGCCGATCTGGGCAGGCGCGACCATCATGGTGTCGGAACCGATGAAGGCATCCTTGCCGATGACGGTCTTGTGCTTGTGCACGCCGTCATAGTTGCAGGTGATGGAGCCCGCGCCCACGTTGACGCCGGAGCCCATGGTGGTATCGCCGATGTAGGACAGGTGGGGCACCTTGGAGCCCTCGCCGATCGTGGACTTCTTGATCTCCACGTGCGTGCCGGCCTTGGAACCGTCGAGCATGTGGGTGCCCGGGCGCAGGTAGGCGCGCGGGCCGCAGTCGACGCCGTTCTCGATGACGGCCTCGATGGCGATGGTCTCATCGATGGTGCAGCCGCTGCCGACGGTGGTGTCGGTGAGGCGGCTGTTGGGGCCGAGCTGGCACTCCTCGCCTACGGTGACGTGGCCGATCAGATGTGTCTGCGGCCACACGACGGTGTCGCGGCCGATAACGGCATCGGGGCCGATCCAGGCCTGCGTGGGATCGATGAAGGTAACGCCCTCGGCCATCCAGCGCTCGTTGATGCGGTCGCGCGCGATGGCGGTGAGCTGCGCGAGCTGGATGCGGCTGTTGACGCCCAGGCCGTCGCGGTAGTCATCGCAGTGGAAGATGGACACTGCCTGGCCGTGACCCTTGAGGATCTCGAGCATGTCGGGCAGGTAGTACTCGGACTGCGCGTTGTCGTTGCCGATCTCGTCGATATGCGCGGCAAGCTGAGCGCCGTCGAAGGCGTAGCAGCCGGCGTTGCACTCGAGCAGCGTGGCGGCCTGCTCGGGCGTGCAGTCCTTCTGCTCGATGATGCGCTCAATCTGGCCGTCGGCGCCCAGCTTGATGCGGCCGTAGCCGAAGGGGTCGGGCGGGGTCATGGTCATGACGGTGCAGGCGAGCTCGCCGGTAGCGACGGTCTGCGCGAACTTGGCGACGGTGTCGGCGGTGATGAGCGGTAGGTCGCCGTTGAGCACGACGACGGGGCCTTGCGTGATGCCGCAGGCCTCGAGCGCGACCTTTACGGCGTGGCCGGTGCCCAGGCGCTCGGTCTGCTCGACGCACTCGACCTTGGTGGCGCTGTTGGCGTAGGCACCGTCGATAAGGGCGCGCATCTCGTCGGCGTGGCTGCCGATGACGACCACGACGCGGCTGCAGCCGGCCTTGATGGTGGCGTCGACGATCCACTGGACCATGGGCTTACCCAGGATCTTGTGCGAAACCTTGCAGTGGTTCGACTTCATGCGGGTGCCCTCGCCGGCGGCGAGGATAATTGCGGTTGCGTCCATGTGATCTCCTGTTACGTTATAGAGACGTGTGTTTGGAAACGATACACGGCGCAATATGATACCGCAGGCATATGATGAGCGCGTAACGATTGATGCGCGACGGCCGATGCCGCTGCCGCCGGCGTGGTGTTTGCGCTGGTTGTGCATGGCGGCGCCGCTGCGGCGTTGGCGTTTGAGCGAGGGAATGGGGGTGCCCGTGGATATCATGCGAGAGGAATCGGGCAACGAGCCCGTCGCGGCATTTTCGATGTCGCATCCGGCGGTGCCGGCCCTCTACATGGTGCTGACGTTGGGGCTCACCATGTTCTCGATGCAGCCGGTGCTGATTGCGCTGTCGCTTGCGGGCGGGTTGGCGTACGGGTTTGCGACGCGCGGCGCCGCACGTACGTTGGGGGCGCTTCGCTGGCAGCTGCCGGTGATTTTGATCATTGCGGTGCTCAATCCGCTGTTTAGTGCCTCGGGCTCGACGGAGCTGTTCCGTATTGGCATGCGCGCGGTGTATCTGGAGAGCATGGTTTACGGCCTGTGCATGGGCGGGCTGTTTGTGGCGAGCGTGCTGTGGTTTGAGGCGGCGGCATCGATGCTTGGCTACGACAAGGTGCTTGCGCTTTTGGGTAACGCCGCGCCGGTGATCGCGCTCATGATCTCGATGTGCATGCGGCTTATCCCGCAGTTTTTGCGCCGCGGTCGTACGGTGCTGGCGGTGCAGGATGCGATTGATGTGCCTGGCCGCGCGCCGGCCGACCCCGTGCGCTCGCGCCTGCGGGCGTCGAGCGTGTTGATGGGCTGGGGCATGGAAGATTCGCTGGAGCGCGCGGACGCTATGCGCTCCCGTGGGTGGGGCGCCGCGACACGCCGCACGACGTACGCGCGGTATCGGCTGGGGCGCGGCGATGTTGCCGCGCTGGTTGGGCTTGCGCTGTTTGGCGTGGCCACGACGGCAGTGGCGTGGACTGCGACGATGCAGTATTCGTTTTACCCGCAACTATCGGTGCCGGCGCCGTGGCTGGGCTATGTCGTATATGCGGCCTGGATGGCGCTGCCCTGCGTGCTGTACGCGATTGACGAGAAGAGGTTTGGCTGATGACCCAGTTGGATAGCTGCTCGGTAACGGGCGTGGCGTGCGGCTCTGATGTACCCGCGATTGAGGTACGGGGCCTGAGCTTTACCTACCCCGGGGCTGAGGCGCTGGTGCTCGACGGGCTCGACTGGTCTGTCCCCCAAGGTGCGTTTGCACTGCTCGTTGGCGGTACCGGGTCGGGCAAGTCGACGCTGCTCTCGCTGCTCAAGCCCGAGATTTCGCCGGCGGGCGAATGCACTGGCGAGCTGCGCGTGCTGGGCGAGAGCGCTGCCGATATGGACGTTCGGGCGTCCGCAGAGCGCGTGGGCTATGTGTTTCAGGACCCAGAGAACCAGATCGTGTGCGAAACCGTGTGGCACGAGATGGCGTTTGGCCTGGAAAACTTAGGCATGTCGCGCGACGAGATGCGCCGTCGCGTGGCCGAGACCAGCTATTTCTTCGGGTTGGAGGATTGGCTCCACCGCGATACCGATACGCTTTCGGGCGGACGCAAGCAGCTGCTGTCGCTGGCGGCCGTGCTGGCGCTGCGTCCGCGCGTGCTTCTGCTTGACGAGCCCACGTCCCAACTGGATCCCGTTGCCGAGAAGAGTTTTCTGCATGCGCTGTTCCGCGTGAACCGCGAACTGGGCTGCACGGTTATCGTGGCAACGCATCAACCGCGGCCGATGCTCGAATACGCGACGTGCGCGTACCGGATTGAGGGCGGCCGCGTATGCGAGGTCGCTGACATCGCCTCCTTGGGGCATCGTGAAGAGCTGTTTTCTGGCGAGGTGCCAGGGTGGGGTGCCTCGTGGCGTGCAAAAAACGGAGTTTTCAGCAGCGCCAGTGGCCAGCTGGGCTCTTTGGACCCGCGCGCGGGCGCTCCGGGTGCAGAAAAAGGGCTGAAATCGGACAAATCGGGTGAATTTGAGGCGCAAATACTGCCGCAAGACGACTCGGGGGCGCCATCGCGCGCCGGTGGATGCCGAATTCTCCCAAAAATGCACGCTGGGTCGGCTACTACCCTGGCAGGGAGCTGGTTTCGCTACGATCGAGCGTCCGGCTGGGTGCTGCGTGGACTCGATGCGGCGTTTTCGGCTGGCGCGGTGCATGCGGTTGTGGGCGGTAACGGCTGCGGCAAGTCGACAATGCTTTCGGTGCTGGCCAAGACGGTCAAGTTGCAGCGTGGGCATATGGAGCGCGGGGCGGGATCGGCAGCGCTGCTGCCTCAGAACCCCAAGGCGTTGCTGGTTGCCGAGACGGTGCGCGACGAGCTGATGGAATGGGCTTCGACCTGCGGATATGACGAGGCTGTGGCGCGTGAGCGCGCGGCGAGCCTGGGGCTGTCGGGCCTGGATGGGCGCCACCCGTACGATCTTTCGGGCGGACAACGTCAACTGCTTGCGTTGGCAAAGCTGCTTCTGATTGGCCCCGAGCTGCTATTGCTCGATGAGCCCACCAAGGGTTTGGACCTGGCCAGTCGCCGCATCATCGCTCGCGCCCTGCGTGACCATGCAGAGGCTGGCGGCACCGTCATCATGGCCACGCACGATCTGGATTTTGCCGAGCAGGTTGCCGATGACATTGCCATGATGTTCGACGGCGAGATTGCCTGCATGGAGCCGCCGGCCGACTTTTTTTCCGACAACGTGTTCTACAGGGCGTGATGGGATGATGGATCATCGCGCTTCGCGCCTACTAGCAAAACTGGAGATCCTGCTGCTGGCGGCGGTGCCGGCGGTAATGGCCGCGGCGTTGCTGGCGGGCATTGAGCAGGCGGCGCTTGCCATGCTTGTCGTGGTGGCGCTGGTGCTCGCGCTGTTCTTTGCGGGCTACGAGGCGTCGCGCCCGGGCCTGCGCCAGATTATGCCCACGCTGGTGCTGGCGGCGCTGGCCGCGGCGGGGCGCATCTTGTTTGGCCCCATTCCCGACTTTAAACCCGTGAGCGCCATCGCCATTATCGCCGGGGCGACGCTCGGTCGTCGTAACGGCTTTATGGTTGGTGCGCTGGCGGCGCTGACCAGCAACTTCTTTTTTGGACAGGGCATGTGGACGCCATGGCAGATGTATGCCTGGGGCCTGGTTGGCTATGTTGGCGGCGCGCTGGCGCATGCGGGCGCGTTCGACCGTGCGGATGGAACCGTGCGCATGCCGGCGCTGATGGCGTACGGCTTTGCATCGGGCCTGCTCTACGGCGTGGTAATCAACGCCTACGACATCATCGGTTTTGTGCAGCCGCTCACGTGGGCGGGCGCCGTGGCGCGTCTTGCCACGGCAGTGCCGTTCGATATCACACACGGCCTCGCGACCTGCGTGTTCTTAGCCGCCCTGTACAGGGCCTGGTGTCGACGGATCAACCGCGTCGTCGTGAAGTACGGACTGTAGGGCTGGCTGCGTTCCCTTACGAACTTGCGGTGGAATAGTTCTCGTTTGGCTGTTTGGGGCCGAAGCAGGAACTATTCCACCGCAACTTATAGGGGGACGAGGTCAGATGATCCCTTTCCCTCCGTCCCCAGGGAATCAGTTGGGGCTAGAGCTCTAGCGTGAGGGTGACGGGACAGTGGTCGCTGCCAAAGATATCGCCACGGATGCCGGCGTCGCGCACATTGCCGGCGATTGCGTCACTTACCAGGAAGTAATCGATGCGCCAGCCGGCGTTGTTCTTGCGGGCATTAAAGCGGTAGCTCCACCAGCTGTAGACGCCCTCGACGTTGGGGTTTGCCGCGCGCCAGGTATCGGTAAACCCGGCGTTGAGCAGCTCGGTAAACTTGCCGCGCTCTTCGTCCGAAAAGCCGGCGTTGCCACGGTTGGACTTGGGGTTCTTAAGGTCGATCTCCTCGTGTGCCACGTTAAAGTCGCCGCAGGTTACGACGGGTTTGCCGGTCTCGCGCTCGAGCGCGTTCAAAAAGCCGCGGTAGGCATCGTCCCAGGCCATACGCACATCGATGCGCGCGAGCTCATTTTGGGCGTTGGGCGTGTAGACATCCACGAACCAAAACTTGTCGAACTCGAGCGCACAGACGCGGCCCTCGGTTGCGGCTTGGGCGACGAGCTCGGCCGTCTCGCCCTCGCCGGCGTAAGGCAGCAGCGCGTCGGCGCGCAACACGCGCAGCGGTTCCTGGCGGCTAAAGACCGCAGTGCCCGAATAGCCTTTACGCTCGGCATAGCTCCAGGTTTGGTGATAGCCGGCCAGGTCAATATCGACCTGGCCCTCCTGCAGCTTGGTCTCTTGCAGCGCCAGGATATCAACGTCGAGTTCTTGCGCGATCTGGATAAAGCTCGGGTCCTTTTTGAGCACGGCGCGCAGGCCGTTGACGTTCCACGAGGCGAAAGTGTAAGTCTGAGGCATGGTGTCCTTTCGACGGGGTTGGCAGGCTTAAGATTAGCGCAACAGGGGCGGTGGTGGGCTCCGCGCGTGTCGACCCAAAGGCTGCGCGCCGGGCAAGCGCCCGCCGCCATCCGACCAACAAGGACGGAGGACTCATATGACGCAGGCAATAACGGATCCCAAGCAGGCCTCCGCCGCGCTGGAAGAGCTGTTCGGCACCCACAAGCGCGTGGTCTTCTTTGGTGGCGCGGGTGTTTCCACGGCGAGTGGCATCCCCGATTTCCGCAGCGTGGACGGCCTGTATCACCAGCAGTTTGCCTATCCGCCCGAGACCATGCTCTCGCATAGCTTTTATGAGGCGCATCCGGCCGAGTTCTTCGACTTCTACCGCACCAAGATGATCGCGCTTGGCGCTAAGCCCAACCGCTGCCACACCAAGCTGGCCGAGCTGGAGCGCGCCGGAAAGCTAAATGCCGTGGTGACGCAAAATATCGACGGCCTGCATCAGATGGCCGGTTCGCAGCGCGTATTCGAGCTGCACGGATCGGTCCATCGCAACATTTGTCAGTCGTGCGGCGCGGTCTATAGCGCCGAGTGGATTTGCTCGCGCGAGCACGAGGACGCCGCGGGTGTGCCCGTGTGTCCTGCGTGCGGTGGGCGCATTAAGCCCGATGTGGTGCTCTACGAGGAGCCGCTCGATGAGCGCGTGCTGACTGGTGCCGTTGCCGCCATCGCCGCGGCCGATGCCCTCATCGTGGGCGGAACCTCGCTCGTAGTGTATCCGGCGGCGGGCCTTACGCGCTACTTTACCGGCGATACGCTGGCCATTTGCAATCTTGCTCCCACCGATCAGGATGCAAATGCCGACCTGCTGATTTCTTGCGACATCGCGGCCGCGTTTGCGTTCTAGCCCGTATGCGCGGATACAATAGAAAGACTGATTGCAAAGCGACCCCGCCGCCAGCGCCCGAGCGCGGCGGCGCGGGCATTTTAGGAGGATGTTCATGGCGAACGACAGCAAGACATGGCGGTGCGGAAAGTACGAGCTCAGCTTTGACCGCCCGCGCATCATGGGCGTCCTCAACGTGACGCCCGATTCGTTTAGCGACGGCGGGGAGCACTTCGACCCGGATGCCGCCATCGAGTACGGCCTGGCGATGCTCGACGCCGGCGCCGACATCATCGACGTGGGCGGCGAGTCCACGCGCCCCGGCTTTACCCCGGTCAACCCCGACGAGGAGGCTCGCCGCGTGCTGCCCGTGGTACGCGCGCTGGCCAAAGAGGGTGCCATCGTCTCGATCGACACGCGCCACGTGGCGGTTGCCAAGGCTGCCGTGCGCTGCGGCGCCTCGATCGTCAACGACGTGACGGGCTTCACCGACCCCAAGATGGTCGAGTTTGTCGCGACGAGCACCTGCGGCGTCATCGTGATGCACGCCGGCGAGGTCGCGGTGCCCACGCGCACGCATGCAACGGTGCAGCTCGATACCTCGGCCGCGGCGTTTGTTGCCGAGAAGGCGCGCGAAGCGGCCGCCGAGGCTGCGCGCGAGGCCGAGAAGCCGGCGCGCCGCCGTCGCGGCAAGCTGCTAGGCGAGCCTAAGCCCGAGGCAAAGCTCCCGGGTGGCGTGGTGCAGCCCTCGCTGCCGTTCGGCGATCCGGAGCCTGCGCCCGAGTCCACGGACGAGCAGAAGCAGGAGGCACCGGCCGCCGAGCAGGCTGCCCCTGTCTCCGAGGCCGCCGCGACCCCTGAGCCCGCGCCGGAGCCCAATGATCACCTGGCAGCCATGATGCGCCGCAGCGCCCGCCGCGAGGAGGCCTACGTGCCCACCTCTCAGCTCCGCCGCTTCACCCTGCCCGATTCGGCGCCCATCATGCGCCGCGTCATGGGCTTTCTGTCCGATCAGGCCCGCACGCTTATCCATGCCGGCGTGTCGCGCGACCGCATCTGCATCGATCCCGGCCCGGGCTTTGGCAAGACGGCCAACGAGGACATCGTCATCCAGCGCGAGACCGCCAAGATGGCGTCGCTGGGCTATCCGCTCATGTGCGCCGTGTCACGCAAGCGTTTTGTGGGTGCTGTCTCGGGCGTGACCGATGCCGCCGCGCGCGATGCCGCCACGTTTGGCGTGTGCCTGGGCGCTATCCAGGCCGGTGCCAACGTCGTGCGCGTGCACGACGTTACCGGCTTTGCGCAGTTCCTGAACGGTTACTGGGCTGTCGCCAAGCCGCAGCCGCGCCGTGCGTTTGTGGCTGTGGGCTCCAATCTGGGGCATCGTTGCGACAACATCCGCGCCGCACGCGACATGATCGCCGAGATCCCGCTCACCTGCGTGTCCAACTGCTCGCGCATCTACGAGAGCGAGCCGGCCTACGAGACGCGCCAGGACGCATTTGCCAACGCCGTCATCGAGATCAAGACCGAGCTGGCGCCGTTGGTGCTGCTCGATGAGCTTATGAAGATCGAGGCCGAGCTGGGGCGCGACCGCTCCAAGAAAGCCAAGGTCAACGGTCCGCGCACCATCGACCTGGACCTGCTGTGGATGGACGGCGAGACCCACGGCGGCAAAAAGCTGCGCCTGCCGCATTCGCTCATTGGCGAGCGTGACTTTGTGCTGGTGCCGCTCGAGGACCTGATGCACGACCCGGCGCGGTTCTTCCGCTACAACGGCGTCGAGGTCAAGGAGCCTGAGGATCGCGTGGGCCATATCGTGGGCGAATTGGGGCGTATGTAGATGATTGAGATGAACGCTGTTGCCGCCGGTACCGAGCTCGACGCGGCGCGTGACGCGGGCCGCGAGGGCATGTCCGCGGGCTGGTGCGCGTGGAGCGCGGGCGATGCATCGCTGACGTTTTCGCTGGTCGTTCGCCCCGACGTGAACATGCATGCCTTCCACGGCCTGCCGTTTGTGGCCGCGATGGGCATGATGGACGCGCTCGTGGGGACGGCTGCGGCACCGGGGCTGGGCCTTGCCGGCAAGGTGGGCATTCAGTGGCCGAGCGATATTGTGTGCGGCGCGCCCACGTTTGAAACGTCGTTTGCACGCGTCGCCGTCAACGGTGGCGCCGGTGCCGCAGGCATGTTCGGTGCCGTGACGGTGGATATTGAGCGCGCGGCGCTGGGCGAGCTTGGCGTGGATGTGGCTGACGAAGCGCTGGTCGAGGCATTGGCCACCGCCGTGTTGACCCGCGTGGACGCCTGGGCGGTTGTCGCCAACACGCCACAGGGTGCTGCCGGTCCGCTGGCTCCCGTGCTGGGCGAGTACTTCGACATGGTGCCACTGCTGGGCCGCCAGGTCGCGGCGGTGTCGCCCAACGGCCTGCCGCTCGCGGTGGGCGTGTTCGCGGGCCTGGACATCTGGGGTCGCGCGACCATCAAGACCGATGCCGGCGAGCAAGAGTTTCCACCCGAGGCCGTGCGCATTCGCGGGCTATAACGCGAGGTGCCAGCGCTCAAAGACAACGATGACAACGAAGCCCTCTTCGGCCTGCACCGGGGAGGGCTTTTGCGTGACTGTGGGGCGGCATCTCGGTCCCATTCCTCAAAATCGAAAAAATTTCGATTTTGAGGAATGGGCTTGGCGAACGTTTGCTGGGCTGTGACATCGGGCGTGCTCGACTTAAGCCCCGTCTTACCCCAGCTCCTGCATGCGGCGGTAGATTTCGCAGATACCCTTGATGGTGAGCTGTCCATCGACCACGTCGAAGGCATCGGTCGAATCGGCGACGATGCCGGCGAGACCGCCCGTGGCGATAACGGTGGCATCCTCGCGGCCCAGCTCGCGCTTCATGCGCGCGACCAGGCCCTCGGCCATGGCGGCGGCGCCCATCACGGCGCCGACCTTGATGCACTCCTCGGTATCGCGGCCGATGGCGTGCTCCGGCGCCTCGAGCGGAACGCTGGCGAGCTTGGCGGCACGGGCGGCAAGCGCGTCCATGGAGATGCGGATGCCCGGCGCGATCGCTCCGCCAATGTAATAACCGTCCTCATTGATGACGTCGATATTGGTCGCGGTGCCAAAGTCCACCACGATTGCCGGGGCGCCGTAGAAGGTCTCGGCCGCAACGGCGTTGGCGACGCGATCGGCACCCACGGCCTGAGGGCGTGCCGCACGCAGCTTGGTCACGGCGGCCGTCTGCGGCCCGATAACGATGGCGTCCGCGGCAATGCGGTCGGCCACGGCGTGCCACTCGCGCGAGAGCTGCGGCACCACGCCGGCAAAGGCGATCGCGTCGACCGCGTCGAGCGAAAGGCCGTACATCTTAAAGAAACCCATCAGGCGCACATGGATCTCGTCGGCGGTATAGGAGCGGTCGGTGGGCATGCGCCACGACTGCACCAGCTCGTCTCCGTCAAACAGGCCCATGGCCGTCTGCGTGTTTCCCATATCGATAGCGAGCAGCATGTCTACTCCCAGTGTTGGCATAAAAGGACGCGCACCATTGTATACGCGCCGTCGACAGCGCTTGGCTGCGATTCGGTTACGGTGATATGGGCTGAGGGGTTTTAAATATGAAGGAATTATGCTCTACGAGATTTTCCTTGCCGTTTACCGAACTCCCACGTAATATTCTTTCTTGCGCACATGAGGCGCCCAGACATTGCGGGGTGGAGCAGTCTGGTAGCTCGCCGGGCTCATAACCCGGAGGTCGTAGGTTCAAATCCTGCCCCCGCGACCAAGAACTTGCAGCTCGTCGGCCTAGCCGGCGAGCTTTTTTGTTATCTGGGGACCGTGTTTTCGGTCCAATTCTCGGCCTCTCAAACAAAATCTCGATCTGTAACATCTAGACCCGATTTGGGCGGCTAGGTGTTACAGATCGAGATATACCGGTGGGTTGGGTCCCGTTTGTCTAAATCTGTAACACGAGGGACGGATTTTGCCGAGCAGCTGTTACAGATTGAGATTTTCTAGCAGGCGGGTTTGGTTTGTCTCGATCTGTAACGCCTAGGGCCGGTTTTGGTCGATAGATGTTACAGATTGAGACGTTTTGTTGGGATGGTTCCTATTGTCTCGATCTGTAACAGGTAGGGGCCAAAAGTGGGCCTAGCTGTTACAGACCTAGATTGTTGAGGATGGGTCGAGAGGAACGTCTCGATCTGTAACAGGTGGGTCAGATTTTGGCCTGTAGATGTTGCAGATTGAGACCAACCGACGGGCCGCCTCGCCCCATCCACCTGCCGCCACCTGCTATCCGCCGATTTCCGTTGCGCTGTTGTATTCCCATGCCATATCCTCTAGACAACTACGCGGCATCATCGCCGCCGCGCCTACAAGAGAGGAATGTCCATGACCGCACCTGCATCCAAACTGCTCCAGCCCATTACGGTTGGCCCCCTTGAGCTCAAGAACCGCATTATGTTCCCGCCGCTGACCACCGGCTACGAGGAGCGCGACGGCTCCATTGGCGAGCGCAGCCTGGCTTTTTACGAGCGCCTGGCCCGTGGCGGCGTGAGCTACATCGTCATCGGCGACGTCGCTCCCGTTATGACCGCAAGCCCCACGCCCAAGCTGGCGACCGACGCCCAGATCCCCACGTTTAAGGCGCTGGCCGATGCCGTCCACAAGCACGGTGCCAAGGTTGCGCTGCAACTGTTCCACCCCGAGTACGACGTGCCCGGTGTCGGCCGTATGGTCATGGGATCCATGGCTGCCGCCAAGGTCGCGCAGGAGGCCAAGGCCGCCGGCGACGAGGAGACCTTTGCCGCCAAGATGGCCGAGTCCAACGAGATCCGCAAGCAGGCATACGCCAAGCTGCACCATGACATGCAGCACTTTGTGAACGAGGCGAGCGTAGAGCAGCTCACCCAGATCAAGGAGGCCATCGCTGCCTCGGCCGCCCGCGCGCAGCAGGCCGGGATTGACGCCATCGAGGTCCACGGCGACCGCCTGGTGGGTTCGCTGTGCTCGGCCATCCTCAACCAGCGCACCGACGAGTACGGCGGCTCGTTCGAGAACCGTGTTCGCTATGCGCTCGAGGTCGTCGCCGCCATTAAGGAAGCCGCGCCGCAGCTGATGGTGGAGTACAAGCTCCCCGTGATTATGGAGAACCCCGACGGCACGCCGCGCGGCAAGGGCGGCCTGCAGCCCGACGAGGCCTGCAAGTTTGCCAAGCTGCTCGAGGGCGCGGGCATCGACATGATCCAGGTCGCACAGGCAAACCACACCGGCAACATGGGCGACACCATTCCGCCCATGGGCGCCATGCCCTACAACTGGACGCTGCCGGTGGCCGAGCGCGTCAAAGCCCTGGTCTCCGTGCCGGTGGCAACCGTGGGCCGTGTTGTCTCGGTCGAGGCCGGTGAGAAGATCCTGGAAGACGGCGCGGCCGACATCATCGCCTACGGCCGCTCGCTCATGTGCGACCCCGACATTGCGCTGAAGGCCGCCACGGGTGAGCCCATCCGCGAGTGCCTCAACTGCAACAAGGGTTGCGTCGACGCGATTCAAAACCGCAAGTACATCTCGTGCGTTCTCAATGCCGAGAACGGCGACGAGGCGACTATCGCCATTAAGCCAGGCGAGGGCGACAAGAAGATTGCCGTGGTGGGCGGCGGCATCGCCGGCCTGGAGGCCGCGCGCGTGGCGGCCAAGCGCGGCTACGACGTGACCGTTTACGAGGCGAGCGATCATCTGGGCGGCCAGATTGTGCTGGCGGCTGCGCCTCCGCGCAAGGACGAGATCATGCGCTCGGTCGAGTACTACGAGAAGATTCTGCCTGGCCTGGGCGTGAAGGTCGAGCTCAACCATGCCGCTACCGCCGAGGACCTCAACGCCGCCGACGCCGCGATTGTGGCCGTGGGCGCGCACGACGTGGTCATTCCCGTTCCGGGTGCCGATTCGGACAAGGTCGTCTCGAGCTGGGACGTGCTGGCCGGCAAGGTGGAGCTTACGGGCCGCGTCGCCGTCATTGGCGGCGGCCTGGTGGGCACCGAGACTGCCGAGTACCTGCTGCAGCACGGCTGCGAGGTGGCGATCGTGGAGATGCTCGACAAGATTGCCGCGGGCGAGTCCGAGACCATTCTGCCGCTGATCATGAGCGACTTTGCCGAGCACAACGTGGAGCAGCACGTGAAGACCCGCCTGACCGCCATTACCGACGAGGGCGTGGAGGCCGTGCGCACTGCCGAGGACGGCGCCGAGGAGCCGGTGAAGATCGCCTGCGATTACGTGGTGATGGCCGTGGGCTCCAAGGCCAACGCGTTTGACCTGGATGGCGTGACGGTGCCCGTGACCTGCGTGGGCGACTGCTCGGGCGAGCGCACCGCCGATATTGCGAGCGCCATTCGCACGGCGTATCACGCGGCCAACGAGCTGTAGCCGAGAAAGCCATCGCGTATTGAGTGGGCGGGGAGTGCCGTATCGGTGCTCCCCGCCTTTTTGTCGATAAGAGTGCCTCTGACCAGCGGGTTCAGAAAATCCGAATCTTGAGCATCCGAAAATCCGAATTTTCTGAACACGAAAATCCGAATCGCAACCACCCGAAAATCCGAATTTGCTACAGTGGAATAGAAGAATCAGAAAGCAGGAACTGGAAATCTGCGGGGGTGGCTCATGGCAGGCGAGAGGCTACATCGGGACGGATACATCCCACGTATCGTGGATGCGCAAATCGAGCGCTACCTTCGTGTCTTTGGAGCGGTCGAGATTGCGGGCACCAAGTGGTGCGGCAAGACGTGGGCCGCGCTCGAGCACGGGGCGTCCGCCTCGTATGTCGACGAGAATCTCGACCTCGCGCGTGCCGACCCGGCGATGATGTTGCTGGGAGACCGTCCGCATATTATCGATGAGTGGCAGCGCGTTCCCCAGATTTGGGACTACGTTAGACACGAGGTTGACCGCACCCGGGGTACGCGCGGCGCCTATATCCTCACGGGTTCCGCCACGCCCGCGTTTGGCTCAAAGGCGGAGGCGCCCGCGCATAGCGGAGCTGGCCGCATCGGCCGCGTCCGCATGCACCCCATGACGCTTGCCGAGACAGGTGAGTCCAACGGCAAGGTGAGCCTGGCGGGCTTGTTTGAGCATCGTTTTGAGCCCTGCCGGTGCGATGGCGATACACCGGGGCTTGTCGAAGCCGCTTGCCGCGGCGGCTGGCCCGAGGCGATCGATATGGTTTCGGCTGACGCCCAGCTCATCGCCCGCGAATATCTCAACACCACGTTTTCGAGCAGCTTCCCGGCGGTCGGTCTCGACCCCGATATTGCTCGTCGAGTCTCCGCATCGATCGCGCGCAATCTGGGACAGGCAACCACGTATAAAACGATTCTTATGGATATGTTCGGTGCCGAGGAGGAACCCGCAGCGTTTGCCGATGAGACCAAGGTGCGCAGGTACCTGGATGCCCTCAAAGGCATGTTTATTCTCGAGGAGGTCCCCGGTTGGGTTCCCGCCGCGCGCGACAAACGGCGCTTTACCGTCAAGCCCAAGCGCTATCTGGCAGATCCGAGCCTTGCTTGCGCCTTGCTAGGTATGTCCTCGCAGGCGCTGCTTGCCGACTGGCAGACATTTGGTCTGGTGTTTGAGAATTTGGTCATACGCGACCTTTCGGTCTACGCACGTTCGCTCGACCTGCTGGATAGCACGCCCGTGCGCTATTATCGCGACGATTCGGGCCTTGAGTGCGATGCTATCGTGCAGCTAGCCGACGGACGGTGGGCCGCCTTTGAGATTAAGGTGAGTGAAGATAAAGCGAGCGCCGGCGTCGAGAGCCTCAAGCGCGTTCGCAAGAAGGTCTGTGGAAATCCTCGTTCACGCACACGCGAACCGGAGTTTATGGCCGTGATTGTGGGGGTGGGTGAGTACGCCCGCGAGGTCGAGGACGGTATCTACGTGATACCCGTGCGCGCGTTGGGGTGTTAAGGGGCGGCACGCCGTGTGTCCGCTGCCCGGTGCTGCGGATTGGTGCAAAGGGGGTCAGGTTTGTTTGCACCATGTTGGTGCGAAGTGACCTGACCCCTCGCACCAAGGGTTTGACTTTTAAGACATCATTAAGGCTTGCGTTGTGGAGCAAACCGCAGGTCAATGCTATTCTTTTACCTTATCGTATGGTGTTGTATTCTGCCTGAATTCTCTACCTGCGAACAATGGATAAACGCGACCGAGCGGAAAAGGATGGCACGCCCGCAAGCAGGGCAAACGCAAGCGATGAGTGGCATGGACCGACATAGCGAGCTTCAGCAGCACAAGACGGCGGCCGAGTACCGCCAAGCTGCCGACGAGCACGTGCGGACCCTCAAGGATTTCTGGAAGGATTTCCTGGTGAGCGGTCTGTTTGTGCTGGCTGCCATCGTTGCCATCTTTGCATGCCTGGCCTGGTTTGCCGCGAATAACCGAGTGAGCGCCACGGGGAGTACGATCGGGGCGAAGGCGGATCGGTACACGCTGACCGCCGCGGGCGAGGGTGAGTCCGGTACGCACGTGGGCTATTACGAGCGCTCCGAGCGCACGCCCGAGGAAAAGCATGCCATCGATGGCTTGGATACGACCGACGCCATGACGGTAACGCTCGGCTCCAACCTGAACAACGAGACCGCGGGCTCTCTGTACCCGGGTGCTCGCGGCAAGATTACATTTACGGTGAAGCCGCTGGTGAGTGACCTGGACGGGGTCACGATCAATCTGTCGCGCTTGCTTAAGGTCACGAACATTGTTGGCGTTGTTGGGGACGGGGGAACGCTGGCGCCCGAGGCGGAGGCGCTCCTTGGCTTGATCAAAGGCCACTTACTGTTCTTTACGAGCTGCAAGAACGGGTATTACTCGAATCGTGTGACGAACAGCCAAATCACGATTCAAAAGAAAGAATTTTGTAAAGACGGGAATGTGGCCAATCCAACGAACCAGCCTGTTCCCGTCACGCTGTACTGGGTATGGCCGGAGTACTTCCAGAACTTTGTCCTTACGGGCAACACGAATTACTACAAGAATCTGTTTGCCTCGGCGGGAGACGAGAAGTCTGACTACGGTGCTCTGCAAGCGGACATGAACGAGCATAAAGCGAACTACTTCTATGGCGCGGCAAACGGCAAGAGTGCCGCCGAAGCCCCCACGGTTTCGTCTGACATGTCCTCCAGCGACACCGCCATCTGCTCGGCGCTGTACAACAATGCCGACGAGCAGATCGGCGATAAGGTCGAATACATCCAACTTAGAATTAGCGCTCAGGAGGGCGTGAGCTCATGAGTACCATGCAAACACGCCTCGGCGACGCCCGCAATTGGATAGAAAACCACCGTGCACAGACCCTCGCGGTCTTGGTGCTGCTGGCAGCAATCGTTCTTATTATCGGCTTGTCGCTCTCGTGGTTTGTGGGCAGCAAAAGTCTGTCTACGGTGGGCAAGATTCAAACGCCCGCACAGCTTAAGATCATGGGTCCCAACCAGACGAGCATCGAGCCCATCGAGATTTCGTATGACGAGTCGCGCGGTGATGTGAAAAACTCCAACGGTACCGTGACCGTTCGTCGCGCGTTTTGTGTGCGGAGCGACAATGGCGATCCCGCTGCCGGCGGTCAAGCGTTTGAGCTGCAGGTGGCAAATACCACGAATATCACGGGGCTGACAATCAATGTGTACCACGTGACGGTCAACGAATCGTCGGCAACGAAGGGAGATGTGGTCGGCCTCGACGGGCTCAACCGCACCTACTCATGGAGCAAGAAGAGCAGCACCCCGATTGAGTTCGATTTTATCAACTCCGCGGACGGGACAAGTGCGTTGGCTAAAGAGCTTGAGGCAAACGACCCGACGTACGGCTCGTACGTGAATGTCCAGAAAAACGCGCGCCCGCTCTACCGGTATCACGAGTTCACAAAGAGTCAGCTCGACGGTTACAGCGATAAGAACAACACGGCCAACGACGCCACGAACTTCATCATCGAGTGCACGTGGAATCCGGGCGTTGTGACCGTAAACGGAAAGACGGTCTCCAACGTCAAAGAGACCGACATGGTTTATCTAATCGCTCGCGTCACGAGCGGCAACTAATAAGTAGGAAGGGAGGGGTGCCAGATGCGAAAAGACGAGAATGAACAAAATGAAATCGCGAGGCCTGCTGGCAAACACTTTGCACAGGTTGATGAGTCTAAGACAGAGCCTTGCTGCGCAGAGTCGGCGGCCCCTGCTTCTAAAGTGCGCAAGCGCCTGTGGGCTGTTGCGCTGCTGCTATGCGCCGTCGCGATTGTGGCGGGTACCTACCTTACCTACACGGCCTTTTTGGCGGGTGACTTTCTTAAGTCGGTTGCTGTTTCGGGCACGTCGCAGGCGCTGTTTGCCTCGGACATGCTTACGGGCTACACGAATGAGACGCTGAATGACGGGGACATTGCCGTCCGAAGCGTCATCGTCGACACGAGTGGGAAAAACTGCTCTTTTACCTTTCGCATTTACAACCATCTGCTGGGCGACAAGAACAAGGTCAACGACAAGGACGTTAACGCGACGCTGAGCGTGGAGGCGACGGGAACGACGAAAGCTTGGAGGATAAGCGGTTCGCCCACGCTGACGGCGGGCGGCACGGTCGACCTTTCCTTCCCTGCCAACAAGGCAACCATGTATACCTATAAGGTTACGTTTTCCAAGGCAGACCTCAACAAAGCATCCTTTACCGTTAAGGCCCGGGTCGGCTCCAATAGCCCTGGCACCAACCTAAAATGGCTCGCCGCCAAGATTGCGCCTTCCGAGCGTGCAGAGGTGACGGCTTCGGGCGTTTCGGGCGAGTGGGTCGACGAGAATTCAGGTATCGACGCTTTTGACGCCTACAACTATCGCGTGACCGTTACGGGCGTCACGACAAGGGTAAGGCTCACGTGGAGAAGCGGGATCGAGCTCGACCCGTTCTTTAAGCAGAACCACGAGAACGTTGACGTGCAGAAAACCGTCAACGGCGGCTCGGTCGAATATGATGCATCTCCCGGCTCGGAAATTATTACCTTTTACCGAGCGGGCACCGGTAAGCCGACCGGCTGGGATGCCGACGACATCAAAGTTACGTGTTCGGCCGCACAGAACTAGCCGAAGCGATCCGCAAGCATAGATTTTGAGACCCCGCATGGGGCAAGAGATAGAACGAGGTAGGACCAGATGAGAACGGCAAAGCGCATAACAACCGCATGCCTGACTGCGATCATGATTTTCCAGGCGCTCGCGCCTTCCACAGAGGTGTTCGCGCAAGAGCTCGACGCCGTTATGGAGGCGTCCGTCTCCGCCGCGCGCGCCGCGGGCAATACTGCCCGCTCCGTACAGGATGCCGTGGCCACCTCGCTGCAAGATGCTGACCAGGCTACATCTGATGATGCCGCGACGACTCCGGGCGCCGATGCGGGCGCCACCGAGGGCGGCGACGGTTCTACCAACGCTGGCGAATCGCAGGACTCCACGACCGATGGAACCACCAGCGGCGATGCTCCAGCGGAGGGCGACGCGTCCCAAGACGATGCGGCTGCCGATGAGGGTGCTGCTGACGAAGAACAAGCGGATGACGCGGACGCGGATGCTGCTGATCAGGCAAACACTGCCCCCACCATCGCTACTGTCGAGGCCCTCAGGCGCGTGTTGGGTGACGGCGATGTCATCACTGACGACTCGGACGCCGTTACGGCCATTACCTTTGAGTCCAACGCCGACCTTATCGCCATCTCCAATACCGATCCCGCCATCTACCAGAACGCGAACATCTCCAAAGGTGGCTCGACCGGCATCGACTTCGACGTGTGCGGCGCGGAGATCGTGGACGGCCTGGGTAGCCTCACGTTCCAGGGCTTCGGCAGCGATGCCTACCCTTTCAAAGGCGCGCTCAACCTCGGCGACAGGACCCTGACCGTCAACAAGACGCTCTTCAACAACATCGAGCTCAGCGACGCCAACAGCACCGTAAAGCTCACCTGGAAGGGTACCGATGCCCAGCCCATCGTGGCCGCAAAGGTCACGGGCGCGGACAAGACGCTTGCTGCCACCGTTACCGTGGGCACGCCCAAAAGCGATACCGAAAAGGACATCTGCAAGCTCACCTCGCCGCTTGTGGGCGAGGTCACGGGCGCGATTGCACTTAATGCCACCTACACGACAAGCGCGAACAGCCCCCTGGCAGTCGATATGCAATCGAGCGCAGGCAACATGGGCTTGCTTGTGAACACCCTTGTCGAAGGAGCATCGCTTACGCTTGCTGGCCTCGCCCTGCCGGACAAACTCGACGGTACCCCCACTATCAACGCGACAGCCGCTGATGCCAACGCGGGGGGTCTTATCGGCGAGGCGCGGGAGGGTGCCACCGTCGCCCTACCAACTGGCATCGATGTCTCGGCGCTGAGCGTCGCAGGTAAAAACGCGGCGGGCGGTCTTATCGGTAAGGCCACCAACCTCACGCTCAACATCGCTGATGGCGTAACGGTTAAGCCGGCGTGCAACGTCGGCGATAAAGACAGCGCTTGCTCCGGTGGCGTCATCGGCGACGTGAGCTTTGCGCAAGGATTTATCGTTAAGCCCAATATGTTCGACCTGGGCAAGCTTGTGACGCTTGGCGCATCGCAACGCGCCGGCGCCCTTTTTGGTGTGGCCGATATTTCTAATGGCGACATCGTGGTGCAAGGCGGAACGTATAAGAGCAAGTTCACCTTACCGGAAGAAGTTAGCTTCAACGGCAGCTACGGTGGCCTTGTCGGCAAGGTGTTTGCGACGGCAAAAGGCGTCGATGAGCTGCTGCGCGCCTTTGTGGTCCAAAAGGATGCGGATAACAAAACGTGCTCAATTGAGTTTGAACTTGCGGGCAAGCTGTCCAATACGGGCGGTGTTGTTGGCTATGTTGGCGATAGCGCGGACTCCAATTCGCAGCCTGTCGCCGTTGTGCTCGACGGCGTGACGGTTGCGTGCAAGGGAGATGCTTCGGCGCGAACGGACGCCGGAAAGTTCGGTGGCGCCGTGGGCGTTGTCGACACGCGCAATGTCCTTGACGTGCGAGATTTCAAACTTACAAGCGACAATCCTATCGGTAAGGCGCAAAGCAACCGTGCCGCGGGAATTGCGGGCTCCGCGTGGAATGCTGTAATCAAATTCAGCGGCATCACGGATCTGTCGGGCGCAAGTTTTGCCGAAAACAGCACGACGGGCCAGCTCGTATACGAGAACCACAACGCGTTGATTTTTGCTGTCGGCGATGGCTCTGGCGACAAATTGACCGACCAGGGCATTACGGGCTGGACCTTCAAACGTAGCAATACTGCTTCAAAGACAGACGACATCGCGACCTACGGCGAGGTCATTCGCTTGGGTAAGGGCTTGGGCAATAGCTTTATTGCGCTCGATCCGAACTCGCACAAGTTGACCTTGCCGACGTCGCTGACATCAGGCGGCGGTGCCTACACCCTAACCTCTGTTGAGGATTTCGCCAAACTTGCAATCACCTGGCAAACCAACGGCTACTACTCCATGGTCGAGGGCGTTTCTGAAAACAACCCGAACATCTTGCAGCCCTCGACCATTACAGTGAACGGCACTATTGATCTCAAAGGCACGGGCCTGACGGGTTTCACGCAGGATCGTGCAGACGGCTCGCAAGTTTTCTCGGGAACGTTGAACGGCGGCGGCACAAATGGCAACGGCACAATCAACCTTGCCGTCGGCGAGCCGTACGGCAAGCGTGGTGAAGCTGTGCTCGACGGCAATGACACGAGCGACGGCAACGGCAAAATCTACCGCCACGGTCGCTTGGGCTTGTTCGCGGCCGTCAACGGCGCAACCATCTCCAACGTCACAATCGCTGGCTCCATGAAGTTCGATAACGGTTCGGCTATCGATGCCGGGTCGCTTGCAGGTACCATCGTCGGCAACCTGTCATTGTCTGGCGTAACGTGCAAAACGAATATCGCGTGTGATGATACGTTCAGCAACGAAGTGAACATTGGTGGTATTGCGGGCAGCGTGTCAGCGGCTTCTACGGTTGCGTTTGAGGGCAACAGCAAGGCCCAGGCGACCATCACTAAAGCTCAAACGCTTAACGGCAATATGCGCATTGGCGGCGCCATCGGCAATGTGGGCGACTGTACCTCGACATTCAATGTTACGCGCCTCGAAGTCGGCGGCAAAATCAAAACTGGCGATTGCGCCGGCGGCAAGATTGCACAGGTCGGCGGCCTTATTGGCCGCATTGTGCAGGGATCGAACGAGAAGTACGTTACCATTACCGGTCTTAGCTTTAGTGAATTCGCTATGACCGTGGGCAAGAACGGCGACAAGCTCAACGGCGCCGGTGGTCTTCTGGGCTACAGCTGGGGCAACGCCATCGTCACCATTGGCGATGCTGCGAATACCAGCGACAGCACCTACGCCCTCAAAACTACCAACAAAACGACCGTGACCGCAAATAGCTCTGCCGAGGTCGGCGGTCTCGTATACGCCGCCAGTGGCCACTGGATCATCAACGACTACGCCATCGATCTTTCGAACGCAACCATTAATGCCGATAAGGCAGCGGTGCTTGGCCTGCTCATCGGCCGAGGTGGCAGGACGGAGAATTCCTCAACATATGGAGTAGAAACTTATAGCGGCTTGTACTTGGAGAACAGGGCAAGTTGGGATACTGCATATAAGGTCAATGCTGCTGCAGGCAATGGCGTGAAAATCAACAACACGGCAATCAAAAGCGACGACAGTGATACTTCGTTTGATGAATGGGTTGGCAATGGCACTAAGCCTGCCTATGGCAACGAAGCCGGCAGCAAGCTTATTGATGGCGAATGGAACGTTGTCGTTTCGCTGCATACCAATGACGGTGCCAATGGCGGCAAGCTCAACATGAGTGGAGAGCCGGGAAGTGACAACAGCTATCAGAATCGGTCGGCTTTCGGCAGTAACCACAAAACGAATGCCTGGACGAGGTATTACTACAATCTTGACAAAGCATATGCGGAGGTAGGCAGCAATCCGGAAAACGCCAGCAAAGACAATTGGATGAACTCCGCAGAGTACTTATTACTTTGGTGTGCGTACCTGTATGCTCCTAGCGCGATTCAGGACTATGTCATTCCGGGGAATCAGGCTATTTTCCAAGGAAACAATATTGGCACGAGCGACAGCGCGGGCGTGGAAATCAATTTAGATGGATACAGTTTCTATCCTACTGACCCCGCGAAGGGCTCAACGGTTACTGTGAATAATGCAACGATTACGTTCCATTATTCCGACATTAAAGCTGAGCAAGAAGGTAACAAAAAGAATAGCGAAGCCACGCAGCACGAAAATATGCACTGCGCTCTCATCGGAACCCATACGGGCGACCTTAATGTCGAAAACGTCACGCTTGCTGGCACCGTGGGCTCTGTTGTGAACGATGCGGGAAGCTCGTCTGGTGCGCTTGTGTGCCGCTGTATCTATGGGCCCATCAATGAGACTAATGTGGCGCAGCTCGAGATAGATGGTCTGACACTCGACGGCTTGAAGGTCGACGGTGTGAATGGCAATACCAGTTACGCTCCTCTGCTTATCAACGAGATGCAGACATGCGTGAACCTGAGCGCTAAGAATATTTCAACCCTTAGTTACGCGAAAGGGGCCACGGCGGCGACCTCGCTCTTCGGCAGACTCGGCGTGGGAAAAAATTCCGATCAGGTGACGGCGAAGTTTGAGCAAATCAGCTTGCCCAGCAAAAAGAACGATACGATCTTCACCCATGCGAGCCTGCTGGAGAGTTTTGGCTACAAAAGTACGGGTACGGGCTCTGCGGACTATACCTTTACTAGGGCTGAAGCCGATGCGGGCAAGGTGACATATGGAAGCGAAATCGATGCCAAGGGGGAGTACTCCGGCAAGCAACTTTGGTATTACGATAAGGCGACGTATGGCACCAACGAAGGGTTTGTAAAGGTAAAGGGCGAGTCGACGGATGCCGAAAGGCCTTGGTTTAGCGACTATCTTCCTTATGTAGCCAAGGGAAAAGTCACCGAGGATGGCGTCCAGTATCACGAAATCAAGGTTAACCAGCGCATCTCTAACCTGATGACGGGATGCGGTACGTATGGCGATCCGTACACCGTTAAGGACGCGACGGAAATGTACACCATCGCTAACTACATCAACAACAGCGTGGCGTTGGATGGCTGGGAAGTCACTATTGCCGCCAATCAATCCGAGCTTTGCATGCGACGGAGCGCCAAGCCAAATACCGACAACGAGGTCGTGTACGTCTATAAGCAGAGCAATCCAAGCGAGAGTAAATGGGAGAAAAAGGTTGGCGAAAAGACCGATCCGACGCAGACGCTAAAAGACGAAACGATGCACCGTTACGTGCAGAGCGCGTATTACAGCATTGAGCCTCCTGAGGGCAATAAGATTACCGTCGATGCGGCCTCGTTTGGCGGATTTGGCAACAAGGCTAATCCGTTCCGTGGCGTTATTGTTGGCAACCCTCGCTCATCTGGGTCTGCAACAATTGAGATTGAAAATAACAAGGGCGAGCTTCGCGGCCTCATTCCCTATAGCTACGGCAGCGTGGTGCGCAATCTCAACATCAACTATGTGAATGCGCACGCGACTATTACTTATTCTGATAAGGATGCGGACGGCGTTCCGACAGCGTTTTTCGGCGGCGTTATCGGCTGCATTCTTGGCGGCGATAACATTATTGATGGTGTGGTCGTAAACGATCCAAATAGTGGCTCGACGACGTACGACTTTACCGTTGCTGGCGACTCGCACCTTGTTCCCATCGGCGGTTATGTTGGTGCCATTGCGGGTGGCGGCGTGATTTTCCGCAACATGGGCACCTCGTGGCGTGGTGGTACAAAGAACAAAAAGTACAAGCCCATTGAGGAAGATGCCGCAAAGTATGACCAGTACGATAACCCTTACGTTGGCCGCGTGATCGACGGCTATGCCTTTAGCGAGGGCTGCAACGTCGATAACGGTGACGCCAACTACAAAATCAACGAGCTCATAAACAAGGGAACCCCCTGTGTCACCACCACGGGCACCGACAATAAGTACATCGGCACCAACGCTGAGGCGCCCGTGACTACGGTGGAAAATCCCCAAGGCCTTTTGTTGCTCTCGGCCATCATTAGCTCGGGCGCGGGCGCTGGCGCGGCACATACTAACTATGCCAATTACGGTGTGTTCCGTGGCTCCAAGGCGTACTGGGGCAGCGATACGCAAGATCCGGCGATAGAAGGCTACCTGTTTGGCAACAAGGAATATGGCAAGGTGCGAAATGCCAGCTACGACTGCGTGGGCAAGCCTATGAGCGCTGCCGGCGATTTCGAGACTGCCAAAAACGACGACCAGAAAGCCCCCGGCAAGCAGGGGTGGCACGGCCCGCTTGACCCTGATGGCGATGTGAACTCGCCCTACCTGGTGGCGTCCTATGCTGCCGACTACCAAACGGGCTATGTGTGCGCGTCGAAATCGATCGGCATGAGCTTGGAGTTCAAGCAGGGCACCACCTACGATATGACCGGCTACGGCACAGGATATGTGGGTCTCAACGGCCGCTACTATTCCAATGCCTGCAACTCGAACGAGACGACCACCGATCGCGACCGCATCACGCCGCACGTGGCCACGATCGACGGCAACGGAGCCACCATCACGGTGGGCACCAAAGACGTTGCCTACGGCGCCGTCGAATACGCCGACGACGACTATAAGGTCTCGGGCGTAGGCGGCCTGTTCAGCACCGTGATGTTCACCTCCACCAATGTGGGGCAGAGCGTCACCGCGAACGGTGGAGCTCAGGTCAAAGACCTTACCTTTAGCAGCTGCAATGTAGCGCTCACCTATATCGCCGCCAACGGCGGCGCCACAACGGGAACGGCATCGAACGACCTTATCGGCACCGGTCTTTTGGCGGGCGCAACGGCTAACTACGATGGCAACACGTGCGGCGTCTACCGCAACGTGCAGATGAATAACTGCACCGTGTCGGGCGCAAAGAGCGTGGGAGGGCTTCTTGGCAGCTCGGGCCGCGCCAGCCGAAGTTTAAGCAAGGACAGAACCTATATGGTTGCGTTCAGCGACGCACGAGCGACCGCGTATCTCTATGACTGCTCATATACCGACCTTAACGTCACGGGCGAGAAGAACGTTGGCGGCTACGTGGGTACGGTTGCCTCGGCGTGCGGCGTGTGGACAACCGCAGGCACAGGGGTGAGTGAAAGGACCGTTGGCAAAAACTCGACCATAACTGCCACAGGGACAGTGCCCTACGTGGGCGGCGTGCTCGGCTATGTCGAAAGAAGCGATATCTCGGTCAACACCAAAATCAGCACCACCGAGGTAGTCCCGTCGAGCACGGCAGTCATCTCTGGGGTAAACGTGCTAGCCACCGGGTCGAACTCCGATGACCATATGGGCGCCGGCGGCGTGGTCGGACGCGCCCGTGGCGGCGTTATTTCTATGAGCAACGTGCGCATTGATGGCAGAGTCGGCACCGAGAACGCCGTCATCGGCGATGAGACCGGAACGAACAATAGCATCTACAATGCGGGCGGCCTGATTGGTGAGGTTACGAGTAGCGGTAGCCTCAACAAGTACTGGTTCGACGACTGCAATGTCAAGAATGTCAGCATCGCCGGCACCGGTAAATGCTCGGGAGGGCTTATCGGCTACTTCTTCAGCAATGTGAATATAGCCTGCAACAACATCGCGATCGAGAACGCTACGATTAAGGGTAACTGGAGCGGCGGTCTGCTGGGCGCGAATAACGCGAGTAACAGCGGATCCGTCGTCATCGACGTCACCAACACAAAGGTATCCAACACCACGTTTAGCGAAAGGTCCAACGGCGGCATTATGGGCGACGGGCGCGGCCAGTTCCATCTGGTAAACGTGCTCATGGACAGCAACACCTACAAATCCGGCTCTAAGCAGGGCGTGCTCTTGGGTGAGGTTGACACAGGAGATAATAAGTACAGCCTCTCCGCAGCGGGCGTGAACGTTAAGCCTGGCGACGGCAAGACCACGAGTGACCTGCCGCCGATGGTTTACACGACCAATACGGCCGCCGTTAACAAGAAAACCTACATCGCGTTCGGAGACTACAACGACAGGCTCGACGTACCCGGCAAGGACACCACGCTCTACGGTGCGGACGATACCGCTACCACGGCGGCAAGCCCATACGTGACCACGAGCCCCGTGAGCACGCTGGCGGTGCGTGCCTCCAACGACGACACCACCGATCGCTATCTGTTTGGCGACGGCGCCGCCATTGACACCGCGACGACCATCCAAAGCCAAGCGGGCGAAAGCGTTCCCGGCCGCTATACCTATACCAACATCAGCGGCATCAATGATGACGGCACGTACCAAAACAAGAAAACCTACAGTGCGGACAACTCAAAGAGCACTTTCAACACCAACAACGTTACTTCGGGCAAGAAGGTTGCAACCGACTTCCCTGTACTCATGATTCCCGGCAACGACACGACGACGGTCGAGAAGTATCTGAACATCGTGACTAACGGCGGCTTTTCCGATGCCCGCCGCCTCAACGGCAGCGCCAAGCACGTGACCGCCACCGCCGAGGTCTTCTCGCTTGCCAATAACGGCGCCTTCGTCAAGGACGCAATCGCCTCGCAAACGCCCACGCTCAAGGTGCTCAACAACGGCACGAGCTCCATGGTATTCCGCGCGAGTACCGACTGGGACAACGAGCGGGGCCGCTTCACGCTGCTCACGGTCACTTTTAGCGAGGCCGGCCAGAGCTACCGCGTGCAGGTGCCCATCATCGTTAAGCGCATGCTCGAGATCGACTTTACCGCCACCTACTCCGAAGGTGCGAACTTCAAGGCTGCCGACTATGCGACAAAATACGACAAGCACGTGCTTGTGAGCAGCGGCGATACCATGACCGGTTACCTTACCTGGACCTATGGCAGCGCCCGGGGCGAGGCAGTCGATTACGGCTGGAACACGCTGCTCGAAGCCGGCGGCTCCATGGGCCCGCTCAACAAGAGCATCACCTTCGGCGCCACGCTGCCCGAGGGCACGCAGCTTACGCTCGTGGACACTGCTCATAACAACCGTGAATATCACTGCACGGTGGGCGCGGGCGGAGCGGCGTCGGCCAAGCTCACTGACTTTGTGGATGCTGGCAACAATGCCTACGTCGAGCCGTGGCTGAGTGAAATCGTGGGCGTGGCGGCCAAGGAGGACAAGGACGGCGCCTGGGTCAAGCTCACCGATGCCGAGGTCGAAGGCAAGAGCCAGGTCGAGCTCGAGAAGGCGGCCGGCGCCAAGGTCGGCGGTGCGTACTACCGCGCGCGTACATCTTCCGACACGATGGGTACGTTCTACACCCTCTCCGTTGCCGAGGAAGAGCCCAAGAGTGAGGACTTCTACTTGGTGGTGCGCACGCCGGCGGGCTCTGCGGGTGTCAACGGCTACACCGCAACTACGGTGGACACGAGCCTCAACGAGCACATCAACTACCTGCTGCGAGGCAAGATAGCAGCCGACGACAAGGCTGCCGAGGATGGGCACCAGAATACGGCCTCGACCTATAGCGTGACATCCAACTACACGCACGGCCTTATCGATAACAACAAGGACGGCATCAAACAGATGGAGCTTCACGATGTCACCTATCCGCTTACCATGGAGGTAAGCGACACCGTGAAGTTCGACCCGAACCAGCAATACACGAGCTCCGACGCGCTGTACTACCAGCTGGATTCTTCGCTCGTGAACTACGGGAAGAACGGCAGTGCTGCGGGTGCGCATGGCTACCCGACTGGAACCCAGGGTACGTATTCGTTCTACGTGACAGTGGGGGGCAAGTACTACGTCCCGCATGCCTCAACCGTGAACGGCAAGACGAAGTGGACATGGGGGGAGGCCACCGCTGAAGATCATCGCGCCGCTACGGGTGTATGGACCGCGGACGGTACGGACATGAAATTGACGCTGGCCGACGCAGGTCTTGGGGCAATTGATCTTTCCGGCATTCGCGAAATCGCTAAGAACCATGGCAGCGAGTTCACCATCACCATGGAGGCGAATCTCGCCATGACGGAGCCTGCGTGCCAGGCTGGTATTATCGCTTCGCAGAATGGCGGCACAGATAAGTACACAAAGCCCAACTACCGTGCGTACCTCTCTACGAATGATGAAACGCTCAGCACCAGTAGCAACTCGGCATACATCGACGGCATGGCTGGATACTACCGCATGGACGTGGGCTCCTCGACTATTGCGTTCGAGGCTTCAAAGAAGTCGCAGCTGGGCATCAACATCGATGACCTCAAGTCCGCCGACGGCGAAATCGCTCTGGTGGGAACGTATGATTTGTCCAAGCTCGCGGGCGCCGAGGCCATGATCTCCAATGCCAGCACGGTGACGTACACGCTGAGCTTGCAGAAGCGCCGCCAAGATGATGGTCGTTATGATGCGGTCAACAACATCTCAAGCTACATTACGGTGCTCGGTAGCGACAAGTTGGCTAACGGCTCTTTGAGCGCCGATGGCAAGAATTACGTATTTACTGATAGCAAGGGGACTGGCGGCGCGTTCGCCACGCGCGACGGCAACGGCCTTGCCTTTAAGCATGCCTTCCGCGTTAAGGTGAACACAGATGTTGAGGGCAGGCGCCAAACTTATGCCAACTACCGCTTGGTGCTTACGGCTCATATGTCCGGCGTCGGTGTCAACGACACGCCGGTTAACGCCAGCAACCTCGCCGGCTATGCGAACTCTGACTACGTGACGTACACGCTGGCGCGCATCAACACCAAGGGCATTCCCCACGAGACCGAGACCAACTAATCCCGTGAAAGGGGCGGCAATTACCCGGTTGCCGCCCTTTTTTCTTGTTCGCCTGGCCTGCTGCTGCCCCAGCTACCCACCAACTTCCCAACTTTCCACTTAGCTTTCCACTTAAGGTGGAAAGCTAAGTGGAAAGTTGGGAAGCAAGTGGAAAGCTAACATGTTAGGCGCGGGTTGACGAGGGGTTAATAATTGCATAAACCATACCAGCCAAACAAAAAGATACCAATCTTGTTGGTAAAACACCGTCAATGAGCCGCGAGCCAACTAGCTGCGTAAATAAAATCTAAAGAACTGTTGCAAATGAATGGCAAATACCCAGATGCCGCCGTTGCGATTTTCAATTAACTGTTACGCGGGAACAGCAAAATGCTACTATCTAACAAGCACGTAAGAAAGCAAATTAACGGTTAAGGCTAAGAAGTGGCAGGTATGTCGGAAGCAACTAGGACTCGCACGCATGCGCCCGAGGTTAGGCAGCGCGCCGTCGAGATCCTCCAAGAGGGGGTCGGTCACCGCGCCCTCGCCGCAAAGCTTGGCATTCCCCAGGCCACGGCTCGTCAGTGGGCCCGCGCATATGCCGTGGGCGGTGCCGACGCCGTGCTCAACGCGGGCGCTCGTCATCACACCTATTCGTACGACGTAAAGCTCGCCGTGGTTAAGGACCGTTTGGAAAACGGCCTGACGGTTCGCGAGGCTATGATCAAGCACAAGATTCCCAGCGAGTCTTCAGTCAAGGCTTGGTGCCGCCAGTATCGCGAGAGCGGTGAGTCCGCGCTGGTCGATAAGCCGCGCGGCCGCAAGCCGCGCGTTAAAAAGGCGGAATAGCGAACGGGATGGTGCGCCCACAGGGGCGCATTTTTCTTGCCGCCCCTCTGCTCCAATGCGGACAGACTCCTTACCCCGCACGTACAAAACTCCCCAGTTGACCGAAAACCCGCCGCCGCTACTCCTCAATTGAGCTATAACGTTAAACAATTGCAGCGTTTTTGCATGGGGGAGTGATGGTATGACGCTACTGTATTTCCTTACCCTGTTTCCGCTGGTACCGGCGCTGGGCATGCTGCTCGCGCGCGGTGACCGCGCCCGCGATGCGGTGGGGCTCATAGGTTCCGGCATCATTATGGCGGTGACAGTTGTAGTCGCCGTCATGTTTTTTGGCGCGGGCCCGCAGAGCTTTGAGGTTGCCTCCGGCACCTCGCATGTGCTCTCGATCATCAGCTCCGCCATCGATGTCATCCTGTGCGCCGTCATCCTATACAACGCGTATAAATATAGGAACGCGCTCACCACGGTGCTCGGCATAGTCCAGCTGGTGGGCTCGCTCGCCTTTGCAGCCATGACGCTGCCCGCGGCCGAAGCCGTCACGGCAACGCCGCTCTACCTGGATTACATGAGCGTGATCATGGTGCTCGCCGTCGGCATTGTCGGCAGCCTTATCTGCGTGTATGCCCTGGGCTACATGAAGGACTTCCAGGCCCATGACGAGCACGAGGCTGCGCTGCGCGGGCAGACTGCGCCCGACCGACGCCCGCAGTTCCTGGCGCTTATGTTCCTGTTCCTCTCGGCCATGTTCGTCATCGTGACGAGCGACAACCTTGAGTGGTTGTTCTGCGGCTGGGAAATCACCACCGTGTGCTCGTTCCTCATGATTGGCTACACGCGCACGCCCGAGGCCATCAAGAACGCCTTCACCCAGATTATGCTCAACATGCTGGGCGGCATCGCGTTTTTGGCCGGACTCATGTACCTGCACGTTAACGGTATGCCGCTGACCATCTCGGGTATGATCGAGCTTTCCGGCGCCGGAACCGCGCAATCCGCGCTGCTGGTGATGCCGGTCATTCTGCTGTCGCTCGCCGCACTCACCAAGGCCGCACAGATGCCGTTCCACACTTGGCTGCTTGGCGCCATGGTTGCCCCCACGCCCACGAGCGCCCTGCTGCACTCGTCCACCATGGTCAAAGCCGGCGTGTTCCTGATGGTCAAGCTGAGCCCGCTCTATGCCATCTATCCCGTGACCGGCTTTATGGTCACGAGCGTGGGTGCCATCACGTTTTTGCTCGCCGCCCTCATGGCCATCTCGCAGAGCAACGCCAAGCGCGTGCTCGCGTACTCCACCATTTCCAACTTGGGCCTCATCAGTGCCTGCTTGGGTGTCGGCGCGCCCGAGGCCGTGTGGGCGGCCATCTTCCTGATCCTGTTCCACACGGTGGCCAAGTCGCTGCTGTTCCTGTGCGTGGGCACGGCCGAGCATCATATCGGCAGCCGCAATATCGAGGACATGGACGGTATGTTCAGCCGCATGCCGCACCTGACGCGTCTGATGATGCTGGGCATCATGGGCATGTTTGTGGCGCCGTTTGGCATGCTCGTGTCCAAGTGGGGCGCCCTGGTGGCGTTTGCGCAGACCGGCAACGTGCTCATGATCATGGTGCTTGCCTTTGGCTCGGCCGCGACGTTTTACTTCTGGGGCAAATGGCTTGCCAAGCTTTCGGGCGTCGACCCCACGGCTCAAAACGTTGAGGTCAATGTCCATAAGACCGAATGGATGGCACTCAACACCATCGCCGCGCTGCTGATTCTGTGCTGCGTGGCGTTCCCGGTTATCTCGAGCGGCCTGGTGTCGCCTTACTTGGCCATGGTGTTTGGCCGCGTGCCGTACGTTATCGGCAAGGACGCCATGTATCTGATGGTGGTTATCGTGGCGTTTATCGCCGTGGTGCTGCTGACTTCATTCCGCGTGAGCAACAAACCGCACGTAAACGTATATCTTTCGGGCGTGGGAACCGACAAATATCGCCATTTCCGCGGCTCGATGGGGCACGAGGTGAAGGCCGAAAAGCGCAATTGGTACTCGGAGGACGCCCTTGGCGAGAAGCGTATTGGTCCCGCGGGTAGCGTCGTGTGCTGCAGCATTATCTTGTTTGCGCTACTGTGTTGCGCGTGGATTGGGCCCGAGAGACTCGCCATGAGCGCGCCCTCGGTGCTGCGCGGCAAGTATTTTGAAGGTTCGGGCGTCGTGGGCATCTTTATTGGTACCGTGGCGTTTGCCTTGCTGGCGCCGCTTGTGGGCGGCTTGATCGACGGCATCGACCGCAAGCTGTCCGCCCGTATGCAGGGCCGCGTGGGTCCGCGCCTGCTCCAGCCTTTCTACGACGTTGCCAAGCTGCTGCGCAAAGCCCCTGCCAGCGTAAACACCATGGACGATACCTATATGGCGTGCGCGCTCATCTTTACCGTGGTGGGCGGCGGCATCTTTGTGTCGGGCTCCAACACGCTGCTGTGCGCTTTTATGGTGACGCTCGCCGCGATCTTTGTGGTGCTGGCGTCCGCCTCGACGCAAAGCCCGTTTGCCCAGGTCGGCGCCGACCGCGAGCTGCTGCAGGTTATGAGTTACGAGCCCGCCGTTCTGCTGATGAGCGTGGGCCTGTACCTTGCCACCGACAGCTTCGATTCCATCGCCGTGACGGGGCAGTCGGCCCCTATCATCGTGTACAGCGCGCCCATTTTCCTCGCGCTGCTCGCGGTACTTACCATCAAGCTGCGCAAGTCGCCGTTCGATCTTTCGTACTCGCATCACGCGCATCAGGAGATCGTCCAGGGCGTCGCCACCGAGATGAGCGGCGGCACGCTGGCCAAGATGACCCTTATGCACTGGTGCGAGACCGTGCTGTTTTTGATGTGGGTGGGCATGTTCTTTGTTTGGGACAACCCGGTGAGCTGGGTGGTCGCCCTGGTCGCGATGGCCGCGACGTACTTTGTCGAAGTGTTGATCGACAACACCTTCGCACGCAGCACCTGGCGCAGCTGCTTTAGGCTCGGATGGGGCGTGGCGCTGGTGTTTGGCCTGCTCAACCTTATGCCCATCCTCGTCGACGTATTTATTTAGGAGGCGGCATCCATGGATCATAAAATGTCGCGCTCGCCGTGGGTTATTCATTACGACGGTTCGAGCTGCAACGGATGCGATATCGAGGTGCTGGCCTCGCTCACGCCACTGTTCGATGCGGAGCGCTTTGGCGTGGTCAACACCGGCAACCCCAAGCATGCGGACATCTTTTTGGTGACGGGGTCGGTCAATGCCCAGAACCTGCCCGTCGTGCGCCAGATCTACAACCAGATGCTCGAGCCCAAGTGCGTGGTGGCGTGCGGCATCTGCGCGTGCTCGGGCGGCGTATTCCGCGATGCCTACAACGTGATCGGCGGCGTGGACCGCGCGATTCCCGTGGACGTATACGCGCCCGGGTGCGCCATTCGTCCCGAGACGGTGATTGATGCCATCGTGGAGGCGTGCGGCATCCTTGATCAGAAGGAGGCCGTGATGCGCGCCGGCGGCGACCCGCTTACCGTGGGCGGTGCTGCTACCTGGGATGGCGGCGTTGAGCTGGGCGAGGACGGATTTGTGGCTGCTGGAGCCGGGGCTGACGGTGCCGGTGACGCGCCTGCCGGGAAGCCCGCCGCGCCCGTCGCTGGCGACGCATCTGCTGAGACGCCCGCCGCTGCAAAGGAGGCCGAGTAATGCAAAAGGCTATCTATACCACCGTCGGGATCGACGAGCTCCTGTCGCATGTCCAGGCGCTCAAGGGCGTCGGCGCGCGCTTTGTGCAAATGCATGCCGAGCGCAACGTCGACGACGGCACGTATCGCCTGGTCTATACGTTTATCAACGTTCGTGCTGCACAGGAGCAGATCGCTCAGGATGGCAGCTATGCGATCGAGAACCTGGTGGTCGAGGGCATCGACCAGTACCAGGAGATTCCGTCCATCAGTTCGTATTATCCGGCGGTATTCCCGTTTGAGAACGAGGCGCACGACCTGTTTGGGCTTGCCATTACCGATATGCAGATCGACTTTAAGGGCTTTTTCTACCAGGTCTCAACGGCCGAGCCCATGAGCGTTATCACACCCGAGGTGAAGGCCGCGCGCGAGAAAGCCATGAAGGTCCGTGCCGCCGCAGAGGCCAAGGCGCGCAAGGCTGCGGCCGAGAAGGCCGCTGCCGCTGCTGCTGCGGGGGAGGGCGCCGCGGGTGCCGGCGATGCTGCGAACGCTGTTGCCGCCCAGCCCGCTGCGGCTACCGGCTCCGATGCTCAGCATGACGATGCCGCTGCCAAGGCCGCGCTCAAGGCTGCCGAGATGGAGGCAAAGCTCGCCGCCATGGATCCCGAGAAAGCGGCCAAGGTCCGCGCGGCGCTTGCTGCCAAGGCCGCCCGCGACAAGCAGAAAAAGGAGGCGTAAGGTCCATGGCACATCGCTCCGTTATTCCGTTGGGCCCGCAACACCCGGTGCTGCCCGAGCCGCTTCATCTGGACCTGGTGATCGAGGACGACCGCGTCATCGAGGCAATTCCGCAGATCGGCTTTGTGCACCGCGGGCTCGAGAAGCTCACCGAAAAGCGCGACATGCATCAGTTTGCCTACATCGCCGAGCGCATCTGCGGCATCTGCGCCGTGGGCCACAGCTACGGCTATGCCAGCGCCTGCGAGCGCATGCTCGACATCGAGGTGCCCGGCCGCGCGCAGTATATCCGCACCATTTTGCACGAGCTTTCGCGCATCCACTCGCATCTGCTGTGGCTGGGCCTGCTCGCCGATGCCTTTGGCTTCGAGGCGCTGTTCTATCGGTCGTGGACCCTGCGCGAGCAGATTCTCAAGATTTTCGAGAGCACGTGCGGTGGTCGCGTGATTCTGTCGATCAACGAGATCGGCGGCCTTAAGCACGACATTGAGGACTCCGAGCTGGCGGGTATTGTCCAGACGCTCGATGCCATGCGTCCCGACTACGAGGCCCTGGTGCATACGTTTTTGGACGACAATAGCTGCGGCGAGCGCCTGCATGGCGTGGGCGTGATCAGCAAGAAGGACGCGCTGAATCTGTCGATGGTCGGCCCGTTCGGTCGCGCCTCGGGCGTGGATTACGACGTGCGCATGTTTGGCGACGGTGCCTATGCAGGCCTGGCAGCATTTGAGCCCATCGTTGCTACCGACGGCGACTGCTATGCCCGCTGCCAGGTGCGTTGTGCCGAGGTCACGCAGGCCATGGACATCATCAAGGAGCTTGTGGGCAAGATCCCGCACGACGGTATCGGCGGGCGCACCAAGCTCACGCCGGCCGACGGCGCGCGCGGCGAGGTTGTGATTGAGCAGCCGCGCGGCGAGGCGTACTACTATGTGCGCGGTAACGGCACCAAGAATCTGGACCGTTTTCGCGTGCGAACGCCGACGTCGCAAAACCTGGCGGGTCTGACACATGCGCTGCAGGGCGTGCTCCTTGCCAACGTTCCTATGATTATCCTGACCATCGACCCCTGCATTAGCTGCACGGAAAGGTAGGCGCGGCATGAGTTTACTGACATTTGCCAAGACGGCCTTGGGCTCTATGGTCAAGCAGCCGGTCACGGTGTGCTATCCGCAGGAGAAGCTCGCGGCGCCCGAGCGCTTGCGCGGACATATCGTTAACGACATGGACGTGTGCATTTGCTGCGGCATGTGCGCGCGTCGCTGCCCGGCGGGCGCGCTCGCGGTCGATCGCAAAGGCGGCACCTGGTCGATTGACCCGTACGCCTGCGTGGTGTGCGGCGAGTGCATCGAAAGCTGTCCCAAGCACTGCCTGACTATGGATACCGCCCGCACTCCAGTTGCGGCGGATAAGACTCCCACGGTAGAAACTAAGCCGGAGTAGCGCTGGAATAGAGCTGGAATAGGGGCCGGTGGGGCAAAAATGCCCCACCGGCCCCGCGCTTAAACGCGCGGTTGGGCCGCCACGAACAAAACTATGTCGGTTTACTACGAAGAATTCGACATTCCCGACCATGACTGCATTTTTCTAAATATTGCAAGCGTTCTACCTGCGGTTTTGCAAGCGCGCAATTTACCGTGGTCGAAGGTGGGCGATTCATCGTAGTAAACCGGCATAGTTTTGAAATGGCATTAAAACGGTAGCAGCCATTTTGCTATGCCGGGGTGGTCGGCCGTTGGGTAATTACCCTCGCAGGTAGGCGATGGCAATCTGCGTGCGGTTGCGCAGGCCCATTTTGGCAAGGATTGAGCTGATGTGGTTGCGCACGGTGCCTTCGCCCATGTATGCCGTGGCGGCAATCTCCTTGTTGTCGAGGCCACGGGCGATGAGCTCGGCGACTTCGAACTCGCGGTCGGTCAGGCTGACAAAGGCCGCGGGCCGGCGGAGTGTGCCCGCCTCAACGCCCGTTCCGTCAAAATCGATGTCCTCGATCGCCTTGCCCTCGAGCACGCGCCTACCGTCCATGACCTGCTCCAACGCCGGTGGAATGGCGGCGACATCGGTTTTAATTAGGTAGCCGCGGGCGCCCAGCTTGAGCGCCGACACAATGTACTCGTCATCCGAGAATGTCGTCAAAAACACGACGCGTGCCGCGGGGTCGTGCTCAAGGATCTCGCGTGCCGCCGAAAGTCCGTCACGCCCCGGCATCTGAATGTCGAGCAGTGCGATATCGGGCGCGTGTTCGGCATAGAGCGAAACCGCATCGTTGCCGTTGGCACCGGTGCCCACCACTTCGATCTGCGGCTGGGCGCCCAGGATAATCTTGAGCGAATCGACCACCAAGCGGTCGTCGTCGACAACGATGAGCCTCATCAGTCCTCATCTCCTTGCTGTTTGGGAACGGTGGCAAACACGCGCCAGCCGCCGGCGCCGGCACGCGGACCGGCGGTGAAGGTGCCGCCAAGCGCCTCGATGCGCTCGCGCATGGAGGCAAGCCCCATGCCCTCCGCGGCGCCGCGGCTGCTTGCTTGGACCCCGCCCGTGCCATCGTCGGTAACGATGAGCTGGTAAAACGACGGATGCTCCATGCACCGTACGGTGACAGTACGGGCGCAAGCGTGGCGCATGGTGTTGGAGAGCGCCTCGCGCAGGACTGCCGCAAAGCAGTTGGCGACGTTTGCGGGCGCATGTTCGGCCATAACTTCAAGCTCAATCTGCGGGCCGCCGTCCGAGTGCGCGCCTTCGACAATGCGTTCGAGCTGCACGGAAAGGTCGACGGCGTTGTCGTTGAGCGCGTGGACGCTGGTGCGCACAAGCTGGAGCGCCTCGTCAACCGTGCGTTTGACGTCGGCGAAATCGGCGGCAACCCTGGGCTCGTCGGCGTGCACGACGCGCAGGGCCTCGGTCTGCAGCGAGGCGCGCGTGAGCTGGTGGCCGACGTTATCGTGGATCTCGCGCGCGATACGGGCGCGTTCGGCGAGTGTCGCGAGCTCGACTTCGTAGTCCTGGCGATCGGCAAGGTCGCGGTTGCGCGCTTCGAGCGCGAGAGCTCGTTCCTGCAGCTCGTCGCGGATGCGGCGCATGCGCTGCTGCTCGCGCTCCAACTGGGCGGTACGTAGCGATAACAAGGTGGCGGCAACTGAAAGGATGGCGGTCAGCAGGAGCGTTCGGGCGGTGAGCTCGTCGGCGCGAAGGTCCGCGACGAGCGCAAAGGTAAAGACGGAGCCAATGCTCAGTGCGATCCAGGCACGCTCACGGTGCACGCGTCGTGCGATGTCATAGAGGGCGAGAGGTGCAAACGGCACAAACGGCGGCACGAAGACGGCCGCGATGATGTAAGCGCAGCTCACGGCCTCGCTTGTGCGGCGCGTGCGTTCCTTCTGCGCGAGCTCGGCCAGCGAGGTGGCAATAACGCCAAGGCAAAACGCCGCGACCAGGCGAGCGTCCACAGCAAGGCCCAGAGCGGCTGCGATACAGCACGCCAATACAATCGATTTGTCGAAAAGCCTGTTCATACGGGTATTGTACGCGATGCTGCGCGCGGGGGAGGCGCCGCCCGGGGCAACCGTGACATTCTTCCCGCGCGGCAAAGCGGCGTCGATTGCTCGCGCGAGCGAGGGTTTCGCCTCCGCCCCCTCGCACTCGTGACAAAGCTCACTGGTGCGCGCCGGCGGCTCCTGCGATGATGCAATCGTACCGGGCCGCAATCAACGGAAGGGCCGCCTCATGACAGACATCGTCCACGTCGAAAACCTCGTCAAGCGCTACGACGACCTTATCGCGCTCGACCACTTTAGCCTGAGCATCGCCCCCGGCGAGATCTTTGGCCTGCTGGGCCCCAACGGCTCGGGCAAGACCACGTCCATCAACTGCATTCTGCAGCTGCTTGCCTACGACAAAGGCACCATCGAGCTGTTCGGCGAACCCATGACGCCCGCCCGCTATGACCTCAAGCGCCGCATCGGCGTGGTGCCGCAGCAGGTGGCGGTGTTCGACGAGCTCACGGTGCGCGAGAACATCGACTATTTCTGCAGCCTCTACGTTAACGATCGCAAGCGTCGCCGTGCGCTGGTGGACGAGGCGATTGACTTTGTCGGGCTGGGTGACTTTACCAAGTTCCGCCCCGGCAAGCTCTCGGGCGGCCTGGCGCGTCGCCTCAACATCGCCTGCGGTATCGCGCACAAGCCCGAGCTCATCTTTTTTGACGAGCCCACGGTGGCGGTCGACCCGCAGAGCCGCAACGCCATCCTGGAGGGCATCTGCCGCCTGCGCGACGAGGGCGCCACGGTGGTGTATACCAGCCATTACATGGAGGAAGTCGAGCAGATTTGCAGCCGCATCATGATCATGGACGGCGGGCGCGTGCTGGCGCAGGGCACTAACGACGAGCTCAAGCGCATGATTCAGATGGGCGAGCGCGTGACGGTCGAGGTCGGCGCCGTCGAGTCGGCCACGGTCGAGCGGCTGCGCGCCCTCGAGCACGTGCTTTCAGTCGAGCTGTCCGGCGGCGAGCTCGTCTGCACCTGCGAAGCGAGCCCGCATAACCTGGTCGACATCCTCGACACACTGCGCGCCGCCGACGTGGCGCTCGGCCGCGTGTGGAGCGAGCCGCCGACCCTCAACGACGTGTTCCTCGAGATCACCGGCCGCGAGCTGCGCGACTAGGGGGCAGCCATGTTCAACACCATCATCACCACGGTCAAGACGCTGCTGCGTCGGCCGAGCACGTGGGTCTGGGGCGCTCTCTTTCCCATCGCGCTTTCCACGATGTTCATGTTTATGTTTGCGAACCTGAGCTCCGACGGCACGGTCGACCCGGTGCCGGTTGCCGTCGTGGCGGACGAGGCCTGGGACGCCTCGACCTTTAAGGACGTGGCGACGTCGCTCGACGAGGAGGGCGACGACCAACTGCTCGAGATCCACGAGTGCGAGGATGTGACCGCCGCGAACCGTGCGCTCAAGGCCGGCGAAGTCGCGGGCATCTACACGGTCGATGCCGCGGGCACGCCCAGGCTCACGCTGCTATCGAGTTATGACGGCTCGCGTGCGTCGTCGGTGCTCACCGATCGCAGCATCCTGGAGACGGTGGCAAGCTCGTATACACAAAATGCCGAGCTCATGTCCCAGATTGCCCAGGACAACCCGGCGGCGCTCGCCGACCCGGAGGCGGTTGCGCGCGCCCTGTCGCTCGAGGGCGGCACCCGTCGCGTGAGCCTGACGCGCACCACGCCCGATGGCACGGTCATCTACTACTACGCGCTCTTTGGTCTGGTGGCGATGATGTCTGCCGAGTTTGCCGCCTTGAGCGTCGTCGATTTGCAGCCCAATCTGTCGGGCCTCGGCGCGCGTCGCTGCGTGGGCGGTCTTTCCAAGACGGCGTCGCTGGCTGGCATCTTTGTCGGCTCGTGGCTGGTCTCCTTTGCTTCGATGGCGATCGCGATCGGCTACGTGCGCCTAGTCGTGGGCATCGACTTTGGCGGGCGCGAGGGACTGTGTTTGGTGGGCGGCGCCGCTTCCGCGCTTGCCGCCACGGGCTTGGGACTCTTTGTGGGCACGCTTCCCGTTAAGGGCGGCAAGGCGTCCAAGTCGGGCATCCTCACGGGCTTTGCCACCACGTGCGCCCTGTTCGCCGGCCTTTACGGCGAGCCGGCGATGGCGCTTGCCGACGACGTCGCCCGCGCCTGCCCGGCCGAGTGCTGGCTCAACCCCGTCAAGCTCATCTGCGACATGTTCAACCGCCTGTATTTCTTTGAGGACCTGGGCCCCTTTGCCGTTCGCGCGGGCGCGCTCGTCCTTATGGCGCTGTTGTTCGTTGCCGCCGCCACGCTGATCTTTGGAAGGAGCCGCTATGAGCACCTTTAAGACTGCGCTTCGCATGGCGCTCGCGCACCCGTTCTACCTGCTCATCTATACGGTGTTCATCTCGCTCATGGGCGTATTCATCGCGGCTTCGGTGAGCTGGAACTCGTCGCAGCTCACCGAGTACAAGCCCTACGATGCCAACGTGATCGTGGTCGACCGCGACGACAGCGACCTTTCGCGTGCGCTTGCCAAGCATCTGGGTTCGCGCTTTGAGCTGGTCACGGGCGTCGGCGACGATACCTACGACCTTGCGGATGCGCTCTCCAAGAGCAACAGCGCCAAGGGCAGTGCCGACTGCGTGTTCTTTATCCCGGAGGGGTTTGAGGACGACCTCGTTGCAGCCGCCCGCGTGGGGGAGTCTCTGCCCAAGCTCGATGTGACCTACGGTGCCGGCACCATGGCGGCGGCGCTTTCGTCTGCCGAGGCCTCGCGCTGGATCTCGCTCGCGGGCGCTGCGGCGGCGCTTGAGCCCACTGCCTCCAACGGTGACGTTGCCAAGGCTGCCGAACATGCCGCTGCCGAGCGTGCCGAGGTCGAGATCGAGCGGGTCAAGGTCGACTCGACGGCCGCCGCCACGCTCGAGTCGTACTTCAACTTTGGTGCGTACGCGATTATCTCGTCGGTCATCGTGTCGGTGGGGCTGGTGTTCTCGGGCATGAACGAGCCCGAGCGCGTGCGTCGTATGGATGCCGGCCCAATCTCCGAGCGCCAGCGTTCGCTTGCCGTGTTTGCGGCCGCCGCCGTACTCACCGTCTGCATCTGGTTTGTGTCGAGCATGATGGGCGTCGTGGGCTTTGCCGGCGCGGTCGCCGAGGTCGGCGTGGGCCGTGTGTGCCTGGCGCTGGCGGCGACGTTTGCCCTTGCGTGCACGCCTCTGGCCGTTGGCTTTGCCCTTTCGAGCCTGGGTGCGCGCGAGGAGCTGCTCAACGGCGTGGGCAACCTGCTCGGCATGCTCATGACGTTTTTGGGCGGCGCCTGGATGCCGCTGTCGCTCATGGGCTCGGCCGTGCAGACCGTGGCGCATTTTGTGCCGACGTTTTGGGTGAACGACGCGATCGGCAAGGCGCTCGCCGCGGACCTGACGCCCACCGTGCTGGGCGATATCGCCTGCGATCTGGGTGTCACGGTGCTCTTTGCCGCGGCCATCGCCGCCGTAGGCCTGGCCCTCGCACGCGCCAAATCCCGCGCCTAGCCGCCTAGTCGTTTAAGAGCGTCCCCAATGACTAGTCTGAAATAAATCCCAAGCCTCGCCCCAAAATAGTTTGCCAAGGTTTACTATTACGCTCATAAAGTAGTATGAGGCTAACAATGGGGGATACCATGGCAACGCAGGAAGCCTACGTCCAGGTTAAGGATCTC
This sequence comes from uncultured Collinsella sp., assembly GCA_937943045.1. Classification (GTDB taxonomy): domain Bacteria; phylum Actinomycetota; class Coriobacteriia; order Coriobacteriales; family Coriobacteriaceae; genus Collinsella. Next base: position 28,537 of record CALEBN010000043.1, on the reverse strand, counting down.
AAAAAGCACTACGGCGACGGTGATGCGCGCCTGACGGTGCTCGACGGCATCGATACGTCCATCAACCGCGGAGAGATCTGCGTCATGCTGGGACCTTCGGGTTCGGGCAAGTCGACGTTTCTTAACCTGATCGGCGGCCTGGAGGATGCCGACGCCGGCTCTATTCTGGTGGACGGCTGCGACCTCACGGTGCTCAAGCCCACCGACCTGGGCGAATACCGACGCCGTGAGCTGGGCTTTGTTTTCCAGTTCTACAACCTGGTGCCCGATCTCACCATCAGGGAGAACATCGAGGTCACGGCGCACCTGTCCAAAAACCCGCTCAATGTCGACGACCTGCTGCGTTCGCTGGGCCTCTACGAGCACCGTAACAAGTTCCCGCGCCAGGTTTCGGGCGGCCAGCAGCAGCGCTGTGCCATCGGCCGCGCACTCGTCAAAAACCCGGGCCTGCTGCTGTGCGACGAGCCCACCGGTGCGCTCGACTATAAGACGTCCAAGGAAATCTTGCAGCTCATGGAGGATGTCAACCGCACCTACGGCTGCACCATCATCATTGTCACCCACAATGCCGCCATCGCGCGCATGGCCAATCGCGTGCTGCGCCTGCGCGACGGGCGCATCGTCGAGGATGAGCTCAACGAGTCGCCCGTCTCGGTCGCCGAACTCGATTGGTAGGCGGCGCCATGACACCTCTCGCAAAACGTCTCCCGCGCGAGCTGCGCCGCAATATCGGCAAGTACCTGGGCATATTATTACTCATGTGCGGAAGCATCGCTCTCACCTCGGGCTTTTTGCTCGCGGCGCATTCCATCGGTTGCCTTATCGACGACATGCGCAATGCGTACGCGATTGAGGACGGCCGCGTGACCACCTCCTTCGAGGCTACCGACGATCAACTCAAGGCCGCCGAGGACGCGGCCGACGACGTCGGCGGCGTCACGCTCTACAAGAATTTCTCCATCGACGCCATCATAAAAAAGACCGCCGGCGACGACGGCACCAAGCGCACGCTGCGCACCTATGCGCACCGCACCAAGGTCGATATCGCGTCCTACTGTGAGGGCAAGGAGCCCAAGACGGATGACGAGGTGGCCATCGACCGTGTCTTTGCCACCAATAACAACCTGTCCGTGGGCGATAGAGTCGAGCTCGAGGGTCGCACCTACACCATCTGCGGCATCATGACCCAGCCCGATAGCCAGGCGCTGTTCCTCAACAATTCGGACTTTACGGTGAACACCATCACGTACGGCGTGGCCGAGGTCACCGACGCCGGCTTTGCCGCGCTCGAGGATGCCGGCGGCGCGCCTGCCTACACCTACTCCTTCACCTTTGCCGATCGCGACCTCCCCACTGCGGATCGCATCGATGCGGAGCAGGATATGGTCGAGGCGCTGACCGATGCCGATGCGCGCGTGGACGATCTGATCGACGCCGATTCCAACCAGGGCATTGGCTATGCGCGCGACGACGTGGACGGCGACTCCATGATGTGGATGACGCTGCTCGACATCATCATCGTGATCATGGCGTTTGTCTTTGTGGTCCTTACCGACGCCACCATCGAGGAGGAGAGCGCCATCATCGGCACGCTGCTCGCCAGTGGCTATCGTCGACGCGAGATCGTGCTGCACTACCTTGCGCTTCCCGCCATCGTGGGCGTGGTCGCGGCGCTTTTGGGCACTGCGCTCGGCGTTGTGTTCTTTACCGAGCCCATGCGCAGCCTCTATTACGGTTCGTACAGCCTGCCACCCTTCCAGGTGTACTGGAGCTGGGAGATCTTTGTGAAGTGCGCCGTGGTTCCCGCCGCCGCGCTCATCCTCATCACGCTGGTGGGCCTGCTTCGCAAAATGGGCAAGACGCCGTTGCAGTTCCTTCGCCACGAGGCGAGCGGCAAGTCTGGCACCAAGCGCGGCCTGCAGCTGCCGGAGCGCATGGGCTTTGTCTCGCGCTTCCGCCTGCGCATCTTCCTGCGCAACCTGGGCAACTTCGCCACGCTCTTCGTGGGCATTGCATTTGCGTCGCTGCTGCTGCTCTTTGGCCTGGCGATTCTGCCCACGATGACGCACTACGCGGACAACCTGAAGACGAGCCTGGTCGCCGAGCACCAGTACACGCTCAAGGCGCCGCTGGAGCTCGAGGGCACCGCCGAGGAGCGCGAGCAGTGGTCGGCACTCGAGCGCCTGCAGTCGGTTGACGGCGCGCTGCTTTCCGCCGCTCAGGATGCCGATGACGAGCTTGACGACGCGGCCGATGCGGCGCAGACGGCAGCCGATGCCGCGACCGCATCTCCGTCTGCCGAGAGCCTGACCGCAGCGCAGGATGCGCTTGCCAAGGTCCAGGACAAGAAGGATGCGCTCTACGCGCGCCTTGACGATCTTGCCGATGCTCTCGGCTGCAATCGCGACGAGACTATCGATTTGATCGACAAGGCCTCTAAGATCGAGACTGACAACGACGACATTCACCCGGTCAATACGACCGACAACGGCGCGGGTGCAATCGCACAGGCCGAGAAATATGCCGTTTACCAGCTGCAATACGACCGCGGCGATGGTAATGGCGAGGAGACGATTTCCGTCTATGGCATTTCATCCGATTCGCGCTATTGGAAAGACCTCAACGTCGGCGACGGGCGCGTCGTCTTTGGCGGCGGCCTGCTCGACAAGTTTGGCTGGAGCGAGGGTCAGAAGGTCACGCTCAGCGACAAGTACGAGGGCGAGCATTATTCCCTTGAGTACGCAGGCAAGGATTGTGCCTGGGGCTCCAAGTCGGACATGAATATCTATATGAGTATCGAAGACTTTAACGAGCTGTTCGACAACGATACGTCCTACTTTAACGGCTATGTGAGCGATGAGAAGCTCGACCTTGATTCGTGCTACTTTGCCGGCGACACCACGCCCGACGACATGCGCGCCGTGGGCGACCAGTTCATCGGCATGATGAGCAAAATGATCGGAATGATGATCGGGCTCGCGGTGTTCATCTTCCTGCTGTTTATGTACCTGCTGACCAAGGCGGTGATCGACCACAGCGCCCGTTCGATTAGTTACATGAAGGTCTTTGGCTATCGCGATAGCGAGATCTCGCATCTGTACATCCGCTCGATCACGCTGTGCGTGGCGGCGTCGCTCGTGCTGAGCCTGCCGGTCATTATTGGCTCGCTCACGGCCATCTTCCGCTCGATGCTGCTCGCCTACAACGGCAATATCGAGATCTACGTGCCCGCATGGTCCATGGCTGCATGCGTCGGCATTGGCTTTGCGACCTACCTGGTCGTGGCGTTGCTACACACGCGTTCTATCAAGCGCGTCAGCCTGGCCGAAGCCCTTAAAGTCCAAGAGTAGTCATCGGGGACGTTCCTAAAAGACTAGTCGCTGGGGACATTCTTTCGCCGCCCGGCAAGAAAGGGACGTCCCCAACGACTAGGTTTCGCGCTTGACTTTGACCCTACTTCAACGGGTACCATCCTCTATGTCTGTAACGCCATATAGACCGAGGGGATATAACTATGACCGCAACTGCACCCGCAGCACCCGCTAAGGTGTACTTCACCAACCTGCGCACGCATGCTCGCGAGAGCCAGCTCGACAAGCTCAAGCGCCTCATCCGTCACGCCGGTATTGAGCAGATCGACTTTGAGAACAAGTTCGTCGCCATCAAGATTCACTTTGGCGAGCTGGGCAATTTGAGCTTTTTGCGCCCCAACTACGCCCGCGCCGTCGCGGATGTCGTGAAGGAGCTGGGTGGCAAGCCCTTCCTCACCGACTGTAACACGCTCTACGTCGGTAGCCGTAAAAACGCGCTCGAGCACATCGATACCGCCTATCAGAACGGCTTTACCCCGTATGCCACGGGTTGCCAGATCATCATCGCCGACGGCCTCAAGGGTACCGACGAGGCACTCGTCCCGGTCGAGGGCGGCGAGTACGTGCGCGAGGCCAAGATCGGTCGGGCACTCATGGATGCCGATATCGTGATCAGCCTCACGCACTTTAAAGGCCATGAGCAGGCCGGCTTTGGCGGCGCCATGAAGAACCTGGGCATGGGCGGCGGCAGCCGCGCCGGCAAGATGGAGCAGCATGCCGCCGGCAAGCCGAACGTCGCGACCGAGCACTGTATTGGCTGCCGTGCCTGCGAAAAGGTCTGTGCGCACAGCGCTATCTCGTTTGACGACACCCGTGAGCGCGAGCTCGCCAACGGCAACACCCGTACGGTTCACGTTGCCGCTATCGACCATGATCGCTGCGTGGGCTGCGGCCGCTGCATCGGCGTGTGCAACCAGGACGCCATCAAGCCCGGCCATGACGCTGCGGCCGACGTGCTCAACTGCAAGATCGCCGAGTACACCAAGGCCGTCGTCGACGGCCGCCCGAGCTTCCATATCTCGCTTGCCATGGATATCAGCCCCAACTGCGATTGCCATCCCGAAAACGACACGCCTATTGTCAACGATATCGGCATGTTCGCGAGCTTCGACCCGGTCGCCATCGACCAGGCCTGTGCCGATGCCGTCATGGCGTCCGAGCCGCTTCCCAACACCGAGCTCACCGATAGCGCGGCCAAGATGGAGCATAACCACGAGCATCTGGAGGGCGAGCAGGCCAAGGACCCCTTCTGCATCACGCATCCCGACACCGACTGGCGCACCTGCATCGCGCACGCCGAGAAGATCGGCCTGGGCACGAGCAAGTACGAGCTCATCGAGGTCAAGTAGCACCTGTCCATTGGACATATCAAGCGCTTTTGTAGCGCAACGTTAGCAAAAGCCGCCCGTGAGCACAGCGCTCGCGGGCGGCTTTCCGGAAGTATGCGGCAAATTTCGAGACCGCCGAGCACACGACATTTTTTGGCAACAAAACCCCTGATAAATTGTTGGTAAAACTGCGGTCTGGTCGGCAGTTCCAGATTTTGTCGCATACTTCCGAAAATAGGGGGTCAGATAAAGCCCCAGACGTTGCTTTTTGCCTAAAAATACTCGTCGAGGAAGTCGTCGACCGTGTTCCAGTAGAGCTCGGGGTCAACTTGCGCACTCTTGGCGTGGGTGGCGCCATGGATGGTGAGCTTTTGCTTGACCTTGCTGGCGCACGCGTCGTAGTTTTGGTCGAGCATGCTGTACGGCACAAAGGTGTCCTGGTCGCCGTGGATAAACAGCATGGGAACCGTCGCGTGTTTGAGTTGCTCCACACTGCTCGCCTTATGAAAGTCGTAGCCCGCGCGCACGTTGCACACCAAGTTTGCTACATCGAGCAAGGGAAAGCTGGGCAGGCCGAACACGTCCTTGAGTTGCAGGGAAAACTCGTCCCAAACACTCGTATAACCACAGTCCTCGATAATGCATTTTACGTTTGCGGGTAGAGATTCCCCCGCGACGTTCATGGCAGTTGCTGCACCCATCGACTCGCCAAAGACCAGGATGCGCGCCTCGGGGTCGGCCGCAACGATCCGCCCAATCCATGCAACGATATCGAGCCGCTCGGGCCAGCCCATGCCGATATAGTCGCCGCCGGAGCGCTCGTGGGCGCGGGCGGCAGGCGCGAGCACGTTCATGCCGCGGTCGTGGAATCGCTTGACGTATCGGGCCATGCCGATGGGCTCGTTGGTATATCCATGCAGGCAGACGGCGTAATCGTGGGTGTTCTCCGAGGCGGCAAAAAACCAAGCGGCGAGCTCGGTTCCGTCATCTGCGGTGAGGCTGCTGCTCTTGCGGTTTTCTTTAAACCATGCCCGCGCCTCGGTGTCCTCGGCATCCGGCTGCTCGCCTTCTTTGTCGTTCTTGCTATCCTGCATCATCTTCATGGTGTACGGCGCTTGGGGATTCAGCGCGAAGTCAAACAGAAAGTTGCCGGCAAATCCGAGCAGCACAACGACAACCACCAGTGCAACGATGCCGGCCATCTTGAGCTTTCGATGGGAACGTGCGTTTTGAGCCATGCGGTATTCTCCTATAAGATGTTAATACGTCAACATTTAATGCAAGCGCATTATGGACGTTCGCCGTTGATGCGTCAACAGGCAAAGAATGGGTAAACAAAGGGTCACGTATGGTGCAAATTTCGCACGTACCCAGACGCTTTGATATAGTGTTGAGAACTCTTTACGTTGGAGGATGTAACCGGCATGTCCGATTCGAGCGACAGTTCTAAGCCGCGGCCCAAGACCGCGGCCGTTCCACACTACACGGTGGGCGAGGAGATCATGAACTCCGTCACCCATGGTGTCGGCTGCCTGCTGGGTATCGCGGGTCTGGTGCTCCTGATCGTATTCGCCGCCCTGCGCGGCGGAGGCCCGGCCCACATGGCCGCGGCGATTGTCTATGGTGTCAGCATTATCCTCGAATATCTGGCCTCCACGCTCTACCACGCGATTCAGCCCGCGCGCGCCAAGCGCGTCTTTCGCATCATTGACCACAGCTGCATCTACCTGCTCATAGCCGGCAGCTATACGCCGTTTTGCCTCATCACGCTCGCAAACGACGGCGGTCCTGCGCTGTTCTTTGCCGTATGGGCCATCGCCATTATCGGCATCGCCCTCGAGTGCTTTATGCGCGAGCGTCAACCGCACTGGGTAAGTGGCTTGGTCTACCTGCTGATGGGCTGGCTCGTTGTCTTTAAGCTGCCCGAACTTGTGGTGCTGCTCAACCCCGTGGCACTTGCCCTGCTCGCCGTCGGCGGCGTGTGCTACACCGCGGGCGTGCCGTTCTATATCGCCAAAAACGTACGCTATCTGCACAGCGTGTTTCACCTGTGGGTGCTCGCCGGCAGCATCTTCCAGTTCATGGCGGTGATCCTCTTCGTAATCTAGCGACCATGCCTGCGCGCCCGCGTCCTCGTTTGGGTGCCGGCGCAATTGCCGTATCCGCCACCAACGTTTTACCCTAACGTCCCGAATCTTGGAGGTTCGAGAAACTCCCGATGGACATAACCATCTCCCTTATCACCACCCTCGTTTTGACCCTCATCAACGGCTACTTCTCTATGTCCGAGATGGCGCTCACCACGGCAAAGCGCGCTGTGCTGGAGCACGAGGCCGAGGAAGGCGACAAACGCGCCGAGCGCGCCATTAAGCTGGCCGCCGATTCCGATCAGCTGCTCGCCACCATCCAGGTCGCCATCACGCTCGTGGGCTTTGCCTCGTCCGCCGTCGCCTCGACGAGCCTGTCCGACCCGCTTGCCACGTGGCTCATGAGCTTTGGCATCGCGCCGCTTTCCGCCATCGCGCGCGGCCTGGCGCCGGTCATCATCACCGTCGCCGTCGCCTTCGTGTCCATCGTGGTTGGCGAGCTCGTGCCCAAGCGCATCGGCCTGGCTAATGCCGAAGGCGTATCCAAGCAGGTCGTGGGACCGCTCTCCGTGTTCCAAAAGATCGCCCGCCCGCTCGTGTGGCTGACCGGTGCCTGCTCCGACGGTCTGGCCCGCATCCTGCGCATCAAGAGCGCCGATGACCGCCAGAACGTCTCGGAGGAAGAGATCAAGTACATGGTCTCGGAGCAGGACGACCTGCTCGACGAGGAAAAGCGTATGATTCACGAGATCTTCGACCTGGGCGACACCGTTGCCCGCGAGGTCATGGTGCCGCGCGTGGACACCACCATGTGCGAGGACGACGAGACGGTCGCCGACGTGCTGTCCGCCATGCGCCAGACCGGCTTTAGCCGCATCCCCGTCTATCACGAGGATCCCGACAACGTCGCCGGCATCGCGCACATCAAGGACCTGATCCAGCCTTCGCTCGACGGCAAGGGCGACCAGCCCATCGCCGACTTTTTGCGCGACGCCACCTTTGTGCCCGACACCAAGGACATCCTGCCGCTGCTGTCCGAGATGCAGACCTCGCACGACCAGATCGTAGTGGTCGTGGACGAGTACGGCGGCACGGCCGGCATCATCACCATCGAGGACATCGTCGAGGAGATCGTGGGCGAGATTGAGGACGAGTTCGATCCCGACAACAAGTACCTCACGCGCCTTTCGCGCCGAGAGTGGCTTGTCGATGGGCGTTTTTCGTGCGATGACGCGATTGAGCTTGGTTGGCCGCTCGAGGAAAGCGATGATTATGAGACCATCGCCGGCTGGATTTTGGAGCTTTGCGACTCGGTGCCCGACATCGGAGAGGTGTTTGAGGTTGCGGGGTACAAGTTTAAGGTGCAGTCGATGCGTGGCCAGCGCATCTCGCTCATTCGCGTGATCGCTCCGGCCGAAACCGATAAGAAGGATTCCGAGCCCTCGGCAGACGAGCCGACGGCGTCTGGTGCGGGCTCTGCGGACCCGCACGACGGCGACGAGTAGGGTAAGGAAGAGTAGGGGAGAGTTATGGCAGGCCTGTTCAACATCCTTAAGGTCACCGTCAGCGAGGACAAGATCTGCGCGCACGTGCTGGTGAACCCCGGCATGCCGCTCATGACCTCGGAGGACATCGAGGCCACGGCGCGCGTGTACTACCTGGTACCCGCAATTGCCAAGCACCTGTGCCTGGGCGATTCCGGTCGCGAATTCCAGGACTGCATGGGCCAGACCGAGCTTTGCCATCTGCTGGAGCACGTGACGGTCGAGCTCATGAACGAGACCGGTCTCGCTGGCAGCATTTCGTGCGGCCGCACTCGCGTGAGTGAGCACGATGAGCGTGTCTTTGAGGTCGAGCTTTCGTGTCCCGACGACGCGCTGGCCATCGGTGCGCTGTCTTCGGCGACCTTTATGATGGATTGGGCCTATCTGCATGCCGACCAGCCCGCTCCCGATGTGGACGGTACGGTCGCGGGCCTGCGCAACCTGGTGCTGGGCATGCGTGCCGAGGCCGAGGGCAAGGACCCGCACGAGGCCGTCGCCGCCGCGAACGCCGAGGGCGAGGCAGGGGATACGGCCGAGGGCGTCGAGCCTGCCGAGGCTGCCGTCGATCCTGTCGACGAGGCGCCTGCCGAGGCGGCTTCCGAGCCCGAGCCCGCGGAGCCCCAGGGCGTCCCGAGCTTTGACGACGAGCCGCAGGAGGCAATCGATACCGAGGGCGCGACCGCCGAAAGCCACGAGGCCCCCGCTGCCGTCTACGGTGGCGCGGCGACGGCTCCGGTGGCCCCCGCGCGCGAGGGAGCGCTGCCGCTCGTTGACGGCGCCGGCGAGGACCCGGGCGCTACAGTGGCCATGCCTGCCATGCCGCAGGAGTAGGCTCATCCGCTTATCACCATCATGTACCTGCGCCTTTACCGTACGCAGATGAGCAAGACGGCAAGCGCTGTGCTGCGGGTATAATGGACAGCATTCAAACGGTGGGCGCCGAGGTGCCCGCAGGAGAGGAATGAACATGGGTAAGACTTTCAACTTTATCTCGGGTGCGCTCTTCGGTGCCGCCGCCGGCGCCATCATCGGCGTTGCCCTGGCTCCGCGCTCGGGCGCCGAGACCCGCGCCATGGCTGCCGATATCGCCAACGACGCCTGGGATAACATGCGCGACACCTACGAGCACGGTGCCGAGGAGGCCCGCGCTGCGGTCAACGATTTTGGCCCGATGGTCGACGCCAAGACCGATGACCTGCGTGCCAAGGTTGACCTTGCCCGCGAGCGCATGGACCAGCTGCGCGAGCAGCTCAACGACGCCATCTCGGGCGGTAACGTGACGCCCGCCGCCGATGTCGTGGTCGAAAGCGCCGTCGAGGCCGACGCCGAGGCCGCGGAGCCTTCGACCGAGGCATAATGCGCGCCGGGGATTTTGTCGGCGCCAAGATCTATCGCAAGCCTACCGAGGATAAGCGCACCAAAAAAGACGGCACGCCGCGCAGCCCTAAAAAGCTCGGCAAGATTCACTTTCCGGTCTTTACCCCGGGCGGTACGCGCGTGGTGGGCTTTATGGTGCGCCAGTCCGATATCGCGGGCATGATCGAGCGCCCCGACCGATTTGTGGCGCTCGATGCCATTGGTGTCTACGAGGGCGCCATCGCGGTTGATGACGTCAAGGGCACCTACGATGCCGCTGCGGCCAAGCGCCTCGACATCAACCTGGATGATTGCATTATCTGGGTTGGCATGGACGTGCGCACGGAGTCGGGCGATGTCGTGGGCTATTGCTCGGATGTGGAGTTCAAGCCGCGTTCGGGCATCGTGCAGACGTTCTATGTGACCACTGGCACTGCCTCGAGTGTGCTGGTGGGCGACACGCAGATGCCGCCCACGATGCTGCGCGGCTATGCGGACGGCGCGATGATCGTTTCGGACGAAGTCAAGTCGCTCGGGTATTCGGGCGGTGCCGCTGCAAAGGCTGCCGAGGCAAGCGTCGTGGTGGGCGATAAGGTCAAGAAGGGCGCCAAGGTGCTCGATGACAAGGGTTCGGTCGCCGTGGACAAGGGCAGTCGCGCGCTGGGCAAGCAGCTCGGCAAGACGCGCGGTATGTTCAAGGCCTTTAAGGACGAATATCAAAAGGCGAGCGGTGGCTCGTCGAAAGCTAGCAAATAGCGACGTACCAATTGATGGGAGGCAAGCCGGAGACCTGTTGCTCCGGCTTGCTGCGTTTATGGGGGAGGGCACATGCGCCAAAACGGATCTAACTTAAACGGGCGCTCGGGTGCGCGTCCGACGGCGCGCCGCGACCTGGGGCAGCTGCCCAGCGGTCAGCGCAAGCGTCACCGTAAGCCCGGCGCGATGTATCTCAACCATAGCCGCGGCTTTAGCGACCGCAGCGCTCGCATCGGAAACAGCCGCACGCCCCGTCGTCCGTCTCGCCTGCCCTATGCGCTCATTGCCGTGGGCTGCGCACTCGTGCTGTTTATCGCCGCCATCGTGGGCTATGTCAACCGCAGCGTGGATGTCGTCCTCAACGGTCAGGAGACTGCAGTGCGCGTCGGCTCTACGCTGCAAAATCTCATCGACGATCAGGAGCTGACCGATACCTACGACGCCGGGGACCTGCTGGCCGTTGACGACAGCGTGCTGACTCGCCATGGCGGCGAAAAGCTGTCGGTTAAGGTGGACGGCAAGCGCATAAAACAGGGCAAGTGGAAAAGCCGCGAGCTTACGGGCGGCGAGAAGGTGACGGTCAAAGACGGCCGCGACACGTATGAGAAGCATGAGGTCCAGGCGACGGTTATCGAGCCCAAGCTCAAGGTCGAGGGCACGGGTGCCATCGAGTATGTCAAGACGTGGGGTATCCAGGGTCGCTCTGAGGTGTGGGTCGGCGAGCAATCGGGCAAGACGCAGGACCGCGGCGAGGTCGTGCCCGCCACCGATTGCGTGGTCGAGTGCGCGAGCGTGGCGCCCAAGGGCAACGAAAAGTACGTGGCGCTGACGTTTGATGAGGGCCCGAGCGGAGCGACCAAGCAGATCTTGCAGGTGCTCAAGGAAAAGGGCGTCACCGCGACGTTCTTCCTGTCGGGCGATGCGGCCGAGGCCTCGCCCGCCACGGCCAAGGCGATTGTCGATGCCGGCTGCGAGGTCGGCTCCAACAGTTACAGCGACGAATCGCTCAAGGGCAAGGATCGCGATGCGGTGCGCGAACAGGTTTCGAAGGGCACCGAGGCGATCAAGTCCGCGACCGGAACGTCGACGATGCTTTTGCGTGCTCCCTACGCAGCCTTTGACGAGCAAAACTGGATTGATGCGATGGACCTGGTGTCTGCCGTGGTCTCGTGGAATATCGATTCGGGCGACTGGCTGCTCAACGGTGCCGACGAGCAGGTCTCGACGGTGCTCGATTCGGTGACGCCGGGCAACATTGTGTTGCTGACCGACAACGATGAATGTGCCGAGCAGACGCTCGAGGCGCTGCCGCAGATTATCGACGGGCTTATTGCCGACGGCTACAAAATCGTGACATTGAGCGATCTGGTCAAGACGGATACATCGCTGAGCAAAAAGCTCACCTCGCTGACGAAGGCCGCCATGCCCAAAAACGCCGTGTTCCCCCAGCTCGCCGAAGATGACGACACCACAGACTAGTCATGTAAGAACGTCCCCAATGACTATGTCACGGATGCGTCAGCGTTTGATATGCCTGCGATGTTTGGAGCATAAATTTGACGCCACGGCGCGATGCTGATGCTATAGTTACTGCGGATAACAAGGGTCAAGAGAAAGGTTGCAGGTGAAATCCAAACCTCGACCATACAGTCGATGACCCCATGCAGGTGCTTCTTGCGCATGTACGGGGTGTGAGCGCCGAGCGGCGTGCCGCCCGCGCATGCGTATACATATCTAATAGTCCACGGACGGCGTGCCGGCATGGCCGCAGTCCGAAGGGATAATGATGGGGAGCACCAGTGAATTATCTGAGTGAGATGCTCAAACTGCCGGTCTTGGACGTCGATGGCGAAAAGCTCGGCGTTGTGAACGATTTTGGCATTGCTACCGGCGAAGTTTTTCCGCACGTAACGTCGCTCGCGTTCCGCGGACCCGGCAAGACGCCGTTTATGATCAGCTGGCGCAAATGGGTCGACCGTATCGACGAGACGGGTGTGCACCTTAAGTCGCCGGCCACCGAAATCCGTTTTTCGTACCTGCAGCCGACCGAGCTCTTGCTCGCCCGCGACGTGCTCAACAAGCAGATTGTCGACACGCAGGGCATGAAGGTCGTGCGCGTAAACGACATCAAGTTTTCCATGTCGGGCGAAAATCAACTGCGCCTGCTGGGTGCCGAAGTTGGCGCTCGCGGTCTGCTGCGCGCGATCAGCCCCGCCCTAGAGCATGTCGTCGAGAGCTTTATGAAGCACCTGGGCAAACCGCTCGGCGAGGACATCATCGCCTGGTCCTACATGGACCTGCTCGACCGTTCGACTAAGAACATCCAGCTGTCGGTGTCGCACAAGACGCTTGGCGAGCTGCACCCTGCCGACATCGCCGACATTATCGAGCAGCTCGACCCGCGCCTGCGTGCGCAGGTGTTCGCGCAGCTCGATACCGCCCAGGCCGCCGAGGCCATCTCGGAGTTCGATGACGACGAGCTTATGACCGAGATGCTCGAGGGCCTGTCCGACACCGATGCATCGTCGATGCTGGCCATGATGGACCCGGACGACGCCGCCGACCTGATCGACGAGCTCGATTACGAGAAGGCCGAGAAGCTGTTGCGCCTGATGGGCGTTCAGGAGGAGAAAGCGATTCGTAACCTGCTGGGCTATGAGGACAACACTGCCGGTCGCATCATGACCTCGGAGTTTGTCTCCCTGCCCGCCACGGCGACGGTCGGTGACGCCATCGAGGCGATCCGCAAGCTCGACGAGGACTTCGAGAGCGTCTACTACGTCTATACCGAGGACCCGAACGGCATGCTCACTGGCGTGCTTTCGCTACGCACGCTCATCGTGGCCGACCGCGACGCCACGCTGGGCCAGCTGGCCTATCGCGACCTGGTGTATGTGTCGCCCGACGATGACCAGGAAGACGTAACGGACGAGATGACCAAGTACGACCTGGTCGCCATCCCCGTTTGCGACGAGAACCGTCATATTTTGGGTATCGTGACCTTTGACGACGCCATGGACGTTATCGCCGAGGAACACCAGGAGGACCTGCAGATCGCAGGCGTCGGCTCGGGCGACAGCGCGTCCGACGACTCGACGAATGTGCTCGGCTGGTTTGTGCATCGCCAGTACTGGGTTGTCGTGTGGGGTATTGCCTCGTGCATCATGGCAACAGTGCTGGGGACGGCGCTGGGCTCTGCGCATCTGGTGGTGTTCCCCATGTGCGCCATGCCGCTCGTGCTGCTGGCTGCCTCGCGTATGGTGTCGTTCGTCAAGAATTACTTCCTGGAGTACGACGGCCATGACGATGAGCCCAAGCCGTATTTGGGATTTTTCTTCCAGAGTACGGGCATGGGCTTGATTCTGTCGCTCGTCACCTACCTGTGCGCCCAGCTGGTGCGCACCGCCGCATTCCTCGACGCGCCTATGTTTGAGGAGCAGCTCTTTACCGGCTGCTTTAACATCGCGGCCATCGTTTGTCTGATTGGCAACATGAGCGCCGTGATTTACCTGATGGTGCTGTTCTGGCGTGACGAGCACGACCTCAATACGTCGGGTACCGCCATGAACGTCATTGCCGTCATGATCTCATGCGTGGCGTACTGCATCGCCGCGGTGCTGCTTGCCATGTCGGTCATGGGTTAGGTGGTCGCGTGCAAAACACGAAGCAAAAGGCGAGCACCAAGCAAAAGCTGACCATCGCGGCCATCTTTGGCGCCATGGGCCCTGGCCTTCTGGCGGCGCTTTCGGGTAATGACGCTGGTGGCATCGCCACGTATTCCAGCGCCGGTGCCAGCTATGGCTACAAGATGCTGTGGATGCTTCCTGTCATGACCGTGCTGCTCATCGTGACGCAGGAGACTGCGGCGCGTTGCGGCTGCGTGACGGGCAAGGGCCTGGCCTCGCTCATTCGCGAGCGCTTTGGCGTGCGCAGGAGCGTGTTGGCCATGGCGGCGCTGCTGATCGCCAATACAGCCGTGACCATTTCGGAGTTTGCGGGTATCGCGAGCGGCCTTGCCCTCTTTGGCGTGCCGGCGAGCATCTCGGTGCCGCTTGTGGCGCTGCTGGTTTGGATGCTTACCATGTCGGGCAGTTTCCAGCGCATCGAGAAGATTCTGCTGCTGGTGAGCTGCGTGTTCGTGACCTACATTGTCGCTGCATTTATGGCTGGTCCCAGTTGGGGCGAGGTGGCAGTCGACCTGGTTGTGCCCAACATCCAAAACGATCCCAGCTACGTGTCGCTTGTGGTCGCAACGATCGGTACCACCATCGCGCCGTGGATGATTTTCTTGGCGCAGAACAACGTGGTCGATAAGAATGCGGGTGAGGACGATATCGTGCTGCAGCGCATTGATACCGTGAGCGGCTCGATCGCCGCCGATGTCATTGCCGGCTTTATTATCATAACGACCGGTACGGTACTGTTCCCCGCGGGCATTCAGATCAGCGATGCTGCCGATGCCGCCCGCGCATTGGAGCCCATCGCGGGCCAGTGGTCCACGGTGCTGTTTGCCTCGGGCCTGGTCGCGGCGAGCTTCTTGGCCGCCTGCGTGCTGCCGGGTGTTACGTCGAGTGCTATCTGCGAGGCATTTGGCTGGGAGCGCGGTGCCGATCGCAGCTGGGATGAGGCCCCGGTCTACCGCGGCATCATTACGGCCATCATTGGCATCTCTGCCGTGCTGGTGCTCATGCCCGGTGTCGACCTGTTCCAGATTATGATGACCTCGCAGGTCATCAACGGCGTGCTGTTGCCCGTGGTTTTGGTGTTCCAGGTGGTTATTGCCGCCGATCGTCACATTATGGGCGCCAACCGCAACGGCCGCGTGTGGAATGTGCTCACGTGGGCGACTATCGGCGTGATTACGGTGCTGACGGTCGTTATGTTTGTGCTGCAGGCGATGGGCTACAGCGCGTAGCGCCCAATTTTGCTTCCGAACAGGCCGCAGCGATGGGTTGCGGCCTGTTTTTTTGCCCACGGCCTCTCGGAGTCGGCTCGAAAAGAGCGATTTTGGGTTGTTTGCTGCGGGTAGAAGCAGATTTGGCTGCGCGTTACTTGTCGGTGCCTAGCTTGTGCGGTTTGTAGGCGAGGGCGCTAACGAGTGCATCGGCAGCGGATTTGACAGCCGCCGGCTGCGGATCGTTAACGTGATCCTCGGGATGCACGGGCAGGTCCTTCTTGACGGCATCGTGGATGAGCTTAAGGTACTCGGTCACACCCGCGTTCGAGAGGTGCGTGCCATCGCCATCGAACAGATCATTGCGGTTGGCACTATATCCGTACCAGTCGATAACGCGTACATTTTTGTAGCGCGTGGCGGCGTTGGCGATAGCCTGGTTCGTGGACCCGACCCACGGCTGCGGGCTACGCGTGTTTACAAATACGACAATACGCTGCTCGCCGGCGTCGGCCATGATCGCATCGACCTGGGCGTCCGTTACCAAACCGTTGGTGCCCAGGGCAAAGACCACGATCTTGCCGGCAAGGTTCTGCTGGATATAGCCCTCAAATGTCGCGCGGCCCGCATCAAACTGACGCCCCTTTTCGGCATCGATATGGCTGTGCGGGAATACACCGTCAAAGGAATCAACGGCGCGCAGCGACACGGAGTCACCGATCATCAACAGGTCGTAGGAGCCATCGGGGAAGCCGTCGTTGTCCTTGTCGGTGTCGTCGGCCGCCTGCTGGTCGGTGGGTGCGGTGTTTTTGGCTTCCTTGTTTAGGATTTCGGCGCCCTCGCCGCTCAGCGCGGATGTGTCGGGCACAAAGACCAGGCCGCCCAGCGCCACAACGAGCACGACGCAGCAAGTGGCGCACACGGGAATATGCGCGCGCACCCAGCCGGCGGGCGTGGTGGTGCCATCGCGGAATTCGGCGACGGTGCGGCCGAAGGCACCCTTCCTAAACAGCGTTTCGATAAAGCGATAGGAGCACTCGGCTACGGCGACCACCACAAGTACCTGCAAGATGTACTGCCACCAGGGCGTATCGCTGATGTTGGCGACCGGGTTCATAAGCAGCAGCAGCGGATAGTGCCACAGATAGATACTGTACGAGCGCTTGCCAACCCACACGAGCGGCTCGGCGGACAGCGCGCGGGCAACCATTCCCTGGGGCTGCACGCAGGCCGCGATGACCATGAGCGTGAGGATGGAGCATAACAGCGTGCCGCCGCGATACTGAAACGCGGTGTAGCCGTTGGTGAGCGCGACCATGGCGGCAAGGCCAACCAGACCCACGACGCCCAACACATCGATGGATGCGGGCGAGGACCAAAAGCGCACGAGGGCGCTCGGCTGTGCCGGGGTGGTATCGGCTGATTCGTCGGCGTTCTTGCCAGGCTTGTCCTCGGCGTTCTTGCCATGCTTGGCGGCGCCAGCCAGGCGATTGAGTCCCAAACGATGAGCGAGACGCACCGGCGCCAGGTCGCGATCGGGGATAAAGGCCATCCAGGCACCCAGCAGCAGCGAGAACACGCGGGTGTCGGTGCCGTAGTACACGCGGCTGGGGTCGGCGGCAGGGTTGTAAAGCACCATCATTGCGAGGGCGGATGCCGCGGCAAGGCCCAGAACCACGCGGCGCGTGTTGGGCTTGCTCACATGCATGGATACCATGGCAAACAGCAGTGGCGGCCAAATCAGGTAGAACTGTTCCTCGATGGCAAGCGACCAAAAGTGCGTGAGCGGCGAGGGGTCGCCCAGAGCATTGAAGTACGAGACGTTTTGGGCAATCTGCCACCAGTTGTTGAAGAACAACAGCGACGGCAGGATGTCGGGGCGCATCTTGGTGAGCATCACGTGGTTAAAGATGGTGCACAGCGCGCAGGTCACGAACACTACCGTTACCACGGCGGGGACCAGGCGACGGATGCGGCGAATCCAGAAGCTCTTGAGGTCGATGCGGCCGGTCTTAGCGACTTCGTTGAGCAGCAAGCGCGTGATCAGATAGCCCGAAAGCACAAAGAAGATCGTGACGCCGAGCAGGCCGCCCTGAGCCCACGTGAGGTTGAGGTGATAGAGCACCACTGCGACGACGGCAAGCGTGCGCAGGCCGTCGAGGGCGGGGATATAGCGAGATTTGGGGCGCGTGGGCGCCTGTTCTTTTGCGGCGCTGTTGGTGCGGTCACCCTTGTTGGCGGGCACGCGATGAGAGTCTGCGGCGCGGCTCGGCTCGGTGGCTTGTCGGTTAGCGCGCGAACGTTCGTGTGGCGCTCGTTGATCGCTCGCGTGGCGTGAGCTGCGCGAGCTCGATCGCGGGAATTGTTCCATACAACATCATCCAATGACGAGAATAATCAGCACATATTCATTGTAGCTGCCTGCTCCTGTGAATGCTTGCTGCTGGCGCAACCTCAAGGGCGCGTTCACATCAAAGTGAACTAAAGTTATAGAGGCGCGAGAGCGCACGATTGACGGCCAACGGCGGGTGCAGAGCCCGCGGACGAGGAGGTTTCCATGGCAGATCGCGGCATCGTTGCGGTGTTCGGCAGCATGAACATGGACCTTTCGGTGGCGTGCGAGCGCATGCCGCGTGCGGGCGAGACCGTTGGCGGCAGCGGGTTTATCACCAACGCCGGCGGCAAAGGCGCCAACCAGACCGTAGCTGCTGCGCGCATGGGCGCGCACGCGCATATGATCGGCGCGGTCGGCTGCGACGCATTTGGCACGTCGCTCGTGGCGGGGCTCCAAGACGCCGGCGTGGACTGTGTCTTTGTAGCGCGTCGCGATGACGTGGAGACGGGAACGGCGACCATCATTCGCTGCGAGGGCGACAACCGCATCGTGCTGTCACCGGGCGCCAACCATGCGCTCGCGGGCGAGGACGTTGCTCACGCGCTGAGACGTCTGGTGGCCGATGAGCTCGACGGCGACGCCAGCGAGATTGCCCCAGCTGCCGGAAGCGTCTTTATCGCCCAGGGCGAATGTGACCTTGTGGCGACTGCCGAGGCGCTTGTTTGCGCTCACGAGCTGGGGTTCTATACGGTCTTTAATCCAGCGCCTGCCTGCGAGTTGCCTGCGGAGGCCTGGCCTGCGGTCGACCTGGTCTGTCCCAACGAGACTGAATGCCAGGTGCTGACGGGCATCTTGCCCGCGGATGATGCGAGCTGCGTCGCGGCGCTCAATGCCTTGCTCGCCAAGGGTGCCGGCGCCGCGGTCATCACGCTGGGCGGCGCCGGCTCGGTTACGCTCGGTGATGACGGCGAGCTGCTGCGCATGCCGGCACTTTCGAACACGGTAGTCGATACCACGGCCGCCGGCGATACGTTTATCGGCGCGTTGGCGGCGGCTCGCCTAGAGGGCTTGCCACTCTTTGAGTGCATGGCCACGGGTGCTCGCGCCTCGGCAGTGACGGTGTCGCGCCTGGGCGCTCAGCAGTCGATTCCCACGCGTGCCGAAGTTGAGCGCGTGTTTGATTTAGACGATTTAGTACAAGACGGAGAAGCGGAGTAGAACAATGGCAATTAAGAAGCTGATCCTTGATCTGGATATGGGTGTGGACGATGCGATGGCGCTTGCCTATGCCATCGCGAGCCCCGAGGTGGAGCTCGTCGGCATTACCACGTGCTTTGGCAACGTGCGCGTCGACCAGTCGGCGCATAACTGCTTGGCGGTGCTCGACCTGTTGGGTCGTCCCGAGGTGCCGGTGTACCTGGGTGCCGACCGTCCTCTGCAGGCGACTGAGCCCTATACGCCGCCGGCGTCCACCGCGCTCATTCACGGCAAGAACGGCATCGGCGGCGCGAGCGTGCCGGCGTCGCCCTACGAGCCGGTGGGGGCGACGTCTGCCGACGGTAACGCTGCGGTCGATTATCTGATCGATGCCGCGCGCACCTATGGTCCCGATCTGGTCTACGTAGCGACCGGCCCGCTCTCCAACCTGGCGCTTGCCCTGGAGCGCGATGCGGCAGCGGTGATGTCTATCGGCCGCGTGGTGGTTATGGGCGGCGCCCTGACCGTGCCCGGCAACGTGAGTGCGGGCGCCGAGGCCAACATGGCAAGTGATCCCGAGGCGGCCGACGCCGTGCTGCGTTCGGGCCGCAAGCTCACTATGGTGGGTTTGGATGTGACGCATCGCGTGGTGCTCACGCGTCGCGACATTGCCGGCTGGACGGGCTCGGGCACCATGGCCGGTTGCGCGTTTGCGAGCATGGTGGAGCACTATATTGGCTCGTACGAGATGAACGCCCCCTACCTTGGTGGCTGCGCGCTGCACGATCCGCTTGCCGTCGCCGTGGCGATTGACCCCACGCTCGTGGGCGCGCTCGGCTGTAACCTGCGCGTCGACCTGCTCGGCGAGTATCGCGGCCGCACCATCTGCGATGAGCGCCGTGTGGCCGACCCCGACAAGAGCGCACTCGTGGCGCTGACTGTTGACGCTCCGCGCTTCCTGTCCGAGTTCAAGACGCGCATGGCCCGTGTCCTTGGCTAAGTTGTCTTTTTGGATGGGGCTTTTTTGACTGGTATGATTGGTGCGACCATTCGAACCAGCTAAAAGAGCCCCGTCCCAAATTGACTACCGAGAGGATCTGCCATGGAGCGCATCGCCAGCTTTTCTGTTGATCATCTGCTGCTTGAGCCCGGCGTGTATGTGAGCCGCATCGACCGCGATCCGGCGACCGGCGCCGCCGTCACCACGTTTGACCTGCGCCTGACCACGCCCAACAAGGAGCCGGTCATGAACACCGCCGAGTGCCACACCATCGAGCACCTGGGCGCGACGTTCCTCCGCAATCATGCCGAGTGGTCGAGCCGCATTGTCTACTTTGGCCCCATGGGCTGCCGCACGGGCTTTTACCTCGTCGTTTTTGGTGAGCTGACGAGCGAGGAGATTCTGCCGCTCGTGCGTGAGCTGTTCGAGTTTGTCGCCGGCTTTGAGGGCGATGTCCCCGGTGCCGCTCCCGAGGAGTGCGGTAACTACCTGGACCAGAACCTTCCCATGGCAAACTGGCTCGCGCGCCGCTACCTCGACCGCGACCTGGCCGATATCGACGAGAAGCACCTGCACTATCAGCAGGCGTAAGGCCCCTCGCAGGAATAGTGTTTGTACTAGAAGCGCTCCCGCTCTTGCGGGGGTGCTTTTTCATACCGAGTGCTCAAAACAGGACGAGTTTGTTCTAGAATGTTCATACTGTCACACAAACGAACAGGAGCGAACATGCATATCTACTCTGTCTCTGATCCCGAGTTCAAGTCCTATGGCAACGTTTGGGATAACGTTCCGTCCGAGCTTACGTCGCCCGTGCTCGAGGCGCTTTCCGCTACGCCCATCCCCGAGGGCAGCAAGTACGTAGCAAGCGCGCCGGAGCTCGAGGGCGTCAAGGATGCCGATAAGCTGGGCTTTCTCATGTTTGGCGGTCGTCCCTTCCAGCTCGGCTGGTGCAACGGCCACAACACGCAGCTCAACTGCTTGGAGTACCACCGCGCGAGCGAGTTCAACCTGGGTGCACGCGACTTTATCCTGCTCGTGGCACATCGCTGGGAGATCGAGGACGGCAAGCTCGATACCGCGTGCGTCAAGGCGTTCCGCGTGCCGGCGGGCAAGGTCGTCGAGGTTTTCAACACCACGCTCCACTACACGCCGTGCATGGTCGACGACGGTGGCTTCCAGGTGATGGTGGCGCTGCCCGCTGGCACCAATGGTCCGCGCCCCGAGGCCGCGGCCGACATGCCCGCGGCCGGTGACAGCTACTGCTACTGGAAGGCAGACAAGTGGGTTCTCTGCCACGCCGACGGCCCCAAGGCTGCCGAGGGCGGCTACGTAGGCCTCATCGGCAAGAACCTCGACATCGCCTGCGACTAGAATCTTCCGTCTCAATCTGTAACATCTAGCGGGCTAAATCGTCTCTACCTGTTACAGATTTAGACAAACTGTAGGGGACAGACCGAACAATCTCAATCTGTAACACCAAGCCCGGTTTTGGCGGCCCAACTGTTACAGATCGAGACAAACCGCCCCCAACCACCACAAAGGTGCCTGTCCCCTTTGTGGTGGCTGCCTAGAGTTGGCTGCGCAGATAGTCAGCCATATATGGTACGGCGAAACGCACGTAACCGCGGCGCGCCTGTTCGATTACGCCGGCGTCGATGAGGCGCCGGCGATACTTTTGTGCGTAGTCCGGTGTGACTGACATGCGCTTCGCAACATCAGAAATGCGAGACACGGCGGCTTCGTCATCAGTCATTGCGTCGAGAAACGCGACGTCTTGGTCCGATAGCGCGGCGAGTGTCGTTTCGCACACATCGTTTTCGAAATCGACCTTTGACGCTTCGATTGCTCCGTCGACTTGCTCTGGCGTTACGTGTTCTCCTGCCTGGCAACGATTGGCGATGTTGTAGCCGATGAGCTGCAGCATGTAGGGCGAGCCCTGAGTTGCGCGAGCGGCGTCCAGCCGAAGATCGCCTGGAATATCAAGGTCGAGCTCTTCGAAAGCTCGCTGATAGTAGGCATCCACATCTCCAACTGAAAGCGGTTCGAGCGTGACCTTGCGTGCGCGGTTGAGAAATGTCAGTACGCGGTCGTTGAGTGTCGCGGAGACTGCTCCCGGGAGGCCCGCCATGACGAGCGCGACGTTGAGCCCCTCGCCGACCAGCTCTTGATAGGCGGTGACGAGCTGTCTGATCTCGGGTGAATTGGCCTGGAGCTCATCGATGAGGATGAGGATGCCGTGTCCCTGCTCGGTCAGCTTGCGCGCCAGCTGCGTGAGCTTGAACTGGAAGCTTTTGGTTTCCTGCACATCGCGCGTGAACTCAAGGCCGGCTGAGAAGCCGAAGACGCTCAGGCTGCCGCCCGCAAGTTTGGGGAGACGATGCTTGTTGGCGTAGGGCTCGCCCGCTTCCTGGATCTTCTCAACAATGCGCTCGAGCATATCCTCGGAGGCTACGGTGGGCGTGGCGACAACAAAGCCGAGCTTGCGTGCGCGATCGGCAAGTTCCCACAGCAGAACCGTTTTGCCGCTGCCTCGCTGGCCGAGCATGAGCATGGCTCGGTCTCGATTGCCCGGCTCCTGCTCAAGGCCGGAGATGAATGTCGAAATCACGCTCCCGCGCCCCACCAGATAGGACGGGCGATTTCCAAATGAGGGGGAGAAGATGGTTTCAGTCATGAGTCTCCTTTCCTTTTTTTCCTATTTTTTCCTTTTTTTCCTATTCAGTCAAATATCCCGCCGGCGAAGGCGGCTACGTAGGCCTCATCGGCAAGAACCTCGATATCGCCTGCGACTAGAATCTTCTGTCTCGATCTGTAACATCTAGCGGGCTAAATCGTCTCTACCTGTTACAGATCGAGACAAACCGCCCCAAACCACCACAAAGGTGCCTGTCCCCTTTGTGGTGGTTGGGGGCAGGCAGGTATCAAAAAGTGTCAGCTGTGGGCGGTCGCCGGGCCACCGTGTGCGAAAAGAAGTGTCGACCCGCGCTGTTGTCGTTGAGTGGCACCCCGTTTGCGGGGATCCTGAAATTAGGACAAGCAGCGTATGAAAGGATTGATGCATGGCTTTCCGTAACGACTTCCTGTGGGGCGGCGCGACGGCTGCCAACCAGTGCGAGGGCGCCTACAACGTGGACGGCCGTGGCCTGGCCAACGTGGACGTGGCACCGCACGGCCCCGAGCGCTATGCGGTGGTCTCCGGCCAGCGTAAGATGCTCGACTTCGAGGACGGCTATTACTATCCCGCGCAGACCGGCATCGATTTCTATCACCACTACAAGGAGGACATCGCCCTCTTTGCCGAGATGGGCTTTAAGACCTTCCGTATGAGCCTGGCTTGGACCCGCATCTTCCCCAACGGTGACGAGACCGAGCCCAATGAGGCTGGCCTGGCCTTCTACGAGGACGTGTTCCGTGAGTGTCAGGCGCACGGTATCGAGCCGCTCGTGACTATCACGCACTTCGACTGCCCGATTCACCTCATCAAGGAGTACGGCGGCTGGCGCAACCGCAAGCTCATCGACTTCTACAAGAACCTCGCAACCACGATCTTCACCCGCTACAAGGGTCTGGTGAAGTACTGGCTCACCTTCAACGAGATCAATATGATCTTGCACCTGCCGTTTATGGGTGCCGGTCTGGTCTTTGAGGAGGGCGAGAACAAGGAGGCCGTCGAGTACCTGGCCGCCCACAACGAGCTCGTCGCCAGCGCTTGGGCAACCAAGATTGCCCACGAGATCGACCCCGAGATCAAGATCGGCTGCATGCTCGCCGCAGGTAGCTACTACCCCTACAGCTGCCGTCCGGGCGATGTGCGCCAGGCGCAGCTCGACAACCAGGACAACTACTTCTTCGTCGACGTCCAGAGCCGTGGCTACTACCCGGCCTATGCCGTCAAGAAGCTCGAGCGTCTAGGCATCGATGTGGGTATGACGGACGAGGACCGCGAAATCCTGGCCGCCAACACCGTCGACTTCATCAGCTTTAGCTATTACAGCACCCGTTGCTCCGCCGGTGCCGATAACCCCGATGTCGAGCGCACCCAGGGCAACGCCTTCGCCGGCGCCAAGAACCCCTACCTGCAGGAGAGCCAGTGGGGCTGGTCCATCGATCCGCTGGGCTTCCGCATCACCCTTAACGACCTGTACGACCGTTATCAGAAGCCGCTGTTTGTGGTCGAGAACGGTCTGGGCGCCAAGGATGTTGTCGAAGAGGATGGCTCCATCAACGACGACTACCGTATCGACTACCTGCGCCAGCATATCGCCGCGATGCGCGACGCGGTGACCGAGGATGGCGTTGACCTGCTGGGCTACACCACCTGGGGCCCGATCGACCTGGTCTCGGCCGGCACGGGCGAGATGTCCAGGCGCTACGGCTTTATCTATGTGGATCGCGACGACGCCGGCAACGGCACCCTCAAGCGCTCCAAGAAGAAGAGCTTCGACTGGTACAAGAAGGTTATTGCTTCTAATGGTGAGGACCTTTCCTAAGGAAGCTGAGGCACTCGACTTCAGAGTTTCCTGACCAAGGCGCCCGGCGAGCAGTTAATGCTCACCGGGCGCCCTGCCGTCTGCGGATTTTGGGACATGCGGCCCGCTTTTTCGATCCATCTGTCGGTACACTAAAAGCACTATGGGTACCCGCGAGCGACATATCGGCCACGCGGCCGCCCGATCCGCACCCGTGGCGGATCCCAGGGGCGGCAGGCTCTTCGCCATGCCGCGATTCCTTGTTGGCATAACACATCAGGTGTACCGTCACCGCGTCTTCGCTATCGCCGGCGCCATCACCGCGCTGTTCCTCATACTTTTGGCAGTCTTGCCGGCGCTGTTCGCCTTCGACCTCAAACTTTCTAACGCCGTGCCCGCCTATAGCGAGGTGTCCAAAGAGGTCGTGGATGCGCTCGTCCATTCGAGCTCTCTCCCGTTGCTTGTCGCCGCAATTGTATTTTCGATCTGGGGCGTATCGGTCTATCTGCGCTGTTTGGACTATGTGTTGCGCCGCCGTCTTGTTGCCATCGCCACCATCTGCGCCCTGTGGATGATCGAAGTCATTCTCAAGTACAAGTCGTTCACGCCGTTCTATGCCACCGTGCTGTGGTACCTGTACTACGTGCCCATGACGCTCATTCCACTGCTCTACCAGTTGTGTGGTCTGCGCCTCGCGGGCCTGGAGCAACACCGCTTGGGTCGCCGCTACTGCGCTGCACTGTGGATTGTGGCCATCCTGCTTATCGGATTTGTGCTCACCAACGATTTTCACCAGCAGGTCTTCCGCTTTGACCGTACAAGCGACACCTGGAGCAACGATTACACGTACGGCTGGGGTTATTTCGCCGTCCTCGTGTGGACGGCCTTTGACTTCGTGGCCTTTTTTATCCTGATTGGTCGGTCCTCGTCCTTTCGCATCCAGCGTTTCTCGGGCACGGCGGCGCTCGTACTGCTGGGTGGCGCATTCTTTGCCATCTCATATGCGTTGCGCGTGCCCTGGGCATGGAGGCTCAACTTTTCGCTCGTCTATTGCGTCCTGTGCGTGGTGGCGATGGAAATCTGTCTCGATTGCGGTGTCATTCCGTCGTATCACGACATAGCTGGCATCTTCGACACCTTGCCGTTCGACCTCAAAGTTCTAACGCGCGACTTGCAGGAGGCCTATGCCACGCCAGTGTCAAAGCCAATGCCGGTAGGCGTGCGCGAGGAGTTGCGGACCCAGGAGCACGGGCGCGCTCATGCCTTTGCCGTGGCGTCCGATCCCGATGTAATGTATCGCGCCTTTCCGCTGCTGGGTGGATTGGCGCTGCTTGCCCAAGACGTGTCGGAGCTCAACGAGCTTAACCGTGAACTGGCACATCGTCGCATGGAGTTGCAGCGTCAAAATGAGCTGCTCGCCGCCGACTACGACCTTAAGACGCATTTGGCAGATCAAGAGGCCGAGACCTTGCTGGTCCAAGACGTGGACCAAGCGCTTGCCCGCGCGCTCGAAGGGATGTACGACCTACTGAGCTCGCTGCCGCCGTTGACCGATGAAGCGTCTTCGCACGAGCGTTACCGCATGCTGCAGCGCGCCAAGATGCTCGTCGCCTATTGCAAGCGCAAGGGGTCGCTCACGTTGGCACAGCATGGGGAGAGCGGTTTTGATCGCGACCGCATTCAGCTCATTGCCAACGAGCTCGCAAGCGACCTGCGCACCATCGATATCGATTGCGCCTCGATTATCGCCATACGGCGCCCTTTGCACGCCAGTACGGTAAGCGCCCTGTACGACTGCGTGTACGACTTTGCGTTTTTTGCCTACACCACCGACCATCCGGCGCTTATGTATCACTTGGGCGACCATGACCGATGCAGTGTCGAGCTGCGTGCCACGCTTTTTTCCAACGATGATGAAGATCTTTCGCAGACGCCCGCTGCGCAAGAGCTCGAAAGCGCTCTGCAAGGGCGCAACGTGGCATACCGATTTGAGGGCGAGCCCGGCCAGCTGCGCATGATCGTCTTGATGCCGAGGGCGGGTGAGTGACGATGCAGATTTCGCTCATTCTTCCCCAAATCGTTGCGCTCGATGTTGTCTTTGCCCTGGCTGCGTGTCTGCAGACGATCCACGTCCCGCTCATCGCATCGCGCCGCTCGCCCTATAACCGTAAGGTGATTTGCGCCTACGAGGCGAGCCTTGTGCTTCATCTGATGATTTCGGCGCTTATCCTGTTCGCGTCGTCTGGCTCGCATCTGGTGGCGCCGCTTGACGTTTGCGCCAGGGCAATGGGCGGAGCGTTGTGGCTCAATGCCGCGATCTTTGCCTATGGCGTGGTGCTTATGGTGCACTATCGTCGCCCCGTCATGCTGGTCGAGCTGCTGCTTGTTGTCGCCGTTACACCGCCGGTGGTGCTTGCCATGGGCTCGGCGTGGACCGTTGTCCTTATCGCAGAGGGAGCGTTCTTCCTGTTCCGTTCCATCGCGGCGCTCTTGATGGACGTCCGTAACCGCCAGGAGGATATCACCGCATTCTCGACGATTGAAACCATCAACGTGATTCCCGTGGGCATTCTGTATCTAGACCCGAGGGGCCGTCCGTTGCTCATGAACCGCTGCATGCGCAAAAACCTGGTGGAACTTCATATGGCAACCGATCTACGCGACATGAGCGGCACATGGAACGACCTGCGCAAACTCAGCATGCAAATGCCCGAAAGCAGTAGGAACCGTGTGCGGATTAACTTGGACCGTTTTGGTGAGGCGCGGGCGGTGGTCGAGGTCTCTCCCGCCGAGATTCGCCTATTTTTGTGCGATCGTGTTATGGTTTCGGGCCGTTCGTTCGAGCGCATTATCGGTCTTGATGTGACAGAGTACGCGCATGCTCATGACCGCTTGGCGCAAGCCAACCACCTGCTTGAGCTTGCGGGCCAAGAGCTCCAAGCCCAGATCGAAGAAGTCAAAAAAGTTGCCGACAATGCGGCCTACCTACGTATGCGCGCCCGCGTTCACGATGTGATCGGGCAGCGCCTGTCCATTCTTCATCGCTATTTGGAGGAGGGGCGTCTGGACGATGAGTCGCTCGAGCAGATTGACCCGTTGCTGCGCTCAATCGCCGCCGATTTGCGCAGTGGCGGTGCCAGCGAGCCTGCAGAGCAGCTGGGTGATATCGTCCATGCTTTTGGCCTGGTGAGTGTGCAGATCGATGTTGAGGGTGCGCTGCCTGAGGACACGCGTGTCGCGGCGGCCTTTTTGCAGATTATCCGCGAGGCCTCGACCAACGCCACCAAGCACGCGCAGGCCCACCAGGTCCATGTGCACCTGTGGCAGGAGGAGTCGAACGGATGCGACATCGCGCGCATGACCATCTCTAATGACGGCGCGCCGGCCCCCGTATCGTATCGCGAGGGAACGGGTATCCCTGGTATGAGGCATGTCGCACGGAATCTGGGCGGCAGCCTTGAGGTCCATGCCGCCCCACCCTTTACGCTTACGGTATCCATTCCGCTTAACACCAACGCCACGTCCCAAAGGAGAAGCTCATGATCCGCGTGTTGATCGTCGAAGACCAGGCCATTCTGCGCGAGAGCCTGGCGCGCTCCGTTGGCGACCAGCCCGATATGACCGTCGTCGCCGCGATCGCCGATGCCTCCGAGGCCTTGGGTGTCGCGCTCAAGGAGCGCCCTGACATGATACTGATGGACGTGTGCACCGAACACGATTCAAACGGCATCGTGGCGGCGGCGCGCATCAAGGAGCAACTGCCCGAGTGTCGCATCATTATCATGACCGGCATGCCCGAGATCACCTTTGTCGATCAGGCCCGCGAGGCGGCCGTCGACAGCTTTGTGTACAAGAACGTCGGTATCGACGAGCTGTTCGCCGTGATGCGCTCCACGCTGGCGGGCTATTGCACGTTTCCCAAGCCGCCCGAGAGCATTTTTTCGGGTACGGCGGCACTCGACGATGTCGAGCTGTCGATTTTGCGCCTCGCCTGCGAGGGCAAGAGCCGTCGCGAGATCGCGGCCGAACTGTTTATGAGTGAGGGCACCATCAAGCGCCGCATCTCGGAGATCCTGAGCAAGACCGGCTACGACAACATCATGCGCCTGGCCGTGCATGCGGTGACCGAAGGCAGCATCGTTCCCAACATGGAGCGCTAACGCTCGTTGCGTATCGGCATAAAAACGACGGGGCCGCAGG